>NZ_BAAILL010000032.1:652815-793175 GCF_054589215.1 Paraburkholderia sp. 2C | reverse complement strand
GCTCGGCATGGCGCAGGACACGCTCGGCCAGTTCGACAAGCTGATCGGGCGCCCGCACGGCATCGTGCTCGTCACGGGCCCGACCGGCTCGGGCAAGACGACCACGCTCTACGCATCGATGTCGCGCCTCGAAACGGCCACGACCAACATCATGACCGTCGAGGACCCGATTGAATACGACCTGTCCGGCATCGGCCAGACGCAGGTCAACGAGCGGATCGGCATGACGTTCGCGCGCGCCTTGCGCTCGATTTTGCGTCAGGATCCGGACGTGATCATGATCGGCGAAATCCGCGACCTCGAAACGGCGCAGATCGCGGTGCAGGCCTCGCTGACGGGCCACCTCGTGCTCGCGACGCTGCACACGAACGATGCGGCTTCGGCCGTCACGCGTCTCACCGATATGGGTGTCGAGCCCTATCTGCTGGCGTCGTCGCTGCTGGGCGTGCTTGCGCAGCGTCTCGTGCGCCGCTTGTGCCCCGTGTGCAAGGAAGAGCGCGAAGAAGACGGCCACAAGCAATGGCATGCGGTCGGCTGCGACAAATGCGGGCACTCGGGCTACGCCGGGCGGCGCGGCGTCTACGAACTGCTATTGGTTGACGACGCAATCACATCGTTGATTCATCGCAACGCATCGGATGCAGAAATCCTCGCGACCAGTCGCAAGCAGGGCATGCGCACATTACGCGAGGATGCGAACCGTTGGCTCTCGACGGGCTTCACGTCCCTTGAAGAAGTGTTGCGCGTGACAGGCGGAGAATGACATGTCGGCATTCCGTTACGAAGCGATCAACGCGGCAGGCAAAACGCTGAAGGGCGTGCTCGATGCGGACAGCGCGCGAGCGGGCCGAAGTCAGTTGCGTGCGCAAGGATTGACGCCGCTCGTCGTCGAACTGGCGGCGCAGCGATCGCAAGGCGAGCGCAGCCAACGTTTGTCGCTGGGCCGCAAGCTGTCGCAGCGCGAGCAGGCAATTCTCACGCGCCAGCTTGCGAGTCTGCTGATCGCGGGCCTGCCGCTTAGCGAAACGCTAACCGTGCTTAGCGAACAGGCCGAACGCGATTACGTGCGCGAACTGATGGCGGCGATCCGGTCCGAAGTAGTCGGCGGCCATTCGCTCGCGAATGCGTTGTCGCAGCATCCGCGTGACTTTCCCGACATCTATCGCGCGCTGGTCGCGGCCGGTGAGCATACGGGCAAGCTCGGCCTCGTACTGGCGCGCCTTGCCGACTATATCGAGCAGAGCAATGCGCTCAAGCAGAAGATCGTGCTTGCGTTCACGTACCCGACGGTCGTGACGATTATCGCGTTCGGCATCGTCACGTTCCTGCTCAGTTATGTGGTGCCGCAAGTCGCGAACGTGTTTACCAGCACGAAACAGCAGTTGCCGTTTCTGACCGTCGCGATGCTCGCGCTTTCGAACTTCGTGCGCCACGGGTGGTGGGCCGCGCTGATCGGCGTGGCGCTGACGGTGTGGATCGTGCGCGGCATTCTCAAGCAAGCAGGGCCGCGGCTCGCGTTCGACAAATGGGCATTGACCTCGCCGCTATTCGGCAAGCTCGTGCGCGGCTATAACACGGTGCGTTTCGCAAGTACGCTCGGCATTCTGACCGCCGCCGGCGTGCCGATCCTGCGCGCGCTCCAGGCAGCCGGCGAAACGTTGAGCAACCGCGCCATGCGCGCCAGCATCGACGATGCGATCGTGCGCGTGCGCGAAGGTACGTCGCTGTCGCGCGCGCTCGGCAATACGAAGACATTCCCGCCGGTGCTCGTGCATTTGATCCGCTCGGGCGAAGCCACCGGCGACGTAACGACGATGCTCGACCGCGCATCCGAAGGCGAATCGCGCGAACTCGAACGCCGCACGATGTTCCTGACAAGCCTGCTCGAACCGCTGCTGATTCTCGCGATGGGCGGCGTGGTGCTCGTGATCGTGCTCGCGGTCATGATGCCGATCATCGAACTGAACAACATGGTGCAGTGATGCTCGGTTCAACTTGCGACGCGTCGAACCGCGCTTCCAGCGAATCTGGCGAATGGCTAGCGTACGAACGCGCTCGGATTCTCGACAGCCGGCAGCGAGATTTCGCGCTGCAAGCTGCCGCGCTTAACGATGATCGAGTGCGCGCGCACTTCGCTAAGCGTCGTCGAATCGTTGAGCTTGCCGTTCACGCGGACCACGCGCGCGGGCTCGCCGCCGATGCTGACGACCGCTGCGCCGTGATGCGCATCGAACGACAGGACGCCGAGCAGTTGCACCGTATCGCGCGGGCCCTGGTCGGGCTGCGAGCCGAACAGCGTCGCGCCCGCAGCGGTATCGAGCGCGGCGGCCGGCGCGGGCTGAGCCGGTGCGGCCGGCGCGGGTGCCATGAAAACATGGGCCCACCACGCGAGCACCGCAATGAACAGCACGATGGCTGCGAGCGTGCCGAGCAAGGGCAAGGACATGAACCGATGCGTGAAGTTGATGCGAAGCATGGCGTGAATTCCCGCTGGTTGAACCGTGTGAACGACGTCGAGATAAACGACATCGGCTGAAGCTGATGAGTGGATGCACTGAGCGATGCACTGAGCGATGCACCGAGCGATGAACTAAGCGCAGAGCAATGTGACTTGCATCCGCACGCAACACAACGCGTAACCGTATTTTTGGACGAGAGGGTGAACTTGTGATGACTGGTTCGAATATGCCTGAAGGACAAGCGGTTGAAGCGTTTTCGCGCACCCGCGCTGGCACGTGGCGTGCATGTCACACGCGGCGCGCACGCGCGCAGCGCGGCTTTACGCTGATCGAAATCATGGTCGTGATCGCGATTCTCGGCATTCTCGCTGCGCTGATCGTGCCGAAGATCATGAGCCGGCCGGATGAGGCACGCCGCGTCGCCGCGAAGCAGGATATCGGCACGATGATGCAGGCGCTCAATCTGTACCGGCTCGATAACGGCCGCTATCCGACGAGCGAACAGGGTTTGCACGCGCTCGTCGAAAAACCGACGACGGACCCGGTGCCGAACAACTGGAAATCGGGCGGTTATCTCGAGCGCTTGCCGAACGATCCGTGGGGCAATCAGTACCAGTACCTGAGCCCGGGCGTGCACGGCGAAATCGACGTGTTCAGCTACGGCGCGGACGGCAAGGCAGGCGGGGAGGCGAACGATGCCGACATCGGATCGTGGCAGTAGGCGCACGCGTCACCTGTCATCGCGAAGCTCGCTCGTAGCCGGCGGGCAGCCGTGTCGCGCGCCACGGCGCTTGCCGATAGCCGGCAGCGGGCAGCGCGGGCTTGGCGCAACGGGGCGCATATTGAACCGCAAAGCGAACCACAAAGCGCACCGCAAATCGTCGCGCGGCTTCACGCTGATCGAGATGCTCGTGGTGTTGATGATTGCGGGTCTGCTGATCGCCGTCGTCGCGCTCGCGCCGTCGCGCAACAAACGCACCGATCTGAACGAGGAAGCGCAGCGGCTCGCGACGCTGCTCGAATCCGCGGATGACGAAGCGCAAGTGCGATCGGCATCGATTGCATGGGAACCGGTGGACGGCGGCTATCGCTTCTTCCAGCGCGCGGAAAGCGGCAAATGGTTGCCGTTGAACGACGACGTGCTCGGTCCGCATCGATGGGACACCGAGGTCACGGGCGTGTCGATTCACTATACGGGCGGCGCGGGCATTCAACGCGTCGTATTCGGCGACGAAAGCATCGAGGTGCCGGTGACGATTACGCTTCAATCCGGTGCGGTAAGCCTGCTGGTGGTCGGCACCGGCATCGGCAACTTTGCGGTACGGCGGCCATGAACATTCCATGCGGTCGCGTGCGGTATCGCGTTCGGCTAAAGCGCAGATGCGAGCGCAAGGACTCGCGTGAGTGCAAGCGTGAGGAGGCTTCGCTATGTCGAGCCTGATCGTGCTATTGCCGTCCGCCGATGCGCAAGCTGCATCGGCGAATGGCATCGATGCCATGCCGATGCCATTCGCCTTGCTCGATCGCAATGGCGAGACCACGCGAGTCGGACACGCTTTGCTTGCCAAATTGCCGCGCGCGATCACGACGGTGCTCGTCGTCGCCGCGCGCGATACGCTTTTGCTGAAGATCAATCTGCCGCCGGTCACGGGCCCGCGTTTGCGTCGTGTGCTGCCGAATGTCGTCGAAGAGCATCTGATTCAGGACGCGCAAGGCAGCCACATCGCAGTCGGGCCGCACGCCGATCAGCGAGGCGAGCGATGCGCCGCGATTGTCGAGCGCGACTGGTTTGCGGGCGTGATCGAGCGGTTCGCCGCGGCCGGACATCGAAAGCTGCGTGCCGTGCCGTTGATTCATTGCATTCCGTTGCTCGGCGCGCCGCAAGCGGCAGCGCAACGGGCCCGCGAAGTGCAGCGCGAGGAGGCCAGAATCGAAGCGGGCGAAAGCGATGCGGGCGAAAGCGATGCGCTATTCCAATCGGAAGAAGGCGCTTCCGAAGACCCGAACAATGCCGCTGCAGATGAAGCCGAAGCGAGCACTGACTTAGCCGCAAGCGCACTGATCGTGCGGCATGGCATCCGGCGGCGCTTGAATAGCGAGGCCAACAGCATCAGCGGAGCCGAAGCCGTCGGGAAAGCGATCGACGACCCGGCCGGCGCTGACACGATCATCACGAGTGATGGCGAAGAGTATTTAGAAATCGCGGTCCGGCAAGGCATGCTCGGTTTCGGCATGACAATCCGCGCCGCGCAACTGGACGCCACGATCGCCGAACTTGCGAAGCGCCAGCCCCTGGTGGTGTATTCGCTGGCGCTCGAAGAGGCGTCGAGCTCAACTTCAACCGCCTTCCCGCTAGCAGCCCTGACGCTCCCTTGGCCATCGCTGGCCCGCGACGCGCTAGCCTGCCGCTTCGACCTCTGCCAGTTCGAGTTCGCCAACGGCGGCCGCGCGCGCGCGGGCGCCGGCGGCCTCAAACCTTGGCGCATCGCAATCGGCTTCGTCGCTGCAGCGCTAATCATGTCGCTCGTCGCCATCAACGTGCAATGGTTCCAGCTGCGTCATCGCCGCGACGCGTTAAACGCGCAAATGACCGAGCTCGTCAAATCCGCGTTCCCCGACGCGACCGTGATTCTCGACCCGCATGCGCAAATGGCCGCCGGTCTCGCGCGCTTGCGCAGCGCGGCCGGCGAACTGCGCCCGGACGACTTCACGGTGCTCGCATCTGGCCTGTCGCGCGCGCTGGGCGCGATCCCATCGAGCGCGATCGCGGGCCTCGACTACAACAGCAATACGCTCGACCTCACGTTCAAACCGGGCACGACAGTCGACAGCGACGGGCTCACGCGGCGGCTCGCCGCGCAAGGCCTGTCCGCACAGGAGGACAACGGCAAATGGTCAATCAGATCCGCGCAGCGCTCATCCCGCTGAAAAGCTGGTTCGGCGAGCGACCGCCGCGCGAGCAGAAGCTGCTGTTCGCCGGCGGTTCGGTCGCGCTGGCCGCGATTGTCTACAACGTGCTGTGGGAGCCGGCATTCGACGGCCGCGCGCAGATCGCGGCGAGCCTGCCGCAACTCGAAGCGCAACTCGCCGATATCCGCGGGCAAGTCGAACAGGCGCGCCATCTGAAAGCGGCCGCCGCGCGGCGCGCGCCGACCGGCGCCGCGTTGCGCGACGCACTCGATGCGTCGCTGCAGCAAACCGGTATTGCCGATGCAAAACTGACGGTGCTCGGCAGAGGCGTGCAGATCGATGCGAAGGGCGTGCCGTTCGCGACATGGATGATGTGGCTCGATCAGGTGCGCCGCGACGATCACGTGCGCGTGATCAGTGTGCGCGCAAGCGCCGAAGACAAGCCCGGGCAGGTCACGATTTCGGCCGCGCTACAACCGACACTGGAGCCATGACATCGTGCGGCCGACTCAGCAATCGGCCCGCGCCGATGCTTCGTCCCACTATGCGAACCACGTCAGAACGCCTCGTTCGTTGACTTCTGAGTGTCACATTCAGTACATACGATACGTCGTCCAGCTGCACTGTCGACATCTGTGTCGAGGTCGCGGCGACGGCGCGGCACGCCGCCCCCTCTTTTCCGGCTTTTCATTCATGACAGATTCCCGGGCACCGACCAGTGTCGTCACGCTGGTCGCATGTCTCATGCTGTGCGCGCTGCTGATGCGCGGCGCCCAGGCAGAGGACGCCGAATCTGTCCGGAGTCCGTCCGCAAGCACCATGCATTTCGAACTTCCCGCCCAGCCGCTTGCGTTGACGCTCCAGGCCTTCGGTCGCATGACCGAAATGGTCTTGCTTGCGCCCGCACCGCTGCTTGAAGGAAGGACGAGCGCCGCAGTGAGCGGTGACTTCGCGCCTCACGACGCGCTGACGCGCGTGCTCGAAGGCACTGGCCTGCAAGCCGATTTTTCCGGTCCGGAAGAAGCGATGATCGTCGCGCAGACCGCATCCGCCGCGCCTGACGTTACGGCGTCCGGATCGGTGCAGACGCAACCATTGCCGATTGCGCTGCCCGTCGACGGCCTCGGCGAAGACGGCGCGCAGCGCGCCTATGCGGCCATGATCCAGGAACGCCTGACCGACGCCTTGTGTGCACAGGACGCGACGCGCCCCGGCAATTACCGGCTCGTCGCGCAAATGCGCATCGACGACAAAGGCACGGTCAGCGCCACGGAACTGATCGCATCGAGCGGTTCGCCGCGGCGCGATGCGGCGATCGAAGCAGCGCTGCGCACCCTGAAGTTCGATGCGGCGCCGCCGCCCGGACTGCCCGAGCCTGTGACGATTCTGTTACGGCCGTCCGGCAATGGCGTGCATATCAATTGCCCGCCGGCGGAAAAGCGAGGTTAAGGGCCATGTCCGACACCAGCCGTGCGCAGGCACTGAGGAAGCTGCTCGTCTCGCGTTACGCGTATCTGGCCAAGCGGCTCGAGCGCGTAACCGGTTCGAAGGACGGCGCGGCCGATGCCTTGCATGAAACATGGCTGCGCCTCGAAAGCGCGAACATTGCGACGCCGGTCGCGAACGCCGATGCGTATCTGCTCGGCATGGCCAATAACGTGGTGATCGATCAGCATCGCCGCGAGCGGCGCCACGAGCACGACGAAGACGATGTCGAGCGGTTACTCGAACTGCCGGATGAACTCGCGGACCCGGAACGGATCGTAGCTGCACGCCGCAAGGTCGAAGCGCTGAAGGAAATTCTGCGTGGTTTGACGCCGCGGCGCCGTGCGATTCTGCTGGCCGCCCGTGTGGAAGGGCAGTTGAACCGTGAAATTGCGGAAGAATTCGGCATTTCGCTGCGCCTCGTCGAAAGCGAATTGAGTGCGGCGATGAAGTACTGCCTGAAGCGCATGCAGGAAGCCGGCGATCCGTATGCGGGATCGACTGCCGGCCCGAGGAAATTTTGAGCACGCTACCAATGAACAAAGCCGACGCCGACGCCGCGACCGACGTCCACGCCCAAGCCAGTGCGTGGCTCGTCCGTTTGCGCTCCGGCGACGCGAGCGAGGACGAGAAGCGGGCGTTCGAGCAGTGGTGCGAAGCCAATCCGCAAACCGCGCAGCTGTTGCGCGGCACGTGGACGTCATTGCGCAGCGCGGCTGCGGAAATCGCCGCCGAAGAGCGCGCAAACGGCAACGCGTGGCGCGGCCATGCCGGCCGCCACCCGGCCCATCCGCTGCGCCCCGGCCGTCGCGCATTCGTTGGCTTCGCGCTCGCGGCCGGCGCATCGTGGCTCGCGATCAAGCCGCCGATGCAGCTGTGGCCCGCGCTCGGTGACTTCGCCGCCGACTGGCGCACGGGCACCGGCGAGCAGCGCCGCATTGTGCTGTCGGATCGCGTGGCCATCGAAATGAATACGCAGACGCGCATGGACCGGCTGCCCGTGCAGGACACGATGCATGGCGTCGAGCTCGTCGCGGGCGAAGCGGAAATCGTTGCCTCGCAGCCGCCGGCCGGTTATGCGGGCCCGTTGCGTACCGTCGCGGTGGTGGCGGGCAAGGGCAAGATGCAGGCGCAGGTTGCGCGCTTCGATATCAAGCGCGTGGGCGGCCAGGTGTGTGTGACGTGCGTTTCGGGTACGGTCGCCTTCGAACATCCGCGCCGGCGCATGGTGCTGCAGCCGTCGCAGCAGATCGTCTATGACGATCGCGATGTGCAAACGGTGTCCGGTGTCGATCCATCTGTTATCACGTCGTGGCGCCGCGGCGTGCTCGTGTTCAACGGCGTGCCCCTGTCGCAAGTGGTCGACGAGATCAACCGCTACCGGCCCGGCAAAATCATTCTGCGCAATGCGTCGCTGGGCGATAACCGTATCCAGGCGCAGTTCCCGATCGCGAAGCTCAACGATGTGGTCGGCATGCTCGGCAAGCTCTATGGCGCGCATATCACGCAGCTGCCCGGCAATATCGTTCTGCTGAGCTAGCGCCTTCTATTCCCTGTCTGTCGAAAGATCCCAACCCCGGTCCTGATCCAGGCCCCAAGCCGGACCCCGACACGGTACGCGCTGAAAAGTCTGCGGGTTTTGCCGCGTGCTTTCGACCTTGTCTATGTAGGCCCTCTTCAAGCGTTCACGATGGTCGACGCGATGCTTCCTTATTGCTGCCCGTCGCGGGCGGCAAGGACGGCGCGTCTGCGCTCGCCGCGGGCTGCGCCGCCGCGCCGGGTGCGGCGTGCCACGCGGCGTCGAGCGGATCGTCGGCGCTTTCGTAGGGCTTGAGCAGAAATGGAAAACGCTCGGCGAGCGCGGCCCTTTTACGCAAGGCGACGATCTCGTCGATCATCCAGTGCAGTAGATCGCTGCCGTCATGAATCTGAGAGAGAGTCCAGGCGGGCATGGTGGAAAAAAGGTCGAAGATGCCGCTCCACCGCGAAGGGCGCCCGTTGGACGACGGACGCAAATAGGTCTTGAGATGGAAGTCGCCGTTGTCGACCACGTCGCCGACAAAGAGGCCGTTCGCGGTCGGTACGACGGCCTGCTTCCATTGTTCGAGCTGGGCTAACGCACGCAGTGTGCGCGCGAACACGAACGCGGCGCCGGTTTCGCGCTCGATGCCGTCGAGCGACATGACGCCGTTGCGCTGCATGCAGCGCGCGACCGCATGCGGTTGGATGGCGGTCGACGAGAAGCTGGTGAGCACGAGGCCGGGCACGGTGACTTGCAACTGGAATTCGCGCAGGCCGTGTTCGGCGCTCATCGTCGCGAAGTTGACGTAGAGGCCTTCGCCGTTGCCGAACGTACCGACATACGGCTCGAGGCCAAGACGCTCGAGCTTCGGCGCGACCTGATGCGACAGCATGCGCATTAATGAGCGACGCGTCGGTGTGCCGGTGAAGTCGTCGAGGCTTTTCATGACGATCTCGGTAAGCTTGCCGCGGCGTTCATCGGCAAACAGGCGGGGCGAGCGGTTGAGTTCGAATTTCGCGCGGCCGTGGGCCACGCGTGGGTCGACGAACATGCAGGTGCCTCCAGGACGGTCCGCTCAGTCACGATGCTGAGTCGCTGAAAACGAATCGTCAATGGTGGTCAATCAGTAGGGGCCGGCAGCGCCGGCGCTTTCGCAAGCAATTCAGGCAACGTAAACAGGCAGTGTCAGTGTATTCGCATGCTTCACCAGACAAAGACGAGGCGATAACGTGATACGCGCAGTGATGCAACGCTTTGTTGAGCATAGCCCGATGACCTTGATGGCGCGCCTGATGCTGCAATGCGCGCTCGACGCGCAGTGGGTGGCCGATCTGTTCGAACAGGTCGACGTGCGCGGTAGCCTGTTGTTACGCGAGTCGCTGTTCGGCACCACCGTCGAGGTGATGTCGACGCTGTCGGCGCGATTGCGGCGCCCGTCGAGCGACGCGGCGCGCGCGTTACCTGTTCCGCACGTACCGCGCGAATGGCCGGCGTCGATCACCGCACTGCACGACAGGATCAGCCGCACGCGTTCGGGCTGGGGCCGTGCATTGGTGCGCGATAGCGCGCAGCGTTTGTGCGCGCTTGCGCAGCCGCCGCAGCGCGCACTCCCGGCGACCGTGCAGGGTTACCGCTTGCGCGTCTTGCATAGCAGCCACTTGCCGGCCGGGACCCAATGCGCGCCCGGGCCGGACGGCTGCGCGCCGGTCGTGACGCCGCTCAACGCATTGCGTGGCGCCGCGCTTGCCGCGCAATCGCTGATTGTCTACGACCCCGATCTCGCGATGATCGTCGACCTCGTGCCGTGCGAACGCGACGACGCGCATGAACGCGCGATCACGGGCTCGCTGCTCGACTCGGTTCAGCCGGGCGAGCTATGGATTGTCGACCGGCGCTTCAGCACGCGCGCGATTCTCAATGGATGGCCGCGCCGCGGCAGCGCGTTTATCGTGCAGGAGCATGGCTGCACGCCCGAGCATCGCGAACTCGATCGTCTCGTGGAAAAAGGGCGCATCGAAACAGGCGTGGTGTATGAGCAGCCGGTGAGCATCGCCGACGAACTCGGTGCATCGATTGTGTTCAGGCGCATCGAATTGCGGCTCGATCGCAGCAATGAAGACGGCGAACGCGTCATCCGCATTCTGACGAACGTGCCGGCCGCTCAGCTCGATGCGCAGGAGATTGCGCGTCTGTCGTGCCGTCATTGGAGCGCGACGCTGCCGGTGCCGCTCGAGCCTGTTTTCAACGGCGAAATGATGTCGGCGGGGCCGCCGCGTGCCGCGTTGCTGACGTTCGGCGTGGCCGCATTTGCATACAACGTGTTGAGTGCGATCGTGCGTGTGGTCAGTGCGCGGCAGGAGTTGAACGAACGCGAATTCGAGCGCTTGCCGTCGCATGTCGCATCGGGCGTTACCGCGACTTATGCGGGGATGATGGTCGCGCTCGCGGAAGATCAGTGGCAGCGCTACGACCGGATGACGCCGCACGAACTCGCGCCGCTCGTCGATGCGATTGCCGCGCATATCGATCCGCGCAGCACGCGCAAGCAGCAGCGCGAAGCGAAAGTGCGGGCGGTAACCGCGCAGATGATGTGCGCCGCAACGGTCGACGTGCTGATGGGCTGCGAGCGGCGCAAGGTCGAGCTCGATACCGAGCCGCTTGCCGAGCAACGCGCGGTAGCGATGGCGACGCGCGACTTCAGCAGCAATCCGTCGAAGGCGTTGCGCGATGCCGTGGAAGCGCCGGTGATGGTCACGAAATACGGGCAGGCGATCGCGTTTCTGATCTCCGTCGAAGAGTGGAACCGGATGAAGGCGGAGATTCGCGAAAGCAGTCTCGACCGGCTTGCGCTCGGCGGGTATGCAAGCGCGGCAAGCGACTTGCGTGAGCCGCCGCGCAAGACGTCGGTGAATTGAGTGAGCGGATGGTTCGGGGCTGCGTGGCGCGGTCAGGTCGCCACGCGGTGTACCCAGATGACCGAGGTCCATGCGAAATCGCCGATGCCGTAACGCGCGATCAGCGTATCGATGCGCGTGTTGATACGCGCTGAGTGGATCCGGCAGTGCACGATGAAATAGCCGCTGTTCACGTCGATCAGCGCGCCTTCCGCGAGCGTGGCGGTCGCTTGCTGAGGAGCCAGCAGTACCGGGATTTCAGAGGTGCTGACAAAGTAAGCGGTGTTGCGGCGCTCGGCGATCGAGTGCGCCTGAGCCGCGGTTATGCCGGGAATCGCCGCAACCAGCGTCTGTTCGGGTGCGGTGTTGACGTTGATTCTCGTGATGTCGGGCAGCACGGTGACGAACGGCGTCAGTGCCCGGACGGTGCTTGCGTCGTAGCCTGGAATGCGACGCAGGTCCGCCGCCGATACGAGTTGCAGCGGCCAGTTCTCGCTACCGGTGCCGTCGCGCAGCGAATGCAGGATGTAGTCGGCGGTGGGCTGCGCGAGCGCCGGGTCGAGCGACAGCGTGGTCAGCAGCCGGTTATAGGCGGCGAGGCCGCTCGCGTCGATGCGCCACGGCTGCGACGGCCCGGGCCGCGAAACGAGGTCGGCCAGGTTGAACTTCGCTTGCGCGTCTTCTACCTGGCCGGAGATCCACGCGTTCGCGAGTTCGCCGTTGACCGCGATCGCATCGCGCGGCAGCAGGTTCGACAGCTGCACATCGTTGACGGGCGCCGACCATTCCTGGCCGATGAACGCGACGTTCGAGGTCGAGCTCTGCGCACGCAACGTCGCGCGCGCCCATTCGACGGCCGCGCGCTCGACCCACATCGTTTCGGTCGCAAGACGCTGGTTCTCGACGTCGCGTGTCGCGACGCGTTGCCGCCATAGCACGCTTGCCGCAAGCGTTGCCGCGAGTGCGACCACGAGCAGCACGGTGACGATCGCGATGCCGCGCTCGCGTTTGTGCGACTGCTTAAGCGTACGAATAGAAAGGGTATGGGGCAATCGATGCATCGCCGGCTCCGTTCGATCGGATGCTTGATGAATGCGGCCATGAAAAAAGAAAAAGCAGGCTCGCTTGACAGATGATAGAGGCTGCAGTTTTGCTTTAGCGTGACAAATGTTGCTGACAAAATGCTACGGAACAATTCGCAAAAAAATGACACCTTAGGCCGCTATGATGTGGCGACAAACAGGCTGCACGCAGGGCCGCATGCACGACTTCAAACGCAAGTGCAACCACCATTGCAAGCGCCTGCTTTCCGACCATCATTCCGGATAACTAGCGATCTCCGCTACGCCGTCGAGGACCCGTTCTTTTTCGTCAGCGCGTCATGACTGTGGACAATGAGCTTCATCCGCTCGATGAACGCTATATCGAAGCTTATGGCTTTCGCGACGGCGCCGCTCCCGACGACGCGGAGGGCGGCACGGTGCGCTGTCCGCTCTGTTCGGGCGTGTTGGTGCCGACGCATCATCAGCGGCGTGGCCATCGCTATTTCAAGCATCGCAGCGAAGAAGACACCGCGCGCTGTCCCCTGACCACGACAAACTATCAGCTCGAGCGCTTCGAGATCGGCACGCATGTGCCCGACCCGCATGCGGCGCGCGCGCATCGCGCGCAGTTTCTGTGCAACTGGAAGCGGCATTTCCGTATTGCGCGGCATACGGCGCCGGCGCTTTCGCTCGAGCGCTTTACCGCGCTCGTCAAATACGCGGATGTGATGAACGTGTGGGCCTATCCGCTGCTCGACCAGCGCGACCTGCCGTATGTGCTGCTCGTGCTTGCGGGGTTTATGGCCGAGCATCGCAAGGGTGACGTGACGATGTGGACGCGCTTCTGGTTCGATGGGCGGATTCTCTCGGCGAACGATTTGTGGCGTAGCGGTGCGCCCGAGGCGCGTTTATATCGCGTGATCTATCGCGATGCGATTCGCACGCCGTTCCCGACCAGCGCGGAGATCATTCGTTGGGAACGGGTCGAGCGCATCGACCGTATTGCGGACCTCGCGTCGCGCGGGGTAGGGCGTGCCGAGATGCGCACATTCGAACAGTTTCTCGAACGCGACAAGGCGGTTGAGGAGGAGTGAAAAGCGCTATTCGTTTAACGCTTGCGGCCTCAATTCCAAAGGCTGCGCATCGATCTTGATACGAAACAGCGTATAAGGCTTCTTGCGCAGATCGCGGCCGTGATTGAACTGCGCCTGCCGGTTCAGCTGATTCGCCGTGAAATACAGGTAACCGTCGGTGCCGATCGACAACGCGTCGGGCCAGAGAATACGCGGGTCGTGCGCGATCGTTACCCAGGTGCCGTCGGGCAGCATCTTGCGGATGCTGTTGCGCTCGTAGTCGCCCGCATACACCGCGCCGTTCGCATCGGACGCCAGTCCGTCCGATGCGCCTTTCTCGCCCAGATCGCGCACGCTCGCTTCGACTTCGCCGTCATCGGCGTTGCGGTCGCGCAGAAACCGTGTCGCGACCGAATACAGATGACGGCTCGATAGCGGCGAGAAGTAAAGAATGTCGCCGTCCGCCGATAACGCGAGACCGTCCGCCGCGAAATGGACCGCTTGCGGCGTGCCATTGGGACCATCCTCGGTCATTTCAATGCCTTCCACCACGGGCACAAACGCCGGGTCTCCCTGCGTGGCCGGATGCGCTTCCAGGGTTCGCCAGGCGTCGCCGCTCGCGAGATCGACGACGATAATGCCGCCCGGACCCGCCGGCGAAGAATCGGACAGATACGCGACGCCTGCCTTGCCGTAGCGGAAATCGAAGCGCACGTCATCGATATACGACTGCGGCAGCAGCACCTTCGGCTTGAAGACGATGGTCTTCACCACCTTGTTGGTGGCGAGATCGACGGCGACGAGTTTCGCGCCGCCCTGCACGGGCGGCGCAAATTTCGGCGCGGCGGTATCGAGTATCCACAGACGGTTGCGATAATCGGCGACGACGTTCTGCACGCTCAGCAGCGTCGCCGCCGGATGCATCGGGTCGGGCCGATTGATCTGCGCATCCGGATACGGCACGACGCGCCCGTCGACAATCTCGCCGACCGTGAACGGCACGTCGTCGCCCCAGCGCGGGTAGTTGACGAACAGGCGCCCGTTTGGCGCTTTGGCGACGCCGGACGGCATCGCGCCATAGAACTCGTGCACAGGCTCGAGATGGCCGATCGAGCGCTCCTCGGGCAGCGATGCGCCATCGCCGCGCGCGGCGCTTTGCGCGTGCGCGAGCCAGGGCAACGCGGCGAGCACGATGACGGCTGCCGCCGCCGTTGCATATCTGTCGAAGGTCATGCTGCACCTGCCTGATTGATTGCGTTGCACGCGCATGCCCACCCAGCGCTCGATACCCGATTGAAGCAGTTCGCCGCTTTGCGTTCTGTCGCAGATGCATGCTCGGACGTCTCGTCTTGTTACCCGGCAAAAATGGAAAGGCGCGTATGGCGTAACGAACCGACACCGGCGGTTTGCCGTGTATGCCACGCGCCAACACTTCAGCGCGAACTGTTGCTGCCTGCAAAACCGTTTGCGGTTCGCCGTCACGTCTGCTGAATGCCCGCACTTTTCCGCTTACGCCCGCCGCGCAACGCGCTGCTTGAAATCGGCAACGCTTCGCCCGTTTTTTGCAGATGCATGGCCGCGGGCGCGTCGCCTGTCAGTCAATTGCATTGCAGTGGAGTCGGGAAATGTGGATCGATCAAGTCAGTCCGGTTTTGCGGCAGAAGGGCAAGACCCTTGTTCAGCGTGTGCTCGCGGCGGGCGCGGCCGTTGCGGTTGTGCTCGCGGTCGCCGGTGGCGCGGCGCTCTGGCACGAACAGCGTGCGGCCCGTATCGAAGCGTCGTCGGCTATGTCGTTGCGCGACCAGGTGTGGGATGGGCGCGTCGATAGCGGTATGGCAAGCGACCATGCGGGCGGTATCTACGCAGTCGTCGACGCGTTCTCCGGCAGCGAGGAAGCGATCGTGACCGCGGTTCGCCACTGCGATGACGGCGAGGGCAAGCTTCAGTGAGCCGTTGCATCGAAACGTTGTGCTCTGCCGCTCGCTCGCTCGCTTGCCCCGGAATAAACATCGGCGCCAGGCGTTTAAAAGAAGGCCGGACGGCACATCTTCGTCCGCACGCGAACGGAAGAGGACCATCGATGCCCACGCTGAACAATCAAAAGACGAACCAGCATGCCGGGAGGCGCGAATGACGGTTCGCGCGGCAATCGTCGGCATGGGCAGATGGGGACAACGGCTCGCGTTGTCGCTTCAGGGAAGCAGCAAGATCCAGTTTGTGGCCGGTGTGACGCGGCGCGTCGGCCGGGCGCAGGAATTTGCCGATAGCCTCGGCATTCCGCTCACGAATCACTACGACGACGTGATCTCGAATCCGGCGATCGACGCGGTCGTGCTCGCGACGCCGCACAGTTTGCACGCCCGCCACGTGCTCGACGCCGTGGCTGCCGGGAAACATGTGCTTTGCGAAAAGCCGCTCGCGCTCGATCGCGCGTGGGCCGCGCGTTGCATCGACGCGGCGGAAGCAGCCGGTGTCGTGCTCGCGGTCGGTATGAACCGGCGCTTTCTGCCGGCCGTGCGCGATCTGATGTCACGCGCACGTTCGGGCGATCTGGGCACGCTGCTGCACGTCGAAGCGAACTATTCGGCCAATGCGATCGGCTTCTATTCCGCGGGGTCGTGGCGTCTCGATCCGGCGGAAGTGCCGTGCGGCGGGCTCACCGGGCTCGGCATCCACATGCTCGACTCGATGATCGAACTGCTCGGGTCCGTGCATAGCGTGGTGGCCGTCTCGTCGAGCCGGATGATCGCCCAGATCGACGACGTGACGGCGGTGCTGCTCGAGTTCGCGTCCGGCGCGACCGCTTCGCTTTCGACGATGCTCGCGACGCCGATGATCTGGCGTCTGCACGCGTTCGGCTCCGCCGCGCATGCGGAATTGCGCGGCATTGCGCGGCTCGAGGTGACGCGGCGCAACGATTCGCCCGCGCAGATATTCGATTACGCGCCCGTCGATATCGAGCGCCTGGAGCTCGAAGCGTTCGCCGACGCCGTGACAGGCCACGCGCCGTTTCCGGTTCCGCTCGACGATGCGTACCATGTGGTTGCTGTTTGCGAAGCAATCGTACAATCCGCGGCGACCGGCGAGCGTGTGACGCTTGATCCGGTGCTTGCCGCCAGCTAAGTTACTGCTGCGGGCGAGCGGGTTCGCGTTGCTGCCGCGATGCGACGTTCATGCGCCCGTGCTGGATGCCCCCCGTTCAACGCCCGCAGTTCAATGCGATCGATGTGTCTGATGCCATGAAAAATAGAGTGAAGATCGCGGCCGCCTTCGTGCTGTGTTGCGCCGGCCTCGTGGCCGGCACGCAGGCGTTTGCCGATGCGCCTGCGCTTGTCGTGAAGAGCGGCGATGGCGAGCATAGCTTCACCGCCAGCGAATTGCTCGCAAGGCCGGACAACAAAAGCGTGAGCCTGACCGGCACCGTCAGCGGCGATATCTATCATCATAAGGTCGACTATCGCGCGGTGCCGCTGCTTGCCTTGCTCGGCAACCATCCCGAAGCGCACTTCGATACCGTCGAGGTGCAGGCTACCGACGGCTTCGTCAGCGAGATTCCGCTGACGCTCGTCGAACGCGGCGCGAAAAACGGCGCCGTCGCATGGCTCGCCGTGGAAGACCCGGCGCATCCGTGGCCGGCGTTACCGAAAGACTCTTCGTCTGCGGGGCCGTTTTATCTGATCTGGCAGTTTCCGGAGCGCTCGGGCGTTAGCCGCGAGCAATGGCCATATAAGGTGGCGCGCATTTCGCTCGTCGAAAGCCCCGATCACCGCTGGCCGCAACTGGCCGTGCCCGCGAAGTTTGCGCGCGACGCGGGCGTCAAGCGCGGCCACGATGTGTTCGTCGTGCAGTGCATTGCGTGTCACAAGATGAATGGCGGCGGCGCGGGCAATGTCGGCCCCGATCTCGGCCAGCCGATGAACGTCACGCAATACTTCAAGGACGCGGGCCTGCGCGCGCTGATCCGCGATCCGCACAAGGTGCGCACGTGGCCCGAACAACGGATGATCGGCTTCGGGCCTGCCGTGATCTCGGACGCGGATATCGAAGCATTGCTGAAGTACCTGCACGCCATGGCGAGCGCGAAGCAGTAGGCGCACGCTCCTCGCGTTTCCTCTTTCCTTTCGATTCCCCAACTCCACGTGACGAAGCGGCGCCTGCGAGGCGCCGCGTTGCGTGCGTCGCTACGCCGGGCGTCGCTACGCTCTCCTCGTGTAAATTGCATAGGTGCCAAAGCTGGTATGCATGGCACGCCATGAGTCCGAATAGCATTCACCGGCATACTTCCGGGCACCTTTAAGCGTTCGCGGCACGAGAAACATGACCGGCCGAGCAGCACGCGACTGCGAACGCGCGACGTCTGAAGGCCAGACATAACAACAAGCAACCTGTTTGCACCGGAGATACGCAATGCAGTGGTGGTACAGCACGATGGCGCCCGCCCAGCGCCGAACTTTCTGGGCCTGCTTTCTCGGTTGGGTGCTCGATGCGATGGACGTCCAGCTGTTCGCCTTCGTGATCCCGACGCTGCTCGCCACGTGGGGCATGACCAAGGCGCAAGCGGGCGTGATCGGCACCTCGGCGCTGGTTGCCTCCGCGGTCGGCGGTGTGATCGCGGGTCTGCTTGCGGATCGTATCGGTCGCGTGCGTGTTCTGAAGATTGCGATTTTGTGGTTCTCCTTATTCACCGGTTTGTCCGCATTCACGAACAGCTTTCACCAGCTCCTGTTGACACGTAGTTTGCAAGGCATCGGTTTTGGCGGCGAATGGGCGGCCGGCGCGATTCTGATCGGCGAAGTGGTCGACAGGCGCATTCGCGGCCGCGCGGTCGGCTCGGTGCAAAGCGGCTGGCCGGTCGGCTATGCGCTGGCGGCGCTCGCGTTCTGGGTACTTTATAGCGTGCTGCCCGAATCTCTCGCATGGCGCGCGCTGTTTCTGCTCGGCCTGGCTCCGGGCCTGCTCGTGCTGTGGATGCGCCGGAACATCAACGAATCGGAAGCCTTCGAGGCGACCGCGAAGTACCGCGCGAAGAGCAGCACGATCAGCACGTTCGGGCTGATCTTCGCGCGAGGCATCTTCACGCGCACGCTGCTCGCCTCGTTGATGGCGGCCGGCGCGCTCGGCGGCAATTACACGATTCTCACGTGGCTCGTGACCTATCTGCGCGAGACGCAAAGCCTGACCGTGAACCTGACGACGATGTATCTCGCCGTGAATATCTTCGGTTCGTTCTGCGGCTATATCGGCATGGCGTATCTGAGCGACGGCATCGGACGCCGCGCGACGTTTGCGCTGTCCGCCGCCGGCGCGACGCTGACCGTGCTCGCTTATACGCGGCTGCATTTGCCGATGTCCGTGCTGCTCGTGCTCGGTTTCCCGCTTGGGTTGTTCCAGTCGGGCATCGTGTCCGGCATGGGGGCGTGCTTTACCGAACTCTTTCCCACGCATATTCGCGCGACCGCCGGCGGCTTCTCGTACAACTTCGGCCGCGGCATCGGTTCGCTCGTGCCGGCGGCGGTCGGCATGACGAGCGTGTCGCTCGGTCTCGCGCCGTCGATCGGCGCCTGGGCGGCCGCGTCGTATGTGCTCGTTTTTATCGTCGCGATCTTCCTTCCGGAAACCCGTAATCAGGAGCTTGAAGTTCATGTCTGACACCGCACTCCCGCGCAACGGCGGCAAGATTCTTGTCGATGCGCTCGTTCGCAACGGCGTGGACACGGTTTATTGCGTGCCCGGCGAGAGCTACCTCGCGGTGCTCGATGCGCTGCACGACGCGCACGGCGTGCGCACGATCGTCACGCGTCACGAGGGCGCCGCATCGAATATGGCCGATGCGTACGGCAAGCTGACGGGCCGCCCCGGCATCTGCTTCGTTACGCGCGGACCCGGTGCGACACATGCGAGCAACGGCGTGCATACGGCGCGCGAAGATTCGACGCCGATGATCCTGTTCATCGGCCAGGTCGAGCGCGGCTTTATCGGGCGCGGCGGCTTCCAGGAAGTCGACTATCGGCAGATGTTCGGCGGCCTCGCGAAATGGGTGACGGAAATCGACAGTCTCGAGCGGATTCCCGAGATTGTCGCGAAGGCGTTTAGCGTGGCGCTGTCGGGGCGGCCGGGGCCGGTCGTGCTGGCATTGCCGGAAGACGTGCTGTTCGGTGAAGGCACGGTAAGCGACGCGCCTGCCGTGCGCGTGACGCAGGCCGCGCCCGCTCCCGATTCGATGAACGAATTGCATGCGCTGCTGGCCGCCGCGCAGCGGCCGCTCGTCGTGGTGGGCGGCACCGGTTGGGATGACGAAGCAAGCGCCGCGTTCAAGCGCTTTATTGTCGCGAACAATCTGCCGGTGGCGGCGTCGTTCCGTCGTCAGGATCTGTTCGACAATCGCGATCCGCACTATGTCGGTCAGCTTGGGCTCGGCGTGTCGCCGAAGCTCGCGGAACGGGCTCGCGAAGCGGATTTGCTGCTGGTGGTCGGTTCGCGGCTGGCGGAAACGACGTCGTCGGGCTACACGGTGGTGCAAAGTCCAGCGCCGCTGCAGACGCTCGTTCACGTGCATCCGGACCCGCAGGAATTGGGGCGCACGTTTCAGGCGCGTTTGCCGATCAATGCCGGGATGCGCGAGTTTGCGCATGCGCTCGGCAAGCTCGAACCGGTCGTTGCGCCCTGGCGCGCATGGACCGAGGCGGCGCGCGCCGACTATGTCGCGCATTCGACGCCGCAGCCGAACGCGGACATCAAGGGCGTCGATCTCGGGCAAGTCGTCGCGCATCTGAACGATGTGCTGCCCGACGATGCGGTGATCGCGAATGGCGCGGGCAACTACACGGTGTGGGTGCATCGTTTTTACCGCTATCGGCGGCCGGCCACCGAGCTGGCGCCGACCAACGGTGCGATGGGTTACGGCTTTCCCGCCGCGATCGCGGCGAAGCTGCAGAATCCGGCGCGCACGGTGGTCGCGTTTGCCGGCGACGGCTGCTTCATGATGTATCCGCAGGAACTCGCGACGGCCATGCAGTTCGGCGCGCCGCTTGTCGTGATCGTCGTGAATAACAGCATGCTCGCGACCATACGCATGCATCAGGAGCGCGAATATCCGGGCCGCGTATCGGCAACGGATCTCGCCAATCCGGATTTCGTCGCCTTTGCGAAGGCGTTTGGCGCACACGCGGAACGTGTCGAGCGGACCGAAGACTTCCCGGCGGCGTTCGAGCGTGCGCAGCGTGCGGGTGTGGCCGCGTTGATCGAGCTGCGCACGGACCCGCGGCAGATTACGCCGGTTGCGCGATTGAGTGGCAATTGAGTGGCAATTGAGCGGCAACTGAGCGGAGATTGAGCGGCCGTTAAGCGTGGCGACGGTGCGCGTTAGCCTGACTTAGCTTGCCTTGGACCGGCGCGTATCCTGCGCGCCGGCACCCTCATGCAGCGTGGTGCCTGGCCACGCGCCGCTGTTCACCAGCTCGGCGGCCTGCGCGCGAATCAGATTCGCGACGTCCCACAGCCCCTCCGGCATAACGCGATTCTGCGGCCATGCGAGCGCGACATCGCGGGTAATCACCGGGTTTTGCAGCGCATAGCACTTGAGCCGTTTCGCCGCGACTTCCTCGATCACCGACGCCGAGGGCAGTACCGTGCACCCGCAATTCGCGAGTACGAGCCGCTTGGTGATCGAAATCGAACCGTCGCATTCGAGCGCGATGTTGGGTGTAAAGCCGTGCTTTGCCGCGACCGTTTCGACCATCACACGCAAGCCGTGATGCGTGCTCGGCAGAATCAGCGGCACTTTCGCCAGAATATGCACGTCGACCGGGCCTTCCGGCTGCGCGAAATCGGGCGGCGTGACGAGGCAAACCTGTTCCGACATCAGCAGATCGAACTGCGTCGAGCCCGGAAACTCGGGCACGTACATGATCGCGAGATCGACTTCGCCATCGGCAAGCCAGCCGAGAATATGGCTTGCAAGGCCTTCGATAAAACGCACACGCGTGTTCGGATAACGCGCTTTGAGCGTATGGCCGAGGCTGCCGAACATGATGCGCGCGATGGTCGGCTGCGCGGCGATGCACAGGCTGGCCGGGCCGAGGCCGACCGTGTTGCGCATCGCATCGCGCGCTTCGTGCAACGTGCGTTCGAGGGCCGTCGCGTAGCCGAGCAGTTGTTCGCCGTGTTCGGTCAGCCACACGCCGCGGCCGCTGCGTCGAAAGAGCCGCACGCCAAGCTCCGTTTCGAGCATGCCGATGCGGCGGCTCACGGTCGACTGGTTCGCGCCGAGTTCCATCGCCGCGCGGGAGATGCTGCCCGTTCTGGCGACGCGCGCGAACAGTTCAAGGTCGTCGGAGTTCACGCGCGTCACCGCACCGGCGGCATATGCGCGTTGAGCACCGCGACCGCGCGTTCGAGCGCGCCATCGCCGATCGGCACATTCAACAGACGCAGCGTCGCGTCGACGCCGGCGAGGCAGCCGAGAATCATCGCCTCGTTGATGTCGCCGAGGTGCCCGATGCGAAATGCCTTGCCGCTGTGCGGTCCGAGGCCGCCCGCGAGCGCGACATGAAAGCGTTCGCGCGCGATGGTGTAGATCCGAGTCGGGTCGATGTCTTCGCGCACGCCGATCGCGGTGATCGACGTGGAGCGCGCGGCCGGGTCCTTCGTCATGAGCCACAGCGCGCCGTGCTCGCCCCATCGCTCGACGGCGGCGTGGACCGCACGCGAGATGCGTAGATGCCGCGCAAATACCGCGTCGTAGCCTTCGCGCTCGATCAGCTGCAACGAGACTTCGAGGCCCATCAGATGGCTCTCGGGCGGCGTGCCGCAAAATTTACGGTAGCCGACCGGGCTCTTGCGTAAATTCCAGTCCCAGTAGACGCGCGGCGTCGGATTGTCGCGCGCGACGCTCAGCGCTTTTTCGTCGACGGCGGTGAAAGACATGCCCGGCGGCAGCATCAATGCCTTCTGCGATGCGCCGATCGCGACATTGACGCCCCATGCGTCCATCTCGAACGGTGTCGCGGCCAGCGACGCGACCACGTCCACCACGAGCAGCGCGGGATGCCGCGCGCGGTCGATGGCCTGCCGCACCGCACGGATGTCGCTCGTGACGCCCGTCGACGTGTCGGTCTGCACGGCGAACACGGCGACGATTTCGTGCGATGTGTCCGCGCGCAACGCGGCTTCGACGAGGCCCGGATCGATCGGCGAGCCGGCACGCGCTTCGGTGCGGATCGCATGCGCGCCGCAGCCTTCCGCCGCTTGCGCCCACGTTTCGCTGAAGTGCCCGCTGCCCGCGACGAGCACCTTGCCGCCGGGCGGCAGCAGATTGACGATCGCGGCTTCCCACGCGCCGTGACCGTTCGCGGTGTACATCATCACGTTTGCGTGCTGCGTATGGAGCAGCTTTTGCAGGCCGCGTTCGCAGTTTTCGATGACGGCCGCGAGGCGCGGATCGTTCAGATCGAATGGCTGCGCGCTCATTGCGTTGCGCACGAGGTCGGGCACGTGGGTGGGCCCCGGGGTGTGCAGAAGTTTGATGCCGGCGGTCGTGGGGGGATTCGGGTTCATGGCGCGAATCGGATCTTTTTTGATGTGGTTGGCGCGCGCATGGGCTTCTGCAGCACGGCGAACCCGGCGGCGCGGCGCGAGGTTCGCCGCCGGATTCAGGCTTCGCTGCGCAGTTTTGCCAGCGTGGCCATGAACAATTGTACCGATGCCTGGACGTACATCGGATCGAAGCCCAGAAACAGATCGTTCACGCCAAGACGTATCGCTTCCGCGGCCTGCTCGGGCGTGATGGCAAATGAAGTCAGGCGCGGGCGTTTCGCCTTGATTTTGCGCATCACTTCTTCGATTGTTTTGCGCACTTCCGGATGGTTCGGGCCGTCGCTAAAGCCCATATTCACCGAGAGATCGAACGGCGCGGGAATGGCGCCGGCCACGCCTTCGAGGTCGAGAATCGCATCGAGGTCGCGCACGGCGCCCGGATGTTCGATCAGCACGTACAGGCTCGTTTCCGCATTCGCGCGTTTCGCGTAGTCGAGCATATTGGTTTGCCACTGGTATTGCGTGCGGAACGGTCCCCAGCCGCGGATGCCCTGCGGCGGATATTTCGCGTAGGACACGGCGTCTTCGGCGTCCTTGAGGCAGGTGATCATCGGCACGATAATGGCTTTCGCGCCGCTGTCGAGCGCGAGCTTGATCTGCGCGGCGTCGTTGTGCGTGACGCGAATCCAGGCCTCGGCCGGCGTGCCGATGGTCGCGGTGACCATTCTGTAAGCCGTTTCGATCGAGATCGGGCCATGCTCCATATCGATCAGCACGTAGTCGAAACCGGCACGCGCGAACATTTGCACCAATTCGGGGGACGGCGACGTGACGCCGATTCCTAGCGTCACGCCCTCGGGCTTTTGCAACGGATTGGAGAGGTAAGCGGACGGGTTGGCCGGGCTGTTTTGCATTGTGTAGCTCCTCTTACTTGAACGAAGGTTGGGGATCGGTCGGGTCGCGTAGGTCGGGCCGCGCAGGTTGGGGCGATCCACGTCTATTCCGGATAACACGCGAGTCGGGGAAAATAGTCCGCGCAAGTACGCGAAGAGGCGGGGTGCACTCGCACCGTACGCCGGGCGAGAGCTTACGTAGTGCTATCTGAGGGGTAACATCTATTCGGGAGGGGGTGCCGTGAAGGTCGTTATTGCCTATATCGAGGAACCGCCGTTTGGCTGGACCGGTGCGGATCAATCGGCAATGGGTGCCGACATCGAACTGGCGGACTCGGTTTTGCGAGCGATCGGTGTCACGCATGTCGAACATCGGTTGACGACGTTTGCCGAACTGCTACCCGGTGTCCGGAACGGGCGTTGGGACATGAATGTTCCCCTCTTCGTCACGCCCGAACGTATGGCGGAAGTGACGTTCAGCGTACCTGTATGGGCGATCGGCGATGGGTTTCTCGTGCGTAGCGGAAACCCGAAGGCGTTGACTGGCTATGAGTCCGTGGCGCAGCGCGCCGATGCGCGGCTTGGCGTGATAGTCGGCCAGGTCCAGCATGTGTCCGCGCAGGCCAAAGGTGTACGCAACGAGCAGATTCTGCTTTTCGAGCAACAGGCGCACGCTATCGCGGCGGTTGAGTCGGGTGAAATCGATGCATATGCAAGCACCGCGCTCGGCAACCGGATCGTCGCGGAGCGCGTTGGTCTTACGCGGTTAGAAGCGGTCGCGCATGAGTCGAGCGCCGGCGTCGATACCCAGGCGCCGGTCGGGGCGTTTTCGTTCAGAAAGGGCAATCGCGCATTAGTCGATGCGGTGAACGCGCAACTGCGCGCTTATCTCGGTTCTGCCGGGCATCGGCAACACATGGCGCGATACGGTTTCACCGAACGCGAGATCGATCCCGCGTTGCGATAGTCGCGGCACATTCTTTTCTTTCTTTCGCCTGGCATCGATAGGCTTCGCCCGGCCGACCGAGGATCTCTGTCGTGCATGTCACGATTCGATGTGTGCATTTTCTCTCTCGGTTCAACGAAAGACATGAGCGACATCACGCGTCATACATTCGTGCTGGTTCCCGCCGGCTGGTGCGGGTCATGGGCGTGGCGCGACGCGATCGCGGCGCTGCGCAAGCGCGGCCACGATGCGTCGTCCCCGACCTTGACGGGCCTTGGCGAACGAAGCCACGTCGGCAGCGCCACGGCAGACCTCGGCACACATATCGAGGATGTTATCGCCCATCTGGAAATGGAAGATCTACGCGGCGTGACGCTAGTCGGATGGAGTTACAGCGGTGTGGTTGTGGCGGGCGCGCTCGGTCGTGCGCTGACAAGAGTCAAATCGGTGGTTTATCTCGACGCGTTTGTGCCGGAGCACGGCAAGGCGTTTATCGACTATATGAACGCCGGAACGCGCAAGTTCATGGAACGTTTCCGCGCACATAACATCGCTGTGCCGACTTTACCGCTCGAGTACTTCAAGCTGACCGAGCCATCGGCCGTCGAGTTCATCGAGCCGCGATTCAGAAACCATCCGTGGCGCATGCTTTTCAATCCTGTAGCGATTTCGCCGGCTGCTGCTGGAATTCCGCAAGCGTATGTGCGTTGCAGGCTGCACGAACAGGCCGCGTTGGACGAAGCATGCGAACGCGTGCGGGAAGCAGGCGCACGCACGACGACGATCGATGCCGATCATTTCGCGCCGCTTACCGCCACCGAGCTGACGGTCGATACGCTGACCCGGTTTGCTTGAGTTACGCCTGTCCGGCCTCGAACATCGCCTGAACAAACGTACCCATCGATACAAGCGATTGCCGCCCCGCATCGAGCTGCTGATAAAACAGACTCCACGCGTGAATCATGTCGGGCCAGATATCGAGTGTCACGCGTACATCCGCCTGCGCCGCGCGGCGTGCGAGCCGGATCGAATCGTCGAGCAGCGTCTCTGCGGTGCCGACATGAATCAGCAACGGAGGAAGACCGCTCAGGTCCCCATACAACGGAGACGCAAGCGGCGTGCGTGCGTCCGCTCCGTTCAGATACGACGCGGCCGCTTCGAGCAGATACGGTTTTTGTATCAGCGGGTCCACGTCCGCTTTCGATTCCATCGAATCGCCGGTCATTTCCAGATCGGTCCACGGCGAACTCAACCATGCGCATGAAGGAAGCGGCACGCCCATTTGCCGCAGCGAGATGAGGATCGCGAGCGCGAGTCCGCCGCCCGCGCTTTCGCCGGCTAACGCGATATTCCCCGGTGTATAGCCTTGCGAAAGCAGAAAGGCGAATCCGGTCAGCGCGTCTTCGAGTGCCGCGGGGAACGGATGCTCGGGCGCAAGACGGTAGTCGAGCGCAAGTGTGCGGGCCCGCGTCACGCGCCCGATCTCCGCGACCAGATGCCGATGCGTGGCGATGCCGCCCGAGATATAAGCGCCGCCGTGCAGAAACAGGACGACACGTCTCGCGTCGGCCATGGGCGTCCATGTCCATTCGGCGGGCACGCCGTCGGCGTCGACGGCTTCGATATGCGTATCAGGTGAAACCGTGTAGCGGCTAACCAGCGAGAGCAGGCGCGCGCGCCGCTCGGCAAGCCCGGTTGGCCGGGGCGCGGAGGCAAGCAATTCGCGAATGATTTCAATCTGCGGATTGGCCATCTTCGCTCTCCTCGGGAATGCGCATGAACGAAATGGTAAAGCAAAGCGTTCACGTTTTAATACGCGCGATTGTGCGGCCGGCCACTTGTGATGCAACGTTTATAGAAACGCGCGAGCGAAGGGTGTGGCGATTTCATACCGCGTTTTCAATCACGCGTCATTCGTCTGAACGGGTATACCCCTTCTTCATTTGCGGCATGAAGCTTCGTCTAACAGTCGTCGGAAGGGAAACTAAACTACGCAGTGAATCTTTATTTTTGCCATCTTTGTGCGGCAGCCTTGTCGCATTTCTTTATTCGCTTCTATCACGGTCTGCGCGTGACTTTAAATCAACACGTGCATGCCGGCACTCGTTCAATGCATCTCCTTCAGGAGGGCATTACCATGCAACATGCAAGCGGAAGTGATGCGTTGTTTTTGCCCGTATGGATTGCCGCGACGTTCGGCACATTGGGAATGCCGGAAGTGGCGACCGCCGAGTCCGTTGAAGCCGGAACGGTGGAAGTGGCGCGCGGCGCGACCGTACCGTGTGGTCCGCAAGCTGTGGGCGGCAGTGGTCCGCTCACGCTGTTTATCCAGCCTCCGACCGGCAGGACCATGAAACTCACTTATTCAGTTAACGATGGCTGGAACGCCAGTCCGACGCGCGGCGCGACGACCCAGGTTGCCGGCGCAGCGTATGCGGTTGCTTCGCAAACCGAACCGGAAAGCGAAGCCGGCCAGCCGATCACCGTGTTCATTGACGGGCCAAGTGGATTTACATACTTCTGGATACCGGATGTCGGCTGGAAATTTGTCGGTCGCGTGACAGACAGGATTCAATGAACGCGGCTATGCGCGGGCTGTTTTAACGGATTGCATGCGGACATTGCTATTGGCCGGCGCCGGGCCGCCCCATTCACTGGCGCGATGTCAGTGCGGGGTTTGGCGCGACGTTAATGCGACGTCAATGCGAGGTTAATGCGACCACGAAGTCGAGAAAAGCGCGCGTTTTCGCGGGCACATGGTGTCTCGACGGATGGTAGGCATAGAGCGGAAAGCGCTCGTCCGACCAGTCCGGGAAGAGATTGATCAGCATGCCTTCGCGAATCAGCGGCTCGGCGACGAGCAGCAGCATCTGCGCAATGCCGAAGCCGGCGAGACAGGCATCAAGCAGCGCGCTGGGTTCGTTGACGGTCAGCCGTCCGTTCGTTGGTACAGCGAGTTGTTTGCGCTTGCGGTGGAATTCCCAGACGTAGGGCCGGCCGGTCTCCGGGTTGCGGAATTCGAGGCACCGGTGGCTCCGCTCGCTCAGCGCTTGGGGTTCGGCGGGACGCCCATGACGCTCGAGATAGGCAGGCGCGGCCACCGTGACGACCGGTGTATCGAGCAGCTTGCGCGCAATGAGGCTCGAGCTGCGCGGTTCGCCGAATCGCAATGCAAGGTCGAAGCCGTCGGCGATCAGATCGCCAAGATGGTCGCGTGCAATGAATTCGAGTTCGAGTTCCGGGTGCGCGTCCATGAATGCATCGAGCTGCGACCCGAGAACGATGCGGGAAATGACGGGGTCGAGATTGATGCGCAGCTTGCCACGCGCCGATACTGCATTTCCCGCTGCCGCCGCCGCGGCTTCCTCCATGCCACGAAGGTGCGGCATGACGTGCTCGTAGAAGCGCCGGCCTTCGTCCGTGAGCGAAACGGAGCGCGTCGTGCGATTGAAGAGCCGTATTTTCAGCCGCTTTTCGAGGCGCGCAATCGCGCGGCTTACGCCCGGCGGCGACATGTCGAGCACTTCCGATGCGGCCGCGAACGTTCCCGTATCGACGACGGCGGCAAACACGCCGATTCCGCTGGACAGATTTTCGCTGCTCGATTTCATATGCACGGGGCTCCGATGCCGACTGCGACCTCAACGCGACGAACAGCGATTCTACACACTGAGGGTTTTTGACATCGCGAACACGCTTCCGGCAATCAAGCACAAAAGAAGGGAAACGTGCATCAGGGCCAACGTCGCCGCTTCCCGGCGCGCTCGCGCAAGTCACGGTGGCACCCGTGCCGCTACACATTGCCGGCAGCCAGCACGCCGGTATGTTGCAGTCGCCGTCGGGTCTCACGGTTCCCGGCAAACGTTCGATAAGGCCGAACATCATCGCGAATGGTATCGAACGACATTGGAAACCATGCGGGACATCATTCTCCTCAAGTCGCGTGACGTGACGCGTACTGCCGATTTTCCGGTCAACGCATTCGACACAGGAGCCGAAAGTGAGTGAGAAAACGTCTTTTATCGTCCATCTGCCTGGCAAGCCCGAAGCTCGCGAGGAGCTGTACTCGAGCCTGCTCGAGGTGCTCGACGAAATGTCCAATGAGCCGGATTTTGTGAACACCTACCTTCATCGTTCAACTGACGATCCCGATACGCTGGTGCTCTATGAAACCTGGGCGTGCAGCCCACCGTATTTCCAGGCGCATCACCTGAAGAAGGCATATCGCGTCGACTACGAGCAAAAGCTCAGCGGATTTCTGAAGGCGGATCGCCGCTTCGAATGGCTCGATCCGGTCCGGTCGTACGAGAAATTGGCGAAGCGCTTAGCATGAGCGCTTGGACAAACCGACGCCCACTGACCCCATCATGCCGAAGGCTCTTCCTCCCGACCTTTCCAGCGACGCCGCCCCGGGCAAGTCGCTGGCAAGGCATTATCCGCGTGGAACGCGGATCGACCCGCATTCGCACGCGTGGGCCCAGGTGCTTTATGCGGTCGCTGGCGTGATGTGGGTCGAGGTCGGGCAGGAGGCGCTTGTCGTGCCGCCGCAGCGCGCGGTGTGGCTGCCTCCCGACTCCGTGCATTCGATCCGGATGATGAGCGCGGTGGACATGCGCAACCTCTATCTGCGCGAAGCCGACGTGCAGCACCTGAGCAAGGCGCCCGACGTGTTCGAAGTGAACGGTTTGCTGCGCGAGCTGATCGCGATGCTGGCGGAACACGAGTCGGAGCGCGACACGCACTACGCCGATCTCGCGTATCGGCTCGTCGCGCTCGAACTCGCACATGCGGCCCGCTATTCGCTGCGTATTCCGCTGCCCGATGCGTCGGATCGCCGGCTCGACACGCTTTGTCGTGCCGTCATCGAGAATCCGTCAGTGGACGTCAGCTTTGAACAGCATGCAGCGTCGGTCGGCGCGAGCGTGAGAACGCTTGCGCGCTTGTTTTCGCGCGCGCTGGGGCTTGGTTTTGCCGAATGGCGGCGCCAGGTTCAGCTTGCGATTGCATTATCGAGACTTGCCGAAGGTCAATCGATCAGCGCAGTGGCGCACGCGCTCGGCTATCGCCTGAGCAGCTTCAGCGACATGTTCCGGCGCGAACTCGGTGTCTCGCCAAGCGAGTTTGCGTCGAATCGGACTTTGGCCGGCCCGAATGCCGACGGCGCCGGGCGTGCGGTAACAGAGGCGTAATCAACGCCTGAGCGGCGCGCGGCCGTTTGTCCGAAACTCGAAACTTCTTGTCCTGAAGCGCAGCGGATGCGGTCCTAAACTTTGTCCTGTCGCTGCTGGAAACCGGGCACGGAAGAACTCGGCAACACCCGGAAGCAGCCTCCACCGATCAAGGAGCAAGCATGAAAGCCGTTCAATTCAAATCGTTTGGTGAGCCGGACGTGCTCGAGTACCTCGAACTTCCGACGCCGCGTGCGGATGCCGACAATGCCATCGTGCGCGTGAAGGCCGCGTCGATCAACCCGAGCGACGTCAAGAACGTGTCGGGGCATTTTTCGCATACGGTGCCCCCGCGCGTGCCGGGCCGCGATTTTAGCGGTGTGGTGGTCGACGGTCCGATCGAATGGATCGGCACTGAAGTGTGGGGCACCGGCGGCGACATCGGCTTTACGCGTGACGGTACGCATGCCGAATTTATTCGCGTGCCCGTGGCGTCGCTCGTGCGCAAGCCCGCGAATCTGAGTCACGAGCAGGCGGCATCGATCGGTGTGAATTTTGTCGTCGCGTGGCTGGGCACGGTCGAATACGCGAAGCTCGCGGCCGGCGAAACGATTGCGGTGATCGGCGCGTCGGGCGGCGTCGGCGGCGCCGTCACGCAGATCGCGAAGGCACGCGGCGCACGCGTCATCGCCGTGGATCGCCACGCGCCGGATCCGAACTCGCCGGCCGGCCGCCTGATTGACGAGTATGTTCCGATTGGCGACGACACGGCTCCGCGTGTGAAGGCGCTTGCGGATGGCGGCGTCGACGTTGTGTTCGATGCGGTTGGCGGCGTGACGTTCGAAGTGGCGCTGAGCCTCGCGAAACGGCGCGGACGCGTGGTCGAGATCAGCGCGACGGGCAAGCGGCGCGTCGAGTTCGATCTGATCGATTTCTATCACAACGAGACGCAACTGTTCGGCACCGATAGCGCGAAGCTCGGCGTGACCGATTCGGCGCCGCTGCTCAAGGCGCTTGTCGAAGGTTTCGAGCAGGGAAAATTCGAGCCGCCCGTGATTGCGCAGTCGTTTTCGCTTGCCGAGGCGAAGGCCGCTTATCGTGCCGTGGCGGGAGGGACGCGAGGCCGAGTCGTGCTGCAGATGTAAACGCGCGACTGTCTACATCTACGACACGCGAACTGGAGGATCAGAACGTGAAAGGCTATCTCGTTTCGCTCGCAGTCGGTGTGCTGGTCGGGCTGATTTACAGCGTGGTCGACGTGAAGTCGCCGGCGCCGCCGACCATCGCACTCGTGGGTCTGTTCGGCATGCTGATCGGTGAACACATGATTGCGTTCGTGCGGCATGTCGTCACGCATATGGCGGGTTGAGTCGTGCGCGGTGCTTCCTGCTGGCGAGGCCACCGCGGCGCGCTGTGCTTACGCTTGTGTGTCCGCTCCCACGTGCTGCTCGAGCCATGCAAGAAGCTCGCGATTGACGAACGACGGGTTCTCGAGACACGAGATGTGGCCGGCATCAGGGACCAGCACATGGCGGCAACCGATGGTCTCCGCCATGCGGATCGCTTCGGACGGCGGGCGCGGAATGTCGAGTTCGCCGCACATCACGAGTGTGGTCGCGGGGTCGAGCGCGCAGAGGCGCGCGACTTCATCGGGGCGGCCGAAGGTAATCCGCCCGAGCGGCGCGACCGATTGCCGGATCTGATCGGCTGAAAACGCCGCGAGCGAACGCTTGAACGAGATGATGAGGTCGCTGTCGGGCGGCGCGCCACGACGGAAAAACAACGGTGCGACCGCGTCGATGATCGGCGCGGGAATTTGCCCGAGCGATTCGATCGTGTTGATCATTTGCGTGTACTGCGCGAGTGTCGCCGCGGGTTCGGCGCCGCGGTCCGAGTCCATGATCACGAGCGCCTTCACACGCTTCGGTTCGCGCAACGCGAGCTCGGATCCCCACATCCCGCCGACCGACAGACCGATTACCGCGCACTGCCCGATATGAAGCGCGTTCAGCAGTTCGCTTGCCTGCGCGGCGAGATCGCCGAAGTTGCGCGTGCTCTCGGGCATCGCGCCCGATTGGCCGTGGCCCCAGAGCTCGGGCACGATCACTTGATACTTTTGTGACAGCGCTTCGATTTGCGGTTGCCACATCGCCGCGTCCCACAAATAGCTGTGTCCGAGCAGCACCGGAAAACCGCTGCCGTGAATCCGATAGTGCAACTGCTGTCCTGCGATGGTGATGAATGGCATGTCGATATGGGCGTGGCGTGCAAGAAATGGTGACTCGAAAGCGGGACTCGAGCGGCAGAAATTCTGCCTGAAGATCGTAATAACGAAAAGTTAAAACGTAAGGTTTCCAATTGGCTGCCGTTTGCACGCCTTCAAGGACGTGGGCCGCTATCGCCAGTCTGCGCTAAATTCGCAAAGCCGTCGGCGCCTTTCTCCAGGAGGGGCGGCGCTCGCGTTGTCTTCCGCTTCTGTTCAATAAATTCCCGATTGATTATAAATAGTTGGAAAATTTGATGTTATATAAAAGTCAGTTACTAATAAATTAAATTGTAAGATTTTATTCAAAAAACAATAACCGTATGCTTTCCTAAAGCTTTTTAACTCACAAGACAAAGCAATGAGGTGCGGTTCGGTCAATCAAATTTCAAATTTAAATAACACATAGTCTACTGGCACTTTTTGAGCGTGGTCCGGTTGTTATACGAGCTATCCGCGTGGTCTTTAGCGCGTAACAACCGAACTCCATTTGAGAAAGGCCATGAAAACTGAAAACAACGTATTGAAAGCAGGATTTATTGGATTGGCCATAGCCGTCGGCATCGGCTTTACCGCGAATACGGCCGTTGCCGCACTGGGCGACTTCCCCTTGACCGGCGCCAATCCTCATGTGGCCGCCAATACCGTGATAGCTGCCGCGTTCATGAAGGCCTCGACGGTGTCGCGGGCTGGCGCAGCAACCTCTCCGGCAAATGCCCCCTTCAGCCTGAATGTCGTTACGCTGCATTCAGGCACCGTCGTGCGCGAATTCATTGCGCCGTCCAGTCAGAAAGTATTCGCGGTTAGCTGGAGCGGTCCGCGGCCGCCGAATTATGCGGACATTCTCGGCGCCTATTCGGAACGTTATCTGAAGCCTTCAGGCGCGGATTTGATCCGTGTGGGAGGTTTGAGCCAACGAAGCCTGAGTTCGCCGGATCTGGTTGTTCAGTCTACCGGCCATATGGGCCGGTTCAGCGGTTGCGCCTATCTTCCGTTGGAAATTCCGGTCGGTGTCTCCCTTTCAGAACTCCAATAATCGGGGCAGACATGAAAAAGCTGATGGCAATTCTCACTTTCGCTTTGGCGCTCGCAGGTTGTGGCGGCGGCGGTGGCGGCACGGGTGGCGCGGTTAGCCAGATTTCCAGCCAGAATCAGGCGGCCAATTCGGTCAACGTGACGGTGGACAACAAGTTCGGCTTTGTGAACGCGCCGTATGTCACGGTCACGATCTGCGCGCCGGGCAGCAGCAACTGCACCACGATCGATCATGTTCTGGTCGATACGGCTTCGACGGGCTTACGCATCCTGCGCTCGGCAGTGCCGGCGTCGTTAGGCCTCGTCAATGCCAGGGACTCGGCGCAAGGCAATACGATGGCCGAATGTGTCGAGTTCGGTTCGGGCGTTGCCTGGGGGCCGATTTCGAAGGTCGATCTGAAGATTGCCGGCGAAACGGCCTCGTCGTTGCCGGTTCAGATTGTCGACGACTCATTTGCCTCGATTCCCGCCGATTGTTCCAGCGCGGGCCCCGATATCGCTGCAAATGGCGCTTCGTCATTTGGAGGCAATGGGCTGATCGGTTTGGACGTCATCCGTCACGACTGTCAGACTTCTTGCCAGTCTCCCGCCGCATCGATTTACTACGATTGCGCGGGTTCGAACTGCACGGGCATTGCCGTGCCGCTGGCGGAACAGGTGCCGAACCCGGTGATACAGTTCGCGACCGATAACAACGGTATGACGCTGAACTTCCCCGCGGTCGGCGAAGGCGGCGAGAGTACGGTCTCGGGCACGATGACGTTCGGGGTCAACACGCAGAGCAACAACATACTGCCGGCCACCGTGCAGCAGATGACGACAACCGTGTTCGGCGAGGTGACCGCCAGCTTCAACGGCCTGCCGATGCCGGGCTTTGTCGACTCGGGCTCGAGCGCGTACTTTATCGTGGACCCGTCCATTAGCCAGTGTCCGACGAGCTTTTCGAGCGAGCCGTGGTTCTGCCCGCCTGCCCCGGAGCCGATTTCGGCATCGCTTGAAAGCGAGAGCGGCGTCACGCTCGGAGTTTCGTTCACCTTGTTCAATGCGATATCCGAGTTGGGCAACGGCGCGAACGCGGCGCACGAGGGTATCGGTCAGAACCTGGGATTGTTTGGCGCGGATGTACTGGACCTGGGCATGCCGTTTATTTACGGCAAACGCATCACCTTCGGCATCCAGGGTAGCGACGATCTCTCGACAGGGACACAGCCGTTCTTTGCGATTCAGTCGTGATCGGCGTCTGCGGAATAGGGGTGCATCGACAGGTGTTCTGGTCGTTGGCTGCCGGCTGCACATTTCTTTCGTCCTGCCAGATATGAACGGAGGAAGTATTTTTTGCAGCAAGCTGATCGACTGCGTGCTCAAGGATCGTGTAACCCCATGGATGAAACGGAACAACTGCACGCTCCGCCGAAGTCAACCTCGGATCCTGGCCTCGTGGCCCTTGTCGTCATCGCGGGCTTTCACGGGCTGGCCGCGGAAGTGGAGCAGCTTCGGCATGCGGCGGGCGGCAAGTCAACGCAACTGGACGACCGCGACCTCGTGTTGTCGGCGCGTTCGCTTGGACTGAAGACACGCAAGGTTTGCGTGTCCGCGGACCGGTTTGCGAAGACCCCGCTTCCAGCGCTCGCGCTCGATAAGGATGGGCGGCATTTCATTCTCGCGGGCTGTGATGGCGAGAAGGCGCTGATACTTGAAGCCGGTGCCGTTGCGCCGACTATCAGCGCGCCCGAAGCCGTGTTTGCGCGCTGCGGCGGAGAGATGCTCATCTTCGCATCGCGCGCCTCGCTTGCGGGCGAGCTGGCGCGCTTCGATTTCTCGTGGTTCATCCCGGCTGTCGTCAAATACCGGCGTCTGCTGCTCGAGGTGCTGATCGTTTCGGCCGTGCTGCAGCTGTTCGGGCTCGTCTGGCCGTTGATGTTCCAGGTGGTCATGGACAAGGTGCTCGTGAACCGCGCCTTCAACACCTTGAACGTCGTCTGCATCGCATTGCTCGTGAGTTCGACGTTCGAGGTGCTGCTGACCGGCCTGCGCAACTATGTGTTCTCTCATACGGCCAATCGCATCGACGTCGAACTCGGCGCGCGGCTGTTCCGCCATCTGCTTGCGTTGCCGCTTGCGTATTTTGCCGTGCGGCGCGTCGGCGACACGGTCGCGCGCGTGCGCGAACTCGAAAATATCCGCAACTTTCTGACGGGGCAGGCGCTCACGGCTGTGATCGACCTGTTCTTCTCAGTCATCTTCCTCGGGGTCATGTTTGTTTATAGCGTGCCGCTCACGCTGATCGTCGCGTTCTCGCTGCCGGTCTATGCAGGCATCTCGATGACGTTCAACCCGTTGCTGCGTGCCCGCCTCGACGAAAAATTCGCGCGCGGCGCGGATAGCCAGGCCTTCCTCGTGGAGACCGTGTCGGGTGCCGAAACCGTCAAGGCGATGGCGATCGAGCCGCAGTTCACACGGCGTTGGGATAATCAGCTCGCGGCCTACGTGGCGGCCGGATTCCGCGTCAGCACGCTCGGCAACATCGGCCAGCAGCTGATTCAGTTCGTCGGCAAGCTCGTGAATCTGCTGTTGCTGTTTTTCGGCGCGCGGCTCGTCATCGAAGGGAGGTTGTCGGTCGGCGAACTCGTGGCCTTCAATATGTTGTCCGAGCGTGTGGTCGCGCCCGTGCTGCGGCTTGCTCAGCTGTGGCAGGACTTTCAGCAGATCGGTATTTCGATGGCGCGGCTTGGCGATGTGCTCAACACCCGCACCGAGCTTGCGCAAAGCCGTCAGGCCTTGCCCGCGATCAAAGGCCACATCAGTTTTCAAGGCGTGCGGTTTCGCTATCGGCCCGACAGCACGCCGGTGCTCCACGACATCTCACTCGAGATTCGCGCGGGCGAGGTGGTCGGAATCGTAGGTCGCTCGGGCTCGGGCAAGAGCACGCTGACCAAGCTGCTGCAGCGCCTGTATATGCCCGAGGCGGGCCAGGTGCGCATTGACGGCATCGATCTTGCGCTCGTCGATCCGGCCTGGCTGCGCCGCCAGATTGGCGTCGTGCTGCAGGAGAATCTGCTGTTCAATCGCTCGATTCGCGAGAACATCGCCGTGACCGATCCGGGCACGTCGCTCGATCGCGTCATGTATGCGGCGAAGCTCGCGGGCGCGCACGGCTTTATCTCCGAGATGCCCGAAGGCTATGACACCGTGGTCGGCGAGCACGGCGCGAACCTGTCGGGCGGCCAGCGCCAGCGCATCGCGATTGCGCGCGCGCTGATGACCGACCCGCGCATCCTGATCTTTGACGAAGCCACCAGCGCGCTCGACTTCGAGACCGAGCACATCATCCAGCAGAATATGCGCCTGATTTGCGAGGGCCGGACCGTGATCATCATTGCGCACCGGCTTACATCGGTCAGGCATGCAAACCATATCGTTGCGATGGATCGTGGCCGCATCGTCGAGCGCGGCGCGCATGAAGAACTGGTCGCGCGGGGAGGGTACTACGCGCACCTGATTGCACTGCAAAACGCCTGATGCGGCGGATCCGGTCATGAAGCTCATTCAGCTGCAGGCCTTCGGCGACCTCCTGCGACGCTACGGCGCAATATTTCGCGCCGCATGGTCGACGCGCAAGCAACTCGATGGCGAGCCGAAGCTCGCGTACGAGCGCGCGTTTCTGCCCGCCAATCTCGAACTCGTCGAAACGCCTGTGCATCCGGCGCCCCGCTGGACGATGCGCGTGCTGGTCGCACTTGCGGCGCTGGTGCTGCTGCTCGCGTTTTTCGGCCGCCTCGATATCGTCGCGGTCGCCGAAGGAAAGCTGATTCCGGACGAGCGTGTGAAAATTATCCAGCCCGCGCTCACGGGCGTCGTGCGCAGCATTCTTGTCGAAGACGGCCAACGCGTTCAGGCGGGCCAGTTACTGATGCAGCTCGACGCGACCCAGGCTGCCGCCGATTCCGACACTGCGCGGACGGCGCGCATCGACGCGGCGCTCGCCGCGGCGCGCGCGCGTGCGTTGCTCGATGCGCAGAGCAGCGGGCATGCGCCGACCGTGCCGCCGGTCGACGGCGCTTCGCCCGCGCAGCAGGCGGAGGCACAACATTTCGCCGAGGGGTTGTACCGCGAGTACGAGGACAAGCTCAACGCATCCGAGGCCGAGCTTCGCAAACGCCAGGCCGAGCTCGAGACGACCCGCGTCGAGATCGGCAAGCTTGCCGCGACGGCGCCGCTCGCGCGCCAGCAGGCCGACGAATATCAGGCGCTCGCGACGGAAAAATATGTCGCGCGTGCCGACTACCTGACGAAAGAACAGGCCGCGCTCGACCAGGAACACGATCTCGCGGCGCGCGCCAGCAGCTCGCATGAATTGATGGCTGCTGTCGAAGAGCAGCGCGCGGATATCGCCTCGACGATGTCGGCGTTTCGCAGCAGGCAGCTCGATGCGCTCGACAAGGCGACGCAGCAGTACCGGCAAAGCCGCAACGATGAAACCAAAGCGGCCACGCGCCAGCAGCTGCTGAGCCTGACGGCGCCCGTGGCCGGCACTGTGCAGCAACTCACGGTTCATACGTTGGGCGGTGTCGCGACCGCCGCGCAGGCCGTCATGGAAATCGTGCCGGACAACACACTCGAAGTCGAGGCCAACATCGAGAACAAGGATGTCGGGTTCGTACGGACCGGACAAACCGCGCTCGTGAAGATCAAGGCGTTCCCGTATACGACCTTCGGCTACCTGAAGGGGACAGTCGTGGCGGTTTCCAACGATGCGGTTCAGGACAGGAAGCACGGCCTCATGTTCGTGACGCGCGTGCGGTTGCCGACCAACCGGATCCGCGCGAACGGCACCTGGGTCAATCTGACGCCCGGTATGGAAGTGACGGCCGAGATTCAAACCGGTAAGCGCAGCGTCGCGCGGTACTTCCTCGATCCCGTCGTCCAGTCGGGCGAGGAGAGCTTGCGTGAACGTTAGGACCGTGTCCCGCCTCTCGGTGCGGCAGTGGGGTGCCGTCGCGTTATGTCCGTTATGCGTGCTGTGCGGCTCGCCGGCGGCATGGGGTTTCGATCCGCTGCTGACGGGTTCGTCGGTGCCCGCGACGGCCGCCGCGAACATGCTCGGCGACGGGTCCGCGAGCGTCTGCGTATTCGGCGCGCTGCCGAATCCGCTGCCTTTGCAGGATGCGGTCGAACGCGCCCTGTGCGGCAACCCGAGAACGCGCGAAGCGTGGGCGCAAGTCAAGGTCGAGGCCGCGCATGTCGGCCAGAGTCGCGCCGCTTATTTGCCGAACATCAGCGCAAGCTGGCAGGGTGTGCGCGATGACCAGAAGACCGATATCAACGACCTGCCGCAGTTCGATTCGAACTTCCGCAATTTTCTGAGGACCGAAAGCGTGTCGCTGAGCTGGGTGCTGTACGACTTCGGCGGGCGCGAGGCGGCATTGAAGAGCGCGACGGAGCTGCTCGCGGCCGCGCAGGCGAACCAGCAGGCGGTGCTCGATGCGGCTTTTGCGAAGGTGGCGAAAGACTACTACGCGGCGCAGGCCGCGCAAGGCGCGCTCGCCGCCGCGCAGCAGATCGAGCAGACCGCGAACGACAGTGTGCAGGCGGCGACCGCGCGCACGAACCGCGGTGTCGCGCCGATTACAGATCAACTGCAGGCACAGACCCAGTATGCGCAGGCTGTCGTGAATCTGACGAAGGCCGAGGGTGACCGGCAGGACGCGCTCGGCGTACTCGCGAACGATATGAACCTCGATCCGAACGCGCCCATTACCCTGCCGGACGTCGGCGAGGGCGTCAAACCCGATCAGGCGTTCAGCGGATCGATTGCCGATCTGATCGACGAAGCGAAGCGCACGCATCCGAGCGTCCGCGCTGCCGAGGCACGCGTCGAAGCCGCGCTCGCGAAGATCAGACAGACGCGTGCCGAAGGTTTGCCGAGCGTGAGCCTCGTGGCGAGATACAGCCGCAACAACGAGCCGACCAGTTTTGAAATCGGGCAGCCGCAACTGCCGACGACGGGCAGCGAATGGTACGTGGGCTTTCAGATTACGATTCCGATCTTTTCGGGCTTCCTGAAGACGTACCAGGTGCGCGAACAACAGGCGAAAGCGGAACTCGAGAGCGACACGCTCGACGAAGCGCGGCAGCAGGTGGGCCTCGATGTCTGGACCAGCTACCAGGCGTTGCAGAGCGCGACACACAATCTCGATAACAGCGCGATGCTGCTCGATATCTCGAACCGCTCGTACGTGGCGGCCCAGCGTCGTTACACGATAGGGGTGGGCAGCATCCTCGAGCTGCTCAACGCGCAGTCCGCTCTTGCAGGCGCGAAACGGCAGCGCATCGAGGCGCTGACCGACTGGCGTTCCGCGCGGCTGCAACTGGCCGCCAAGCTCGGCGAGATAGGCATGTGGAGTCTGCCGGGCGAGTGAGCCGCACTGCGCGAATGCGCATTTCGTTTACGACGCATTCCGCTGCGCCGCGAAATACGAAATCAATTCGTATGGGCACGGACATATTAATTGCATGTCGAATTAAATTGAATCGGATAAGTAACGGGCAAATTGATCCGAACGGGAACGTGTTGTCGGGAATTGATTTTTAATTAATGTGCGGGAATAGTGATTTGAACATGGGTGTTTGAATAGCGATCACGCTTAACGGCTGGAAGCCCTTCTGCATCGGGCGAAACGACCTGATCGCGTGATTATTTTCCAGATATTTCATGTGCCGATTACCAAACACATTTGTGAAATACTCTGGACGTGTTTTCCCTTTCATTTTGGAGCGCAAGATGAACCAAACGCCGAACGTATTTGGAAGCCTCGGTGCGGCTGCAATGAAGCCCGAGCAGATCATCAATAATCCCGACGGCACCTCGACCGTGCTGCTTCCGCAAGGCACCGCAGCCGAGTCGGACCCGGTCATTCGGGAATTCTCGGGTTCCAACGGTACGGGGAGCTTGCTCGAGCAGGTCATCAACTTCAATTCCGGCGGGTCCGATGTCTTTATCGCGGATCCGGGGGTGCTCGCGCAGATCGGCCAGATCGGCGCGGTATTCGGCGCTGGCGACGTGGGAAGTCAACTGGCGTCGATCGACATCAAGTTCACCGGCGCGAACGGAACCGGTAATGCGACGTCGGGCGACGTCAAGACGAAGGACGGCGACACCTACGACTTTCAACTGGCTGGCTTGCCGCCGGGTGAACTCGTATCGGTGCAGGAATTTTCCGCGGCGGCTCAGGGCGGTCGGCTCGAGGAGACGATTAACGTGTTCACGGACGGCCGCATTCAGTTCAACATGCTGGCCGGGAGCGGCCTTCCGAGCGGCGTCGTCTCGATGCAGGAGAACTTCGATATGAACGGCAATCTGGCGAGCGTGCGAACCGCGGAGTCGAATGGCCAGGTAGTCGTCGAGGCGCTCCACTACGACGCGAGCGGAAATGAGATCTCCCAGACCGTGGAGACGTTCAACGCGCAAAATCAGGTCGTATCGTCCACGACCTCGGCGCCGAGCGGTCCCACGCCGCCGAAGATTGGCGGGGAGGCGGCGATCCAGTCGATCATTACGGCGCTGTCGTCGCTCAATCCGCCGGTGCCCGGCACGGGTGTCGCCTCCTCGACCGGCATCGCGCCACAGAAGGTGACGCTCGCTGCGAGCGCGCATTAAGCTTCGACATCGCCGGAGTCCGGTTGCATCCGGTAACAGCGTGGCGCGGCGCTCGCTGGGGGCACGGTATCGTGCGTCGGCGAGTATCGCGCCACCTTTTTGTCGATTCCTGTCGTTGTGCATGGTGAATGCGCCGCGTGGCATCTCAAGAAAAAGATGATCAAGTACGGCAACACGTGGGCTGCGATCGGCGCGTATCACTCGGAAACGCCGAGACAACGCGAAGCCTACGTGCGCTCGATCATGTCGACGCTGGTGTGCCGGGGCGTGTTGCCGCTGTCGCGTAGACGTGTGACTCATGCAATACATCATGCGAGCAATTCACGGTATCGCCACACAGGAAACCGATGATGTTTTATCAGGAATGCTTGGTAAATCGCGGCGTGGAGCGCTGAAGTGGCCGTGGATCGGCCTTTCGCGTGCACGCTGCTCGATGAGCCGGTCGTGCTGTTCCGCGATCCGCAAGGCCGCTCGCATGCGCTCGCGGACCGCTGTCCGCATTGCTTCGTGCCGCTGCATAAGGGCGATGTGCGCCACGGCACGGCTGGTCGTGCCTAACACGACGCGCGCTTCGACGGGACCGGCCGCTGCACGTTGAATCCGCGCGCATAAGCACCAGCCGACGTGCCCGTATGTCCTTTCGACGTGAAGTCGTACTCGTGCGCGGCCTGCTGCTTCATGATCTCGCCGCGATTGATCGCCATCCGCAGGTTGTTGATCACATCCTTCTTCTTTTTCGGGTCGTTCGCGTTCTTGTCGAGCTGCGCGGCGGCGTCATGAGCGCGATGGTCAGTCAGTGCGAGCATCGGCTTGGCACGGCACCCGTCTTCGGCGACGAATGCGGACGAGTTGCTGCGCAATGCTGACACCGCTATGTATAAAGCGAAGCGCCTGCGCGGTTCCAATGCGCGGACGTTTAGTAAGGAAGACGCGCAGCGTCTCGCACATCGCCTTCGGCTACGCGTACGCCAACTATCGCTTAATACCTCAATTCCGCACGCACCGGAACCCGGCATAAACATACTGATACCGCGGTTGAAACCAGTTGCGAAACGTCGGCCGCAACATGCATTGCGCCGTGCGCGGCGAGCCGCCCTTGATCACATAATGCTGGCCGTCGAAGAAGTTCGCCGAGTAGCCGAGATAGAACGGAAACGCTTCGAAGCCGGGCAGCGGTTCGAATAGCGACTGCGTCCATTCCCATCCATTGCCGAACATGCCCTCGGCGCCGAACGTGCTCACGTTCTCCGGATGTGCGTGCACCGGTTGCGGATCCCAGCTGCGGAAATCGAAGTTGCCGGGCAGCGCGTCGGCCGGCGGCGTGCCTTCGATTGCGCGTTGCCATTGCGCTTCGGTGGGCAGCGTCTTGCCGGCCCATCGCGCGTACGCACTGGCTTCGGCGTGACTCACATAGACAGGCCAATCGGGCGGCAACGCCACTTCGTCGAACATCGTGCGCAAGGTCCAACCGTTCTTGCCACGCGTCCAGCCCACTGGATGCGCGATGTGCTCCGCTTCTTTCCACGCCCAGTCCTTGTCGGTCCAGTACGCGCGGTTGCCATAACCGCCGGCATCGAGGAACTGCAGGAATTCGCCGTTCGTCACCATGTAGCGGTCGATCTCGAACGCCTCGACGTCGACGTGCTGTTCGCCATACTCATTGTCCCAGCCGAACTGGCCGCTTTCTCGCGGCATGCCGAGCGTGGCGCGGCCCGCGGGCACGCGAACCATCGTCGTTGCGTGCGCAACCTTGTTGGCGGCAGGTTCGGGTGCGCGTACCGGCGCGAGCTTCTGCTCGAGCGGCAACTGATGCAGCATGTACGCGAGCGTTTCCGCATGCATGAGCCGGTGCTCGATCGCGACCTGCATCAGCTGCGCGGGCGAATTCGTCGAGATGTCGCCGGCGTCGAAATCGAATGTCGCCATCGCATGATCGATTTGCGCACGCGCACGCTGTGCGTAATCGTGCACGATGTCGAGCGACGGCCAGTCGGACGGTTGATCGGTCGGAAAGCCGCCATCGACCGGGTCGATGCCGAACGCGAACAGCTTGTCGAGTTCGGCGTCGAACGCCTGCAGCGGGAACAGGCGGCCTTCGAACAGGTTGTGGTCGAACGCCTCGAGATGGCCGATGTAGAAGACGATGCGGTGACGCTCGCGGATCGGTCTTTCGTACAGATGTTCGGGTTTGACGACGGCAAACAGCGCGTCCGTGACACGACGGGCGTCCAGCAGACGTTGGACAAGCGGGTGCTGCAAACGAAGATCGCGATTCATTTCGCCGGGTCTCCTTGCGAAGGGGACGGGTTTAAGACTGTAACGCGTATTCACTTTTCATGTGAAGCCGCGTGAACGCAAAATCCCGGCGATGAGCGTTTAACGGTTACAGGTCACGCAGTCCTTCCAGGTCGACAATACGAATGAACTTGCCGCGTGCGTCGATCAGGCCACGCTTCTGGAATTTCGACAACGTGCGGCTGACCGTTTCGAGCGTCATGCCGAGGTAACTGCCCATGTCCTCGCGCGTCATGCGCAGATTGAATTCGGCCGACGAATAGCCGCGCTGCGCATTGCGCTCCGACACATCGAGCAGAAACGCCGCGACGCGTTCGTCGGCGTTCAGCGAACCGAGCGTCAACATCTGGCTCGCCTCGCGCACGATCTGCTCGCCCATCAGCTTGTGCAGCCGTTCCTGCAGCGCGCCGCTCTCGCGGCACAGGCGCTTGAGCGCCGCATACGGGACGATGCACACGGAACTGTCCTCGAGTGCGATCGCGCTGCACGCGTGTGTGTCGCTGCAGATGCCGTCGAGTCCAAGCGATTCGCCAGCAAGGCGCAGGCCTGTGACCTGTTCGCGGCCATCGCGGTGCGCCATGGTCGTTTTGAGCGAGCCGGAGCGCACCGCGTACAGGTTTTCGAAAGGCGAGCCCGCGCGATACAGCGGTTCGCCGCGGCGCACCGCGCGCGCCTTGCAGATCAGCGCTTCGAGCTTCGGCAGTTCTTCCGCCGACATGCCCTGCGGCATGCACAGGTGGCGCATCGCGCACGTGGAGCAGCGCGCGACATGGCGGGCCGCTGGAACGGCGCAGGCCGACGGGTCCGCGGAGTATGCGCGTGCTGCGGTGGGCGCAGCCGGGTGCACGGCGATCGGAGTAGCGGCGGGTGTCAGCATGGCGAAGGGCGCTGTAAGGTAAGAATGTCCCATTGTCCCACCGCGTACGCACGCCACTTCGCGTCAAAATGACGCGTGGCCCTGGACGGCCCTCAGTTGTCCTCGATTGCTCCCGGTTGCTCCGGCTTGACCGGTGCCGCCGCCAGTCAGGGGGTGTCGTTTTTCCCCTGTGTCTCGCCGCTTGCCGCAGCGGGGACCAGCAGCACCGGCAACGTCGCTTGACGCACACAGCGCTCCGCGACGCTGCCCAATATCAGCCGCTGCATGCCGCGGCGCCCGTGCGTGCCCATCACGAGCAGATCTGCCTGGTAATCCGCCGCTGCCTTCAGCACAAGCGTCGGCACATCGTCGCTCGGGGATGCTTCGCCCACCGTCACGTCGCCGCTGATGTTGCGCGCCTGCATCGCCTGCGTGAGCTCGACGGTCAGCGCCTTGCCTTGTTGTACGAACTGCTTTTGCAGAATGCCCGGATCGTAGCCGGGCGCTTCGAAATACATCGGCGTGTTCTCGACGACGTAATACGCGCGCAATGTCGCGCCGAACGACGCGGCAAGATGAATGGCGGCTTCGAATGCGCCGCGTGAGGTCTTACTGCCGTCGACTGCTACAAGGATGCGTTTGTACATGGAAGCTCCGCGCAGTAAAAGTGTCGAATGGTCATCGATTGCAGGAAAAGCTTAATTGATCGTAGCGGCGCGTGTGCGGATCTGCATGATGTCAATCAAATGCTTAGCAAGTTTCCGAGCGCATCGCGCGGCCCGGCAGCACATCGTAAGCCATGTTGCGCTTACCGTTTGGGCCGATTCGATGCGCGAAGTTATTCTTTTTTATCGTGTGATCGATACGACTTGCCTTACAATTATGCTCCATGATGACAAGCCGCCTGCCAAGATGATCAACGAGCGAAAATCGACGGGCCTGCCCGACAAGATATACGGCGACATCCTCAATCGCATTCTCGAGGGCGAATACAAGGAAGGCGAGCGGCTGCCCACCGAGCACGCGCTCGCCGAGCGCTTCGAGACGTCCCGGCCCACCGTGCGCGAGGCGCTCGCGCGGCTGCGCGCGGACGGCATCATCGTCACGCGGCACGGCTCGGGCACCACGGTCGCGCGCCGTCCCGACCCGGACGTGCGCCGCTTCGCGCCGCTCGAGTCGCTGTCCGACATTCGCCGCTGCTACGACTTCCGCATCGTGACCGAAGCCGGCGCCGCCTCGCTTGCCGCGCAAATGGCCGATGAAGAAGACATCGCTGCGATCGAGCATGCGTGGGACGAACTCGAGCGCGTGATCGAAACGCAAGGTATCGGCGCAAAGGACGACTACGCGTTTCATCTTGCGGTCGCGCGCGCGTCGAAGAACCAGTTCTTCATCACGATGATGTCGTTTATCGAAGAGCAGATCGCGTTCAGCATGAATCTGTCGCGCAACCTTTCGCTCGTGAAAACGCTCGAGCGGCAAAGGCTCGTGCAAGCCGAGCATCGCGCGGTGCTCGACGCGATTCGCGCGCACGACGCAAGGGCTGCCGGCGACGCGATGCGCACGCATCTGATGAACGCGCGCGACCGGATGTTCGGGTCGTGAAGCGGTGATGTGCTGACCTCCCTTTCCAACTTTCAGGCCGTTTTTGCCGTGCCTTTTTGCGCGTTTGACCGCGTCGTACCGAAGTGAACCCTCCTCATCAGAAGTCCGTTGTCCTGCCCTTTCGCGATGCCTTGCTGGCCATGCTCGGCATCGGCCTTGTCAATATGCTGGTGGCGCTCGATCAGACGGTAGTGAGTACCGCATTGCCGTCGATCGTCTCCGAGTTGCGCGGCTTCGAGTACTACGCGTGGATTGCAAGCGCGTATCTGCTCGCGTCGGTCGTCACCGTGCCGGTGTTCGGCCGGCTCGGCGACTATTTCGGCCGCAAGCGCTTCGTGATCGCCGCGGTGATCGTATTCACGGTCGCGTCGCTGTTGTGCGGCATCGCGACGAGCATGCCGTTTCTCGTCGTGGCGCGCGGGCTGCAAGGCGTCGGCGGCGGGATGATGGTCGGCACCGCGTTCGCGTCGATTCCCGATCTCTTTCCCGATCCGCGCGAGCGGGTGCGCTGGCAGGTGGTGATGGCGGCCGCATACGGTATCGGCACGGCGGCCGGGCCGTCGCTTGGCGGCTGGATGAGCCAGCATCTCGGCTGGCGTTCGACGTTCCTCGTCAATCTGCCGGTGGGCGCGCTTGCGCTGTATTTCATCTGGGCGCATTTGCCCTATTACAAGCGCGCACACGTCGGCGAAGTGCGCATCGATTGGGGCGGCGCGCTGCTCGTCGCGCTTGTGCTCGGCGGTTTTCAGACGTTTATCGAAGCCGTGCCGAAGGACGGGCTGACGGGCGGCAACGTGGCGCTTGCCGGCATCGTCGCGGTCGGCGCAGCGCTGCTGCTGGCCTGCGAGCGGCGCGCAACGCATCCGATCATCCCGCTCGATCTGTTCAGGGATGCTCAGCTTGTTACGCTGTTCACGTTGTCCGTGCTGTCCGGTTTCGTGATGTTCTCGCTGATCTTTTTCGCGCCGCTGCTGCTGCAAGGGGGCTTCGGGCTATCGCCGCAACAGGCCGGCCTGCTCGCGACGCCGATCGCCGCCTGCATCGCAATCGGCAGCTTGATCAACACGCGCATCGTGATCCATATGTCGCGGCCCACCCTGATTCTCTCGATCGGTTTTGGACTGCTCGTCGCGGCGTCGATCGGGCTCTCGGTCGCGACGCCGGTTACGCCGCATCTGTATCTCGAGCTTTCGATGGCGGCGGTCGGTGTCGGGCTCGGCTTTATCCTCAACAACCTGAACGTGTTCGGGCAGGAGATCGCGGGCCGCGAGCGCTTCGGCATCACGACCGCGCTCCTGCAGTCGACGCGCATGGTCGGCGGCATGCTCGGGACGAGCATCGTCGCGACGATCATCAATCGCCGTTATGTGTCGGGTATCGACGACACATTGCGCGTGCTCGGCGAGCCGGTCGCCGCGAAGTGGCGCCCGACGCTCGGCGATCCGCGCATTCTCGTCGACGAAGGCCTGCGCGACTCGTTGCTTGTGCAACTCAAGCGCGCGGGGCTCGAAGGGCCCGCCTTGCTCGATGCCGCGCGGCATGTGCTCGTGCAGTCGATTCATATCGGCGTCGTACTGACCGGTTGCGCGGCCTTCGCGGCGGCGCTGCTCGTGCGCAAGATTTCGCACATCACCTTCCGCGGACGTGGCCGATAGGCGATCACCGCGGCGGCTTGCACAGCGCTAAGGGACAGCAAGCGGACGCAACAGATCCTGCGTGGTCGCCGAAGCGCGCGCATCGATCGGCGCATGGCCCTGGAGCCATCAATCACGCGTGCCGAGCCATCGCAGCAGGCGTGAGCACGCCTCTGCGCTTCTGGTGTTTCGATCCGCGTCCTCGCGAGCTGCGAGGCGTTAGCCGTTATGCCGCAACCGCCATCTGGCCGAACAGTGCATTGCGCGTGTGCTCGCTGACCGCGATATCGAGCGCCACCGCGCGCTCCACACCGATCTGCACCGGCGCGCCAAGGCGGCCGATTTCAATGCCCGTTCTGCGCAGCAGGCGCTCGATCGGCGTCGTCGTCACAGTCACGTAACGCGTGATGCCCATCTTGTCCGCAAACGTGACGAGTTCCTTGATCGCGTGCATCGTGACATCGGCGAAGCCGAAGCTTTGCTCATGGTCGTCGCCGGCCTCGATCGCGAACCGGCTCAGTTCCCAGATGTGCCGTCCGAGCGGCGCGGCGTTGCCGTGCAGCAACTGCGGGAACGTATCTCGCAGCATGTTCGGGCCTTCAGTCGGCATCAGACGCCAACAGCCGCGTACGCGGCGTGTCGAGTCCTGAATCAGCATGTAGTGCGGGCCAAGGGCGTCGTAGCCGTCGACCTCCATGCCCGCGATGATCGGAATGTCCCATCCCATACGCCCGTGAAACACGCGGGCTCTCAGGCGGTACATCTCGTGGAGGTCAGTGTTGTCGAACTCTTTCGGGGTACCAATTCGAATCGCTGCATGCATGATGTTCTCCTCGCCCGGGTCCGTTCCCGTACGCAGAAAAACTTATGCATTCTGGATAGACATTTGCACCTATCCACCTGGATAGGTGTCCGTGTAGTCCCCACGTCATCAAAATTGAGATGAACATTGCCCAACCCAATGGGGATTACCATGGAACTGCTGGAAAATCATTGGCAAGCCGCCGTGCAAAACCGGACGGCAGACGTTTCGTCCGCTGTCGACCGCGTTTTAATCATCGCTTATCGGAAAAAGAGAAAGGAGAGCCAAAGGCAGTTTTGGGCTCGTTTCGGGGTTACGCAATCGCGTGGCAGCCGTTTCGAGTCGGGCGCGGAAATTCCCGCGCCGGTTTCGATTCTGCTTGGCCTTTATTTTTCGAAGACGGTCAGCGATGGCGATCTCGGCAAAGCCGGCCGGGTAATGTCCGGCGAAGCGCGGGAACTGATCAACCTGGATCAATAAGGCCGAGTTGCGTCGCAATGACGGCTGCGGCGCGCCGCGAGTTCACGCCGAATTTCGCGCGGATATTCTTCAGATGGAAGTTCACCACCGCTTCCGAACATCCGAGGATGTGCGAAATTTCCCACGTGGACTTGCCTCGCGCCGTCCATTGCAGGCATTCGCGCTCGCGAGGCGTCAGCTTCGGTAGCAGCGCCTGCGCGTGATTATTCAGGTACGGCTGGCTCGTATCGATCACGAGATCGCGCAGCAACACGAGATTCGGCAGCACCACGTCGATGTGGCGCCAGAATTCGCTCGTCGGGTTGCTGTCGTTCACGAAGCAGATCATTCCCTTTTCCTGCTGCGGGCCGTGAATCGGTAGCGTCACGCCCGCGCGCAGGCCATGCAGGCGCGCTTCCTCGTACATCGACTGCTGCGGGTTCGTCGAGAACAGGTCCGGTGACCAGATCAGCGGCGATGACTTCGTCACGCAGTGCGTGACAGTCGGGTCGATATGCGCAAAGCCGTGCGCGTCGTAAAACTGGCGCCACGCGGGTGCGTACGTGCTGCGCAGGAACGAATCCTCCATCCGGATACTCGGGCGCGGCACGATTGCGACCAGCACGCGGTTGAACCCCCATCCCTCGGCGAGGCGGGCGAGTTCGGCGAACCACGTGCTGTCGTCGGTTGCGTTGAGCATCGGCGACATCTGCTCAAAATAAGGTAGCGACAAGGTAGTTCTCTCAGGGCGCGGCAAGCCATGCCGCGGGCTTCAGCCGCGCGCGCCATGACCGGTTGTTCTGTACTGTATCAATTTAGCATCATTATTCTTCTTTTACTGAAAAAGCGCGATACCGGAAATAATTGATTCCAAACCTTACGTAAAAATCAGACGCGGCATTCGAAAATGGCGAAAACGGACGCCGTATATGGGGTTTTATCGAAACAGTTTCGGCAATTGCGGCCTATACGTCGGGCGATAACGCTCTAATGGACACGCCAAAGCGATTCCATTAATAAGGTTAAATACTGTCCCGCGTGGCGGGACGTCGCCGTTCTGTCATCTTTCGACACTCTTTCGTCACTCGTTCGCGTACCACTTCGCTACCAGTATGAACCACCTGGCCGCGCGCGCGAATACAGCATTGTCCCGGATGTCCCTCAGATGTTGCAAAGTTGTTTGACAACATTGGGTGTCAGGTGATACCCTGGCGCTTTAGCGCATTTTTCGACGCGAGCCGCCATGAATGTTTCTCCGATCCACGAGCTCGAGTTTTCCGCCAGCGTCATGGCGGTGCCGCCGCTTGCGCGCCGCGCGGATTTCAGCCTCGACGCCGAGGAAAACGCAAAGCTGATTCGCCATATCGAAGCGGGCGGCGTGCGCACGGTGCTCTACGGCGGCAATGCGAACCTCTATCACGTCGCGGTCAGTGAGTATCGCGAACTGCTCGACATGCTCGCGGCGAGTGCTGGCCCGCAAACCCGTGTCATACCGGCGCTCGGCGCCGACTACGGCAAGATGCTCGACGAGGCGCGCATTCTCGCGCAAACCGCTTACCGTACGGCGATGGTGTTGCCGTTTTCCGGCTTTACCACGTCGGCGGGCGTTGAAGCGGGCCTTGCGCGCATCGCCGATATCGCAGGCATGCCGCTCACGCTCTACATCAAGAGCGAGGACTATATCGACGTCGACGCACTCGCGCGCCTTGTGAACCGGGGCACGCTGATTGCGGTCAAGTACGCGATCGTGCGGCGCAATCCTTCGGACGATCCGTATTTGCGGCGGCTGCTCGAGCAGGTCGACCGCGTGCGGGTGATTTCCGGCATGGGCGAGCGGCCGGCACTGGTGCATCTGCAGGAATTCGGACTGGCCGCATGGACCACGGGTTCGGGCTGCATCGCACCACGTGCGGTGACCGCGCTCCTGAATGCGGCGAAGTCGAATCGCGACGGTGAAGCGCGCCGCCTGTACGAGGCATTCATGCCGCTCGAAACGCTGCGCGACGAAATCTCGCTGATCCGCGTGCTGCACGACGCGGTGACGATGTCGAAAATCGCGGACATGGGGCCGATTCTTCCGCTCCTCAGTTCGACGCCGATCGAACATCATGCGAAGATCGATGCTGCGACGCAGGCACTGCTCGCATTCGAGCGCCGTCTCGCGGGTTCTTCCGCGAGCGACTGAAGGCGCATACCCACTATTTGGTTTTGAGCCGCGCGCAATTACCCGAATGAACGCTGCGCGGCACACCACAGGAGTTGCAACATGCAGATTACCGGAGACATGCTGATCGGCGGGTCCGCGGTGCGCGGTACCAAGGGCACGCTGCGCGCGTTCGACCCGGCCCGCAACATGGAGATCGAGCCCGAGTTCGGCGCTGGCGGCACGGTGGACGTAGACCGCGCATGCGAACTGGCCGCGCTTGCGTTCGATCCGTACCGTCAGGCGCCGCTCGAAAAACGCGCGCGTCTTCTCGAAGCGATCGCGGACAACATCGTCGGACTCGGCGACACGCTGATCGAACGCGCACAAGCCGAATCGGCGCTGCCGAAGGCGCGCCTCGAAGGCGAACGCGCGCGTACGGTCGGCCAGTTGCGCCTCTTTGCATCGCTCGTGCGCGAAGGCCGCTGGCTTTCCGCGACGATCGATCAGGCGATGCCGGACCGCAAGCCCCTGCCGCGCCCGGATCTGCGTGCGCAGAAGATTCCCGTGGGCCCGGTCGCGGTGTTCGGCGCGAGCAACTTCCCGCTCGCGTTCTCGGTTGCCGGCGGCGACACGGCATCGGCGCTCGCGGCCGGCTGCCCGGTTGTCGTGAAGGCGCACCCGGCGCACCTCGGCACGTCGGAACTCGTGGGCCGCGCAATCCAGAAGGCCGTGGCCGATAGCGGCCTGCCCGAAGGCGTGTTTTCGCTGCTCGTCGGCGCGGGCAATGAAATCGGCGAAGCACTGGTCGCGCATCCGGCAATCAAGTCGGTCGGCTTCACCGGTTCGCGTCGCGGCGGTGTCGCGCTCGTGAATATCGCGTCGAAGCGCCGCGAGCCGATTCCGGTGTTCGCCGAGATGAGCAGCGTCAACCCGTTCTTCGTGTTGCCGGGCGCGCTTGCCAGGCGTGCTGAAGCGATCGCGACCGGCTTCGTCGATTCGGTGACGCTCGGCGTCGGCCAGTTCTGTACGAACCCGGGTATCGTGCTGCTGCTCGATGGGCCGAACAAGCAGACATTTATCGATGCCGCCGCCAAGGCGCTTGCGCAGAAGGGCGCGCAAAGCATGCTGACCCCGGGCATCGCAAACGCCTACAAAGATGGCGTTTCGCAGCGTCGCGAATTGAATGGCGTGCAAAGCATTGCGCAAGGGCAGCAGACCGACGCGACCTGTTCCGCGTTGCCGGTGCTGTTCCAGACGAATGCGATGCAGTTCCTCGCCACCGCGCAGCTCGAGGACGAAATCTTCGGGCCGACCTCGCTTATCGTCACGTGTAGCGACATCCACGAGATGGTAAAGGTGGCCGAGTACATCGAAGGCCAGCTCACCGCGACACTGCAGATCGAGCAGGAAGACTACGAGCTCGCGCGGCAACTGCTGCCGACGCTCGAGCGCAAGGCGGGCCGCATTCTCGCGAACGGTTATCCGACGGGAGTCGAAGTGTGTCACGCCATGGTGCACGGCGGCCCGTATCCGGCGACGTCCGATTCGCGTGCGACGTCGGTCGGCGCGATGGCGATCGAGCGCTTCCTGCGCCCCGTCTGCTATCAGGATCTGCCGGCTGCGCTGTTGCCTGAGGCGCTGCACGACGAAAACCCGCTGAAGCTGCTGCGCATCCTCGACGGCAAGCCGGTGCAGGCGTAATGCCGGCGTAACACGTCACGTAGAAGTAGCAAGCGTGCCGGGCGAAGCAACGCCCGGCACGCTTGCCATTCGAATCGCAAACAAGACCCACGACGCGCGCCGCGCAACGGACCCGTCTTATCGCGCGCTGCAGCCGTCCACGACGACCAATCCCGCGATGACCGACAACACCCGCCGCTATCCCGATCCCTCCGTTCGGATTCTCGATCCGCGTTTTACCGCGTTGCGGCTCGCGTCCGCATCGGTCGAATGCCTGTTTCAAGGTGCGCGCTGGTCCGAAGGACCCGTATGGTTCGGCGACGGCCGTTATCTGCTGTGGAGCGACATCCCGAACAACCGGATTCTGCGCTGGGACGAAGAGACCGGCGCGGTGACGCCGTTCCGCCGTCCGTCGAACAACGCAAACGGCAATACACGCGACCGCGAGGGGCGCCTCGTGACCTGCGAGCATCTGACGCGCCGCGTCACACGCACCGAATACGACGGCTCGATCACGGTGCTGGCCGAGCGTTACGAGGGCAAGCGTTTCAATTCGCCGAACGACGTCATCGTGAAATCGGATGGCTCGATCTGGTTCACCGACCCGAGCTTCGGCATCGACAGCTTCTATGAAGGCGAAAAGCAGGAACCCGAAATGCCGCAGCGCGTGTATCGCGTCGACGGGCAGTCCGGCGAAGTGACGCTCGTCAACGATGACGTGATCGGCCCGAACGGCCTCGCATTCTCACCCGACGAATCGGTGCTCTATATCGTCGAATCGCGCGGCGAGCCGCGCACGATTCGCGCATTCGATGTCGTGCAAAATGGCCGCGCGCTCGCGAATAACCGCGTGCTGATCGACGCGGGTCCGGCGGGCACGCCCGATGGTTTTCGCGTCGATATCCACGGCAATCTGTGGTGCGGCTGGGGCATGGGCAGCGACGAGCTCGACGGCGTGCGCGTGTTTTCGCCGCAAGGCGAAGCGATCGGCCATATCGCGTTGCCCGAACGGTGCGCGAATGTCTGTTTCGGGGGGCGGCATCGCAACCGGCTTTTTATGGCCGCGAGCCACGGACTTTACTCGCTGTATGTGAATACGCAGGGCGTCAAGGGCGGCTAAGAGACCGCGAGGGATGCCTAACCAATCAGGAGCACGTGTGGCAAAGAGGAAGACACCCGAAGAACTGCGCAGCCATCGCTGGTATGGCGTGAACGACCTGCGCTCGTTCGGCCATCGCTCGCGCACCGCGCAGATGGGCTATAGCCGTGAAGAGTACGCGGGCAAGCCGGTCATCGCGATCCTCAACACGTGGAGCGAGATCAACCCGTGCCATACGCACTTCAAGCAGCGTGTCGAGGAAGTGAAGCGCGGCATCTGGCAGGCGGGCGGCTTTCCGATCGAACTGCCGGTGCAGACGCTCTCCGAGCCGTTCCAGAAGCCGACCACGATGCTCTACCGCAACTTCCTCGCGATGGAAGTCGAGGAGACGCTGCGCTCGTATCCGGCCGACGGCGTCGTGCTGATGGGCGGCTGCGACAAGACCACGCCCGCGTTGCTGATGGGTGCGATCTCGATGGACCTGCCGGCCATCTTTCTGCCCGCGGGCCCGATGCTCAACGGCAACTGGAACGGCACGACGCTTGGTTCGGGCTCCGATACGTGGAAGTACTGGGCCGATTTACGCGCCGGCAAGATCACCGAAGACGACTGGCGCGGCGTGGAAGGCGGCATTGCGCGCTCGCCGGGCCACTGCATGACGATGGGTACCGCTTCGACGATGACCAGCGTGGCCGAAGCGCTCGGCTTCACGCTGCCCGGTTTCGCCTCGATTCCCGCGCCCGATTCGCGCCACGCGCAGATGTCGGCGAAAACCGGCATGCGCATCGTGGAGATGGTGTGGGAAGACCTCAAGCCGTCGGACATTCTGACGGCGGGCTCGGTCGATAACGCCGTGACGACCTGCCTCGCGCTGTCGGGTTCGACCAACGCAATCGTGCATATGATCGCGCTCGCGCGGCGCGCCGGCATCGAACTCACGCTCGATCGCTACGACGACGTCGCGCGCCGCACGCCGGTGCTCGCGAACGTGCGTCCGACGGGCCAGTACCTGATGGAGGACTTCTACTACGCGGGCGGCTTGCGCGCGATGCTGAAGGAGCTGGGCGACCTGATCGACGACACACAGCGCACGGTCAACGGCAGGACGCTGGGCGAAAACATCGGCGACGCGGAAATCTTCAACGACGCAGTGATTCGCCGCCGTGAAACGCCGCTGATGCCCGACACGGGACTCGCCGTCCTGCGCGGCAATCTCGCGCCGGACGGCGCGGTGATCAAACCCGGCGCCGCCGACCCGAAGCTGCATGTGCATACGGGCCGCGCCGTGGTGTTCAGGGACTACAACGACATGGCCGCGCGCATCGATAGCGAGACGCTCGATATCGATGAAACCTGCGTGATCGTGCTTCAGCACGCGGGCCCGGTCGGCGCGCCCGGCATGCCCGAGTGGGGCCAGCTGCCGATCCCGCAGAAGCTGCTCAGGCAAGGCGTGCGCGACATGCTGCGCATTTCCGACGCGCGCATGAGCGGCACGAGCTACGGCGCGTGCGTGCTGCATGTCGCGCCCGAATCGTTTATCGGCGGTCCGCTCGCGCTTGTGCGCGACGGCGATCTGATCGAACTCGATGTGCCGCAACGCAAGCTCAACGTGCTCGTCAGCGACGCCGAGCTCGCGCGCCGCAAGGCGCAGTGGGTCGCACCCGCGCCGCGTTTCACGCGCGGCTACGGCGCGATGCATCAGATCCATGTGATGCAGGCCGACAAGGGCTGCGACTTCGACTTCCTGCAGCGCGGCGGCGCGGCGGCGAGTGGCGAGCCTGAAATCCACTAGATCTCAAACGAAGCTTTGCGGTGCCATGCCGGCGATCTGCCGGCATCGCCGCCGCAACGCATCGCGCATCAGAAACCGACACGATAAACGCGTCCCGTCTGCGCGCCTTCCACACTGCGCAGATAGGCGAGCGCCGCGCGTTGCGCGCTAACCGGTTCAAACCCGCGGAAATACGGCGCGTAGCTATCCATCGCTTCAGTCAGCACCGTCGGACTCACGATGTTGATGCGAATGCCGCGCGGCAATTCGATCGCCGCGCCGCGCACGAAGCCCTCCAGCGCGAGATTGACTGTCGTCGCGCTGACGCCTTCGCGAATCGGTTCGTCGGCGAGAATGCCGCTTGTGAGCGTGAACGAGCCGCCGTCGTTCATATAGCGCAGCGCGCCGAATACGACATTGACCTGACCCATCAGCTTGTCGTCGAGACCCTTGCGGAACTGATCGATCGTCATGTCCGTCAGCGGGCCGAAGAACACCTTGCCCGTCGCGGTGACAACGCCGTCCACCCTGCCGATCCCGCTGAAGAGCTGTTCGATGCTGGCGGGGTCGGTGCTGTCGACGCGATGCGCGCCGCGTGTCGCGCCGACTTCGATCACCTCATGGCGTGCCTTCAATTCATGCGCGACGGCGCGGCCGAGCGTGCCGGTCGCGCCGATCAAAACGATTTTTTTCATGTTGTCCGGCTCCTCCACGAAGGTCGATGGTGGAACCGATTGTTACAGTGCATTCGCGCGGAAACAAGCACATTGCACTCCTTCATTTGAAGCGCAATGCGCACCGGCCTCGCTCGGCGCGGTTAAATCGCCCGACGAAACAGGCTGCAAATGCAATACAAATTACCTGTTGCTACTTGTTGCGCTTGAATTCGATGACTCGCCCAGGTCGTTGGTGATTGAGCGCATAGTGGATCCGGCCGCGAAATTCCGGGTCTCTTTGCGCGCGCGACTTTTCTTGCGGATGCCCCGTTTCATCAGGCGGCACCATGCCTTTCTGGACGACCGTATAACCGGGCTCGACTGCAAGCAGCACACCGCTGCCGCCGGGCCGGCTATCGAAGCCCGCGAGGCCGTCGTCCGCTTCGGGCACGTTGTTGTCGAGTGTCGCGTTGCTCGTGGTCACTTCGTCCGGACCGATTGCGCCGTAGCCCGCGAGACGTGCGGCTTCGCGGTTCTTGCCATCGGTATCGACGGTGCTGTCGTGCGTGCGGTCATTGTGCATCTCCATGCTCAGCATCGATCGCTCGGGTGACTTTTCCTGCGGCTGCGTTTGCGATTGCGTCTGCTCGGGTTGCTGCGAGGGTTGTATGGGCTTGTCGGTTTGATCGGCGCTCATCTGCGTTCCTCCTTACGAATCGGCTTCATTGGAGGTTCAGCAAAACCCGTTCCGGGCCACGCACGAAAAATACGAACGCACGCAAACGATGCAAACCCGCACAAGCACGCACAAGCACGCACAAGCACGCACAAGCACGCACAAGCACGCACAGGCGGGCCAGCGCGCGAACGCGCGATCGAGAAGATGGCGAGGTCTGTAGCGCAACGATCAAGCCCGTCTGTTAGCGCGGCGAGTTAAAGCGTCCGCTAAGCGCGCTCGGCATTTTTTTGTGTTTTTTTAATGGACGCGAATTTTCTACAGAGTATCATCGACTTTCGACCAGGCGTTGGCGGTTAGTAATAATCCTAAGCTTTACAGCGCCACAATAATGGCCGACGTGGGTAGTACGGTAATGCACTTTCTCGAACCGTCATTGAGGCAGTCAGGAGCTGATGACTCATGCATGTCGATGCTGCATTCACTCATCGTGGCTATTTGTTGAACTGCTCGCCGGCGCGCGCCGGCGATGGAACCTGGCAGGCGTATGTCGTCGTATCCCGATCGAGCGACGGCGAGCTGGTCGCTAACCGGTTCTTTCCCTCCGAACTCCGCTTCTCCGACGAAGCTGCTGCCATCGCGCACGCGCGCGACTGGGCGGTGCGCTGGATCGACGCAAGCAGTATGACGATCTGACGCAAGGGGCCGCGCGAGCCGCCGCGGCCCTCGCCTGCGCCATACGAGCCCGCAAAAAACGCGGTAATCTCTGGGGACAATTCACTTCTTGCCGTGCCCGCCGCACGGCCGCTGTCCTGCCATGTCAAACGTTTCGCCGAATCAGTGGGGTCTCGAACAGATCGTTGCCGAGTTGCGCGCGTCGCGCGAACAACTGCATCGCACCCGCCATCCGCGTGGCATTCGCGAACTGCCGTCGCGTCAGGCGGTGATCGATATCGTCGCAGGCCTGCGCGCCGCGCTGTTTCCGACGCATTGGGGCGCACCCGATCTGACCGATGAGAGTGTCGACTATTACGTCGGGCACACCCTCGAAAGCACGTTGCGGCTGCTTGCTGAACAGATCCGTCGTGCACTGCGCTTTCTTCCCGAATACGCTGACACGCCGGACGCGGAACTCAGTGCACGTGCGTTCGAAGTGGCACGCGAATTCGGCACGCAGTTGCCCGCGATTCGCGCGCTGCTGGTGAGCGACATTCAGGCCGCCTACACCGGTGACCCGGCCGCGCAACACATCACGGAGATCCTGCTCTGCTATCCGGGCGTGTGGGCGATGACGCATCACCGTCTTGCGCATGCGCTGCATCGCCTCGGCGTGCCGCTGCTCGCGCGTTTCATCAACGAGATTGCGCACTCGGCGACCGGTATCGATATTCACCCTGGCGCGCAGATCGATTCGAGTTTTTTTATCGATCACGGCACGGGCGTCGTGATCGGCGAGACCGCGATCATCGGCAAGCATGTGCGCGTTTATCAGGCGGTGACGCTCGGCGCAAAGAGCTTCGCGGCGGATATCGACGGCGCACTGATCAAGGGCAATTCGCGGCATCCGATCGTCGAAGACGATGTCGTGATCTATGCGGGCGCAACGATTCTCGGCCGCGTGACGATCGGAAAGGGTTCGGTGATCGGCGGCAACGTGTGGCTGACACATAGTGTGCCGCCGGGCAGCAGCGTGTCGCAGGGCAAGGTGCGTGAGGGCGAACGCAGCCGCGAGCGCGGCAACGACGACGGCGCGCGCTAGCGCGTGAGGCGCCGCCGCACGCGCTACGTATTCGCGACAAGCACCGACGACGGGTTACCGACAATCGACAGGAATTCGCGGCGCGTCGAAGGGTCGGTACGGAATGTACCGAGCATCCGCGACGTCACCATCTCGGCGCCGGCCTTGTGCACGCCACGCGTCGACATGCACTGGTGCGACGCCTCGAGAATCACGCCGACGCCTTTCGGCTGCAACACTTCGTTCAGCGTGTCGGCGATCTGCACGGTCATCTTTTCCTGAATTTGCAGACGCTTCGCGAACGCATCGACGAGCCGCGCGAGTTTGGAAATACCGACCACACGATGCTCAGGCAAATACGCGACATGCGCGCGGCCGATGATCGGCACCATGTGGTGTTCGCAATAGCTCTCGAAGCGAATGTCCTTCAGCACGATCATTTCATCGTATCCGTCCACTTCGGAGAACGTGCGTGCGAGGATGTCGTACGGATTGACGTCGTAGCCCGCGAAGAATTCTTCGTACGCGCGTACCACGCGCGCCGGCGTATCGATCAGACCTTCTCGCCGCGGATCGTCTCCGGCCCAGCGCAACAGCACGCGCACGGCATCTTCGGCTTCTTCGCGGGTGGGGCGCGAGGTGGCGTGAGAAGCGGGGCGAGAGATGAGAGATGCGGCCGCGTTTCGCTTCGGCGTGACAGTAGTCAGCTTTTTTTTGCTTGTCGTCATTGTTCCTCCGGTCCCATGCTGTTATCGGTGTCCCGGTATCCGGCATACCGGCACGAAATTTACCCGATTGTATCGAAGCCCGCGCATCGGCGATGCGCACAGCATCTTGCATTGCACCAGTACCATTGTTGGCCGCCGCAAGCGGCGAAGCGACTGAGCCGATTGACTCATTGGGTCCGCGTGCCGATTAAGGAAATGATCGTTCGCGCGATGGCGCAATCGCGCATTCGCGCGCGCGTCATGCGCGGTATGTCTGGCGCAGGGGAGCAGATGTCAGACGAGTGTCCGACGGGACGACGCGACGTGCGTGGGTCGCTTGCGTCGGTTGACGATTACGCGTGAGCCGGGTTCATGCGAATGTGCTTGAGCCATTCCTCGGCCGACGGCAGATGCGATACGAGCGCGATTGCCTGGGCATCGCCGTCGTCCTGCACCGCGATGCAGCTTTCGTTGAGAATGGCCGACTGCAAATAGAACAGAAACGTCAATGCGCGAATGCCGTATCGGCTCGCTATGGCGTCGAGCGAATCAACTTCGTCAAGCAGTTCGCGCACGAAGCGCGACGAAAGGCTCGCGCGATGCATCGAAACAATCGCTTCGACTGCCATGTCGGCGGACCGCGCGGGATCGTCGTCAGGGATGTCGGTCGCGCGAATGGCTTCGGAGTGGACGAGGCACTGCATCACATCGGCAGTAAAGTCGGCACACGAGTACGTCATAATCTATTCCGGATAATCTGACTCACACGCTCGTTAGACAGTCTTCTTACGTTCTTTGCAGGATAGTAAGCAATCCGATATGTGGGCTGACTAACGAAGGCAGCGAAATGCGGCTGGCCATCATTTATATCAAAAACAGCGACCTTTAGCAGCCAGCTTGTCGGAATGTCGGCGGTTCAATGCGAAGTAGCCAACCTTTATGCCCATCGATAGGGGAAACGCGCCGACCTATTTATGCCGAATGATTCGGCGCGCGGCAATACCGCTATATGACGCATGCAATGAATAAGCCGCTCGCGGTCTTTCGAATAGCTAATGGATTTGCCTGAACGCACCTCGACTTGACTGGCGCTGTCGACGCATGGGTGTTCGTTGCGACAACGCAATGCGTTTGCACGCTTGCTCATCGACACTTGAACATGCACTGGCCGGATAACTATTCGGACGTGACCGCGCAAGCGATTGCGACACTGAGTCGCCTGGCCGGGCGACGCGCTTTACGTGCACGGAAAGTCCGGCCTTGACAATCGATCCCGCGCGCTCCGATAATGCCCCGGAGCGTTCGCTAAACGAATCACTGTTCTTATAGCGAACATTTGCGATTCGCTCGCCGCGAGCGCACTTGGCACAGGCGGAAGCTCGCACCGGGCGCAAATCGCATCAGGAATCCGTGATGATCAACAAGATTTTCGAATCCCTTCAGTCCGCCGTCGCCGACGTGCACGACGGCGCGACCGTCATGATCGGCGGCTTCGGTACGGCGGGCATGCCGGCGGAACTGATCGACGCGCTGATCGGGCAGGGCGCGCGCGAGTTGACGATCGTCAGCAACAACGCAGGCAACGGCGAGACCGGACTGGCCGCGCTACTGAAGGCGAGGCGCGTGCGCAAGATAGTGTGCTCGTTTCCGCGGCAGGCCGATTCATATGTGTTCGACGCGCTGTATCGCGCCGGCGACATCGAACTGGAACTCGTGCCGCAAGGCAATCTCGCCGAACGCATCCGCGCGGCGGGCGCCGGTATCGGCGGGTTTTTCACGCCGACCGGCTACGGCACCGAGCTCGCGAAAAACAAGGAAACGCGCGTGATCGACGGCAAGCCGTACGTCCTCGAAATGCCGCTGCACGCGGACTTCGCCTTGATCAAGGCCTATAAGGGCGATCGCTGGGGCAATCTGATCTACCGGAAGACCGCGCGCAATTTCGGCCCGATCATGGCGAGCGCCGCGAAGACAGCAATCGTGCAGGTGTCGGAAGTCGTGCCGCTCGGCGCGCTCGACCCGGAAGAAATCATCACGCCCGGCATTTTCGTGCAGCGCGTGATCGAGGTGCCGCAAGCGGCGCATCGTACATCGTCTTCCGCTGCGGCAGCCTGACGGGGAGACCGGAACATGAAGCGACTGACTCGCGATGAAATGGCCAAACGCGTCGCGCAGGATATTCCCGAAGGCGCGTATGTGAACCTCGGCATCGGCGTGCCCACGCTGGTTGCCAACCACCTCGCGGCGGACAAGGAAATCTTCCTGCACAGCGAGAACGGCCTGCTCGGCATGGGGGCCGCGCCCGCACCCGGCGAAGAAGACGACGAGCTGATCAACGCGGGCAAGCAGCATGTCACGCTGTTGACCGGCGGCGCGTTTTTCCACCACGCCGATTCATTCGCGATGATGCGCGGTGGTCATCTGGACTACTGCGTACTCGGCGCGTTCCAGGTGTCGGTGAGCGGCGACCTGGCGAACTGGCATACGGGTGCGCCCGATGCGATTCCGGCGGTCGGCGGTGCGATGGATCTCGCGATCGGCGCAAAGCAGGTGTTCGTCATGATGGAACACCTGACCAGGCAGGGCGAAAGCAAGATCGTCGAACAGTGCGGGTATCCGGTGACGGGCGTCAATTGCGTAGACCGGATCTATACGGATCTCGCGGTGATCGATGTGACGCGCGCTGGACTCGTCGTGCGCGAAATCCTTGCCGACATCGACTTCGAGACGCTGCAAAAGCTGACCGGCGTGCCCCTGACCCCAAGCTGAAGGCCCGGTCACTCTTCCGCGTCGTGCTCTGCCACGAAGCGGCGCAAATACGCCAGCACGGCAGCCTCGGCCGCCCGATGGTCCGCACAGCTCTTCGAGCCCGCGCTTTCCTCGTCGCCGAATAGCGTCGACGGCGCGTCGTGCACGTCGACTTCCTGTCCTTCGCGGAAGACCCGGATCTCGTGCACGTCTTCCGCGTATTCCGCGACCCAGTGAATCCCTTCGATATGGGCGCCTGCCCTGACTGACGGTATCTTCATCACGGATCTCCAGGTGCGCCGCGGACCAGGTGTCGGCGCTCGCTATAACCATACGCCGTCGGCGCGCTTCGCGCATCGGGGCTTCCGCGAGGCACACAGGTTGCTCGGATATGAATGCCTATAGCCACTCTGGAGGACTGTCATGCCTGAGAGGAAAACACTGAGCCGCGCTACAGCCGATAAGCGCGCGGGCAAGGCGCCGAGCACGCAGGCCGGCGAATTCGTCAAGGAAGAAGTCGACCATGTCCGCGAAGGCAAGCATGGCGTGCGTTCGGCGAAGCAGGCCGTTGCGATTGGCCTGTCCAAGGCGCGGCGCGCCGGCGTCGCATTGAAGCCGCCGAAGGCCGGCAAGACGAGCGAAGCGACGCGCAAGAAGGCGGAGACGGATTCGGCCGCCGGTAAGAAATCCACGGCGAAGCGCAGTGCGAACACCGAATCGAAGACGAAGCGCTCACGCGTAACGACGTCCGTGCTCAAGCGCGAGAGCAGCCGTGGCGCGTCGAGCACGGCGATGTCGAAGCAGACGAAGGCTGCGGCAAGCCGCCGGTCCGCGGCAAGCCGTTCAGCCGCCGCGAAGAAAGGCGCGGCGACGAAGGGCGCATCCGCTCGTTCGGCGGCCGCAAAGAAGGCAGCGCATACGCGAGCGGCACGCGCGCATCACTGAGCCGAAGCTGGAATCGAAGCACCGATTTCCGGCGCGTTGCGGTGCGCTGCGCCGCAACGCGCCGGTGTCGCGCCGCTGTCGTGCATTTACACGCGCGCGCCTTTACATCTGCACCGAGTCGATCAGCGTTCTCTTGCCGGCCTTATAGTCGTACAGCGAAATAACGCCGTGCTTGAGATCGCCCTTCGAATCGAACGTGGTTTCGCCGATCACGCCCTTGTAGTCGGTGTTCGGCATCACAGCGAGGATTTTCGCCGGGTCGGTCGAGTTCGCGCGCTTCATCGCGTCGATGAGGATGTTCGTCGCGTCATACGCGAACGGTGCGTAAATCTGCACCGGCTGGCCGAAACGCTTCTCGTACTTCGCCGCGAACTCCCTGCCGCCCGGCATCTTCTGCAGCGCCATGCCGATGTCCGAGCACACGATGTTGACGGTTGCATCGCCGGCGAGGTCCGCGAGCTTTTCGCTGCACGCGCCGTCGCCTGCCAGCACCTTCGCGCGCAAGCCGAGCTGCTTCGCCTGCCTGGCGAACGGACCGGCCGTCGCGTCCATGCCGCCGTACATGATCGCGTCCGGATTCTCACCCTTGATTTTTGTCAGAATCGCGCGGAAATCGACGGCCTTGTCGTTTGTCGCGTCGTGCGACACCACGTTCATGCCGAGCGACTTCGCCGTTTTCTCGAACTCGTTCGCGAGACCCTGGCCGTAAGCGGTCGAATCGTCGACGATCGCAACGCGCTTCACTTTCAGGCTTTTGGCCGCATAGTTTGCGAGCGCCGGACCTTGCTGCGCATCGGTGGCGACGACGCGGTACGTCGTCTTGTAGCCTTGTAGCGTATAAGCCGGGTTCGACGCGGCCGGCGAGATCTGCACGATGCCCGCATCGCTGTAGATTTTCGATGCCGGAATGGACGTGCCCGAGTTCAAATGGCCCACCACGCCGACCACCTTATCGTCGACGAGCTTCTGCGCAACTTGCGTCGCGGTACGCGGATCGGCCGCATCGTCCTGCGCGTCGAGCACCAGCGTAACCTTCTGGCCGTCGATCGTGAGTCCCCTTGCGTTGCTTTCCTCGATTGCGAGGCGCACGCCGTTCTCGATGTCTTTTCCCAGGTGCGCGATCTGTCCTGTCGTCGGCGCGACGTCGCCGATCTTGACCGTCTCGTCCGCATGAGCGAAGCCGCTCATTGCGAACGCAACAACGGCTGCCGTGCAAATCTTCGAATAGGTTGTGTTCATTTGTCCTTTTCCGGCTAAACGGGTAAATAAAGACTTCTTATTGAAACTGCCTTCTTCTAGTGGATACGGGCAGTCGCGCGAACCCGTCGCGACACGTTTGAGATGCTGCCGCACGAGGTCCGCCTAGTCAGGACGCTTCATCCCATCGGATATTCCGCGAAGTACGGTCTTTCATCGGGAAATGAGAAGTCGCGCGAGATGCCAGGGTATTCCAGGCATTCCCGCAGCGTGAGGGTTGCGCATGGACATGCATGGCAACCGGATGCGGAAAAATTGAAATTGCGCCATCGCCTGAATGCGGCGGGGCGCTATGCGCCCGCCGAGCCGGTGCATACGCGATCAACCCGAACGCAGAAAATAGGCATCCAAACTGTTGCGCGTTGCTGCGACGCGCGATACGAGCTGGGCTGCGTCGTCGCGAGTGCGGGCGCTACGATACGAGCGCGAGACGGCGGTTGCGTGGCGCAGCGTCGTCTTTGATCATCGTCACCGGGCAGGGCGCAAGGCGGACCAGCCGATGCAGAAGCGCGCGTGCCGACCAGCGGTCGAACAGCGACTTGAACGCGCAGCCGATCACGATCTGCCCGACGTTGAATTCGGTCGCGTATTGAACGATCTCGTCGACCGGATTACCGATCTTCAGCGCAAGCTGCACGTACTGTCCCCGCGCAGCGAAGTCGGCCTTCAGCGCCTCGAGCAGATGCTGGCGCGAATCGACGCTTGCCGCGATGGCGCTGTCGGTTGCGATGTCGAGTCCTATTGCGGGAAGCGGCACCACGGAGAGCACGTGCAGCCTCACGCTATTGCGCAACGCGATTTCGGCAGCCAGTAGAACGCTGCGATACGAGACCTCGGAACCATCGTATACGGCCAACACGTATTTCATTGCCAGTCTCTCTTTCGTGATCGACAGCAATTGAGACGTCCGGCAGCAAGGCTTTATTCCGACTGGTGGCTTGAACAGAAATCAAGAGCCGAACGCGATAAATGAAAAACGGATAACGCGAAGCGGAATTGAAACGCAAACGCAACGAAAACCGCGCCGTTGCCGGCGCCGGAAGTCGCAAAACCTCATGCAGCGTTTAGCTCAATCGCCCGCTTTTACTGCTGCATGCGAGAGACGAGCCTTTCACTCAGCTGAACGACTTCGAAAAGCGTACCGGACGTGTAGCGCGTGGCGAGTAGACCCGCGCGCTGCAAATTGCCGTTTTCCGAGTACGCGAGTTCGACCAGGTAGTTCGGCAGGAGCAGCGCCGCCGCGGTGATCTTCGTGGCTTCATCGCGCCCTACGACGCCGAATGCGTGAATGGTTTCACGAAGCTCGAGCGCGGTGTGCGCGAGCAGCCAGAACTTTAAAATTTCCTTATCGGATTCGTTGAGCTGCGACTGCTCGTCGAGGCGGTCGACCAGTTCGACCGTCGCGCGCGCGGCCCGCACGCGGTCGGACACGTCCGCCTCGGGCAGCGTTTCACGGTCTGCAATGCGCGCGAGAAAGAGCCCCTGATTTTCCGCGAGATGATGCTGGCGGCTCAGGCGCCGGAGCAACACCGTGACGGTGTCGTGCGGCGAAGGATGATGTCGTAGACCTAGCATGGCTTGCCAAACACGAATGCGATACGGGAAGCGTGAAGTGTGTCGCCCGATGAAGCCACAACGGAAGCGAGAGGGCACAGCGCCAACACTAGCACGCCTGAATCGCGTATGCATCCACTGATTCAAGCCGATGCGCGCGAACGAACCATGGTTCGTGACGCGCGAGTGCGCTCGGAGACGAAATTGCGGCGCTTACGCGGTCTTGCCGCTCACGCGAAAAAGCGCAGCGCAATCGGGTAGAGCGATGCGACGAGCAGTACCGCCATCGCGATATTGAACGCGCGCAGCCAGCCCGGTTTCGACAGCAAGCGCCGCACTGCGGTGCCGAACGCGGCCCACAGGCAGATACACGGCAAGCCGATGACGTAAAACACGGCCGCCATGATCGACGCGTTGACGTCGAAGTCGGCGCTCAGGTGAATCGTGGTGGCGGCGGTGAGCACCATCATCCACGCCTTTGGATTGATCCACTGGAAGATCAGCGCCTCGTAGAAGCGCATCGGGCGGCGTTCGCCTTCGCGGACGCGCACTTCGCCGGACGTGCCGATTTTCCATGCGAGATACAGCAGATAAACCACGCTGGCCGTTTCGAGCACCGTGTAAAGCAGAGGAAACCGTTGAAAAACCGCACCCAGACCGAAGCCGACCGACAGCATCAATACGACCACTCCGGCGCTGATGCCGAAAATATGCGGCACGGTACGCCTGAAACCGAAATTCACGCCGGACGCGAGCAGCATTGTGTTATTGGGGCCGGGCGTGATGCTGGTGACGAGCGCGAACAGAATGCCGGCGGGCAGGGCGCTCAGAAGCTCGACGGGCATGGGCAGTCTCCGATTGTCTGATGAAAGTGGCTTATCAGGTTAGACGCTAGTCTAGCGACGTCGGCCAGTACAGTACCGATACAGATGTGCAAATGAAATCCGGTACAGAAAATGGACGGGCCGTGCTTCGTCAGGCATTCGGTAAAGCGACGGTGAAAATGAGCCGGGAAGGTTTCCGCACATTGCTTCGCTGCCCACGAGCCATGGCGGTGAAGCATTGAACGCGGCGAGATCATCAAGATTCCGAAGCACCACGATGAGGGCCGTCCTGGCGAACGTGAACTTCCCGAAGCGACGCTTGATGGCGCTCCTCAAGACTTTCTCAAACGGAAATCACATGTTCGCCACGTTCGACGCCGAGCGTGGCACATTCTCGATGCCCAGCGCGTCCGGCACCTGTGACAGCGCGGAATGCCTCAGATGATCGAGTGCCGCCTTGCGTTCGATTTCGGCGGCCGCCCGTGTGGTGAATATCTGGTACACCGCATCGGTCAGTACATCCTGCTCCTTCATTTCCTTGTCGTTGAAGAAGGCCATGTGCCCGATCACTTCGCCCCGGGTGCCGAAGATCGGTATGCCGTAGTAGCTCTCGTACGCCTTGTCGCGTGGGAACAGTTTTCCGACACCCAAAGCATGAAATACCGGACGGCCGTTGCTGTACACCGCCTCGCACGGTGTGCCTGCGAGTTCGAATTCGATGTTTTCGCGGAAGTCGTCTCGAAGCCAGTAAGCAAGCGTCTGAACGCTTTTTGGCGGCCATCCGGTGCATTCCGTGATGAACGCGCATGGCACATCGAGCGCGGCGGCGAAGTGGCGCACAAGCGCACGGAAAAACGCCTCGCCTCCCATCCCCGCGGTGCCTTCCACGATGTGCTGCAGGACGCTCTCGATGTGCTTCACCCGCGTGATATCCGTGTCGAGCGCAACGAGCCGCAATGGCTTACCGCTTGCGTGGCGTATAACGGTGCCGAGCGAACTCACCCATCGATACTGGCCATCCCGGTGCAGGATTCTGAACTGATGTTCGAACGGGTGCTCGTGTCCTTCCATGCGACAACGAAGGGTCGCATCGACGCCTGCGATGTCCAGCGGGTGAATATGCCCGCGCCAGTTTTCGAGTGAATCCGCGAATTCGTCGTCGCCATATCCCAACATGCATTTCCAGCGAGTGGACAGAACGAATTCGTTCGTCTGGAGGTTCCATTCCCATGGGCCGTCGTCCGCGATGCGCATCGCCAGCGCGTATCGCTCTTCGCTGTACTGAAGTTCCGCCTCGAGCGCCGAGCGCTTCGCATCGGCGACACTCAGTGCACTGCCCAACGATGCCGCCTTGTCCCGCAGTTCGCCAACGGCTCGCCGCACTGCCTGCACTTCATCGATCGACTCGCCCCTCGCGTCGGAGCCCGTCGCATTTCCAAACGTATGCAGAATGGTCCGCAACGGACGGCATATACGACGCTCCGCCACCGTACCCGTGACGACGAGCAGCACGGCAAACGCTATTGCGATAACAACCAGCAGACCCCATCGCGCCTGCCCGTGTGCCCATGCGGAAACCGGTCCAACAGCCAGCCCGACGAGCAACAGCATCGCGCAGACGGCAGCCGGCCAGATCAGCTTCCATTTGAGACTCATGCGAAGGGCCCCACTATCGAACTTCAAGCGATTCTGTTCTTCCAAAAGATAGGCGAACATTCCGCGCTGCACCAGCGCGCAAAGGAGGTTCAAACAATGGGAGAAAAATGCGATCCAATCGTGACGGATTCGTGTTGGCTATCCGCCACAGTGGTGTTTATCGCACCGCCGACGCGGAGTGCCCGATGCTTACCACACCTTTCGCTGCGGCCCATACGGTACCCACCTTGGCAGGCATCGGCCTGCGCGCTGCATTTCCTCGAGCAGATACGCGTCGTGTATCCGCTGAGCTTGCATGGCGTCGGGTTGAGCCCCGGATCGACCATCGTTGGCTTCGAACCTGGCCGCTGACGGGCGAGCACGACCGCTCAAAGGCGCTCACGCCATCGCCAGTTCGACAGTGAAGGTCGTGCCAAGACCTGGCGTGCTCTTGACCCAAATCTGCCCGCCATGCAGCTCGATGATGCGACGCGTGATGGCGAGTCCAAGTCCCGCGTTGCCTGCGTCGCCCGATTCGCCGCGATCGGCGCGATAGTAGCGATCGAACAGATTGCCGATGTCGTCATGATGGATACCCTGGCCCGTATCGCTGACCTGGAGTTCGACCCGGTCCCCCTTCTGATGCACGCCGACGCTGATTTCTCCGCCAGCGGGCGTATAGCGCATGGCGTTTTCAATCAGGTTCTCGAGCACACGCTCCATCATTCCGATATCGGCGCAAACGGGCGGGCAGTCCGCGCTTACGCTTGCGCTCAGCCTGAGGTCACGCTTCTCGGCGCTGAGCGCGAACTTCTGTACGACGTCCTGCGCTAGCTCGTTGATCGGAAATGCCTCGACCTGTGGCTTCACTTCGTTCGCTTCCAGCTTGGTCAGATCGAACAGGTCGCGCACGAGCCTCGCGAGCCGCTCACAATGCTTGACCGCAATCTGCAGATATCGGAAGCGGTCTTCCTGCGACAAGCCATCGTGCTTGATAAGCACCATCTCAAGATATCCCTGCATCGATGCAAGCGGTGTTCGGAGATCATGCGACACGTTGGCGAGCAACTCACGGCGCCCGCGATCCGCCTGTTCAAGCTGTGCGAGTTGCATCGCGATGCGCTCGGACATCTCCTGAAACGCGGCGATGATGCGCCCGATCTCGTCATCGTTGCCGTCGGACGTCTCCACCCGTATCGGCTTTGCGAAACCGCTGGCCCGAAACGCCTCGATGGCGGACGCGAGCCGGCGAAGCCTGAGCGTGAGAAAGCGGAAAACGACCAGTGCGGCGATCAGGCTGAATGCCACCGTGCCGACCACCAGATTGGCGACGAGTTCGAACAGCCGCTGCGTCTCGAACATGCGTTGCGACGTCACGATCATGACCGCACCGATCGCGATAAACACCACCATCAGCGAAATCGCGAGACGGCCGTACAAGGTGGCGAGCAGACGCGATTCAGTCTTCGGGCGCATTGCGGAACTTGTAGCCGACGCCCCATACCGTCTGAATGTATTCCGGCGAGTTCGGATCGATTTCGATCTTCGCGCGCAGCCGATTGATATGGGAATTGACCGTGTGTTCGTAACCGCTATGGCTATAGCCCCATACCTGGTCGAGCAATTGCCCGCGTGTGTAGACGCGTCCGGGGTTCTGCGCGAAGTGAAGCAGTAACTGGAATTCCTTGGCCGTCAACAGGACAGGTGTGCCACGCAAAGTCACGTCCCTCCTTTCGACGTCGATCCTCAGATCGTTGCATTCGATCAGCGTGTGCGCGCCGGCAGCGGTATTGGCCAGCATGCCGACGATCCGGAAAATCGCTTTTACACGTGCAACGAATTCCAGCACGCTGAACGGTTTCGCCAGATAGTCGTCCGCGCCCATCTCGAGGCCCAGCACGCGGTCGAGCTCGGTCGATTTCGCCGTCAGCATCAGGATAGGCGTATAGCGGCGCTCCGACCGCAGACGCCGGCAGATCTCCAGCCCGTCGACGCCTGGCAGCATCAGATCGAGCACAACCAGGTCGTACGGTCTGGCAAGCGCTTCAGCGAGCCCGGCCCTGCCGTCGTTGAGCACCGTCGTCTCGCAGGCGAGGCCCGCCAGCTGCATGCGCACGAGTTGGGCGATGTCATTGTCGTCTTCGATCACCAGCACGTTGCGAGACATGGCCTGCATCCTCAACCTGGGAGACGCGATCGCCCGTCGGAATGCGTGAATTCGATGGGTCTAGATCATTCTAGATCGCCGATGGAGCGTGTCCAGCGGATCGCGCATCGTGATGAAAATTTGACTTCCGGGCAACCAGGCCGTGCATGGTATTTCGCAGCCTTCATCCTGGGACACAGGCAAGCGCGCCTGCCCTCATCACCCCCCAAAAGGAGGCACCACGAAAAGCGAACGCATCATTCAAGGCGCCGTTGCGAGTCTGCTTGCGATCGGCGTCGCGACGGCCGGTACAGCCACGTTTGCGGCCGGCGACTTCGAGAAATGCGCGGGTGTCGCCAAGGCAGGCAAGAACGACTGCGGCACCAGCAAGCGTTCGTGTCCCGCTACCGCAAAGATGGACCGCGATTCCGAAGCATGGATTCTCGTTCCCAAGGGCACGTGCGACAAGATCGCGGCCGCTCATCCGCAGATGTCGGAGTTCGCCAAGCCCGGCGGAAAAAGCGGCGAATCGGCCTGCGCAACAGCATCGGTGGTGACTTCGACCTTGAAGACGGCAACCGCCTCGTGCAGGGATCGGGCCTGCTCGTCCATCGAATGAACCGCGGCGGAGGCCTGCTCGACCAGCGCCGCGTTCTGCTGCGTCACATCGTCCATCTGGGTAATCGCCCTGTTGACCTGCTCGATGCCGGCAGTCTGCTCGTCCGATGCCGAGGAGATCTGTTGCATGATGCTCGCAACCTGGTGAACCGAAGACACCAGCTCCCTGATCGTATTCCCTGCGTCTTCAACCAGCTTCGATCCCTGTACCACGCGCCCGGCCGACTCACCGATCAGCGCCTTGATCTCGCCCGCGGCCGACGCGCTGCGTTGCGCGAGCGTTCGCACTTCGGTTGCCACTACGGCGAACCCGCGGCCGCCTTCTCCCGCGCGAGCCGCCTCCACCGCCGCATTCAGCGCGAGAATGTTGGTCTGGAAGGCAATGCTTTCGATGACCGAGATGATCTCCGACATCTTCATCGAACTCTCCGATATGCCGCGCATGGTATCGACGACGCGTCCGACGGCGTCTCCACCCCTGCCCGCCGTGCCGGCTACCGACTGCGCGAGCCGCGTTGCCTCGCGCGCGTTGTCCGCGTTCTGCCTGACCGCGCCGGTCAGTTGGTCCATGCTGGACGCGGTCTGTTCGAGCGACGCGGCCTGCTCCTCGGTACGCTGCGACAGGTCGGCATTGCCCTGAGCGATCTGGCTGGCCGCGATCGCAATCGAATCGCTCGACGATTTGATCCCGACGACAATCTGGGCGAGCTGATCCTTCATGAGCGCCATGGAATGCATGAGGCTGTTCGTATCGCCCTTTCTGGTGATGACCGGGACCAGCAGGTCGCCGGACGCGATCTTCGCGGCCAGTTCCGCCACTTTCGCCGGCTCGCCACCAAGCCTGCGCGAAAGCGCAAGCGTGATGAGTACGGTCACCAGCAGGCCGGCCACCACCGCCGCCACGGTGACCGACAGGAGCAGGCGCTTCGCGCTCAGATAGGCAGCATTGGCGACGTCGCCCTCGTCGCTTGCGCCCTGCAGATTCACATTGGTGATGACGTCCAGTTCCTTTTCGATACTGGCACGCAACGCATTGCCCTCGCCGGCGAGAAGGGCCGCCGCCTCGCCCGCATGCCCGTCCCTGACCAGTGCGCGAACCCGCTTGTCCACCTCCAGGTATCGGGTCATCAGCGCCTGAATATGCGAGTACGCTGTCTGCTCCGCGGTTTCGTGCAGGTCCGTTTCATACTCGCCCGCGGCTTTCCCGTAGGCGTCCAGCGCATGGCCGACTTCCACATCGACCTGTTTCGCCTCTTCGGGCGTTTGTGCCGTGACTTCACGAAATTCCTGAAGCACCACTTCCTTTAAGGCTGCCCGCATCTGTGCGCTCGCCTCGATGCTGGAAATCCAGTTATCTCTCAGCGATTCGACATGGTCGTTCTCGGTGTAAATGCCGGAAAGGCCGAGCATGCCGACGCCGATCAGCATCAGCAGAATCACTCCGAATCCCGTCACAAGCTGCGTGGCCACTTTCATGCTGCCAGGTAACTTCACGATACCACCCCGTATATTGATGTTGTCAAAGAGAGCGCACTCCTGTGCGTCTTAATGTCCATCGAGCGCTGGGGCAATCCTGCTTTCAGTGTGCTTAACCGGACCGTCCCATCAACAGACCACTCGGTCTCCCGGTGCCGGAAGGAAAAGGCCACGCCGCAACGACCATAGGATTGAGTCGGTGGACGTCACGGGTAATGACAAGCGAACGAAAAAAAAACTGGCGAACCGGATCGGGTCCGGAAAAGCAGGTTACGAACGCAGGAAAATGGTCACGCCATCCTGGCGTGACATTGTTGTGACATCTCGAATGCGTTCTGGCCACACTTCGAGCGGCCGTTGGCCGCCCGGTGGTCAGAGGACGATCAAGTCGATTCGCGGCATCCCTGCGGAGAATATCTAGCGCTGGACGCGTCATCCCTTCTATCGTGGCCATCGAACGGGCCGGTGCCGGGAAACCGGCGGCCGGACAGCTGACGCGTCAGCAAAACGGACTCCATCTCAACACTGTGAGGGTCGAGGCCGTGCCTGCAAAGCAGGGGCGGCAGGCGCTGTCGTCACGACGTCTGTCGCTGACGAACCGGATGGATTGGTCTCACCCTTCTGTGCCTCCTTTTTGGCAGCGTAGGACATGGCCGGATCCCGCTTGTTTCCCTTGTTCTGCGGGAACTTGCCGCTCAACTCCGCGGCAATCAGATCCGCGCGAACCTGTTCGCGCGTTAGCGAAGCGGCGGTGACCGCATGACCAGGCAGCGACCACGTGAATACGGTCGCAACGATCAAAGCATAGTTAGAACGTTTCATGCCGATGTCTCCTTAAGTCATTGCCGTCCGTCGTTTGCAACGGCGTTGCGCGTATCGTAACCGCGCAGAGCAGGGCGAAGAAGGCTCGCCGGCTGAATAACACAGATTCCGTGGCGCGAACGATGTCGCGCACCGCGTGGTTAAGGCATCTATCTCGTTCAGTCTTAAGCGAACGTGTCAAACATCATGGTTTGTGATCCGAATCGATAGGGGACATCGCTTCTTGGTCGGGCCATGCTGCTAATTTTGGATCACAGTGTTCTCCATAATTTCATCTTCTATGTCCAACGCGGCTGGAACTGATTTGCCAAAAAAGCACGGCCCCGATAGTTCACCCCGCCAAGGCGTTGCGTCCTGCGAGCAAGGATCGCGTTAAGGTCAGCTGTGGCGCGAGGCGGCCGGATCGATACGTGCACTTTGACAAGCTATGTAAGAAATAAGTATGGTTAGATCTGCTTGTCGTGCTTATCCAGATCAATAGTCCTTATGAAAAGGCGCTGAAATAACACGTCCCATCGGGAGATCACAAACATGAGAAAGAGCCTTATGTTTGCTGCGTCGTTGAGTGCGTTTTCAGCAGCAGCACTCGCACAGAGCAGCGTCTCACTGTATGGCCTGGTCGACGCGGGTATCACGTACACGAACAACGTGAAGGGTCACTCGCTCTGGCAGGAAACAAGCGGCGCAGTCAATTCGACCCGCTGGGGCTTGCGTGGTACGGAGGACCTGGGTGGCGGTCTGAGTGCCATTTTTACTTTGGAAGGTGGCTTCAGCACCAACAACGGCACGCTTAGCCAGGGCGGCCGCGAATTTGGCCGTCAGACGTTCGTCGGCCTGGCCGACTCCAAATTCGGCGCGCTGACCTTCGGCCGCCAATAATGACTCAAGGTTTTGGCGTCAACCCGACCACGGCCGGCCAGACCATCTCGTTCGGCGGCAACAGCGTTCACTTCCAGAACTTCGAATTGAATGGGCACTATGCGCTAACGCCGGTCGTTAGCCTCGCGAGCAGTTACACGTACACGCAGGCCAATTTCGGCGCGGGCTCGGAGCCGAAGTGGGGGCAGGTGAACCTGCAGGCGGCCTACTATCTTTCGAAGTTGACGACGGTGTATCTGCAGGGCGAATACCAGCACATGATGAACCGCGAAGGGCTGAATGGTCAGACCATCCGCGCGATGATCAATAACACTGCCAGTGGCGGTGCGTCGTCGACGGGTAACCAGGTTGCTGTGACGGCGGGCCTGCGCGTACGCTTCTGAACCGGCCGGCATTGCCGCATTGAGGGTACCGCTGATCCGCCTCCCTTGATGCAGGCAGCCAGCGGGACGCAGAAACCATCCGCCACCGACCTCGCAATGAGGCGGTGGGCAATGACAAAGGATGTCACTTTTTGCGGAGCGTTTTCTGAATTTGTGAAACCAGATAAATTAAGTGTTAACGGTTATGAGTTGAAACGCCTATCTCACATGGTTACGCCGCCGGTTAGCGGAACGGAGGATGTACCGCCAGTCTGCAGAGCCCGGGCCTCGATCACTCGGGCAACGTCTTGCTTGAGCAGGTAGACAGAGACAACGAGCAAAACCAGATCCTTCAAAAGGAAGGCCGAAACGATGGTCATGGCAGGAAAGCCTCCCGCGGCGGCATCCCACGCGCCAGGTGCGAATGGAAAGATCGAGAAAGTAGCAATGAAGCTGAACGTGGAACCGAGCGCGCCGAGCACACCCAGTTTCTTGTTCCAGTACCCGAGGAACAGCAACGAGCCAAAGGTCCATTCGGCGGTTCCAAGCAGAATGCTGGTGCCTCCCACGCCGAGGACCGGAATCATCCAGAAGATAAGCGGGCCGTGGGTGATTAACGGAACAAGATCTGTAATTTCGGCATTAAACCATTTGTCGTAGCCGAACCACGCGAAGATGATCACCATTGCCGCGCGCAGCAGGTGGTAGTCGAGATTGCGCGTCAGAAGACCCGAACGGCCAAGCAGGTTGACAAGGTAATTCATGAATTTCTCCATGTTGGAATTGTGAGGCCTTCGGCATCGGTGGCAGCCTGCGAAAAACCGTACCCACATGGCTATCCACCCGCTGTCGTCCACGGGCCATTCAAACTCGAAGAATAAGTTCAAAGGAAGAGGCTGTTGCGTACGTTCGCACGCTCATTTAGTTGCCTCTGCCCGAGGTCAAATTGAACAGATCGGTCAGGTGTTGGCTTCGATCCGTCAAGACAGGTTGCCAAAGCAATTCGAACATGTCGCTGCCGTGGCTTGTTCAATTCGACCGCTCGCACGTTCGAATTCGATGAAAGTGCAAAGGATGGTATGGGCTGCGGCTGCAAGGGATATTTTCAGGTATCCGTTGCAAGTTCTCACGTGGACAAAGCGTCATTGCGAAACTAGCGCGAGCCGTCAGTCGGCAAGCGTTGAATTCAATGCGAGGAGGGACAGTGGCAGAAACCGACAACAAAGAAAGCGCACCGCCCTGGGACGCTGCGCGAGTGAACCTCATGTCGAGAGAGCTTGCGCCTGGTGTGTTCGCGGTGATGCCTGACGATGTGCTCGCCAAAGACCACGTAGGCACCACCGCGGGTTTCGTGATTGGCGAGCGCGGTGTGCTCGTCGTCGAGTCGATGTTGAACGGCGATCTGGCGTCACAACTCATTGGACTGGTGCGGCGGGTGACAGCCAAACCCATACGCTTTCTCGTCAACACGAGCTATCACGGCGACCATGCGTACGGGAATTACCTGTTTCCCGACAGCACTGTCGTGATCCAGCATCCGGCGACCCAACGCTACATGGCGGAAAATTTCGAGGAAGATCGCCGTTTCATGATCGGCCTGATGGGTCAGGGAAAGGGGATCGAGCGCGTGCAGGTGCGTACCGCCGACATCACGGTCCCGCAGATGCTGGGCGTCGACCTCGGCGATCGCATGGTCGAAGTGCGTCACTTCGGCTTCGCGCAAACGCCCGGCGATCTCGTCGTATGGGCTCCCGATGCCAGGGTGCTGTGGGTTGGCAATATGATTCAAGCGCCGTCTCCAGCGCTTCCCTGGCTCCTCGAAGGGCGGCACAAGGAGACGATCGCTACCTTGACCCGCGTGCGCGAATTCCTGCCCGAGGACGCCATCATCATTCCCGGTCACGGCCGCCCGATGCGCCCCGCGGATATCGAGTTCCCGCTTCTTTATCTGCGTGAACTCGATCGCACCGTACGCAAGGCCATTGCCGAGGGCCGATCGGTCGAGGAGACCGTCGATGTCGCCGTTATGCCGCACTATTGCTCGTACAGCCTCTTTGATTGGGCGCACAAGATGGTCAATGTACCTGCCGCTTACAGGGAGGCTTATCGCGAGAGTCAGGGCGGACTAGCGTCCGACACGTGAGGACGTGGCATGGGCGTGAGCTCGCTGCGCGGATTGAATCCATCGATGGCGTCAGTCGATTCGATACGCTTCGATGGCCGCTTCGTTCCATGACAATCCGTTGCCCGCTTTGCTGGTTGGGACCGCAAATCCGTCTTCGATACGCAGCGGCTCTTCCAGTACGGCATCCGCCCAATCGACGTATTCCAGCCAATGGGCGGTCGGTGTCGCGGCAAGCAGGTGTGCGCTGACTTCGGGGAAGAGATGCGACGAGACTTCGCGCCCGACCGACGCCGCGATGCCGGACGCGAGGCGCCACCCCGACACGCCTCCGATGCGGTCGAGATCGAACATCAGGTAGTCGCTCGCATCGGCCTTCGCGGCCTCGAACACCGGTTGCACCGACACGAAGTTCTCACCGAGCTGGACGGGAGTATCGATGCGTGCGGCGATTTGCGCGAGCTGTGCATAGCTGTCGTGCCGGATCGGCTCTTCGATCCAGTAAACGCCTTCGCCGTCGAGCATCGGACAGTATTCGAGCGCTGTCGCGATGCTCAATGCCTGGTTGAAATCGGTCATTAGCACGACGTCGTCGGGCAGACGCTTGCGCACGGCGCGAACTGCGGCCAGGTCGTCTCCGAAAGAGGCGCGTCCGAGTCGCATCTTGACCGCGCGGAAACCGTCCGCCAGCAACGCCTCCGCTTCGTCGGCCGCGCGTGGCGGCTCGACGAGTCCGAGGCCGTTGCTGTTATAGGCGGGTATAGGCCGTGGCGATCCGCCGAGCAGCGTCGCAAGCGGCACATTCGCGGCGAGCGCGAGCGCGTCCCACGCGGCGGTATCGATTGCCGAGGCGAGCATGCAGAGGGGGCCATACAGCCCGGTGAGCTTGAAATAGCGGGAGAGCGCCTTGCCGATGTCGAGCGGACAGACGGGCTGCGCGGCGAGGAACGCGCTCAGGTCCGCGACCATCGCTGACATCGCGCGTGCAACCGTATCCAGATAGCAGAACGCGTAGCCGTGACCCGTGATGCCTTCGTTGGTTTCCAGCGTGACCAGCAACAGCGGAGCGGCGTTGAAAGTCTGCGCGCTCGTACCGAAGGTACGTCGCATCGGTACCGACACCGCAGTGGCGGTAAGCGAGCGGATGGTCAGCGAGGATGTCGTCATCGGGATGTCTCCTGCACGGATTTGTCCGGGGGGAAGCGGCTTCAGCCGGATGTGTGCCCGCCGGCGCTCGGTTCGGGATTGTCGGCAATTGTCGTGCTTCCCGGCGTTGGCGCGTTCAACGCCTCGCCCATCGGCGCGACGCCGCCGCCCAGCCACGGCAATGCGAGGCGGTTGCCGCTTTCGAGGTCATGATGCGTCGCCGACGTCATGCCTTCGGGAAACGTATCACAGAAGATGTCTGCCGCGCGTCGCGCTGCCTGCGTGAATGGTCGATCGGCTCATAAAACCGCGATATAGGCTCACGAGGCAGAGGTAACAGCGCAGAGCCGCTTATTTGCTGGAATACGGCGTTGTCTCAATGAACGGGATAGTAATTTCCGGGTAATAGGTGCAAGGATTCGACGGTTAAGACCTACACTTTCCCTGTCGCCGCGAGAACGCTTAAACGAATGGGCAATCGCGAGCAAAGGCGTAATCCGTCATCTATATCCGAATTGGAGTACTTATGAACACGAAGATCATTGCAACAGTGCTTATCGCCGCGTCCGCAGCCCTGGCCGCTCCTGCTTTTGCAAGCGGATACGGTCCCGCTCCGTTCTATCATCCGTCGACCGGCGCACCGGTTTCGCAACGTGGTCAAAGCGCGCAAACGCTGGCTGCTGAAGCGCAGCAGCAGAATGACAGCTCGACCGCGTACGGTGGCGTGTCCAGCGGTACCAGCCAGGCCGGTACACGTGCGGCTACGCAAATCGATAGCGTGCGGGGCCTGGATTCGTCGCTTTATCGCCACCACTAAGCTATCGGTCGCGTCGTCTGCCGGGCTATCGGGTCGGGCAGCAGGCAGCCGGGCACCCTTGGAGCCCGGCTGCTTTTTTTTAACCACGAATTCCGGGTCAGCCTCAAGACATCGAATGCAGTGATCCGAAATAGCATGATTGTGAGTCAGACGAAAATTGCCCTCGCTTGTCTCCGTGACTTACTGTTTGTACTGTCAGTCACGTGAACAATCACTGGTGAGGAACGAAGAATGGATACGGGTACAAGAACAGGAAAGGGCGACAGGGGCGACCGACGCTACGAGGTAATTAGCGAGATATTGGAGGCGAGGCAGACGGCGCAATTGGAACAGTTCGTCGCATTTGTCGTGCATGAGATCAAGCAGCCAATTACCGCGACGCTGATCTCCGCGCAGGCCGCTCGCCGCTGGTTAGCTGTCAACCCACCTAATCTGACGGAAGCGCAGGAAGCTTTAAGCAACATCGTTCGTGCAGCGATGCGGTCGGATGAAATTGCTAACCGGGTTCACAAGCTTGCGACGCGAAGGCGAAAACGCCTATTGAGGTCGCGGCGGCTGGGGCAATCAAGGAGAAAAGGGCCCGGCTCAAAGCCGGGCTAATGGAAATGATCCACGGCACCACTGGGACGGGTAAGGAGGTTAGTGATGCCGTTAATAAGAGTACATGTGATATCGCTTTTCGGGAAGCGCTTTATAAGCGAAACCTGTTTTTTATTAAAATAATGGTTACAAATTGAACGGGAATCCAGGCTGCGTGTACCAGCTTTCAAGTCTTGTTGAGCCGCCTGTCTATGTACTCGCGAATCTGTTCGTCAACTTTCTAAAATCATTTTTAGAGGTTACATGGCAATATCGTGCCGTTCCTACGTCAGACGAAGAGAGTCATGTCTTACGCGTGGAACACGCGACGGGATCTTGATCGGCCTGCCGTAACGCATCGCGATATCCTGGAATTCGAGAATAGTGCGGATCGGAAGTTAAAGATAAACGTGATTTTCAGACTGGTGTTGCGAAATGAAATGCACACGTTGAGGCTGGAGCTGCGTGTGGAATATTTTCGACGCAAAGACGTTCTTCTCGCTAAGCAATGTAGACGATGGCATGCATCGCCCGCCAGAATACGCCGGCATGGCGGAGCGCAGTTATTCGCGGCACTGGGCCTTTCGCGAAGCGTTCCAGTGCAAATGCCTAACACTTACTATTTCGCGTCTTCATTTGACATGTCGAAAGGTATTCTCGCACCAGCAGTCCTGCTCGCCTCATTCTCGTCCTTGCTGCTGTGGGGACCAGCGTTGTTAGAGTTTGCATTTTCCATCCTGATTGGTATTCCTCCCAGCCGATCTGCGAACTGGACGCGCTATCGGTCGATCATGACTGGCTCGCGCGAAAGCGCTTCGTGGGTCAACCACGATGTCAGCCGTTTGCTGGAAGCGCCGGTCATTTTTTATGTCCTTTCTCTGGCGCTGGCCGTGGCGGGCCAGCCAACCCGATTCGACTTTTGCACTGCCTGGACATACGCAGTCATACGGATGGCATACAGCATTAGCTGGACGGTGCAAACCAGCAATCCAGTACGTGCCGTATTGTTCTTCTCGTCGGTGTGCGTGCTGCAGTTACTGACCATACAGTGCGTGCTGCAACTACTGGCGCCCTAGCGCTCCGCCTGGCACGAGCGCTTTCGAGTGGTGGATCATGCGCCCGGCGTGCAGCGGCAGCGCTCGCGAAGATCTTCGAAAGGCGGCGACTGCGCAAGCTTTGTTCCCGCTTTTCCCAGGGAAACCGATCAGCGCATGGTGCTTGGCGCATGGTGTGCTTGCGAGAAGTTTGCTTTGGCGCGACGCGAGACAGTATGCTTTGTGAAGGCAGGTTTCTACAGCGGCGTAGGCGTGACCTCCATGCTGCCGCGCAGCATGGAGCGCCGCAAAGGCTCGGTGATATGGACCAGGCGGACAGCGCGATTGTCTACGTTGTGGATGACGAAGAACCGATACGAGAGTCGTTACGCGATCTGTTACGCTCCGCCGGATTCACCGTCGAGACTTTTTCGAATGCGGACGAGTTCCTTGCATTCGAAAAGCCCGATGCTGTCGCCTGCGTCGTTCTGGACGTGCGCCTCAAAGGACAAAGCGGCCTTTGCGTTCAGGAGTGTCTTAACGCAAACCACGTGCGCCTGCCCGTCATTTTCATGACCGCGCACGGAGACATTGAAATGTCGGTCAAGGCGCTGAAGCGAGGCGCAGTCGATTTCTTCACCAAACCGTTCCGCGAACAGGATCTGCTCGATGCGGTAGCGGCCGCGCTGGACGCCGATCGTAAGCGTCGCGAAGAAACCCGCTCGCGCGATGGACTCATGCGCTGCTATGACTCGCTCACGCCGCGCGAGCGCGAGGTAACGGAACTGATCGTCAGGGGTTTTCGCAACAAGGAAATCGCCACGCAAATGGCTCTTAGCGAAGCCACCGTCAAAATCCATCGCAACCAGGCAATGAAGAAAATGGGATCGTGCTCGCTTGCGGAACTCGTCCTCAAGATGCGGGCACTTGAAGTCGACCCGGAGGTCGCTGCGCCAGGTGCGCTCAAACCGGTGCGATAGGGGATCCTGCAGGTTCGTGCGAAAACCTGTTGTGTCGTTGTTGCCCCCGCACCCGGTGTTCTTCGACGCTCATCGGCTCGAGCATCAGGTATACAGGCTCGATACCGGCGAAGGGCCGTCGCCGGTTTCGGTTGCGGCGGCCGCCTCGGCCTGCACGAAAGCGGCTTCAAAATCGCCGAATTCCATGTTGTCGACCTTGCCATCGTGATTGCCATGTTGATCCATCAGCTGTCCCAGGCTCTGCGCAAACGAGGCGCTCCCACCATCCGTGTCTGTCTTTGCGAGGCCCGCAAGGAACTCGCTGTGAGAGATCGAACCGTCTCCATCGGCATCGAACGTCGCGAAGAGCTGGTCCGCTTGCGCTTTGCTGCCGCCGAAATCTGTCACGAGCTTCTCGAATTCGGCTTTCGACACGCCACGGTCCAACGAAACGAGTGGCCGCGCCGCAGCCGGCTCGGACGATCCAGCGATTTGCGGGCCCAGCGGATTGGAATGAAGCGTCAATGCCGTGATGCCTTTGGCCGCCAGCTGTGCGAACGCCTGGGCGCTCGGGTCGAAGGTGACCGGACGCGAGGCAGCGGGAGCTTCGCTTGACGACGTTCCGGGCTCGACGTTCGAGGGTTGCGCGGGAGTGGTGTCCATCGGCACGAAGAATAGTGAGTCGGCATTGCTGCCGGACGATCGTTTGCCGGTGGGGATGGTGTATCTGTCGTTGAACAACTCACTGATGGGTGTTAGCGCCATGATGACTTCCTTGCCAATAATGTGGTTTGCGACTGCCGACCTGGCGATGCGATGAGCCGGTCGGCTCCGCGCATCGCCTACCCTGGACGAGTGTAGCGATCCGTCAGAGTGTGAAAACAGCAAATAGCGGAACAAAAGGGATACATATCAAGCGACTTTTGCGTGACGGTCCGGAATCACTTCCGATTACAGAACTCGAGATCGTGAATCGAAACGATCTGGACCGCAGCCTTATATGAGCTTCCATTTTTATGATCCGCCGTCTGTATCGCTGATGCGCCATCCGCGGTGCAAAGCCGATTCATCCCTCCGCAGAATCCATGAGCGGTAACTTGAATTCGAAGATCGCGCCGCGCGGTCGATTGGCGCGCGCGCTGATTTCGCCGCGATGCGCAAGGATGATCTTGCGGCATATCGCCAGCCCGAGCCCCATGCCCTCGGCTTTGGTGGTGTAGAGGGGATCGAAGAGCTGTTGGGGATCGTCGACGGCGAACCCGGGCCCGGTATCGATGAACGACATGCCGAAATAGGCTGTATCCGGTTTGAAGCAGGAGATATGCAGTTGCCGCGCGTGTCCGGCATTCTGGGACATGGCATCCAGTGCGTTGTTCGCGAGATTGACCACGACCTGCTGGATCTGGACACGATCGGCGCGAATCGGAATAGCTGTATCGTCGATAGAGGCAACAACAGAGACGCGCTCGCGTGCAGCGCGCCCTTCCACAAGGGTGAGTGCTTCGCGTACCGCCTCGATGATGTCGATCTCGGCCAGTTGAGTGACGGAGCTGCGCGCGAGCGCTCTGAGGCCACTGATCACCGACGCCGCGCGGGCAGTCTCGTCAGACATGCGCTTCAGGGACTCGCGGACTTCCTTGTCACCACCGGGCTTATCGAGCCAGCGAAGGGAGCTTGCCACGCCGAGCCGGATCGCTGTAATGGGCTGGCTGACTTCGTGAATGATCGAAGCCGCAAGCTCGCCCAGCGAAGCGAGACGCAGCGCTGTCGCCAGCTCCTGCCGGGCCGCATTGAGCCGTTCTTCATCACGTCGACGCTCGGTCACATCCATCAGCACGCCGTAGTAAGTCGGATCGCCGACATGATCGACGTCGAGAGCTCCTTCGCACGCAATGTACTTAAGCTCACCGTCGAGCTCGATACGGTACTCGAACTTGAGCGGTGCGCCGCGCGACACGCAGTCCGCAAGCGTATCGATGATGCGCTGCCTGTCTTCAGGGACGATCTTCGATGTCCATTCGCCGAAATCGATCTCAGCGAGCGCAGGATCGTAGTCAAAGAGCTTGTAGCACTGAAGCGAGCCGAACGACTCCCCGGTGCGCGTGTTGTAACGGAAGTCGCCCATCCGTCCGACCTGCTGATGCTTGATCATCGCGTTATGTGTTTCGCGAAGGGTCTCTTCCGCGGTAGCCCGGACACGCTTCTCGGCCTCAAGGCGCTGGCCAAGCCTCAGACAGGCAATGGCCTGCGCGGCGTTCGCGGCGAGGACCTCAAGGGCTTCCGTCATCGAGTTGCTTGCGGCCTGCCCCGTCCCAAGCTCGACGCAGACTATGCCGAACCGTCGGCCCGAAATCCCGATCGCGGCACTTAACACGACGGGGTGGAAGCCATTGGTCCGTCGTTGTTCCGCGAATGGAAGACCGAAGCTGATCGTGGTTTCTTCAAGCAGGCTGGGATCGATCATGTCGAGCGGCTTCGGCGCTGACAGATGGTTCCAGTGGGCGCCCGCCGGCAGTGCGATTCCGGGCGCCAACGACGCTTCGATCTCATGCCCCGCAAGAGCGTCAAGCTTCACATGACCATATGACGCACCGGTCCAATCGCGCACCTCGGCGAGGAGCCGGCGGGCGATCGCAATCGCTGTCCGCCCGCGCGCTATTGCCCGGCACGCCGCCGCGAGCGAGCGGCGGGGCCGGGCCGGACGTTTCAGGTCGGACGACGGAGGCATGGCGTTCCTGAAAGCGGGAAAAATCGGGAGATCGTTACAGATGACTAACTATTTTGCGCGGCGCGCTCAAACGCGTCTGTCGCGATGGACCCCGGGGGGCGGGCAAGAGCACCCGGCGCTCACCGTTCAGCATATTCCGGTCCCGAGTTTGAACTTGGCTTACCTCGCGGGCTACGGTACCTGATCGAAGTAGGGTACGCCGGTCCGATACCTGGAAATACGAACAATCGAGCATTTATCGGGTATCGACAACCCCGACTATATGGGCGGGACGCAGAATTCAGCCATCACCAGAAAGTGTAGTCCCAGGCGTCTGGTCGCCTGAGGTCCGTTCTTCGCCAGGCGTTCCGTCCGGCAGCCGGCATTGCGAGAGGTCGCCGCTGCGTGAGTACACGCATACAGAAAACTGTTGCCCGATTTCGTTGGCAATGGCGCATTTAAAGCGACAAAAACGCTTGCATTTCACGTACAGAAAACTATCTTGAGTTAACAAAATGACTCCAGCTCGGCACCGGAGGAGACCCATGCCGGCTACACGTACGATGATTGCGCGTCGCGCCGGGGTCAGTGTGGCCACGGTGGATCGCGTGCTGCGCGAAGACCAGGGGGTGCGCCCCGAAACAGCCGAACGCGTCCATCTCGCGCTGGCCACGCTGCGTGACGAGCGCGCGAGTCGCGGCCGGCCGCCGAAAGCCAGCTCCTTCAGGGTCGCTTTCGTTTTGCCGCAAATCAATTCCCGCTTCCTCGCTCAAGTCGAGCGCGATATCGCGCTATCGGCCAGTTTCTTTCGCGAGCATCGAATCGTTCCGTCGTTTTATCGCTGCGATCTGTCCAGCCAGCGGGACGCCGCTTCGCTCGCCGGGCAACTGATCGACTACGACGCGCTCGTGCTCGTGCCGCTCGATTACCCATGGGTCGAGCGGATGATTCAGGACATGGCCGACGCGAATGTGCCCGTCGTCACGGTGTTCTCCGATTTGCCGTCCAGCGCTCGCGCTGCCTATGTCGGTGTCGATAACCGCATCGCGGGACGAACTGCCGCTTTGCTCATGGGCCGCTTTATCGGATCTCGCATCGGCACTGTGGCGGTGTTGTCTGCATCGTCGCGGCTGCACGACCAGCTCGAGCGTCGCACCGGTTTTCTACAGGTGCTCGAAGAGGACTTCCGCAACCTGCGCTGTGTCACCGAATCCGATTTCACTGAAGACGACGAGAGCGCTGGGCTCGCGGTGCAAGGGCTGATCGCCGGACACCGCGATCTGGTCGGCGTCTACGTGACGGGCGGCGGTATTTGCGGCATCGCCGCTGCGTTGCAGGAGCTCGGCGACAAGGCGCGCGTCGTTCTGATCGGACACGAATGCACGGGCGACGCACGCACGCAACTTTCCGAGCGCGCGATCGACGTGATCCTCGATCAGGACGTGCGCGGCATCGTCCATTGGGCGGGCCTTGTGGCCATCAATTTTTTGAACGACGTGCGTGGCGTGCCTGGCATTCCGACGCCCGAAACCCGAATTTATCTTCGTGAGAATGCGCGTGCCTGACACTCGCGACGCGCGGAACGTACTGTGAATCCGCCAAGGCCCGAATACAGCGTCCGGCGCATGGGCGCTGCCCGTCATCAGGTTGAAGACCCAAGAAGACAAGGAGAAGACAAATGTTACGTCTGACGTCAGCAAGGGTAATCGCGGCGGTTTTCGCGTCGATGGGGCTTTGCTTTGGATCGGCGGCGCACGCGCAAGACAAGCAGCTCACGCTCTGTTGGGCCGCGTGGGATCCGGCCAATGCTTTAGTCGAATTATCAAAGGACTTCACAGCCAAGACCGGCATCAAGATGAAGTTCGAATTCGTGCCGTGGACGAGCTACGCGGACCGCTTCCTCAATGAGCTCAATTCGCACGGCAAGTTGTGCGATCTGATCATCGGCGATAGTCAATGGATCGGCGGTGCCGCGGTCAATGGGCACTACGTAAAGCTCAACGACTTCTTCGCGAAGAACAAGATTTCGATGGACGATTTCGTGCCGGCCACCGTCGTCGGCTACGCGGAGTGGCCGAAGAACACGCCGAACTACTGGGCGTTACCGGCGATGGCGGACGCAGTGGGATGGACCTATCGGAAAGACTGGTTCGCAAGACCTGAGCTGCGCGCCGAGTTCAAGCAGAAATACAACCGTGAACTCGAGCCGCCGACCACGATGGATGAGCTCAAGCAGACCGCCGAGTTCTTCCAGGGCCGCAAGATCGACGGAAAGACCGTGTACGGCGTCTATATCTTCACGGAGCGCGGCTCGGAAGGCATCACGATGGGCGTGACCAACATGCTCTACAACTACGGCTTCGAATATCAGGATCCCAAAAAGCCCTATCACCTCGAAGGCTTCGTCAATTCGCCCGGCGCCATCAAAGGGCTCGAGTTCTACAAGGCGCTTTACAAATGCTGCACCGCGCCGGGCATGACGAACGCGTATATGCAGGAAGGACTCGACGCGTTCAAGTCAGGTCAGGTTGCGATGCAGATGAACTGGTTCGCCTTCTTCCCCGGACTTTATAAGGACCCGAATGTCGGCGGCGACAAGATCGGATTTTTTGTGAATCCGAAGGAAGTCAAACAGTTCACCCAGCTTGGCGGGCAGGGCATATCGGTCGTCTCGTATTCGGACCACAAAGCGGATGCGCTCGAATACATCAAGTGGTTTGCACAAGGCGACGTGCAGAAAAAGTGGTGGCAACTCGGCGGCTACTCGGCGGCGAAGTCGGTCGTCGATGCTCCCGACTTCCCGAAGAGCGCACCGTTCGCGCCCGCCTTCCTGAAGTCGATGTCCATTGTGAAGGATTTCTGGGCGGAGCCGGCCTACGCCGAGTTGTTGCTCGATATGCAAAAGCGCGTGCACGACTACGTGGTGGCCGACAAAGGCACCGCGAAAGAAGCGCTGGATCTGCTGGTCAAGGACTGGAACAAGGTCTTCAAGGCAGAAGGGAAGAACTAGGACGGCAGGGACGCCGACGCGCGGCACCGGGCCGAACGGCGACGCGTGTTCCCGTTTAAAAGGAGTCAGGCATGTCGGTCAACAAGCCTTTTCCTTCAGAAGGGTTGCAGGCAAAAACGCAGGCGCGCGCAGCGGCGCGCCTGCGCGGACTGTCGGACCGGACCATTGCCTGGATGTTCATCCTGCCGACCATCGTGCTGCTGCTGGCGATCAACATCTTTCCGCTGATCTGGGCGTTGCGGCTGTCGTTTACCAACTTCAAGTCGAATATGCCAAGCGTACCGGCGCGTTTTGTCGGCATCGGCAACTACACGGACATCCTCACCGACGAAGACATCTGGTATGCGATGCAGGTCACCGCGCGCTTCGTGTTCTGGTCGGTCGGACTCGAGGTTCTGCTCGGGTTCGGCCTTGCGCTGCTGATCAACCGCCAGTTTCGCGGCCATAGTTTCTGGACGACGCTGATCCTGCTGCCGATGATGCTGTCTCCCGCCGTGGTCGGCAACTTCTGGACTTTCCTGCTGCAACCGCAAACGGGCCTCTTCAACGACATCGTCAGTTTCTTTACGGGCATTCCGCCCGGCTCGTTCCAGATGATCGGTGACGTGCCGCTCGCGCCGTGGACCATCGTCATGGTCGACACATGGATGTGGACGCCCTACGTGATGCTGATCTGCCTTGCCGGTCTGCGCTCGATTCCCGACTACATCTACGAGGCCGCCGAAGTGGACCGCGCGTCGCCGTGGCGCCAGTTCTGGTCGATCACGCTGCCGATGACGCTGCCGTTCCTGATGCTCGCCATCCTGTTTCGCGGCATCGAGAACTTCAAGATGTTCGACATGGTGAACCTGCTGACGTCGGGTGGTCCGGGTTCCGTGACCGAAACCGTGTCGATCACGCTCAAACGCGCCGCGTTCGAGAAGTGGCAAACCGGTTATTCGTCCGCACTGGCGATCATTCTGTTTGTCGTCGTGTTTGGCGCCGCAAATATCTATGTGAAGGCACTCAACCGGGTGAAACAGCGATGACCGATCTTGCCCTTCAACAATCCGTCGTGGCTGCCTCGCCGCGCGGCAAGACGTTTGCCGCCGTAGTGGTGATCGCGTATGCGCTGATTGCGGTCTTGCCGATTGTGTGGATCATCCTGACGAGCTTCAAGTCGCAGGAGGACGCGATTGCGTACCCGCCCGTCGTGATGTTCCAGCCATCGATGGAAGGCTACGTGAATCTGTTCACCATCCGTTCGCGGCAGACGCCGGAGTTCATCGCGAGCCTGCCGCCCGCGCAGACCTGGTACGACCGCGATGTGCGCAAGCGCAATATGGTGATCGCGGGGCCGTCTAAGGTGGTGCCGCGTTTTATCAATTCGCTCGTCATCGGCTTCGGCTCGACGTTTCTTGCCGTATTTCTGGGCACGCTTGCAGCGTATGCATTCTCGCGCTTCAAGGTGCCGATGGCCGACGATCTGCTGTTTTTCATCCTGTCGACACGGATGATGCCGCCCATTGCCGTTGCGATTCCAATCTATCTGATGTATCGCGCGCTCGGTCTGGCAGACAGCTACCTCGGCATGATCGTGCTGTACACGGCCGTGAATGTTTCGCTTGCCGTGTGGTTGCTCAAGGGCTTTATCGACGAGATTCCGCGCGAATACGAAGAAGCCGCGCTCGTCGACGGATACACGCGTCTGCAGGCATTTATCAAGGTGGTTCTGCCGCAGGCGATCACCGGCATTGCCGCCACGGCCATTTTCTGTCTGATCTTCGCGTGGAACGAGTACGCGTTCGCCTTGTTGCTGACAAGCGGCGACGCGCAGACGATGCCGCCGTTTATCCCGTTCATCATCGGCGAGGGCGGTCAGGACTGGCCGGCCGTTGCGGCCGCCACGACCCTGTTCGTGCTGCCGATCCTGTTTTTCACGGTCGTGCTGCGCAAGCACCTGCTGCGCGGCATCACATTTGGAGCGGTGCGCAAATGAAAGTGCAACCTGTCCTGCCCCGCCGGCGCCTGTTTCGCCGGCGCTACTGCGAAGGCGCTTCGACGGTGCTGATCGGCGTCGGCATTGCGATGCTCGTGCAACCGTTCGCGGTCGATCTCTACACGTGGTCGTTTGCCGTCATCCTGGTGGGCGCGCTGGCTTTCGTCGTGACCAGCCACTTTCCGGACTGAGCCATGTCGACGATCGTTCTTTCGAATCTTCACAAGCGCTTCGGCGATTTCACGGCCGTGCGCAATACCAACCTGACGGTGAGCACCGGCCGCTTCGTGGTGCTGCTCGGGCCGTCCGGCTGCGGCAAGACGACTACCTTGCGCATGATCGCCGGGCTCGAGCTGCCGACGTCCGGGCACATCCATATCGACGGCGAAGACGTCACGGCGCTGCGCGCGCGTCAGCGCGACATTGCATTCGTGTTCCAGATGTTCGCGCTCTATCCGCATATGAGCGTGCGCAACAACATCGCGTTTCCGCTGAAAAACGAGGGCATTTCGCGTCGTGAGATTGCCGCGCGTGTCGAATCGGCTGCCCGCATGCTGCGCATCGAGACGATGCTGGACCGCAAAACGGGCGGGCTCTCCGGCGGCGACCGTCAGCGCGTTGCGTTGGGACGCGCAATCGTTCGGCATCCGAAGGCCTTTCTGATGGACGAGCCGCTCGGCACGCTCGATGCGGATTTCCGCGAACTGATGTGCCTTGAACTGCGCAAACTGCACAACGCGCTCCATGCCACGACCGTCTACGTGACGCACGATCAAAGCGAAGCGATGGCAATGGCCGACGATATCGTGGTAATGAATCAGGGCGAAGTCCTGCAGTCCGCGTCGCCGCACGAGATCTATCACTTTCCCGCCACGGTTTTTGTCGGCAATTTCATCGGCAGTCCGCCGATGAACTTTCTGCCCGTCGACACGGCGGTCGAAGCGGGAGCGGAACAGGTCTCGCTCAACGGCGAGCCGGTGCCGGTGCCGCTTGTCGAAGCGTCTGCCGCGAAGGCATTGCTGGGCATCCGGCCCGAGCACGTCCTGATCGACGGGCGCAGCGCGTTGCGCGGGCGCGTGATGGCCGACGAGTATCTCGGCTCGCATCAGATTCTGGTCGTCGATACGCCGCTCGGCGTGGTGCGCGTCAGGGTCGGCAAAAATGAAGGGCAGGCGGCCGGGGCGCAGGTCGGCTTGTCGTTTCGCAGGGAACGCACATTGCTGTACGACGCTGCGAGCGGCAAGCTGCTACCGAGCGCCGCACGCCAGATGGCCGTCAATGGCAACGGCAACGGCAAAGGGGGCGCGTATGTCTGAAATCAGCTTGCAGCACGTGACGAAGCGTTTCGGCGATATCGTGGCGGTGGATCAGGTGTCGATCGACGTGAAGGAGGGCGAGTTCGTCGTGCTGCTCGGCCCGAGCGGCGCAGGCAAGACGACCACGCTGCGGCTGATCGCGGGACTCGAACGGCCCGACGAAGGCGCGATCGTTATCGATGGCGAAGCGGCGACCGATACCCACCCCGCGGATCGCGACGTCGCGTTTATCTTCCAGCAATATTCGCTGTATCCGCATCTGACGGTAGCAGGCAATCTCGCCTTTCCGTTGCGTTCGCCACGGCGGCGCCTGAGCGAGGCTGAAGTGAGCGCGCGCGTGCAGGAGGTGGCCCAGATGCTGCACATCGAGTCCAAGCTCGGCAACATGGCGACGCATCTGTCGGGCGGCGAAATGCAGCGCGTGGCGATCGGGCGCGCGCTGGTGCGCCGGCCCAAAGTCTTTTTGATGGACGAGCCGTTGTCGTCGCTCGATGCGAAGCTGCGCGAGGAACTGCGGATCGAACTGAAGCGGCTGCATCGCACGATCGGCGCGACGATCGTTTATGTGACGCACGACCAGGTGGAGGCGACGACGCTTGCCGATCGTATCGGCATACTCGAACATGGCCGCGTGGTGCAGATGGGCACGCCACGCGAAGTGTATGGCAATCCCACTTCGCTTAGCGCGGCGCAGCGTCTCGGCTCTCCGCCGATCAACGTGCTGCCTGCGGCGCTGTTCGATTCCAGTGCGATTCCGGAGGGCACGGCGACGGTCGCGATCCGCCCGGAAGACATCGTGTTGCACGCGCCCGATGCGCACGATGGGATCAGCCTTCGCGTGCTCGAATATTCTCCGCTTCGCCATCTGCTGATTCTCGATCGCGAAGGTATCCCGATTGTCGCGACGACCATGACCGAGCGCAATTTCGCGCCGGGGCAAACGGTCGGCGCATCGCTGCCGCCGCGCAGCCTGCTCTATTTCCGCTCCGACGGCAGGAGGATTACCGCATGAACGGCAAAACGGTCATGGCGTGCATCGAGGCTGCGCATGCCACGTTGAAGGAGCACACCGATGAAATCGCCGCGCTCGATCAGCAGATCGGCGACGGCGACCATATCTTCAACCTGTTACGGGGCGTCGATGCGCTGCTGGCGTTGCGGGCCGATATCGAGGCCAAAGCGTTTGCGCCCGCATTGGACCTGGCCGCGTCGAAGCTGCTGTCGACCGTGGGCGGATCGTCAGGGCCACTATTCTTTTCGCTCTTGCATGGGATGGCGAAAGCGTCGGCCGAACACGGCGACGCGGACGCGCCCGGCGTGGACGACATCGCGCGGATTTTCGCAGCGGGCGTGGACGCCGTCGCGCAGCGCGGCAAGGCGGGCATCGGCAGCAAGACGATGATGGACGTGCTGATTCCCGTCGCGTCGCGTCTTGCGGAACTGGCTGACAGTCATGCGTCGCCGGAGGCGGTGCTCGACGCATTGCCTCAGGTCGCTGAAGCAAGCATGCTCGCGACCCGCGACATGCTTGCGACCAAGGGGCGCGCGTCCTTTCTCGGCGAGCGCTCGCGCGGTCATATCGATCCGGGAGCGCGCTCGACGCAGTTGATGATCGGTGCCATTTGTGCGCGGCTTGCGCAGGACGGCGAGTGAAAGGAGCGTAGGCCATGAAGAAATTCATCAACCACGTCGACGACTTTCTCGCTGAGAGTCTGGCCGGGTTCGCCGCTGCGCATAGCGACCTTGTCGTTCTCAATCAGGAGCCGGTATTTGTGCGGCGCAAGACACTGAAGCCGGGCAAAGTCGCGCTGATCTCGGGCGGCGGGTCGGGGCACGAGCCGCTGCACAGCGGCTTCGTCGGCTACGGGATGCTCGACGCCGCATGCCCCGGCCAGGTTTTCACATCGCCGACGCCCGATCAGATGATGGCGGCGGCCAACGCCGCGGATACGGGGGCGGGCACGCTCTTTATCGTGAAGAACTATTCGGGCGATGTGATGAACTTCGAAATGGCGTCGGAGATGTCGGACTTGCCGAATGCGATGGTGTTGATCAACGACGACGTGGCCGTCGAAAACTCCAGTTACACGACGGGCCGGCGCGGCGTGGCGGGCACCGTGATCGTGGAGAAACTGGTGGGGAGCCTCGCCGAAAGCGGCGCCGACCTCGAGCAATGCAAAGCCTTCGGCGATCGGATCAACAAGCACACCGCGAGCATGGGCGTTGCGTTCTCGAGTTGTACGGTGCCCGCGGCGGGAACATCGACGTTCAAGATCGGCGACGATGAAATCGAAGTCGGTGTTGGAATTCACGGCGAACCGGGGCGGCGGCGCGCGCGCTTTGCCGCGGCCGATGTGATAGCAGGCGAACTGCTGACGGCGATCGTCGCCGATCTGAAGCCGAAGGCCGGTGCGCAATTGCTGGTGCTCATCAACGGCCTCGGCGGTACACCGCCGGGCGAACTCTATCTGTTGTTCAATTCGACCCGCTTATGGCTGCAACAACGGGGTTTGAACATCACGCGCGTGCAGGTCGGTTCACTGACGACCTCGCTGGAAATGGCCGGTGCGTCGATCACGGTTTGTGTGCTCGACGAGGAAATGACGCGGCATTGGGATAGTCCGGTGCATACGCCGTCGCTGCGTTGGGGTTGTTAGCGGTGCGCCCGCGCCTTATTGGTGCATGCGCGAAGCTGGTGCGTGCCGACCTGTTTTCGGAAGACACGGCCGACGGCCCACGCAGGTGATTCGTCAGGAGCGGATCGCGGGCGCACTTGTGTCCGAACCGGGCGCCTGAATTCCACGGTGATTGGCGCGCTTATTGCTCAAGGGCTGCGCAGCCGTCCAGAACCTTCAATGGAATTCAGAACAATGAACCGTATCCGCCGCACCTGGCTCGTCGCGATGTCCATCGCCGTCGCCGTCCCGCCGCTTCTGTTGAACTCCACGCCCGCGCGAGCCGATGCGCTCAACGCCATCATGCAAAGCGGGGTGCTGCGCGTGGCCGTGCCGGAGGACTACCCGCCGTTCGGCTCGATCGGTCCTGACATGCAGCCGCGCGGATACGACATCGATATGGCCGCGGTGATCGCGAAGTCGCTCAAGGTGAAGCTGCAACTCGTGCCGGTGAATAGCGCGAACCGCATTCCGTATTTGCAGACCAACAAGGTCGACCTTGTGATCTCGTCGCTCGGTAAGACGCCCGAGCGCGAAAAGGTCATCGATTTTTCGACGGCCTATGCGCCGTACTTCCAGGGCGTGTTCGGGCCCGCGAACGTCAAGGTGAGCAGCGCCGCCGACCTGACGCCGAATCTGACGGTCGGCGCGACGCGCGGCGCGCTGGAGGAAATTGCGCTCACGCAAATGGCGCCGAAGGCCAATATTCACCGCTTCGAAGATAACAACGCGACGATTCAGGCGTTTCTCTCGGGCCAGGTGGACCTGATCGCGGCAGGCAACGTGGTGGCCGCCGCCATTCTCGCGAAAAATCCCCCTCGCCGCCCGGAGATGAAATTCATCATCAAGAACTCGCCCTGCTTCGTTGGCCTGAACAAGAACGAGCCGGCGCTGCTCGCGAAGGTCGACGACGCCATCGCGCATGCGAGGCAGGACGGTACGCTCGAGGGCATTTCGAAGAAGTGGCTCGGCCAGCCGCTCCCCGCGGGCCTCTGAACCGCTATTGACGATCGCTGCGCGGCAGGCGTCGGGCGTCTGTTCGACATCGCCATGCCGCGCGTGTGTGCGCCTCATCGGCGTGGGATTGACGTTGTCGAACGGATTAGGGTTTCATGAGTTATCAGCTTGAATTCAGCGACCTCACCGCTTATGCCGGCATGTTCGCAAGCGGCGCCGCGGTGACGCTCGGGCTTACCGCAGTCGCCACATTTCTTGGCCTCGCGGTCGGCGTAGGGGGCGCAGCCGCGTGCAATACACGCACGCCCGGCCTCAACTGGCTGCGCGGCTCGGTGCGCGTATACGTCGAGGCGATCCGCAATACACCGTTCCTGATCCAGTTGTTCTTTCTATTTTTCGGCCTGCCCGCACTCGGCGTTCATATCGGCGAATACGCGGCCGCGGTGCTTGCGATGACGCTCAACCTTGGCGCGTACTCCGTCGAGATCGTGCGCGCCGGCGTGGCCGCCGTGCCGCGCGGCCATCTCGAGGCCGCTGCGGCATTGGCGATGTCGCCGGCACAGACCTTTCGCCATGTCGTGCTGCCGCAGGCCTTCGCGAAGGTGTTTCCCGCGCTGGTAAGCCAGATCGTGATCACGATGCTCGGCTCCGCTGTCGTATCGCAGATCTCGGTAGCCGATCTCACCTACGCGGCAAGCTATATCCAGTCCCGCAATTTCCGCGCATTCGAAACCTACTTCGTCATCACGCTCGCGTATCTCGGGCTTGCGCTCGTCCTGCGTGTCACATTGAATGTCGCCGGCCAGCGCCTGTTCGCCCGGAGCATCGCGCGATGATCGAATTCACGTTCTGGCAGATTCTGGAAAATCTCCTGCTCGCGGCGCGCTGGACGATCGTGCTGTCGCTGGTGTCCTTCATTGCCGGCGGAATCGTCGGCGTCGCGCTACTCGTCATGCGTGTGTCGGACTCGCCCTGGCTGCGCGGCGGCGTGCGCATTTACATCGAGATCTTTCAGGGCACGCCGCTCCTGATGCAGATTTTCGTGGTGTTCTTCGGCCTGCCGCTTGCAGGCATCAACGTCGAACCATGGCTGGCCGCGACGCTCGGCCTCACGTTTTTCACGAGCGCCTACCTCGCCGAGATCTGGCGCGGCTGCGTCCAAGCGATTCCGAAGGGGCAATGGGAAGCATCGGCGAGCCTGGCGATGAACTATTTCGAGCAGCTTCGCCATGTGATTCTCCCGCAAGCAGCGCGCATCGCGATCGGGCCGACGGTCGGCTTCGGCGTGCAGGCAATCAAGGACACCGCCCTCGTGTCGATCATCGGCTTTACCGAGCTTACGAAGGTCGGCACAGCCATATCGAACGCGACGTTCCGGCCGTTCCTCGTGTACGGCCTCGTCGCCGTCATCTATTTCGCACTCTGTTATCCGCTCACGCTGTCCGCGCGTGCGCTGGAAAGGAAATGGCATGCCGCTCGTTGAAGCCAAAGGCGTCGAAAAGAACTTCGGCGCGAATCAGGTCCTGAAAGGCATCGACTTCGCCGTTGAGCGCGGGCAGGTGGTCACGATCATCGGGCGCAGCGGCTCGGGCAAGAGCACCTTTCTGCGCGCGTTGAACGGGCTCGAGAGCATCGACGCCGGTTCGATCGAGATCGACGGGGAGCACATCGACGCGCGGCATGCGGATTTGCGCGCGCTGCGCATGAAGGTCGGCATGGTGTTCCAGCAATACAACCTGTTCCCGCATCTTTCCGTCGGACAGAACGTCGCGCTTGCGCAGAAGGTGGTGAGGAAGACGCATCGCGAAAAGGCGTATGCGATCGCGGAAAGCATGCTCGAACGGGTCGGGCTCGCGGACAAGTTCGACGCTTTTCCCGACCAGTTGTCCGGCGGCCAGCAGCAGCGCGTCGCGATCGCGCGCGCTCTTGCGATGAAGCCGGCCGTGCTGCTGTGCGACGAGATTACCTCGGCGCTGGACCCGGAACTGGTCGGCGAAGTGTTGAGCGTCGTCGAAAGTCTCGCGAACGAGAACATGACGCTGATCATGGTCACGCACGAAATGCGCTTCGCGAAGGCGGTCAGCGACCGCGTCGTGTTCATGCATCAAGGGCGTGTATGGGAAAGCGGCACGCCGGAGGACATCTTCGAAAGACCTTCGACGGTCGAGTTGCGACGTTTCGTCCAATGATTCGCGTGCAGCGGCAGGTCTTATTGCGTTAAACCGGCCGCGTTTGTTACACGTACTCTTTCCATGGACAGCGATCGATTCACGCTGTCCGTGCGTCTCTCTCCGATCTCATCGGCACACCTCCGTCTCTTCAAGCCAACTGTCACGACAGACGCTTCCTCTCAGGCGTCGACGGTTTAGATGTCGTAGCGACGACATCCGGATATCACGCGGATAAAACGGCGCAAATCCCTTCGCGCTGCCAATTTTTTTGCTCTATTTTTTGCCGTCCGTGAGCATTTCACGGCGAAAAAATATTGAAATTCTTCTTGTGTCGTTCTTTTTTGTCGTTCTAAATTCGCCGGAACGAACGACCTACCTGATGTTGGTGAGCATCCCACAGCTAGCCTAAACGAATGCCGGTTCGATGCCGGATTCCTTCGGGAATAGCTACCGGGCAAGAAAGCAGTTGCTGACCTGTTCAATACGATTAGTCATCCAAATTTAAATAATATTCACATAACCGGGTTGAGAGAAATGCTTAAGTCCATTCAAGGCTGCTCGGCGGCTATTGTCGTGCTCGCCGCCATTGCCGCAAAACCGGCATGCGCGGAAGTGACGTTGTACGGAATTCTCGATACGTTCGTCGGTTACACCAACGCGGGCGGTAAAGGGGCGCAGACCGCGGAACAGAGCGGCGGCCTGTACGCAAGCCGTATCGGACTAAAAGGCAGCGAAAATCTCGGCGGCGGCTTGCGTGCGACGTTCAACCTCGAGAACGGCATTCTGACCAACAACGGCGCGGCTTCGGATTCGACGCTGGCGTTCAGCCGCAGCGCGTGGGTGGGTCTTGCGAGCCCCTATGGCGAGGTGCGCTTCGGGCGGCAAAACTCAGCGCTGCTGATCATGCACAGCAAGTTCGATGCATTCAACGGCGGTACGTACGGGTCGTTGCTGCACAACGCATCGACGTTCTCGTTCCGCTACGACAACATGATCACGTACTGGTCGCCGAACGTTGCGGGCTTCACATTTTCCGGCGGCGTGAGCCTGGGCGGCCAAACGTCGCCGCACGACGCATTGAACGCGTACGTAGGGGCGATCGACTACCAGCGCGGTCCGGTCTATCTCGGCGTGAGTCATGCCGAGCAGAACGGCGCAAACGGCGAAGTGCTCACGAAAACGACCTTCGCCGGCGGCAGCTATCAGTTCGGCAAGCTGACGGGCTACTTCGGCTTTTATCGCGGCAATAATCTCGGCTCGAATCTCAACACGAATGTCGAGGGCAAGTATCACAGCGTGTACTGGTTATCGGCTGGGTACCTCGTTACGCCCGCTTTGCGCGTGACGGCAGGCCTCGGTTATGTGGAAGACAGCACCGCGCAACATAACAACGCCGGGGAAATCAGTCTCGGGACCTTCTACAACCTGAGCAAGCGCACGCTGCTCTATGCGACCGTCGCACGACTCGTCAACCGGCATGGCGCGACCTACGCACTGATCGGAAACGGGCCGTTCACACCCAATACGCCAGCGCGCGGCGAAGGCGTAACGGGCGCGCAGCTGGGCATCGTGCAGTTTTTCTAACGATGTGAATCACGTGACTGTAGCGATGAAAGACGCGATACAAGACGGATCAACGTTTGAGCGAATGCCCCTGTTTTTCTCATCTGAACAGCTCAAAAGCACTCAATTTTTTCGCGTGCAATTTTTTTATGGCTGTTCTAAGTTAACTCAACGCCTGCCCAGAAACATGCTTGTGAGCAGCTCACGAATCGAAGGAGAGATGTCGTGAAAGAGTCAACCGTTGCGTCGCCGGTGCAGTTGATCGATTGCTCGAACGAAGCCAAGTTGCTTAGCGAGCGCGCATGCGCAACCATCCGGCATGACATTCTGTCCTGCGTGATCGAACCCGCGGCAACCCTGACCGAGGCTTCGTTGATGGCGCGTTACGGCATCGGCAAGGCGACGTGCCGGGTTGCGCTGCAGCGGCTCGCGCAGGAAGGTTTTCTGCGGGCAGTGCCGCGGCAAGGCTACGTGGTGCGGCCGATCACGCTGAAAGACGTCGAGGAAGTATTCGCGCTGCGCCTGCAGCTCGAGCCGCTTTCGGCGCGGCTTGCCGCGGGCAGGGCCGACATCGCGCTGCTCAGGGAACTCGAACGCGCGTGCCGCAACGACGATGTATCGCTTGGTATCAACAACCGCATCGGCATCTTCATGGACGCGAACGCAGCGTTTCATATGGCGGTTGCGGAAGCGTCGGGCAACAGCCGGCTCGTGAAGACCCTCGGCGGTCTGCTCAACGAAATGGCGCGGCTCGTTGCGCTCGGCTTCGGCGTACAGAAAACGAAGCCTGAAATACGACACGACCACACGAAGATGATCGATGCGCTCGAGAGCGGCAATGAGCGCCGCGCGGAACAGATTGCCTACAGGCACGTCGCGACGTTTCGCGACATGACAATGGAGAAAGTGATGGCCAGTCTCAGGGACACTCACGCCGGCTCGCCGATCGTGCCGCTGCGAGGCACACGATGAGCGCGATGCCGATGCGGGTCGTGGCGGCGGCGCCGGCAAGCGAGACGGTGCGTCATGCGGTCGAGCTTGCGCATGTGTCGAAGCGCTTTGGCAAGCTGGCTGTGCTCGACGACATTTCGCTCGCGGCACCGGTAGGCTCCGTGCTCGCCATCGTCGGCGCGTCCGGGTGCGGCAAGAGCACGCTGCTCAACATCATCGCCGGGCTCGTGAAGGCGGATAGCGGCAATGTGCGGATCGACGGCGTGGCGGGCAAGCGCTCCGAGGACACGCGCGTGATCAGCTACATGTTTCAGGAGGACCGGCTGCTGCCGTGGCGCACGATTGTCGCCAATGCGGAGTTCGGACTCGAGGCGGGATCGCTCAATGCGAATGTGCGCCGCGAGCGCGCGCTCGAGATGCTGCACATGACGGGCCTCGAAGGTTTCGAAAACGCGTATCCGCACGAACTGTCGGGCGGCATGCGCAGCCGGGTCGCACTCGCACGCAGCCTCGTCGTCAGGCCTTACATCCTGCTGATGGATGAGCCGTTCTCGAAGCTCGATCCGCAGATGCGCTCGCAAATGCACGCAGAACTTTTGCGCGTGCGCGAACAGCTGAAGATGACCGTGGTGTTCGTCACACACGATGTCGAAGAAGCGATCGTGCTGGCCGACCGGGTCGTCGTGTTGCGGCCGCGTCCGGGGCGCGTGCGCGACATGCTCACGATCGATCTCGCGCGCCCGCGGGACCCGCTTGCGGCCGACGTGGCTGAAACCGTGCGCCGTGTGCGCGCCCTGATCTAAGGACAATGCAATGTCGTCGGTTCCCGTGGCCTCTTCCGATTTAACGACTCGATCCGCACGGATGAGCGGCTTCATACGCGTCGCGTTGCAGCGTCTGTCTCTCGTGGCGGTGCTGCTGGTTTTATGGTGGCTCGCCGCACAGCGCGTGCCGGCATTCATTTTGCCGGGCATCGGCAAAACCTGGGACGCGCTGCGCGAACTCGTCGCGTCCGGTACCTTTACCGAAGATCTCAGCATCACGCTGTACCGCGTGGTGTCGGGCTTCGTGCTCGCGGCGCTAGTGGGTACGCCGCTCGGTATTCTGCTCGGTTCGAACCGGCGCCTCGGCCACTACTTCGAACCGGTGCTGTCGGTGCTCAATACGGTGTCCGCGGCGATCTGGGCGATCTTTGCGCTGATCTGGTTCGGCATCTCGAATGGCACGACGATCTTCGTGGTTTTCATGGAAGCGATGCCGCTGATTTTGACCAACGTCTGGCAGGGTTCGCAAAGCGTCAATGCAGAGTATGTCGAGCTCGCCCGCAGCTTTCAGATGTCGCGTGCGAAGGTGATGACGAAAATCTACCTCCCGACCGTGCTGCCCTACTTCTTTTCCGGCGCACGGCTTGCGTTCGGTTTCGGCTGGCGCGTGTCGCTCGTCGCCGAAACGATCGGTTCGTCGAATGGCGTCGGCTACCGGCTGCGCCAGGCCGCGGATCTCGTGCAGACCGACCAGGTCTTTGCGTGGACGCTGACGTTGATCTGTCTGATGGTGCTGCTCGAATACGGCATTCTGAAGCCGATCGAGAACTACCTGTTCCGCTGGAAGAGAAGAGTGTGACGCGCTAACGCGGATCACACAGAGTCTGCTGATTGTTGTTGCTGCATATATATAGGATTCCAAATGAGTGAAAAGAAGATGAAAGCGTTGATTCTCGATGAGCATGGCGATGTCGACAAGCTGCGGGTCGGCGAGAAGCCGATGCCGAAAGCAATTGCGCAGCACGTGGTGATTCGTGTGCGCGCGTCGTCGTTCAACTATCACGACGTGTTCACCGTCAGAGGCATGCCTGGCATCAAGGTGCCGCTGCCGGTCGTGATCGGACTCGACATGGCGGGCGAGATCGTCGAAGTCGGCGACGACGTCGAAGGCTGGCAGGTCGGTGCGCGCGTGCTGGTGAATCCGCTCAACAAAAAGAAAGGCCTGATGGGCGAAATGCTCGACGGCGGCATGGCCGAGTACTGCCTCGTTGCCGCCGATCAGCTGATCGCGATGCCCGACGAAGTGAGCTTCGAGCAGGCGGCGTCGTTGCCTGTGGCATACGGCACCGCGCATCGCATGATCGTCACGCACAAGACGATCAAGGCCGGCGACCGCGTCGTGATTCTCGGCGCGAGCGGCGGTGTCGGTACGGGCTGCGTCGTGCTGGCCAAGATGCTCGGTGCCGAAGTCGTGGCCGCGGCGGGCAGCGCCGACAAGGCCGAGCGACTGAAGGCGCTGGGCGCGGACCACGTGATCAACTACAAGGAGGTCGATTTTTCGAAGTGGGTCATCGAGAAATACGGCAAGCCGCAGCGCCGCAACTATGAAGGCGGTGCGGACGTCGTGATCAATTTCACGGGGGGCGACACATGGGTGCCGTCGCTCCGGTGCATCAAGCGCGGCGGCAGTCTGCTCGTATGCGGCGCGACGGCCGGGCACGATCCGAAAGAGGATTTGCGCTACATCTGGAGCTTCGAGATCCGCGTGATGGGCTCGAACAGTTTCTATGACGACAACCTGTCCGCGTTGATGGAACTGATCCGCACGAAACAGATTTCCGTGCAGATCGACAAGGTGTTGCCGCTCGAACAGGCCGCCGAGGGGTTGCGCATGATTCGCGACCGCGAAGTGCTCGGCAAGATCGTCGTTACACCTTGAGCGCGGAGGCCAACATGACAGAAGCAAAACAGCTGAGCGCCAAAGACATCGAAGCGCTGCTCACACGCGGTCCTTATCATCAATGGCTCGGCCTGCGGGTGCTGAGCGTCGGCGAAGGGGAAATCGAAATCGCCGCGACATGGCGCGAGGAATGGGTCGTCAACCCGGAACGGCGCTACACGCATGGCGGCATTCTTGCCGCACTCGTCGACCTGACCGCGGACTGGGCGCTCGTTTCGAAAACGGGCAGAGGCGTGCCGACCATCGACTTGCGGGTCGACTATCACCGTGCGGCGATGCCGGGCGATCTGGTGGCGCGCGGCAAGGTCGTGAAGTTCGGCAGTTCGGTGTCGGTCGCCGAGGCGTCCATTTTCGACCAGACGGGCGTATTGCTGGCGAGCGGCCGCGGGGTCTACTCGACCGCGCCGGCGCCCGCTCCCGCGTCGAAAGCGTGACCACGACGTGACGCAGCGCATGAACACCGGCCCTTTAACCGAGATCGGTCGAATACTCGATCACGTCGTCGTCAACGCGATGTTCGACATCGATGCGGCCGCAACCTGTTTCGCCGAACTCGGTTTCGCCCTGACGCCGCGCGGTTATCACTCGCTCGGCTCCGTCAACCATCTGATGATGTTCGGCGATCACTACCTCGAGCTGGTCGGTTTGCCGGCCGGTTCGACGCGGTTGCGGCGCGAAATACTCGAAAGCCGGCTCGGCATCGACGGACTGGTGTTCAGAACGGACGACGCGCGTTCGACCCATGCGCGGCTCATCGCCGCGCGCGTCAACGCGGCTGAACCTCAATCGTTCTCGCGGCCGGTGGCGATCGACGGCGTCGAGCAACTGGCGAAGTTCGCGACGACGCGGCTCGAACCCGGCGAGGTGCCGGCGGGACGCGTCTACTTTTGCGAGCATCTGACGCCGCAATGGGTGTTTCGCGACGAGTGGGCGACGCATCCGAACCGCGCGAAGCGTCTTGCCGGACTCGTTGTGGTCAGCGCGCAGCCGCACGCCGAAGCGCAGCGCTATGCGCTGATCGCCGGCGCGGGCAGCGTGACGGCCGCCGCGGACGGCGCAGGCGTGCAATTGAGCCTGCCGGGGTTCGGCTTGCGCTTCGTCGACGAAGCCGGATATCGGGCACGTTACGGGCCGCTTGCGTGCCACGCCGCCGACCGCGCGAGCTATTTCGGCGCGCTCGTCGTCGAAACCGCGGACCTGCATGCCGTGAGCGAAAAACTGGCGTCGATGGCGCACGCCGATCCCGCCACGGTGAAAGTTGCACACGCAACGACCGGCAATGGCGCAGCGTCCGTTCGCGCGCTGCTGCTTTCATTCAACACCTTGATCGAATTTATCGGAACTGTCGAACATGCACACTCCTGAGAATCTCGGCGATCTGATCGACGCCGCACGCGATCCGCACAAGCTTGCGTTGATCGCGCTCGGGGACCTGGACGAAACGGAGGACGGCTGGCGCGACACGCGCATCACGTACGGGGAACTCGATGCGCTGGCCAATGGCGTCGCGCGCGCGCTCGAACGGCGCGGGTTTGCGCGCGGGCAGCGTGTCGCGATTCTCGCCGCCAATTGCGCGGAGTATGTGGCGGCCTTGCTCGGCATCATGCGCGCGGGGCTTGTCGCGACGCCGGTCAACTTCAGGTTTCCGCAAGCGTTGTCGACCTTCGTGATCCGCGACAGCGACGCGCAACTGGTGTTCTGCGATGCGGCGCGACTCGCCGATTGCCCAGCCGACCTGCCCGTCGTGGTGTTCGATTCGGACGGCGCCGACGGCTTCGCGTCGTTCGTCGATCCCGGCGCCTACGACGCCGTCGTGCCCGAGCCGGGAACGCCCGCGATGTTTCTCTATACGTCGGGGTCCACCGGCAAGCCCAAAGGCGTGATGCTGTCGCACGACAGCCATCTGTGGGTCGCGCGCACGCGCGCCGCCGCGCAGCCGCCCGAGGCGCATCGCTTCCTCGTTGCGGCGCCGCTTTATCACATGAATGCGCTGACGCTCGTGCTGATGTCGCTATACGGTCACGGCACGGTGGTGCTGTTGCCGCAGTTCAAGGCACGCGCGTACATCGCGGCGATCGAGCGCTATGGCGTCACATGGCTTACATCGGTGCCGCCGATGATCGCGATGATGCTGCGCGAACCGGATCTGCTTGAGCGCACCGATCTCGCGTCGGTGCGATTCATCCGGATGGGCTCGGCGCCCGTCGGCGAAAGTCTGCTCGAGCAGATCGCAGAGGTCTTCCCCAATGCGAAAGTTACGAACGTGTACGGCACGACCGAGGGCGGCCCGATCGTGTTCGGTCCGCATCCGGACGGTCTCGAGCCGCCGCCGCTGTCGGTCGGCTACCCGCATCCCGAAGTGCGGGTCAAGCTGCTCGAAGCGCCTGCGACCGGTGCGGCGACCGGCGTGCTGGCGGTCAAAAGCCCAGCGGTGATGCTCGGCTATCACAACCGCAAGGACTTGCCGGTGCCGCTGACCGACGACGGCTTCTATGTGACCGGCGACGTGTTTCATCGCGATGAGCAGGGCTTTTACACGTTCGTCGGCCGCGCGGACGACATGTTCGTTTCCGGCGGCGAAAACATTTTCCCCGGCGAAGTCGAGCGCATGCTCGAAACACACCCCGATATCGCGCAGGCCTGTGTCGTGCCGGTCAACGACGACATCAAAGGCACCAAACCCGTCGCATTCGTCGTGCGCCGCGCGGGCGTCGCATTGACGGAGGACGACGTGAAGCGATACGCACTCGAGCACGCGCCCGCTTATCAGCATCCGCGCCGCGTCTGGTTTATCGATGCACTGCCGCTTGCTTCAACCAACAAGATCGATCGCGCGGTATTGAAGCACACCGCCCATGCGGAATTGTCCGCTAGCGGAGCCGCCTGATGCCCGGCCGGAACTCCGCATTCACCTCGTCGAGGAGACAGGCATGAAAGAAAATTTTCGCGCGTTTCTGGAGCGGCTCAGGGCCGACCAGGAACTGATCGACATCCGCCAACCCGTCGATATCCGGCACGTCGGCACGCTCGTCGATCAGAGCGACAAGGCGCTGCTGTTCCACAACGTGATCGGCTACGGCATGCCGCTGCTGTCGGGCATCATTCGCACGCAAAAGCGCGCGATGATGGCGATGGGCTGCGAGAGCTACTTCGAAATCGAGAAGATGCTCGAGCGTGGCATCCGGAACCCGATTGCGCCGGTGTATGTCGATACGTCCGCGACGAAGGAGGTCATTCACAAGGGCGATGACGTCGATCTGTTCCGCCTGCCCATTCCGATGTCGTCGATTTACGACGGCGGCCCGATGATCACCGCGGGCATCGTGATTTCGCGCGACCCCGAATACGGCCTGAACAGCGGCATCTATCGCTTCATGGTGAAGGAGAAGGCGCTGACCGGCATCGACATCGTGACGCCGAACAACATGCGCATGTTCGCGCAACGCGCGTACCAGCAGGGCAAGCCCTGTCCGATTTCAATTTCGATCGGCAACCACCCGATGGAGATCATGGGTGCGGGCTACCGCGCGCCGATCGGCGTCGACGAAATGGCGATCGCCGGCGGCATTCGCGGTACGCCGGTTGAACTGGCGCCGTGCGAGACCGTGGATCTTCCCTATATCGCGGACTCCGAAGTGGTGATCGAAGCGGAAATCCTGCCTACCGGATGGACGCAGCCCGAAGGCCGCTTCGGCGAATTCACCGCGTTGATGGGCGGCCTGCACTGGAACCCGAATGTGCGCATCAAGGCGATTCTGCATCGGCGCGACGCGATGTACTACTCGCTGCATATGCCGTGGGAAAACACGTGGCTCGCCGCGCCGACCCGTTATCAGGCGATCCGCAGCGCATTGCGCACGGCAGGCGTGCAGGTCAAGGACATCAACGTCACGCTCGGCGGCCGTGCGTTCTGGCACGCGGTGATCTCGATCCGCAAGCAGGCGGGCGAAGGCAAGAACGCGCTGCTCGCGGCGCTGTCGGTGATGGACCTCAAGCATGTGGTGGTGGTCGACGAAGACATCGACGTATTCAACGGCGAGGAGGTCGAATGGGCGATCGCCACGCGCGTGCAGGGCGATCGCGATCTGATCGTGATTCCGGGGGCGCGCGCGAAGCCGCTCGATCCGAGCTTGCCGGTGATGCCGCCCGGACAGGTGCCGACCGGCGCGAAAGTCGGCATCGACGCGACAATTTCCGAAGGCATTCCGCACGAACGCTATGAGCGCATTTCGTATGCGTATGCGGATACCGCGAAAATTGCCGACTACGTCGCGGGCAAAGCCGACGAGGGCGTCGTGTCAGGGCCCGGCAAAGTCGAAGATGCGGCGCGCGATGCGCTTGCGTCGATCGGTGAAACGCCGCTCTATTACACCGCGCTTGCCGAACGTCTTTCCGGCTACGACTTCCAGACGCTGGCGCGCGCGCTGGGCCTGTTGCACGAGCGCGGGCAGATCTGGAAAACCGCGGAAGGCAAGCTGTGCATCCGCGGTTCGCGGTTCGACGCGGTGCCGCCCGCTTCACGGTAAAGCACGGCAACGGGCTATCCAACTTCAACCGGATCGCGCCACCGCGACGACGCGATCCTTCCAGGAAGAGCTGACATGACGCCATTTCGCCAGTGCGCGACGCGACTGCTGTTCGCCGCCGCGTTCTGCTTTGTTTCATTTGCCACCCCGGCCGCACAGGCCGCGCCGCTGCGTATCGGCTACTGGACGAGCGGCGTGAGCCTCGGCCTCGGCGCGGTGCTCGAGACCGGCGATTTCCTGAAGAAGGCGGGCATCGACGATGTGCGCTTCGTGCACTTCGCCGAGATCAACGCGCCGGCCAGCGGGCTCGCGGCAAACGTGATCGACATCAGCTTCAGCGTGCCCGCCACGAGCGCGTTCAGTATCGCGGCGACGGGCGTGCCGATCAGAATCTTCGGCGCCACGGCGCCGGCGGATGTGACTTTCGTTGCGCCCGCGACGTCTTCGGTTACATCGTTGTCCGGTTTGCGCGGCAAGAAGGTTGGCATGTCGCCCGCGGGCAGTTCTGTCGCGCTGATGACCGCCGCGGTGCTGCGCGCGAACTACGGCTTTACGGCCGCCGATTATGCGCTCGTGCCCGGCAACGAAGCGCGGCTGGGGCAATTCCTCATGCAGCAGCAGGTGGACGCGGCCGCGCTGCGCTCGGTCACCGTCGCGCAGCTGACCGAAGTCAAAACGAAACGGCTCGGCACGCTTGCCGACGAGTGGCGCAAGCTCACGCATTCGGACGCGATGCCGTACCTCGGTGTCGGCGCCGCGCGCAGCGAGCTGATTCAACGCGATCCGCAAACGGTGGCGAAATTCATTGTCGCGATTCATAACGCGATTGCGTGGGGCAATGCGCATCCGGATCAGGTCGCCGCGATTCTGCAGAAGGTGGCGAATCTGCCGGCCGGCGACGCACGTATCTATGCCGCGCATTGGGCCGAACTCAATACGATCTCGTTCGAGCCGGCCGATATCGACACACTCAAGCGCGAACAGCAGATTTTCGCGGCAAGCGGCACGATCAAGGGAACACTGCCGGCCGATGTGTTCGTCAGCGAGCCTTATCAGATGGCGAAGAAAATCATCACCGCGCAAAAACCGTGAGGGTTCCATATCGATCGAACAGGCGAGGTCCGTTATGGATATGAACACAGTGCCGTTGGGCCGGCGCCGGCGCATCGTCGTCGGCATCAGCGGCGCGTCGGGTGCGGTTTATGGCGTGAGGCTGCTGACGCTGTTGCGCGAACTCGACGTCGAGACGCACCTCGTGGTGAGCCGTTCGGCACAGGTGACGCTCGTGCAGGAGATGGGCTTGCAGCTTGCCGACGTGAAAGCGCTCGCCGATGTCCATTATCCGAACGCCGATATCGGCGCGGCGATTTCGAGCGGCTCGTTCCGTGTCGACGGGATGATCGTCGCGCCTTGCTCGATCAAGACGCTGTCGGAGATCGCGACCGGCTGCACGAGCTCGCTGCTGTCGCGCGCGGCCGACGTGATGTTGAAGGAGCGCAGGCGGCTCGTGCTGATGGTGCGTGAAACGCCGCTGCATGCCGGGCATATCCGCAGTCTCGCGGCGGTCACCGAGGCGGGCGCGATCGTTTATCCGCCGGTTCCGGCGTTCTATGCGCGGCCGGAATCGATCGAACAGATGATCGACCACACGCTCGGCCGGGTGCTCGATCTATTCGACATCGATGCGCGCACGGTGCGCCGGTGGCAAGGCGCCATCAGTTGATTCAAAGATATTTTGACCGCTGTTTACTCCGAAAATTGCCTCTCCTAGAATGGGTTTCAGAAAGGCTGTGAGGTGCTCACAAAGTCACGTAAGCCTAACAAGTGAAACACAACGGGTGAGGGGAGTGAAGTCTATGGGTGCAAAGATCGTATCGGCGGGTAAGGCGGCGGGAGAAAGCATGCTGCTTGGCGAAGCGACGTATATCGCCATCAGGCAGGCCATCCTGTCCTGCACATTGCTGCCCGGCAGCATGTTGACCGAAGCGGAATTGATGGATCGATACGGTGTCGGCAAGTCCACCTGCCGTCTTGCGCTTGCGCGCCTTACGCACGACGGCCTCGTGCGCTCGGTGCCGCGTCATGGCTATGTGGTCGTGCCGGTCACGCTGAGGGACGTCGAGGAAGTGTTTGCGCTGCGCCTGATTCTCGAGCCGGAAGCTGCACGGCTCGCGGCCGGCCACGTCGATGCGAAAGCCTTGATGCGTATCGACAAGGCGGCGCGCGGCAATACCGCGTCGAAGAATCACGGCAATCAGATCGGCTTCTTTCTCGACGGCAATCGTGCGTTTCATTTGCATATTGCATCGGCATCGGGAAACGAGCGTCTGGTACGCAGCATTTCCGTGCTGTTCGACGAAATGGCGCGGCTTGTCGCACTCGGCTTCAGCGACGAAGACGACAGTCCGGAAATTTCCGGCGACCACCGGCTGCTGGCGGAAGCGCTCGGCGCCGGCGACGGCAAGACGGCGTCGCGCATTGCGCGACGGCACGTCGAACGGTTTCGCGACATGACGATGGAGCGCGTCATGCGCAGCATGAAGCAGGATTTCGAGCATGCGCCGCTGATGGCAATAGGGAAGTAGGCGGCCAGGGCGCGATGCCTTGCCGCGGAACTGGGGTCCTCGATACGAGGTCGTTTCGAGGTCGTTTGACACGGGCCGCATGGCCGCATCCGCGTTCGACACAATGAAGATATCTCGCGTTATCTCGCAGCTTCTGATGGTATGCATCTTCGCGCTCGGCGCGATGCGCGGCGCCGTTGCCGCTGAATTGCGCGTCGGCTACTGGACGAGCGGCATCAGCCTCGGTTTCGGCGCGGTGCTCGAAGCACAGAAGTTCTTCGAGAAGCAGGGCCTGCAAGTGAAGTTCGTGCATTTCCCCGATGTGAACGGGCCCACCACCGCGCTTGCCTCCAATGCGATCGATCTCGCGTTCGGTGCGAGTCTGGCCGGCGCATTCAGTCTTGCCCAGCAGGGCGTGCCGGTGCGCATCGTCGCGGCGACGCAGCTGGTCGACGCGGAACTCGTCGTGCTTGCCGATTCGCCGATTCGCAGCCCGGGCGAGCTGCGCGGCAAGAAGATCGGCATGTCGCCGCTCGGTAGCGGGACGACGGGCGTCGGCACCGCGGTGCTCGACGGCAACTACGGGTTGAAGCTGGCCGATTACCGGCTCATAGCCGGCGACGAGCCTCGCCTCGCGCAGTTTCTGCTGCAAAAGAACGTCGACGCGGCGGTGATGCGCCCGACGACGGTCGCCCAGGTATCCGACAGCGCGACGCGGATTCGCGTGCTCGGCACGCTGTCGGATCAATGGAAGCAGATGACCAGGTCTCCCTCGCCGCCGTACATCGGCGTGGCCGTGATGCGCGACGAGTGGTTGAAAAACAATCCGGCCGACGCGGCCAAGGTTTTGGCCGCGATGCGCGAAGCGGTGCAGTTCGGCGCCGCGAATCCGGATGCGGTCGTGTCGATCCTGAAGAAAGCGGCCAACCTGAACGACAGCGGCGCACGCTTTTACGGCGACCACTGGACCACGATGAACACCGTCGCGCTCGGGCCCGACGATGTCGCGACGCTCAAGCGAACGTTCGACGTGTTCAAGGCGGCGGGCACCTTGAAGGGCGAATTGCCGGCGGACCTGTTCTACCCGAAACCTTATCTTGACGCGGAGAAAATGAAATGACGACGAGTCCCGTCGCGTTGCCGGCGAGCAGGATTTTATGGCCCGCGGAGGGCATCACGCGCGTGCCGCTGCGCGTGTTTTCCGATACAGCCACCTACGAACGCGAGCAGGACGCCGTATTTCGGGGTCCGACATGGAGCTTCCTGTGCCTCGACATCGAGATACCGAACCCCGGCGATTACGTGACGACGAAAGTCGGGCATACCTCGGTGATCGTCGTGCGGCATCAGGACGGCGGTATTCGTGCGCTCGTGAACAAATGCGTGCATAAGGGCTCGGTGCTGTGCTACGAAGCGCAGGGCAATCGCAAGCGCCCGAATTTCGTGTGCCCGTACCACAACTGGGTCTACAACTTCGAAGGCGAGCTGACGAGCGTCGCGTTCGAGAAGGGCGTACAAGGCAAGGGCGGCATGCCCGACGATTTCGACAAGACGCAGTTCCGCTTGACCACCTTGCGCGTGGCGAGCATTCGCGGCCTTGTGTTCGGTTCGTTTTCGGATCAAGCGCCACCGCTCGAAGATTACCTCGGGCCGACCATGGTCGCGCATATCGAGCGCACGCTATACGGCAAGCCGAAAATTCTCGGCCGCTACAGCCAGGTGATGCACAACAACTGGAAGCTGTATGTCGAGAATAGCCGCGACAACTATCACCCGAGCCTGCTGCACGCATTCTTTTCGACCTTCAAGATCAACCGGTTGTCCGCGGAAGGCGGCACGCTGCAAGACGAGGATAGCCGTCATCACATCACGTTTACGAAGCGCTTCACGGACGCCGGCGACGCGGTGTACGACTCCGGCATCATCCGTGCGATGCGCGACGACTTCGGATTGAAAGACCCGTCGCTGATCGATCAGTGGATGGAGTACCCGGACCAGATCACCAACGCGATCCAGAGCATCTTTCCGGGCTTCGTGCTGCACCAGATCATGAACTCGATCGGCGTGCGTCAGGTGGTGCCTCTCGCGGTCGATCGCTGCGAATTGATCTGGACCGTGCTCGGTTTCGAGGAAGACACGCCGGAGCAGACATTGATCCGGCGCAAGCAAAGCAATCTCGTCGGTCCGGCCGGGTTTGTGTCGATGGAGGATGGCACGATCGGCGCCTTCGTCGAGAAGGGGATTCGCGGCGACCTTGACGATGCGGCGGTGATCGAGATGGGCGGCAAGGGCACCGGACCGATGGCGACCCGCGCGACGGAAACATCCGTGCGCGGCTTCTGGAAATTCTATCGGGAACTGATGCATGTCTAGCACAATCACGCGTTTTTCCGACATCGAAGTCGGCGCGCACGCGAAGGCGTGCATCGGCCGCCTGAATGCGCACTATTGCAGCGCGATCGACAATGGCGATCTCGAACGGTGGCCCACTTTCTTTGCAGACGATTGCACTTATCGCATTCTGACGCGCGCCGATTTCGACGCGGGCCGCGATTTCGGCATCTGGTTCTGCAACACACGCGGCATGCTGCTCGATCGCGTCAGCTCGATCCAGTCGGTCAACGTGTTCGAGCCGCACGTGTATCGCCATGTGATCAGCCCGACGGAAATCGTCGGCGTCGACACGGACGGCACGATCCGTTGCGAGACCAGCTATATGGTCGTGCGCACGGGCTATGAAGGGACGATGGTGGTGTTCAGCGCGGGCCGGTACGTCGACGCGGTCAGCATCGAAGGCGACGCCGCGCTGCTGCGCGAACGTACGGTTGTCACCGACTCGTGCCGCTACGACACGCTCGTCGCGTTGCCTTTGTGAGCGGTCGTATCCATGCATGACGCGACGAAGCGTTTCCGGCTGCACCTCGAAAGCCAGAGCCGGCAGGCGCCGGCATTCCATCTGCACCCTGCGGCATGGCAGCAGGCGTCGCTGCGTCACGCCGAGCTGGCGCGGCTCGTCGACGTATCGTTCGGGTGGGACGGCGAACGGTTCGCCACGCCGCTCGACGACGTCGACTTTCTGCTCGCGTCGCGTTTCCCGCATGCGGCCGTCAACGAGGCACGGCGCTTGAGGTGGATTCATACGACCGGCGCCGGCGTCGACCAGTTGTTGCCGCTCGACCGTTTGCGCGACGACCTGATATTGACGAACAGCAGCGGCATTCACGTCGACAAGGCCGGCGAGTTTGTGCAAATGGCGCTGCTGATGTTGAATGCGCAACTACCCGCGGTATTGCGTGCGCAGCATGAGCATCGCTGGGATGCGCGGCTGACCGCGCCGATTCGCGGCAAGACGGCGCTTTTGATCGGTTTCGGCGATCTCGGACACATGGCGAGCCGCGCCGCGAAGACGCTCGGTTTGCGTGTGATCGCGCTCAATCGCAGCGGCCGCGTCCCGGTGCCGGCGGCAGCGGACACGGATAGGCCCGATGTGCTGGCGCCGGTGTCGGAGCTCGACAGGTGGCTTCCCGAAGCGGACTTCGCCGTCGTCACCGCGCCGTTGACGCCGGCAACGCGCGGGCTGCTTTCCGCCGCGCGGCTTGCGACGATGCGCGAGGGCGCGTGCATCGTGAACCTGTCGCGCGCCGCGCTCGTCGACTATCCGGCATTGTTCGAGCGGTTACGTACGGGCGCCTGCGGTGGCGCGGTGCTCGATGTGTTCGATCCGGAGCCGCTGCCGGGCGACAGTGGGATATGGGACGTGCCGGGCCTCATCGTCACGCCGCATATCTCATGCGACGCGCCGGACTATAACCAGCGCGTGCTCGATGTGTGGTTCGGCAATTTCGCAAGATGGCTGCGCGGCGAACAGCTCGCCAATATCGTCAGCCGCGCGCAGGGGTACTGAACCGACGCGCGTCGCGACCGCTCACGGACCAAAGAACGGCACACAAAAACTTGCCGGTCCGGTGCAGCCCGGTTCCCAGTTGGCATTCGGACGCTGCGCCGGCGCGCCCGTGCCGCACGCGGCAAGCTGCAGCAGTGCGCCGGTCGCGAGCAGCACGATGACCGCGCGGAAAAGATGCGTTTTCATCGGAATGGAGCCGCATAAGGAGCGGCGTCGAGCGGGTGACCGACAGCCATCGTTGCCTCGCTTGCGAGCCGGCACGGAGTGATCGTTTCATCTTAGGCTGTGGCGCTTTCATTCTCCACGTCATGCCGTGCGGATCGGCGACCGATCTCGCTGCTGCCACATCCCCAATTCCCGCCCAAAATTCCCGCCCCATTCCCCCCCGGTTCGCGCCCTTTCCGTGGCGAATTCGGGAAAAACTCCTGCCCCATTTCGTTGTCAACGCACGATGCAGTGCCCAAACTGATTGAGGGGGCGCGCGGTCGCCTGCATGCTGCTGCGCGTCAACCGGGCTCGAGCCACAGCATGGCGCCTTAGCGCTTTCGCTCCAAGTACAAACCGGTGGAGACATTCAAATGTATCGCGCAACAAAAAGCGTGCATGCCGCGCTATTCGCAGTGACCGCGTTTGCCGCGGCCACTGCTTACGCCTCCGCAGCGCCGATCGCCTATGTGACGAGCGAGACGAACGGTGTCGGCATTATCGATCTCGACAATATGTCGCTCGAAAAAACCATATCGCTCGGCAAGGACGGCCCGCGCGGCCTGAGCCTCACGGCGGACGGCAAGCGGCTGCTCGTGGCGGCCAAAACCGGCGAACTGATTGCGATCGACACGTCGACCGGCGAAGTGGTCGATCGCGTGAAGATCGGCAAAAACCCTGAGTTCGTCCGCGTGCACCGCGGGTACGCCTACGTGACCTACGAGCCCGGCGAAAGCGGCCCGCCGCCGGAAGCGATGCAAGGCGCCAAACCGGAGCAGAAGCGGCAGCAACAAGGCGCCAAACCCGAGCAACAAGGCGAAAAGCAGGCCGGCAAGGGCCACGACGATGACGACGACGCGAATAGTCCACCCGCCGAAATCGCCATCGTCGACCTGAAGACGATGAAGGTGCTGCGCTCCGTGAAAAGTGGCCACGAAACCGAAGGTGTCGAATTTTCGCCGGACGGCCACGAGATGCTCGTCACCAACGAAGGCGACGACACGGTGTCGGTCTATCAAACGCGTTCGGGCAAGCTGCTGCGCACGCTGAAACTCGACGCCGGCTCGCGTCCGCGTGGCATCAAGGTGTCGCCGGACGGCAAGCAGTATGTCGTCACCCTTGAAAATACGGGCAAATTCGTCGTGCTCGATGCGGCAAGCTTCAAACCCGTGAAGACCGTCGACACGAAGCTCGGGCCCTATGGCGTTGCGTTCGATCCGAGCGGCAAGCATCTGCTCGTGGCCGCGGCGCGCGACAAGACGCTGCAGGTGTTCGATGCGAAGACCTACGAGCATGTCGCCGACGTGCCGGTCGGCCAGCGCTGCTGGCACTTCAGCTTCACACCGGACGGCTCGAAGCTGCTGCTTGCGTGCGGCCGCTCGAATGCGGTTTATGTGCTCGATGCGTCGAATTATCAGACGGTCGGGCAGATCGGCAATCTGCCGCTCGCGTGGGGCATCGTGACGTCGCCGCCAAGCCAGGGCTCGATCGAATCGGCAAGATAAAGCCCATGGTTTGTCTCGCGGGCGGCGTCCACTACGCTGCCCGTTTCGTTTTCTTCGCCGTCCGGCATAGCCCGTGGTCAATCCCACTGATACCGCATCCCAACCCAGAACCCGCGCGGCGCGCCGAGTCCAAGAAACTGCTCGTTGGTCACGTCGTCCGGCGAAAACGTATGGTTCGGCCCGTTGAAGAAGTTCTGGCCGAGCACCGCGAACGTCGCATAGCGCTTGTTCAGCAGGTTCTGGATCGAACCGAATACCTGGAAGTGCTTCGTTACGTTATACGTCGTATCGAGGTTGACCAGAAAGTAACCGGCGAGCGTGCCGTTCACATCCTGATTGTTTTCGTCGCCGCGCGCGAAGATGTTGCCGCGATAGATCAGGTTCGTGCCGATGTTCCATTGCGGCAGCGCCTGGTAGTCGAACCGCACTTTCACCGTGTTCGCTGGAATGCCGGGGATGCGGTCGCCCGAGTGCACGGTGATATTGCCGTCGGCGTCGGCGCTCGAATTGCTCGAACTGCTTTCGGTCCACGTCGAGCGGTAGGTTGCGTTCACGTAGCTGTAGCTTGCGCTTACGCCAAGCGGGCCCCATTGCGTGCGCCCCGCCAGTTCGAAGCCTTGCCGGCGCGTCTTGCCGACGTTCTGGAAGAAGCCGAGCGTGCTCGATGCGCCTTCGCTGCTGATGAACTGGATATCGTCGTCGAGCGTCGTGCTGAACGCAGCCGCGCTCCACTGCGTATTGCTGCCGATGCGGCCGCGCGCGCCGACTTCGAAGGTCTTCGAGACCACCGGTTTCAGTGACGGGTCCGCGATGAAATCGTTCGGCAACGAGCATGGCGCGGCCGGGTCCGCGCACGCAAGCTCGATCGACGTCGGCGTGCGCATCCCTTCGTTGTACGTGAAGTACGCAGTGAACGACGACGTCGGGTTCCAGTTGATGCCGACGGCGGGATTGAAGCGCGAGAATGTATGGCGGCCGTCGAGCAGCGGCTGGATGCCGCTTTCGTCGCCGATCGTCGTGCGCGCCCAGTTATAGCGGCCCGCGAGCGTCATCGACCATTCGTCGGTGAACGAGAACGTGTCGGTAAAGTAAATGCCGTAGTTCTCGTTGCGCGTTTTCGCGTCGGTCTGTTGCACGAACGGTCCGTCGCCGATCGTCGCGCGCGTGTCGGTAAAGAACGCGTTCTGCTGCGATTGCGTGAAGTGTGTGTTTGCGAGATCCGCCGCCGCGCCCACGGTGAACTGGTTGTTCTTGCCGAAAAGCTTCTGCAGAAAGGTGGCCTGAAGGCTCGCGCCATAGCTGTCGGTGACGATCACCGATTGCGCATTCGTTGCCGGCGGTTCGTCGTCGTCGTCCGGATCGAAGTCGTCGTTTACGTTACTGCTCGTGTTGACATTCCGGTAGTGCCGGTAGTACGCGTTGCCGGTTATTTCGATGTCGGGCGTGAAATAGTGCGAACCGTTGATGGTCAGATAGCCAAGCTGGTTCTCGTTCGTGTCCGGGAACGTGTATGCCTGAGACCAGTTGCTCAGAAACGAGCGCGGAATGGTCTGCGAGCCGTTCAGCGTATTGTCGGCGCCGCCCATCGAAACCGACACGGTCGTCGACGAATCCATGTAGCGCAGCTTGCCGAATGCCTGGCGCAAGCGGCTCGAGTTGTGATCGGCCCAGCCGTCGTCGTTCGTGATGTTGGCGGTGAAATAGTAGTCGAGCGGCGAATCGCCGATCACGCCGCCTTGCTGGATCTGCGCAAGCTTGCGGCCCCACGAGCCCGCCTGGATCTCCGCTTCGCCGCCAGGGTTCGAACGGCCGTTCTTCGTCGTCACCGCGATCGCGCCGCCGAGCGTGTTCAAACCGAAGGTCGGATTCGAGCCCGGAATCACCTGGATGGTCTGGATGGCGGCCTGCGGAATCAGATCCCAGTTCACGACGTCGCCGAACGGCTCGTTCACGCGTACGCCGTCGAGAAACACCGATAGCCCCTGCGGCGTGCCGAGCACCGGCGACGCCGTGAAGCCGCGATAGTTGACGTCGACCTGCCACGGGTTGCCCTGCGCGTCGTTGATATCGACGCTTTGCAGGTTGTTCGAGAAGTAGTCGGTCAGCGTATGCGAATTCTGCTGGACGATCTGGCTGCCCTTGATCGTCTGCACGTTGGCCGGCACGAGCTGGATCGGCGTGCCGATGCCGACGAGCGGTGTCGTGCCGATCACGAGAATATTCGGCAGTACCGTTTCCGGTTCGGACGTTTGCGTGTTTTGCGCCACGTCGTCCGGCGCATTTTCCGCTTGTGCGGCGGGCGCTTCTTCGGCTTGCCCCGACGTCTGCTCTTGCGCTTGCCCGCTGGCAGCAGGCTGGTTCGCGCGAGGCGTGGTCTCCGTCTGCGCCCACGCTGCCGCCGCCATCGCGGCCAGCACCGCGGCAACGGAGAGTCTGAGCGCGACTCGGGGTTTTAACGTCTGCACGCACCGCTTTTTGCGTGGCATGGTTCTCATTGTCAGCGTCTCCAATGCTTTTTTTTGTGTGCAGGCGGTGAAGACCGGTTGTGCCCGCATCGATATGCATCGGTGCATGCACCGTGCTTCGCTGGCTTCAAGCGTCGCACAGGCGTGCGCGTATGCGCCCGGGAAAGTTTCCCGAAACTTTCAGGAACCCTTCCTGAACGTCAGGATTCCGATGCGCAGTCCGTCGGTTCGATGAGTAGAATGCGTTCCTGAACCCACCCGACACAGCGATGCATCCCGTGAAAATGGTTCGCTCAGACGTGTCACGGTCGTCCCCGTTCCGCTCCGCTATGTGGCGCGACTTCTCGTGCGTGCTCGTGCTGACGCTCGTGACGGCGGTGCTGTGCTCGATGTTCGACGTCAGCGAGCTCGCTTACCGCTGGACCCGAAGCACCGAGCGTTTCCAGCTCGACGAATTGCCGGTCACGCTTTGCGTGCTGGCAGCGGGCCTCGCGTGGTTCGCGTGGCGCCGTTATCGTGAATCGCAGCGTGAGCTGCGGCACCGGAAGATGCTCGAAGAGCAGGCTGAGCGGCTGCTCGTCGAGAACCGCCGGCTGGGAAGCCAGGCGATCGAGGCACAGGAAGCGGAGCGCCGGCATCTCGCGCGCGAGTTGCACGACGAGCTGGGCCAGTATCTGAACGCAATCACGCTCGATGCGGCGCGCATCCGCGATTTATCCGCCGCGAGCGAGCCGGAAATTCACCGTGCGTCGCTCGCCGTGATGCAGAGCGCGAATTTCGTCTATCGGCAGATCGGCGGGATGATTCGCCGCTTGCGCCCGATCGGGCTCGACGAGCTGGGTTTGCTCAGCGCGCTCGAGCATTGCGTCGACAGCTGGCGCGAGCGTTTGCCGCATGCGTCGTTCGCGTTGGCGGCCGAAGGCGATTTCACGGACCTCGCCGATGCATTGAACATCACGCTATACCGGCTCGTGCAGGAAGCTTTGACAAACGTGTCGAAGTTCTCGCGCGAATCGCGCGTCGAAATCTACCTCGTGCGCACGCCTGCCGACGGGAAGCGGAGCGGCGAGATTGTCGTGACGATCGCCGACGACGGCCCCGGTGTCGATTTGCAGCAGCCGCGCGCGGGGCTAGGGCTCGTCGGCATGCGCGAGCGTGTCGAATCGCTTGGCGGCGAGTTCCATATCGCGAGCCAACCCGGGGATGGATTTATGTTGTGCGCCCGCTTACCGGTTCAGGCGGGCGCGTCCGAACCGGACGGCGCCGCTCGCCGCGATCAGAGCGCCGATCCGAGCGGCGACCCCAATGACGACCCGAGCGACGCGCCCACCGCACCGCCCGGCGCGGTCAGATCGGAGAACTGAAGTCCAAGCCGGCTTGCCATCTGCGCGAGCTGCACGCCGTTGTTCGCACCGAACTTCTGGCGAATGGCCGATTGATGATTCGCGACGGTCTTCTGGCTCAGCCCGAGCCGCTCCGCGATCACCGGCAGCGTGAAGCCCTGCACGAGCAGCCGCAGCACCTCGAATTCACGCGCGGAAAGCTGGCGTCCCGGCGGCCCTTCGTTGAACATCGTGCGCATCGCGAGCGTTTGCGACACGTCGGCGCTCAGATAGCGCACGCGGCGCGCGACCGCACGCACCGCTTCGACGAGCACATCGGGCGCGCTCGCCTTCGTCACGTAGCCGCTCGCGCCGGCATCGAGCGCGCGGCGCACGAAGAGGCTTTCCTCATGCACGCTGAAAATCAGCACGCGCGCGTCGGGCGTGCGCGCGAGCATGCGCCGCATTGCCTCGACACCGCTCGCGCCGGGCAGCGCGAGGTCCATCACCACCACATCCGGTTGCAGCGCGCAGAATCGCTGGTACGCCTGCGTCGCATCGCCTGCTTCGCCGGCCACGCGCACGTCGGGGCTCAATTCGAGCAGGCGTCGATAGCCTTCACGCACGACGGCGTGATCGTCGACGAGCAACACGGAGATATCGGTGGTGGTCATCTGCGCGCTCCCTGATCGTTGGTTTTATCGGTTGCGGTGGCGGTTGCCGTATGCGGCCGAGATGTCGAATGTTCGCCGCTGAGCCGTTCGCCGCTGAGCCGCCGCGAATTCGCGTCGTTGCGAAAAACCACCGGCTGTTCGTCAGGCGCAAGCGCCGCGCCGCGCCGCGCGGCCTCGCGCACTACACGCACGACCGACTCGTGATGCGGGGATTTGTCGCACACCGGGTCCGCATTGGCCGCGTCATGCGTGAGCAGATAGGCCTGGCAGCGGCAGCCGCCCAGGTCGCGCGTTTTCTCTTCGCAACTGCGGCACGGCTCCTTCATCCAGTCGAAGCCGCGAAAGCGGTTGAACGCGTCGCTCTCGTACCAGACATCCGCCATCGACATGTCGCGCACATTCGGGAACGTGAGCCCCGGCAGCGAGCGCGCCGAATGGCACGGCAGCGCGGCGCCGTCGGGCGCGACGCCGAGGAACACCGAACCCCAGCCGTTCATGCAGCGCTTCGGCCGCGTTTCATAGTAGTCAGGCACGACAAAGAAGATCTTGCAGCGGTTGCCGATCTCCTTCCGGTACCGTTCGACGACGGCTTCGGCTTCCTGCAATTGCTCAGCCGTCGGCATCAGTTGCGCGCGGTTCGTATGCGCCCAGCCGTAGTACTGCGTATTCGCGAGCTCGAGATACTCGGCGCCCATCGCAAGCGCCATATCGATGATCTTGTCGACGTGCGGCAGGTTATAGCGATGCAGCACGCAGTTGAGCACCATCGGAAAGCCGTATGCCTTGATCGAGCGCGCGACGCGGTTTTTCAGGTCGAACGTGCGCGTGCTGCTGAGGAAATCGTTGAGCTCCTGCGTCGAGTCCTGAAACGACAGTTGGATATGGTCGAGGCCATTTTCCTTCAGCACGCCGAGGCGCTTGTCGGTCAGGCCGACGCCGGAGGTGATCAGGTTGGTATAGAAACCGAGCTTGCGCGCCTCGGCGACGAGTTCTTCGAGGTCGTCGCGCATCAGCGGCTCGCCGCCCGAAAAGCCGAGCTGCGCGGCGCCGAGCGCGCGTGCTTCGCGCAGCACGCGCAGCCATTCCTCCGTATTGAGTTCGTTCTGCTGCGCGGTGTAATTCACCGGGTTGTAGCAGAACGCGCAGTGCAGCGGGCAGCGGTACGTCAACTCCGCGAGCAGCCACAGCGGCGGCGTGATGCCGGACCGCACGGTGTGCTCGGGCGTATGCTGCGCCGCAACCGAAAGATCAGTCATGCTGAGTGCTCCAGCCAGCCGCGCGCGAAGGCGTGGGCGATAAACGCCTCCACTTCGGGCGCGATACCGGTTGCGTTAAAGCTGCGTTCAAGGTCGCCGACAATCGCCGCGACATCATGTGTGCCGTCGCAGCGCTTCAGGATTTCCGCGGCGCTCTGGTTCAGTTTCACCATACCTTCCGGATAGAGCAATACGTGCGCATCCTGGGCGGGCTCCCACTGCATGCGAAACAGCCTGTTCAGTTTCGGGCGCGCGGCCGTATCGAGCGGTGCGCCGGAATTCGAAGCGGGGTGGGTATCGTGCGTGTCGCTCATGTTGGAAAGGCCTTTTCGATTGCGTCCAGCATGGTCCACAGAATGTCGAGCTTGAATTGCAGGATTTCGAGCGCGCGTTCCTGCTGCTCGCGCGTGCGGAAATAGTCGAGCGTGACCGCGAGGCCGTGTTCGACGTCGCGCTGCGCGAGTGAAATGCGCGAGCGGAAGTAATTGAGGCCCGACGATTCGATCCACGGATAATGCGTCGGCCACGTGGACAGGCGGTCTTTATGGATTTGCGGCGCGAAAATCTCGGTGAGCGACGAGCACACGGCTTCCTGCCACGGTGCGCGGCGCGCGAAATTCACGTACGCGTCGACTGCGAATCGCACACCCGGCACCACATGTTCGAGCGACCACAATTCGTCGCGCGACAGGCCGACCGCGTCGCCTAAACGCGCCCAGGTTTCGATGCCGCCTTCGTCTTCGCCGTAGCCGTCGTGATCGAGTATGCGCAGCACCCAGCGGCGGCGCGTTTCGCGGTCGGGGCAATTCGATAGAATCGCCGCGTCTTTCAGCGGGATATTGATCTGGTAGTAGAAGCGGTTCGCCACCCAGCCGCGAATCTGCTCGCGCGAGCAGCCGCCGCTATTCATCTTCACGTTGAATGGATGATGGATGTGATACGCGCGGCCTTTCGCGCGCAATTGCGCTTCGAATTCCTCGCGGCTCCATGCCGCGCCGGAATCGGTTGCGGAGGGTTCAGGTGCGCGTGTCGCGCTCGTGCTGTTCATTGAAAGTCCAGAGTCAAAGTTCGAAAGTCATGCCGTCGCGGGCCACTTCGATGCCGTGCTGCGCGAGCGTGCGGCGCTCGGGTCCGTCGTCGACCAGAATCGGATTCGTGTTGTTGATATGGATCAGCACCTTGCGCGCGCCGGGGCGATCGAGCCCATCGAGCACTTCGATCATGCCGCCCGGGCCCGATTGCGCGACGTGGCCCATATCGGCCGCGGTCTTCTTCGACAGGCCGAGGCGGATCATCTCGTCGTCGGTCCACATCGTGCCGTCGACGAGCAGCAGGTCCGCGCGGCGCATCGCATCGCGTATAGACGGTTCGAGCGCGCCAAGGCCCGGGGCATAGAACGCGCGCTTGCCCGAATCGACGGCGGTGAGCAGCAGGCCGATGTTGTCGCCGCGCTCGGGCGCGTGGCGATGCGGCGAATAGGGCGGTGCCTTGCTCGACAGCGGCAGCGCTTCGATGCGCACGCCGGGCAGCGCCGGTATTTCAAGCGGCGCGTTGTCGAGTGCGATCGTGTGGCGCGTCACGCCGCAGTAGTGCGACAAGATCTGTGTGACCGGAAAGCCGGTCGACAAGTCCTGCCACACGGCTTCGGTTGCGTAGATCGGCAGCCGCGCGCTGTTTTCGCGCAGCATCAGCAGGCCCGTGACGTGATCGATCTGCGCATCCATCAGCAATACCGCGGCAATGCCCGTATCGCGCGCATGACGTGCGGGCTGCAATTCAGGGTTGGCCGCAAGTTGCGCGAGGATATCGGGCGACGCGTTGATCAACAGCCACGACACGCCGTCCGCGCTTACCGCAAGCGACGATTGCGTACGCGGCTGAGCGGCGATCGTGCCATTGCGCACGCCGCTGCAATTGCCGCAATTGCAATTCCATTGCGGAAAACCGCCGCCCGCCGATGAACCGAGAACCCTGATTTTCATTCCGCTTTCCGCCGTTCGTTGTGTTTTCAACCACATGCAAACGTCATACCTATCAAGGTAGCATTCTCCGCATCAGTCCGTCTTTGTCGACGAGCTGATGCTTGAGCGCGCCCGCAATATGCAACGCGACTAGCGCGATCAGAATCCACGCGCTGGTCTCGTGAATCGTGAACCACAAGTGGCGCAGCGCTTTGTCGTCCCAACCCCACTTCGGCAGCAAGATGCCCCAGAAACGCGTGCCGTATGTGTTGAACGACGAGCCGAGATAGCCGGTCACCGGCATCACCACCATTGCGACGTATAAAAGACCCTGCGTTGCGCGCGCGGCGGCGCGTTGCCACGCTCGCATCGGCGGCAGCGGCGGCCTGCCGTAGACCGTACGGACCACGATGCGTACCAGCACAAGCAGGAAAATCGTCAAGCCCAGCGACTTGTGAAAGTTGATCAGCGATGCCTTGAAAGGCAGACCGCGCGGCAAGCCGACCATATAAAGTCCGATCGCGATCATGGCGATGATCGCGATGCCGATCAGCCAGTGCAGCGCGATGAGCGGCCGCGCGTACCGTTCGCTCGCGACGCGGCCCGTGTGTGAGGCTTCGCTCGTATGCGTTGCGTTCATTTTCACTCCCAGCGGTACAGCTTGTTCTTGACTGCTTGGGCACACTGCAGGGCGCCTGGGTTCATTCGTCAGTGTGCGCCCTGGTTGCCTGCGCGGGCGATCAGCAATTCCCCGCGTCCGTCCACGGCGAGATCGCCTGAGAGGCGGGATGGCATCGTGCGCGAATCGAGCATAAAAAACGGTGCGAGCGCGGCGTTTAACGATGCCGCGCCGGTGGCCGCAAACGGCTCGCGTAGGGCGGCCAAAGCGCGCACGAACAACTGCCAGAACACATCGAAGCCTCGACCGCCTTCGGCGAACGTGGGTGGGATGCATTCGGGCTCGCGTAACAGCAACAGCGTGCCGCGGCGCATTCCATATGCGTGGTGAGCGCCAATACTTCCTGCTATGCAAATTGTTCCGGCGACTAAACGCGATGCGGCAAAATCGCCCGCGTCACCGCCGACCAGCACAAAGCCGCGCCGCATTCTGTCGCCGAGGCGTGCGCCCGCATGACCTGCGATGGCGAGCGTGCCGCCGGTCATGCCTTCCATGTCGCCGGGCAACGCACCGGCTGCGAAGTCACCGGTGCTGCCGTCTATCGTGAGTTGGCCGCCGCGCATCTCGCAGCCGGTAAATGCGCCGGCGTTGCCGCCTATCTGCAATGCGCCACCCGTCATGCGGAGTCCGGCGTAGTCGCCTGCCGCGCCTGTCACGCGCAGATGACCTTCGGCGAGATGTGCGCCGACACGGTCTAGCCACGGTACATCGCCTTCGATGATCAGCGTGGCTTGTGCACCGTTGCCGCGGTCGCTGCGCGACACGTCGAACAGATCGCCGGCCGCGCACGTCACGTCGCCTGCATGCAGCACGATGCGCGCCACCTCATCAGACGATTGAGCCGCGAGCGCCGCCGGCAGCAATCCTGAACCGTCGACGCGAAAACCGGGCGCGGTTTTCACGCGCAGCGTCGTCGTTATGCTCATGGCTTGCCCCCATTGCCGCTTCCCTTAGGATCCTGTTGTTGTTGCGTTGAGCCGCCGCTTCCGCTGCCTGCGGCATGGGACGGTGCACCGATCGACGCCGCGAGCTCACGCAAATGAAAGTGATACGGCCCGAGCTTGCCGCCGTAATTGCCCGCCGAAATGCGCAGCACGCCGCCCGCATTCGACGCGGCCGCAATGCCCGCTGTCATCGCCGCGCCCACGTCGGCATCGGTCAAGCCGTCGATCACGATCTCGAGCACGCAGCCCACTTCGGCCGTGAGTTCGGTGCGTTTCGCGACGCCGACCAGCGTCGGACAGAACGGGTCGTTCGTCGATGCGACCGCGCCCGCATACTTCGACCCGATCTTCGACCCCGACCGCACGACGCCACCCGGAAACGGCGTAATCACATTCGGCAATTGATGCATCGCGGCAACCGCGGCTTCCGCCGCGGCGAGCGCATGGTCGGTATCGCGCGCGAGCAGCAGCAGATTGCCGCCGCCCACCGCCTTGACCGTCACTGCCGATTCCTCGGCGACGAATTCGCCGTCCATCACGGGGACGCGCCAGTAACGCGTGTCGCCGAGCATCTTTGCGATCTGCCAGCCGTCGCCGAAAAAACGCAGTGCGCCGCCGAGCGGTGCGAGGTCGGATAGCGGCGCGCGGCTCGTCTGCGGATCGATGCCGCTGTAGACGGCGGTGGTCGGGCACGTCAGCACGCATTGGCCGACGCGCCGCATGATCTGCCTGGCGAGTTCCTTCGACGACACCGCGAACATCAGCACGGCGATGCCGGGCCGGCCGTCGGGCGTGTCGGCCGGGTCGATCGCGCGCTCGATGCCGGCTTCGCAGCCGCAGTCGATCACCGACGTCGCAAAGCCCGACAGCGACTGAGCGGCGGCGCGCGCCCACGCGGGCGTATGCGCGGTGATGACGAGCCGCGTCGCCTTCATCGGGAAGGCTTCCGCAAACGTGTCGTCGATCAGGGTGCCGTTGATCTGCATCGTTCGCTCGCTTGCCTGGGCTAAGGCCGCCTGGCCGACGGTGGGGGCGCCGGCGCTGCACGCGTGGCGTCATGCGTAAAACATTCGACGGGCAGCAGCCGGCCGCCGCGGCAGCAGGCGCAAATTTCGTCATCGCTGATCGCCGCGTGTTTGAAGCCGCCGACGAGGTTGGCCTCGCTGAATTCGCGCACCGTTTGCGCGATGCCGCGATCGAATTCGGGTGACACGTAGTGAATGCCGCCCGTCGGCGTCGAAACGAGATTGCCGTCGCGCGCGACGAGTTGACCGTCCTTGAACACATACGCGGGCGACGTGAACATGCGCTCGCGATCGGCATCGTCGCGATAGACGGCGATGTCGGCGGCGGCACCGGCGCCGAGCTGGCCGCGATCGGCAAGGCCAAGCAGCCGTGCCGGTCCCGCGCGCGTGATGATCGCGATCTCGTATAGCGAGAACTCGCGCTTCAATTCCGCGAGCACGCTCGCCACTTTCGCCTCCGGATGCAGTTTGTCGAGCTGTGCATCGCGAAAGGGCTTGTCCATCAAGAGGCGGATCAGATGCGGATAGCTCGTAAACGGTGCGCCGTTCGGGTGATCGGTGGTCATCGAGACGCGCCACGGGTCGTCGACGAGAAGAAAGATTTCGAGCCCGATAATCCATTGCAGCGCGTTCACATAGCTTTGTTCGCGGTAGCGGAACGGCACGATGCCGCAACCCGCGTCGCATTCGATGTCGCCCAGAATCCATTTGCGCGGGTTCGCGAGCGGCGCGTTCCTGAACTGCATCATCGTGTCGCCGGACGCGGTGACGGTCTGCCCGAAGATGATCTGTCCGACGTCGATCGACACGTTAGGCCGCGCGTTCACCGCGTCGGCAATCGCACGCGCGCCCGACGAAAACTTGCGTGGCCCTTCGGTGCCGTAGCTGTGAAACTGGATATGCGTCAGATGAATCGGCAGGCCGTCGGCGGCATCCATGGTCGCGATCGTCGAGGCGATATTGCCGGGCACGCCGAGATTGCTCGAATGGACATGCAGCGGATGCGGTACGCGCAGTTCGGTCAGCGCGCGCGTCAGCGTACGCAGGATGTCGCGCGGCGTGATGCCGTAATGCGCATGCGCTTCGTCGACATCGAGCGCGCGCTGGTTGAACTTGAACGCCGAGATACCGCCCGGGTTCACGACCTTCACGCCGAGCGCGCGGCTTGCATGCATGGTCCAGCCCACGTAGTCGCGCACGCGTTCGAAGTCCTGATGGGCGGCGAGCATCTGCAGAAACAGTTCGTCGTTGCCGAGCATCACGTACGCGCCGTGATCGATGATCGGTGTGTCGCCCATCTCGAGATGCGCATGGCGCGCGTTCGACGCGATCATCGCGGGTTCGAACGCGGCCGTGTAACCCATCTCCGCGTAACGGTAGCCGGTGGCGAGCGTGCCCGGCGTGCAGACGCCGCACGACGGCAGGCGCAGATAGCGGCCGTTGGCGTCGCGGACCGATTCGTAGGCCGCGTCGCGCGGACGGTCTTCGCGATGGTCTTCGGGCAACAGCAGGCGCGACAGGTTGGTCTTGCCGCCGCCGATATGCGAATGCAGATCGATGCCGCCGGCCATCACGACCATGCCGTGCGCATCGTAGTCGTGGTCGAGGGTGGCGCCGGCGGGCGCGTCGACAATGCGGCCGTCGCGAAAGTACAAGTCGCGGCGCTCGCCGTTCACGCCATTGGCCGGATCGTAGACGATGCCGCCCGTCAAACGCGCGAGGCTCATGACGGCCTCCTTGCGCTTGCATGCGCGCCGGCCTGTGCGATGAGCTCGGCGAGCTCGGCGGCGATAGCGGCGACGGTGGGCAAATTTGTGCCTTGACGTGCCGCGTGCAGCGGCGTGACCACAGACGCGTCGAGCCGGAACAGATGGCCGTCGCTATCGATGCCCGGTGTCGCGACCGGGATAAACACGGTCGGCGCGCGGCGCGGTGCGCTCGATGCTGCATGCGCGAGGGCGTCTGCCAAAGCCGGCGGCCCGAGCACGATCGCCGGCACCTGCGGATCGAGTGCGGCAGGCAACGGATGCGGGGCGAAGCTCGTGACCCATAGCAACGCGTCGGTTTCGCGCGCTTCGAGCAGGCGGTCGGTTCGATAGCGGTACGGGTCGTGTTCGAGCGGCGGCGTGCCTGCGGGGCGATCGGGGCGCGATACGCGTGTGCGAAGCGGAAAGCCCGACAGCCACGTGACGGTCTGATTCGCGGTCAATGCGCCGTCCGCGCCGCCGAGGGCAAGTGCGCCGGCGCGGCTCGTCCGGTTGATCGCCTTGACGATGCGGTGCAGCGCTTCGATCAGCAAAGCCGCGTGCGGCTGCGGCAGGGCGGCGGGTTCATAGATAAACGCGGTGTAACTCGCGGACGCAATGCGCTCGGTCAGGGCTGCGAGTGATGCCGCAACCGGCAAGCTTGGTGCGGTTTTGGCGGCTTGCAACGCTTGCGCTTGCGCTTGGGTTTGGCTTTGTGCTTGCGTGCGCGTTTGCGGCGGCCTTTTTTCAAAGGCACTCGCGCTACGGCCTTCCGCGATGGCGGACCACAGCGCAAGCAGATCGTGCGGTGCAGCGTCGGCAAGCATCGATTCGCAGGTCACGTGCGCGGTGCCCCCAGCCGACGGATCCACCTCGCAGCCGACAAAGCAGATCGTGCGCGGCCGCGCATGGCCGGCCAGCGCGCGCTCATAAAAACGCGGATGACGCTGCGAGGGCGTGCAGCCGAACACGATCAGCAGATCCGCTCGCGAGCGCACTTCGGACAGCGTCGTAAAGAACGCGCCGCGGTCTTGCAAGGCGAGTGTCGCCGCGCTCAGCGCATCGCCGTGCAGCGTATCGAGCATCGCGCCGCACGCGGCGGCGAGTGTATAGAGCGAGCGGGCGCCGGCGACGTCGGTCGCGCATGCGCCGAACAGCGGCCGTTGCGCGCGCGCGAGGATATCGGCGGTTTGCGCGAGCGCGTCGTCGAGCGCGACGGGCTGGCCATCGATCGACGGTGCGCGGTTGAGATCGGCGACGCCGTAGTGCTTGAGCGCGTCCGCAAGACGCGGGCAATCGGTGGCGGGCGCGGTAATCGTCGCGTCGTCGCTGACGCGGGCTTCGATGTCGTCGCACAGCAGCGGGCAGAACGGGCAGGTCCAGTCGCGCGTGACTGATGGGGAAAAGGCGGTGGAAAAGGCGGTGGAAACAGCGGCGGACGCATCAGATGCCGCGGACGCCGGCCGCGCAGCAGGCGCGGCCGACTGACCGGCAGTCGGCGCGGGGGTGGTGGGTTCGTGCATGAGGCGCGATAGAGCAAGCTCCATGCCGATTGCGCGCGGCGAGGTGCGCGGTAAAGGCGCTGCGCGGAGGTCGGCGACAAGTCAGCACATGCAACACAGTATGTGCGTCGCGCTGGAACACAGTGTCACCCGCGCGAGCCGCGCTGTGCGTTCCTTGCGATTGGATTGCGGCCCATGCGCGCGCAACCGCTTGGCATGGATATTGTGTTTGCGATTCACCTGACAGCGCGCGGCGGCGCGGCGAGCTTGCCGTCGTGCAGCGCCGAGCCGACGAGCCATGCGTGAGCGCCGCTTTGCGCGGCGGCATCGAGATCGTTGCGATCGCGAATGCCGCCGGCGCCGATCAGTGTGCATGCGCGGCCCGCGCGCTCGCGCAGGGCGTGGAACGTGTCGAGGTCGGGACCTTCGTAGGCGCCGACGCGATCGAGCGTCATGACGATTACGCGCGCGGGCCATAAGGCAGGCGTGTCGTGCAGCGAGGTCGTGGTGCCTGATGGATGAAGCAGGCGGCCCGCGCGGCGGTCGAGCGACAGGATCGGTTCGTAGCCGGCGTGTTCCGCTTCGCGCAGCGCGTCAGGTGTACGAAGCGTCTCTGAGCCAAACACGGGGACGATCGCGCCGGGCGCGTTACCGCGTGGCGCGCCGATGCGCATCAGGTGGGCGTGCATCGAGGCGTGGTCGGCGAAGCCGGCGTCGAGCCAGATCTGGATCCGGCGGCCGGTCGAAGCGGACGCGCCTGGCGGGTCGAGGCCTTCGCACAGCGCGGCAAGCGTCGACGTATCGGCGCGCTGCGCGACGATCGCGCCGAGGTCGGCGACGTACAGCGTGTCGGCGCCGCTCGCGGCGAGCAGGGCACGCGCGACAGCGAGCGGTTCGCTCGTCGCGCACAGGGACGACTGGACAGGGCGGTAGTTCGCGCGGTCGCCGCGCACTGCGCGCACCGCCTGTCCGTCGAGCAGATCGAGAACCGGTATTACCCGCATCGGAGCGTGTCCCTTGATCAGACTGTTTGTCTACGAGTATCTCACCGGCGGCGGCATCGACCCCGATCTTGCCGGCGAAAGCGGTCTTGCCGACCTCAGCGCGCTGATCGTCGAAGGCCGCGCGATGCGCGATGCAATCGTGCAGGATGCACGCGCACTCGACAACGTCGAAGTGAGCTTCGCGAGTTCGCGCTTCGAGGCGGCCGCGGCGTCGCGCAGCGCGCTGCCGCATTATTGCGCGGCACCCGGCGAGCCGATGATGGATTTTGTCGCGCGTGCGGCGCGTGCGCACGACTATGCGTGGATCGTGGCCCCGGAATGCGATGGGTTGATGCTGAAGCTTGCGGACGCCGTGGGTGCGAGCCGCTGGCTTGGCTGCACCACGGAGGCGATCAGTATCGCGTCGAGCAAGCGTGCGACGGCTGCCTTGCTCGCGGCGAACGGGATCGCGTCCACGCCGGCGCTCGATCCGGGCGCGCTCGATGTGGATGCTTTAGCCGCGCGTGCAGACGCGAGCGGTGCGGCCGCTTCATGGGTCGTCAAGCCCGACGACGGCGCGGGCGGGCTCGATACCTGGCGCTACGACAACCTCGCCGAAGCGTGCGATGCCTATTGCGCGCGCGTCGCCAATGGGCATCGTTCGGTCCTGCAGGAGTGGGTGGACGGCGAAGCGCTGAGCCTGTCGCTGATCTGCGGCGCGGCGGGCGCGCGGTTGATCAGCATCAACCGGCAGCGAATCGGCGTGGCCGATACGGCGTCCGCAGGGCATACGGGGCGCGTCGTCGCGTTCGACGGCGTCGATATCGATCGGATCGATCGGCATAGTCCCGAAGGGCGCATGCTCGAAACGCTCGCGCAGAAGACCGCGGCCCTGGTGCCGGGGTTGCGCGGGTTTGTCGGGATCGACGTCGTTTGGCACCCGGATCGCGGGCCGATCGTTATCGAAGTGAATCCGCGCGTGACGATGGCGTATGTCGGCTTGTCCGCGCGGCTCGGGCGCAATCTCGCGGCCGATGTGTTTGCCGCGCATGGCGTGCGTGCCGCTTCCGCGCTGCAGCCGCAACGCGACGCGGCCGGCTCCGCGCCGCTTTTCATCGGCAGGACGGCGCCATGAGCGGCTCGTGCGATCGCGATGGCAGCGTGGATACGCCGCGTACCGTGTTCGGCTGGGATGTCGGCGGCGCGCATGTGAAAGTGTCGCTTGCCGATGCCGCGGGGACGCACGTCGAGGTCGCGCAGTGGGCGTGTCCGCTGTGGCAGGGGCTTGTGCATCTCGAACGCGTGATCGACGACGTATTCGCGCGTTGGCCCGCTGCTCGCGCGCCGCGCGCGCGTCACGCGGTGACGATGACGGGCGAAATGGTCGATCTGTTCGCGGACCGTGAGCACGGCGTGCTGGTGCTGGTGCAGACGCTTGCCGCGCGTTTGGGTGAAAACACACGGTTTTTTGCGGGCAAACACGACTGGCTCCGTGCTGCCGATGCGGTCGAACGGTGGCGCGCAGTCGCATCGGCGAACTGGCTTGCCACTTCACAGTGGGTCGCCACGCAAGTGCCGAACGCGTTGCTGGTCGATATCGGCAGTACGACTACCGATATCGTGCCGATCGTCGACGCGTGCGTAGCGGCGCGCGGGACGAACGACGCGACGCGGCTTGTAACCGGCGAACTCGTTTATCAAGGTGTCGTGCGCACGCCGCTGTGCGGCATTGCGCACCGCATTGCGTTTCGCGGCGAGATGACGGGCGTGATGAACGAGTGGTTTGCGACGAGCGCGGATATCTACCGCTTGAGCGGCGAGCTATGGCCGCCGCACGATCAGCATGCAAGCGCCGACAACGGCCCGAAAACCGTCGATGCGAGCTGTGCGCGGCTTGCGCGGATGATCGGTCGCGATGCGGCCGATGCGAGCGTCGATGAATGGCGTGCATTTGCGCGGACGTGGCGGATCGAGCAGCTGCGTGCGATCGGCGAAGGCCTTGCGCAAGTGTGCGCGGCGCATCCGGCGTTGGCGGACGCGCCGCTGGTCGGCGCGGGATGCGGGCGATTCCTGGTGGTGGCGCTTGCGTGCGAAACGGCGCGTGCATACGTGGATTTCAGCGAGCTCGTGGGCAGGCCGAAAACTTCGACCGTGCAAGCGGATGCGGACGTGAACACCGGTGCGGATGCCGATGTGGATCTGAATGCCGACGCGCACACGCCTTCGCACGAACCGAACGAATGGATTGCCACCTGCGCGCCGAGCGTCGCAGTCGCGTTGTTGATGGCGATGGACGAGACACAGCGTGAGCGTGATTCAAAGCATGCGGCTCGCGCCGAACCTGCGCGCGCCGCTTAGCGGGACAGTCGAACGACACAAGCGACACATGCCGTAACCATCCGGCCGCGGACGGCTAGCGCGGATGCCGGTGAAAGTCGGAACAGAGCGAGGGAAAGACATGTGGGTGGTGAAAATCGGGGGCAGCCTGAGTCACGACCCGTCGCTGCGCGATTGGCTCACGCAGCTTTGGGAAGTCGGCGGTGGGCGTATCGTGATCGTGCCGGGTGGCGGCGATTTCGCCGACCGGGTCCGCGACTATCAGAAGGAGTGGCGGTTCGGCGATCTGGCGGCGCACAACATGTGCCTGCTTGCGATGACGCAATACGCGCTGCTGATGCAGGGCGTACTGCCCGAACTTGTGCTCGCGACCAACGAGGATATGATTCGCCGCGCGCTGCGCAACGGGAAGGTCGCGGTGTGGATGCCGATCGGGCTGCTCACGGCGACGCCCAATGCGATGTCGAACTGGGACACGACTTCGGATAGCCTCGCGGCGTGGTTGTCGACGTCGCTCAACGCGGAGCGGTTGATGGTGGTGAAGTCATGCGATGTCGATTCGGGGCGTTCGCTCGAAGTGCTGGCGTCGCAGGGGGTGCTCGATGCGCGGTTTGTCGACTATGTGAACGACGCGAATTATGTGGTCGAGCTGTTCAATAAGGGGGATGTCGGGTTGATGCGCGAACGGTTATTGAATTCGCCGGCGGCTTAGTCCCGGGATCAGGGTTTACCACCGGCTAACGGCGAGCCCGAAGCCCGCCGCTGTCCGTTATCGACAAACATCACGCGTACTGAGCCTGCGGATGCCGATGCAACGCATCCGCCCATTGCGCGACCCGCTGCGGATCGAGTCGTGTCGTGCGCCCACTTTCACATAGGGCGGTACGAAAACCCGCGACATCGGGCGCGTGTGCGCGAATCTTGTCCAGCTGTGCCCAGCCGAGCGAGCCCGCGAGCCCGACCATCGCCCCCTTCGCATGAATCGTATCGATGCACGCTGCAAGCGTCGCCTCGTCGACGCAGTCGAATAGCGTGCGGCCGTCTTTCACAGCGGTGTCGAATATCACGCCGGCGAAGCCGAGGTTCACCGCATGTTCGACGAGCTGCGGATCGATGCCGTCATCGCACAGCAGTACCGGCAACACAGGCGCCGGCAGTCCCGCAAGATGCGTGAGACACGCACGCGCATGCGGACCCGCATTGATGCCGACTTTCACATAGTCGACGCCCGCGTCGCCAATCTCGATGACACGCGCCGCGATTTCGTCGAACGCGTCGGCGGGCATATCGCCGATCGTCGCGCTGATCGGCTTGACCGGGTAGCGTGCGCGCAGTTCGCGCGTGATGCGGGCGATTTTATAGGTCGCGACGCGGCCAAGCGCGCCGCCGTGGGGTTCCTTCAGATCAATCAGCTCCGCGCCCGCGTGCGCGGCATCGAAAGCTTCGTCGGCTGAGCGGACGCTCGCTAGTAATGCAGTCATCGAGGTCTCCGAAACGTTGCGTGGTGAGTGTTCATGAATGAAGCGATTGCGCTCGTTCGATCCATGGCGCAGTGCCGCATTCGCCGTGCCGCACCGCAGTATCGAGCGAGTGCCTTAACGTGTTTCGTGCATGGTGTGCGGTGCATCATCGGGTGCACCGCCGGTTTTCGCTGCGGCGTGTGCGCGATACCGGTCGATTGCCGAGAGAATCCACGACCACGCGGTCTGCTCGTCCGGGCCGGCGGTCTTGTCGATCGCAATCTGCAAATAGGCGATTTCGCGATCGATCTTGTCGGCCGGCAGCATAAAGAGACGGCTTACAAGAATCGCGCCTTCCACCACGGCCGCCTGCGCACGATTGAAACCGCCGAACGGAGCATGCGTTTCCGTGCGCACGCAGCGCATTTTCAGCGTCGGTCGCTGTGCGTCGTCGAGTGTTTCCGCCAGCGCGAGCTCGGTATGCGCGAGCGATTGCGCAAGCCGTACGGACGGCACCTGACTTGCGCGAACGGTCGGCCAGTCGCGTTGCGTGCCGGTCACGCAGCCCGCAAACACCCTGACGTCAGTCGTGAAATTGATTACCGCCGATTGCGTGGCGACGATGTTGTCGAGCGTCGTCGACGGTCGGAACGGCGCGAGAATCGCGAGGCCGTGTTCGAAGCGCACGCCCATCGGCGCAATGTGAGGTGTGCCGTCGCGTGCCGCGGTCGTGATGATCGTCTCGTGAATCATGGCGAACAGGGCGGGTTATGCGACGCGCGATACACCGGCGGTCTGCTAGTGGAAAAACGCTGGAAAAATGGGGTGAAACGCGTGTGCGGCGGTAATACGAATATGCACCGAACACGTCACGAATAAGCAACGAACAGGCAACGAGCCAGCGGAAGCGGAAAGTGCGGGGCCGCCCGAAGGAAGCCCCGCGCGTTCGGCGTTTTAGCGGGTCGCGATGTACATCGTGACTTCGAAGCCAAAACGCATGTCCGTGTAGCTTGGGGTTGTCCACTGCATAGTCTTCCCTCCTTGAAAAAAGACGATTGCCTTGGCGACCAGCGCTTCCATGAGGCGCCAATCGCGTCGACCCATGTCACGACGCAAGGTACGTGCCACAAAGCATAGATTGTGTGCGAGTCAACTACAAACCATCCAGGGTTTGTGCTTACACGTCTTACTGTCGCGATATCGCAGCAAAGTGTTGCACCCGCCGCGTCACTGATTGTGAGCGCATTTGGTTGCGTCGTCACCTGTCTTAACGCATGACTTAAGGCCGCGCAAGAAAATCGTGAATTCACTTCGACGCGCGTCGCGCCTACATTGACCTCCATGGCAGCAAGCTCGCAGCAAGCCAACGACAGGAGGACACCGATGAACGATTTCAGCCAGGCAGCGATCGCACCCGCCGATACACCGACACGGCGCTCGCGCTACGACGCAGGCGTGCTCAAGTATCGCGAGATGGGTTATTGGCAGCCCGATTACGAGCCGAAAGAGACGGACGTGATCGCGCTGTTCCGCATCACACCGCAACCCGGCGTCGAGCCCGAGGAAGCGGCGGCGGCGGTGGCCGGCGAATCGTCGACGGCAACATGGACCGTGGTCTGGACCGATCGTCTTACCGCGTGCGACATGTACCGCGCCAAGGCGTATCGCGTCGAGCCGGTGCCGGGCTCGGCCGGCAATCGCGAGCCGCAATACTTCGCGTATATCGCCTACGAGCTGGACCTTTTCGAAGAAGGTTCGGTGGCCAACCTGACGGCGTCGATCATCGGCAATGTATTCGGCTTCAAGCCCTTGAGGGCTTTGCGGCTTGAAGACATGCGCATTCCGGTCGCGTATCTGAAAACTTTTCATGGTCCCGCGACGGGCATTGTCGTCGAGCGTGAACGTCTCGACAAATATGGACGTCCGTTGCTCGGCGCGACCGTCAAGCCCAAGCTTGGTTTGTCCGGCAAAAACTACGGACGTGTCGTTTACGAAGGGCTTAAAGGCGGACTCGATTTCCTCAAGGATGACGAAAACATCAATTCGCAAGCCTTTATGCACTGGCGCGACCGGTATCTGTTTTCGATGGAAGCGGTAAATCGTGCCCAGGCGGAAACCGGCGAAGTGAAGGGCCATTACCTGAATGTGACGGCGGCGACGATGGAGGACATGTACGAGCGCGCGGAATTTGCCAAGGAACTCGGTTCGTGCATCGTGATGATCGATCTTGTGATCGGCTGGACCGCGATTCAGTCGATGGCGCGCTGGGCGCGTAAGAACGACATGATTCTGCATTTGCATCGCGCGGGGCACGGCACCTACACACGGCAGCGCAATCACGGTATTTCGTTTCGCGTGATCGCCAAGTGGCTGCGTATGGCGGGCGTCGATCATGCGCATGCGGGCACCGCGGTCGGCAAGCTCGAAGGCGATCCGCTGTCGGTGCAAGGCTATTACAACGTGCTGCGCGAAGCGCGCAATCCAGTGGACCTGTCGCGCGGCATTTTCTTCGATCAGCCGTGGGCCGGCTTGCGCAAAGTGATGCCGGTCGCGTCGGGCGGCATTCACGCGGGGCAGATGCACCAGTTGCTCGACCTCTTCGGCGACGATGCCATTCTGCAGTTCGGCGGCGGCACGATCGGGCATCCAGCCGGCATCCAGGCGGGCGCGACCGCGAATCGCGTGGCGCTCGAAGCGATGGTGAAGGCGCGCAACGAAGGGCGCGACCTCGCGAATGAAGGGCCGGATTTGCTCGAAGCGGCGGCGCGTCATTGCCTGCCGCTCAAGCAGGCGCTCGATACGTGGCGCGATGTGACGTTTAACTATGCATCGACCGATACGCCGGACTTTGCCGTGACGCCGAGCGTTGCCTGAGGCTCGCCGACCGCCGGCCGTTGCGCGCGCAACGAGCGCGCAGCGTCCTGATCACTGCGTTCTGTACAAAGGGGTACCGCCATGCGTATCACGCAAGGGACGTTTTCTTTTTTACCCGATCTGACCGACGATGAAATCCGCCTGCAAGTCGACTATGCGCTGGCTCAAGGCTGGGCGTGTTCGGTCGAATACACCGACAATCCGCATCCGCGCAACACATACTGGGAAATGTGGGGGCTGCCGATGTTCGATCTGCGCGATGCGGCGGGTGTCATGCAGGAAGTGACGGCGTGCCGCGACGCGCATCCACAGCATTACATCAAGGTCAATGCGTTCGACTCGGTGCGCGGTTTCGAAACGATGCGGTTGTCGTTCATCGTGAACCGGCCCGATGACGAAGCGACCTATTCGCTCGAACGCCAGGAAAACGAGGGACGTGTGCAGCGTTATGCGTTGAGGCGCCGCGTCGGCGATGCGCAAGGCGATACGCGCAAAGACGCGCGTGCCGACGCCGCGCGAGGCTGGTGATTGCTCCCGGCCGCGCACACGGCGCCCCGTACCGGATTCCATCGAAACGGAGACGACCATGACTGCCGATACGCTTGAATTACCGGCTCGCCGCGAGGCGTTGTCGCAACATCCACCGCATGCACCCGCCGAAACGCCGCCGGACGGACCGCATGTGAACCTGCTCGCGCTGTATCGCGAATCGGGCATCGCGGGTGTGCTGACCGAACTCGATCGCGATCTGGTCGGCCTCGCGCCGGTCAAAACGCGCATTCGCGAAATCGCCGCGCAATTGCTCGTGGAACGCGCTCGTGCCACGCTCGGTATCGCGACCGGCGCGCCGACGCTGCATATGTGTTTTTCCGGCAACCCCGGCACCGGCAAGACGACGGTCGCGATGCGCATGGCCGACGTGCTGCACCGGCTCGGTTATATCCGGCGCAATCATCTGGTGTCGGTGACGCGCGACGATCTGGTGGGCCAATACATCGGCCATACCGCGCCGAAAACGCGCGACGTACTGAAGCGGGCCATGGGCGGCGTGCTGTTTATCGACGAAGCGTACTACCTGTATCGCCCGGAAAACGAGCGGGATTACGGGCAGGAGTCGATCGAAATCCTGCTGCAGGCGATGGAAAACCAGCGCGACGATCTCGTGGTGATTCTGGCCGGCTACGCGTCGCGAATGGATACGTTTTTCCAGAGCAACCCCGGCTTTCGCTCACGGATCGCGCATCACATCACGTTCCCCGATTACGGCCCGGAAGAGCTGCTCGCGATCGCCGAGCGGATGCTCGACACGATGCACTACCGCTTCGATTGCGATTCGCGCCGCTCGTTCGAGGATTACCTGGAGCGGCGCATCAGGCAGCCGAACTTCGCGAATGCGCGCTCGGTGCGCAATGCGATTGATCGAGCACGGCTGCGCCAGGCGAACCGCCTGTTTGCTGCCGCGCTCGACGGCGCACAACCGGCCGATCCCGCCGCGCTCACGCTGATCACAGCGGGCGATATTCGCGCGAGCCGCGTGTTCGACCGGCTCTCGCCTGGCCCGCAACCGGGAACGGTGACGGGAAGCACCGCAGCCGCTAAACCGACGGCTTCCTGAGGAGCGCGCGATGCGAGACGGACGAACGACACTCTCGAAGTTCCTGATCGACGCGCTCGACAGGCAATGTCCGCCGCGGCGCGCGAGCGGTTTGTCGGCGTTGCTGATCGATGTTGCCGCTTCGATCAAGACGATTGCGGCGACACTCACGCGCGGTGCGCTCGACGGCAACTATGGATCGGCGCGCTCGGCCAATGTGCACGGCGAAGAGCAGAAGAAGCTCGACGTGCTCACCAACGATATCTTTCTGCAGCATTGCGAGTGGGACGGGTTGCTCGCGGGCATGGTGTCCGAGGAGATCGAGCACGTGTACCAGATACCGCCGGGCTACCCGCGCGGCGAGTATCTGCTTGCGTTCGATCCGCTCGACGGCTCGTCGAACATCGATATCAACGGCGCCGTGGGTTCGATTTTTTCGGTGTTGCATGCGCCTGCGCAGGACGAGGCGCTGGTAAACGGAAACGCAAGAGCGGGAAACGCAAAAGCGGGAAATGCCAAAGCAGCGGACCGCAGCGCGTTCTTAAGGCCGGGCCACGAGCAGGTTGCCGCCGGCTATGCGATTTACGGCCCCGCGACAATGCTCGTGCTGTCGATCGGCAACGGCACGCATGGCTTCACGCTCGAGCGTGACGTCGGCAACTTCGTGCTGACGCATTCGGACATTCGCATTCCAGAAGATACGAGCGAGTTCGCGATCAATGCATCGAACGAGCGCTTCTGGGAGCCGCCAATACGGCGCTATGTGCAGGAATGCAAGGATGGCAAGAGCGGCTGCCGCGAGCGCGACTTCAATATGCGGTGGATTGCGGCGATGGTGGCCGAGGTGCATCGCATTCTGATGCGCGGCGGCGTGTTTATGTATCCGCGCGATTTTCGCTCGGTGCGCACGACGCAGGGCCGTTTGCGTTTGCTGTACGAAGCGAACCCGATGAGTTTTCTAATCGAACAGGCGGGCGGCGCGGCGATCACCGGGCGCGAGCGCATTCTCGACGTGGTACCTGACGACCTGCACGAGTGCGTGCCGGTGATACTCGGCTCGAAGAACGAAGTGATGCGCATTGGCCGCTATCACCGCGAGCACGATCTCGGCACCGACCGGCCGTTTTCATCGCCGCTCTTCAGGGAACGGTCGCTGTTTTTGCCCGAAGCGCCGGCATAGAGCGTGCATTGACGGAGTCCGCGTATCGACGAAGTTTATCGACACCGATTAGCGAAAGGGAGAAGCGCGTATGTCAGTCAAGCACCCGATCATCGCGGTGACCGGATCGAGCGGCGCCGGCACGACCACCGTCATGAAGAGTTTTCAGCATATTTTCAGGCGCGAGAAGATTAACGCGCAGATCGTGGAAGGCGATGCGTTTCATCGCTACGACCGGCTCGGCATGCGTGACGCGCTGAAGCAGGCCGAGCGGGACGGCGTGCATCACTTTAGCCATTTCGGGCCCGATGCGAATATGCTTGAAGAACTCGAGCAACTATTTGCGAACTATGGGAAGTCGGGCTCGGGAAAATTTCGCCGCTATGTGCACGACGAAATAGACGCGGCGAAGTTCAAGCTGCCCTCCGGTACGTTCACACCGTGGGAGGATATCGAGTCGGGCACCGATATGCTGTTTTACGAAGGGCTGCACGGCGGGGCCGTGACGGATAGCGTGGATATCGCGCAGCATGCGGATCTGCTGGTGGGCGTGGTGCCGATCATCAACCTCGAGTGGATCCAGAAGCTGCATCGCGATCAGAACATGCGCGGTTATTCGCATGAAGCCATTGTCGATACGATACTGCGGCGCATGCCCGATTATGTGAATTACATTTGTCCGCAGTTTTCACGCACGCATGTCAATTTTCAGCGCGTGCCGACGGTGGATACGTCGAACCCGTTTACCGCGCGCGAGATTCCGCAGCCTGACGAGAGCTTTGTGGTGATCCGGTTTGCGCGGCCTAAAGGGATCGACTTCCCGTATTTGCTCACCATGCTCCATGATTCGTTCATGTCGCGGCCGAATGTGATTGTGGTGCCCGGCGGCAAGATGGGGCTCGCGATGCAGCTCATTTTTACGCCGATGATTTTGCAGTTGAGGGATCGGTGTGCGCGGGCTTGATAAATCGCATCCCTTAACACCCGAAGGATCAGGTGCTTTGCGAATGAATTGGGCGTGTTTGCATGGAAAATTATTCTTGAAGCTAGGTAGCCACGAATTTCGATAGATGCTGCGTTATGGAAAGGCGTAAAACCCTATTCGATTGTTGCGGCTCATTGTGAACGTAGAATGTCACTTGCCGCCCGGTGGACCCGGTATTTGAAGTTTCTGCAATATATAATGGGAGTTTTCGATATCTCCGGCTCTTTCGAGTTCAATTTGGATGTTTTTGTATGATGCTATGTTATCTGCTCCTGGGGGGTCGCAGGCCATCAAATTGGTGATGCCCAGGTTTGAAAAAATCAAATTCCGAATCGAAGGATGAAATGGCTTATTTCTGGTGCTTGCATATTCACTCCACAGGATGTTTGCGGTTTTAAATTGATATTGAAGCATCGGTGTATTCGTATCGTATTCCAGTCCCCGTACTATCCAACGGTCCTTCCGCTTGTCCCACACGCCTCCGCATAGTTCGCCGGTTTCGTTACTAACGATGCACCCCGTCGTCGTCTCCAACACCGGGCAGTACTGCCTGCTTTGTACTTCGGCCTTCTCAGAGGGCCCAGCTTGCAGGATGCCTACCCTTACGACGTCGATTACCGCGTACTTGCCGGTAGGGGAGATTTGAGGCGGGTATGAATCGTCAAACAGTATCCCGTTTGAGGATGTCAATGTCTCAAGTGGGAAGAGGTTGAATTGCTGCCCATTCATATTTGAATATATTGCTGTCTTCCAGCCGGTTCCGAACTTTTTCCGCTCTTCAGACGTCAGTGATGATGAAAAAACAAGCGTCGCGCCAGTTGAGAAAGAAATGCGGTCGGTGCTGGCTTTGCACGTAGATACGCTTAAAAAGAATGCCACAGATAAAATTTGTGTCGTCGCAAATTGATTTATGTTCATTGAATTTCCTCATATTTATAAAAGGCTGCCCGCGAGCGCTAAATATCTCGCAGGCGCCACACTGACGCCGTTAATTTTCGCCATTTCCCGATTTGGTCCATATGTTTCTAATATTTCTGATTCATATTTTGCGTGCTGTTGCCCCCATTCATTGGGGTTTCGTGAAACCGACGAATGAATTGCAAAAAATTTGTCCAGTGCGCGACCGATATCTCGACCTGGGTATGCTGGTCGATTAATGCTTTGGTCGAGGGTCCGCCGTCTGTCCGTTCCGGACGATCACCGGTTTGTCCCGGGCAAAGGAGGTGATGAGCCACTGCCTTGTCCAGTACGGGGGTTTCTCGCGGTTCGGGAAATTCGCATAGTCCCCGTCGGACATCAGGTGCATGTACAGGCTGTAGAACGTCAGCGTCGCGCCGCGCGGAAACTCCATCGTGTGGCGCAGCAGCGCAAAGCCGGTGCTGTACGGCGCGCGAACCGTGCCGCCGGGCGCGGCGAACTCGCTGACCGGATAGGCGCGGTTGGCCCGGTACGCAATCAGGTGACCGTCGGCAAGCGCGCGCAAGCCCGCATCGAGGTCCATTGTCTGGCCCGCGCCAGCCTCGCTGATGTGAATGCCGCCGTGCCACATGCCGCTTTTGCTGACGGGATACGAACCGGATGGCTCGCGCCCGGCCAGTAGCCGGTGAAGCTCATGCTCGTCGGTGAAGGGCGATGACTTGTCCGACTTGCCCTGGCCCTTGCGCAGGAACGGGAAAGCGAATTGCAACTGCTTCAGGCCGGGCTTTGCGAA
>NZ_BAAILL010000032.1:578639-652650 GCF_054589215.1 Paraburkholderia sp. 2C | reverse complement strand
TCTCAACGTCGATTTCGTTTAGGGCATATCTCAGGGAGCCTGCATTGAGGCAGAAATGTCCCGCGTGTCACGGGGCATATTCAGAAGGGGCGTGAGAGTCACATCGTCCCGTATCAATCGGCACGAAGAAGCTAATCTCCAGACAGCGCGGCGTCCATCCCATTTGTCGAAAATTGACAAAACTTTTCAATGGAGTGGAGCCGATACGCGTAACTATTCGCGTCAGGATCTCGATGATTTTCAGTTGTGTGATTGACGTTCAAGCGCTCGGAACGCGCTCGTCCGCTTAGGCAAACAAAAGGCCGCTGTCCTGACGGTCAGCGGCCTCTCTTGCAACAGGGTGGCATTTCATGCCACCTCGTTACCCTCCCTTACCTGCCTTTATTGCGTAGCGGCCGGCGACTTTACACTCGGGGTCGCGAGCGTGTTATTGCTCGTGGGAGGAGGGGTGACAGCCTCTGCCCCATTGTTCGAGCTCGGCAGGCCCGAGTTCGGCTTCTTGGTCATTGCACCGCTATCCGAATTGGTCGAGCCTGGCGTGCCGTAGCTGTTCGTCGCGCCGTTCATCTGGTTCGACGGGCTGGCCGTGCTGCCGCTCGACGAGCCAGCGCCGCCTCCGCCGCCGGCCGACTGTGCGTAAGCGCCGCCTGACAGCGCGAATGCGGCGGTGGCCGCGATCAATATGCGGGTTGCCTTGTTCATGATCCGTCCTCCTTAATTGGATTGAAATTTCTACGCAAGCGAACATCGCTTGCTTAACGACGAAGACGAGCAACCGCCGTGCCGCGCACTTTCATCTGCAGACCTCCCTAATTCGCCACGTTCGATGATGCACGATCATGCACGTTTACATTCGTGATTGTGCACAGTAAGATGTGCCCATGAACGACAATGTCCCCCTCGCGCGGCGCGACGAAATTGCCCGTCGGCTCGCCCAAGGCCAGCCGGTCGTAGCGGCTACGCTCGCCGTCGAATTCAGTATTTCCGAAGACGCGATCCGCCGCGATCTTCGTGCGCTCGCTGCGGAAGGGCTGTGCCGCAGGGTTTACGGAGGTGCGTTGCCCATCACGTCCGCGTCGGCTCCCATGACGGCCCGCATGATCGAGGCACGCGAACGGAAAATGGCGTTGGCCCGTGCTGCTGTGCCGCTGATCCAGCCGGGCGAACTTGTGTTCCTCGACAGCGGCAGCACGAATCTCGCGCTCGTCGAGGTGCTGCCGGAGGACAGCGAGATCACCGTCGCCACCAATTCCGTCGACATCGCGGCCGCTGTTCTTCATCGCGGCGACCTGCAACTGATCATGATCGGAGGCGCCGTCGATCCGGCAGTTGGCGGATGCGTCGATGCCAGCGCGGTGCAGAGCGTCGCGCAGATGAATATCGACCGGTGCTTTATCGGTTCGTGCGCCCTATCTTCGAAAGGCGGTATCAGCGCGTTCAATCTCGCCGACGCCACCTTCAAACGCGCGGTCCTCGCGGCTAGCGCGCACAGCGCGGTTCTGGCAACGACCGACAAATTAACGGCCCGCGCGTCTCATCGCGTCGCGGCCATTGGAACGATCGGATGCGTCGTCGTCGAACACGACTTGCCTCGTGCAGAGCGTACGTCTCTATCGAAGGCCGGCCCAAAGATCCTGGTCGCCATGTCGGCCGACCTGTAGATGCGCGGCGCAGCCCGCTGCAAACAGACAATGAACATATCGAGTGAAATGACTTCAGATCAGCCGGCAGCCCGGTTTGCCACGCGTCTCGCGTTCCTTGTGGCCGGTTTCGGCGTGGCGTGCTGGGCGCCGCTCGTGCCGTTCGCCAAGGATCGAATTGGCGCCAATGACGGTGTGCTTGGCATGCTGCTGCTTTGCCTCGGCCTGGGCTCGGTGATTGCGATGGTATTCACCGGTGCGATGAGTGCGCGATACGGGAGCAAACCCGTTATCGCAGCAGGAGGCATCGGCCTCGCGATGATTCTTCCGTTTCTGACCGTGGTCAGTACACCGCTTACGCTGGCCATCGCCTTGCTCGCCTTCGGCGCGTGCCTCGGCTCGCTCGACGTCGCGATGAATGTCCACGCGATCGAAGTCGAACGCATGGAAGCGCGCCCGTTGATGTCGGGGTTTCACGCGTTATTCAGCGTCGGTGGATTCTTCGGCTCGACGGTAATGACGCTTCTGCTTTCGATACAAATCGGAACGCTCGCGAGCACGGTGTTCTGTGCTGTCCTGATGTTCGCCGCAATCGTGATCGCGCAACCACGGTTACTCGATACGGCCCAGGAGAATGGCGCGCCTCTATTCGTCATGCCACATGGTGTAGTGCTGCTGCTGGCCGCGCTCACTGCGATCACGTTTCTGGTTGAAGGCGCGCTGCTCGACTGGAGCGCCTTGCTCATTACCGGAAAAGGGCTAGTCGATGCCGCTCGCGGCGGAGTGGGCTATATGCTGTTCTCGATCGCGATGACCATGGGCCGCTTCAGTGGTGACGCAATCACGGCGCGCGTCGGCGATCGCATCGTGGTGTTCTGGGGCGGCGTGCTCGCTACGGTTGGCTTCGTTATCTTGTTGACCGCAACAGTATCGGTCGTGGCAATGTCGGGTTTTCTGCTGGTCGGTCTGGGCGCTTCGAATATCGTGCCGGTGTTGTTTCGCAAAGCGGGCGCGCAACGTGCGATGCCATCCGCGCTTGCCGTCGCAGCGATCACGACTACCGGCTACGCGGGGAATCTTCTAGGTCCGGCAGGACTCGGCTTCGTCGCCAATCACGTTGGATTGCCCGGGGCATTCTGGGTATTAGCCGGGCTGCTCTTTCTCGTGCCTTGTTGCGCACGCAGGGTGACAACTGCCCGGGCGTAAATCAAAAGTTAAAGCGGCTAGTACAGCTTCCTGGGCGGTAGCGATCGACGGATTCGCTTTTGCTGTCTCGCCACGGCGGCGGCCTTTTTGCGCTTGCGTCGAGCGGTCGGCTTTTCGAAGGCGGTGCGCGCGCGAAGTTCTTTCAGGAGTCCAGCATTATCGATCGATCGCCGGAATCGACGCAGCGCGATCTCCATGGGTTCGTTGGGTCGCAACGTGACTGTAGTCATCGGGCTCCTTATGTGAAAAACGCGATGAAAAACGCGATGAAAAACGCGGGAATGGTCGATCGAACCCAGGCAGGCGCTAGGTCGGAGCAAAAACGACAGCGCCGCGGTCCTCGAAATGGGTCACGCTGCGCACGAAGCGGTAAATCTGCCCGGCGATTTCCAGCTGATTGCGACCGATCCGGGTGCGCCGGAGGATTTCATCGGCAAGGGCTACCGCAATCGATCCGTGGAAGATCAGTAAGTTTTGGGCCTTCGCAGCGTTGCCGACATACATCGCACAAGCGTCGTTGCATGCCTGCATCATGATCACGCTCTCACCGACGTTGCGTGAAAGGTCGAGATATTCCGCCAGACTCAACAATGACTCGTTCGTCGTCATGCTGCCCCTTTGCAAAGCGTAGAGTTATCCGGCCCGCCGGGCAGACGCCGACAGGTACGTCGCTTCACGCTTCTTCACGCTGGCCGTAGCGTCGTTCAAGCCATTCCATCGCCCAATCGGTGGCGAATCGGATGGCGTCCTCGCGCATGTCGAAACCCGCGAGATCGCCGCTTTCGTGAATGTCCTGCTTGCCGTCACCCTCGTGATTACGGCTAATTCTGACGTGAGCCATGTATTCGCCGTCGGCCCGGCGCGGCGTCGGGTCGATCTGGAAAATCGAGGAATTGAGGTGCATGGGATCTCTCCATACGTTCACGCTGCGCTGTCCCAGATTGTCTTGCCCGGCGGGCACGAGTCGATCAGATGTTCGGCGTAAGCAGTTGATGCGCGCCTTGCGTCACCGCTGCTTTGAAACGGCTGCTCGGCGGGGAGCATAAAGACGCGGCTGCGCGCTTGCTCCGCCTCGAGCCCTGATTCCTTGATACGGACGGCAGCGTCGAATCCTTCGTCGTAGCTGTGGCTAAAACCGGGCTTCGTGCGCTGGCGGGGAAATACAAGTGGCTGGAGTTCCAGCCCTTTATAGTGGTAGCGGGCAGCTTGCATGAGTACCTTGTTTCCGCGGTTTCGCGGTGTGGTGAGGCGGGAAGGGCTGATGAGGACCGTAACGGTCGAGTCACCGGGGAAGTTTTCGGCGCGCCGCTGGTGGACAGACGTGGCGGGCGCTCATGTTTGCGCTGGCAGAACGCTGAGGCGAGCGCGGGTACGGGGAGACACAGACATGGTACGCGCTTCCTCGTGCTTGTACAGCCGTTTTTTACCGCGCTCTTGCCGGGGCATTTACTGCTTATTTCCGGTAATTGCGTCAGATTCTTCGGAATGGCTGCGGGTGCGGGAAGTGATCACTTTCGGAAGTGCAGGGAGGCTGGCGCTGCATCGACAAAGTGTTGCTTTCGCTTTTACCTTAATAGAGCTTGCCAAATCGGACCTTGGCGCAACGTGTGTGGCGATGACAAGGTTCTAAAGCTCCGTAGAGGGTGACTGCGTAACTCCACCACCGGAAACAATGAATAGTTCAATCGTGTCCGAAAAGCGTTGCGTTCTGGCCTTCACGAGTTCCAGCGTCGCGAGTTGTTGCACTCGTTGCGCATCCAGCAATTGCACAATGCCTAAGGTGCCGCCGTTATATCCACGGCGCGCAAGAGCGAGCGCTGTATCCGCGGATGCAAGCGACTGCTGCCGGGTCTGCACGGAATCAGCGTCGTTCGAGAGCGCATGCAGGGTCTGCGCTACCTGCGCGAATGCCTGCAGGACTGTTTCCTGGTATTGCGCAAAGGCCGCGTCGTAGGCGTCTTCCGCTCCGCGCTTTTGCGCCTTGAGTGCACCGCCATGAAATACCGGCGCGGCGACACCGCCGACCAGGCTCCAGGCAGCCGCAACCGGACCGCCCATCAGACCGCTAGCCCCCACCGTCGCAGTCAGATTGAAGCGCGGGTAAAGATCGGCGGTCGCAACGCCCGCCGCAGCGCTTGCGGCATGCAGTTGGGCTTGCGCGGCGCGGATATCCGGCCGGTCCCGGACGAGTTCCGACGGCACGACCAGCGGGAGATCGTCGGGCAAGGTCAGGCGCTCGAGTGCAAAGTCTGGGGGAGCCCAGTCGACCGGCACCTTCCCGACGAGCACGGCGAGTGAATCTCGCGCCGCGTCGAGCTGCTGCTGGAGCGTCCCCAGGGGAGTGCGGTCCTGATCGAGTTGTGCTTGCGCGGCCGTCACATCCCGGTCCGACGCCACGCCTGCCGCGCGGGCCGAACGAACGAGATCGAGCGTGCGCTGGTCCGACGCGATGATATCTCGCGTGGCGGCGATCAACGCCTGACTGGCCGCAATCTGCAGCGCCAACGTAACGGTCGCATGAGCCACATCAAGATGGGCAGCGTTCAGCGCCTGCCGTTGCACCTCCTCGTCGGCGGCAACCTGCTCGATGCGCCGCCGTGTTCGACCAAAAACGTCGGGCTCGTAGCTGAATACCGCTGCCGTTGAAAACGCGGAAAACACAGGGAACCCGAACGCCTGAGGGCCCAACTCGGTCGCCTCCAATTTCTGCCGCAGCGCATTGGCGCCGACATCGATTTGCGGATAAAGGCCTCCGCGCGCGACACGTACCATTTCACTGGATCGCTTCAGCCTTGCCTGTGCAGCCTTGATCGACCAGTTCCCGGCGATCGCCAGATGCACGGTTCTGTCGAGTTCAGGCGAGCCCAGCAGTGTCCACCAGTCGCGTTTGACTTCGACCGCATCGCGCAACGTCTGAGGTGGCTCTCCCGTGACCCCGCTGATCGTCTGGGGCTCGTGCTGGATGTAGGCCTGTTGCGACGGATTCTCTGGACTGACATAGTCGGAGCCAACAGCAGCACATGCGCCAAGCGCGACGAGCATGATGGACAGCCCGACGCGGCGCATGACGAGGTTGAGGCACTCGAACGCGCACAGTGCGTTAAATAGACTATTCATCATGACTGGCGGGCCACAGGGTAAGCATCAAGCCGAGCATGGTCGAACCGATCACAATTCCCAGCAACCGCTCGAGTCCTGGATCAATGTCCGTAACCGGACCGGGCCCCTGAATGATGGTAATCAGGAAAGCTAATGTGAATTGCGTGCCCAGATAACCAATGCGTTCACGCCCATTCTGGATATGATTGCCAATCCAGATGGCCGCGCTCACCACCAGCGCTTCAACAACAAGGTCGCCGCCAAGCAGATGGATGCATCCAAGGGCGATCGTGCTGCCAAGCACACATCCGCATATGCGGTGTACCACTCGCTCGTAGACGGGCTGGTTTGGTGCTCCCCGCACCACCGAGGCCGGCACAATCATCAGCGCGTACGAAGTGACGGCCGTTTGCGCAAAATGCTGTACGCCGAAGCATCTCCACACCAGAGGTAAGGCTGCCACGGCAAGCGCGGCGCGTGTACTGTGAACGATAAGCGGCCAGTGTTCGCGTAACCACTCCTCGGTGCATACGGCACGCAGCCTCTGCATCCGGGGCGTTGAGGGGGGAGGCGCCATCGTCATGACGTCGTCCGACGGGTCGGCCCTCTGGAAAAGGCACGCGACGAGAATGCATGAACTCGTCCCGACCGTGATCTCGGTCACACGGGTGAGCGCAAAGTGCCATACCGTGTCGGGAGCAGAAAGCGCATCGGTCAGGATCAGACCGGCCGTGATGCCCACAAAGACCCAGGCGTAGCTGTACCGGCTCTTCAGTGCGCCGAAAACGCCGATCCACGATACAACCAGCAGAATCGCCATCATCAGGACGGCGTCATCCGCCGCCACGGGGGCCAGCAAAAGTCCCAGTGCGGCACCGCCGACCGTGCCCGCAATCCGGTTCAACCCTCGCGGGAGAGTCTGCGTGATGTCGCCTCGCATCACCATATAGCCGCTGAACGCGGCCCATGACAGATCGTCGAGATGCAATGCCGTCGCGACGGCCACGGCAAGCAACACGGAGCAGATAGCCTGGGTTGCTTCGCGCGCCCGGGGACCATGAAGCGTCATCGAGCGCAGCTCGCGAACGATCGCGCCAGGAATGGTGGCCAGCATGTTGATCACAGGTGTCGTGTCCATGAAAGCTTCCCCTCAATAGACCACCAGCACGCGTGCATCGGTGCCCATGTACAGCGCGGCGTCATCCGGAGGATCGATCAGCGTCAGGCGCACGGGAACGCGTCGTTGCAGACGGATCCAGTTCACGGTCGGCGACACATAAGGCACGAGATCCTCGCCACCCCGCGCACGGCCGATGCCGTGTGCCACGCCTTGAATGTGGGCGCGGTAGAGCCGCCAGGGATGACTGTCAAGCCAGATCCACGCCGCATGGCCCGGCACCATGTGGCGTAGGTAGTATTCCTTGTAATTCGCGATGATGTGCCATGACCTCGCATCGACGACCGCCGCGACTGCGTGGCCGGGCTGTGCCATGTCGCCCCGTTGAAGCGTGAGATGGGTCACATAACCGTCGACGGGCGCCACGACGCGCGTTCGGCTCTCGCGCCACTCATGGAAGATCCGTGTGGCTCGCGCGGACTCGACCGACGCCCGGTGCAGCCGCAGCGTTTCGGCCGCCTTGCGCAACCTTGCGCGCGAGGCCTCGCGTTGCGCCGTGGCCTCCGCGAGTGCGTTGCGTGTCTTGTCGAGGGCCTGCGCGGGGAGATAGCCCGACTCGCCCAGCGGCGCTTCGCGGTTCACGTTCATCGCCGCAAGCTTTACCGCAGCGTCGGCCGACTGGACCTGCGCCTGCAGGTTTTCGTATTCGGCCTGGTCAACCGGAAGTTGCGCCATTGCCTGTGACTCATTCGCTCTCGCCTGCTGCAGTTCAATTGCAAAAGGCTCAGGGTCGATGGTGAACAGCAGTTGTCCGCGCGTCACCCGCTCGTTATCCTTCACCGCGACCGATTCGATCGGACCTGCGACCTCTGGCGCAATCGAGACGACGTCGGAAGACAGATAGGCGTCGTCCGTGTACGCAAACAGGTAGCCCGCTCCCCACCAGATTCCCACGGCGAGTCCGATTGCCACGATGAACAGCAAGGCTCGTCGGCGATACGTCGCTTGCGCCGGTTTCCTGACGGGCGCCGCTGCCGGTTGGCTGGCGGGCTCACGCTTTCCTTGTGTGCCGGCAACCGGGGATTGATCGTCATGTTGCTTTGGGTCCTTCATGATTTGCTCGGTTGTTGTGCTGACATTCGATGTCGTCGACAACAACATAGCGTTCTGCGCTTTCGAGCGTAAGTACGGCTTCAGTATGGTGCGGATAGGCTTAGCCTATGTCGACGGAGAGTCGGCGCAGATTCGTGGGCAAAGGCGGCAATTCAATTGCGCGCTAACGAGCTCGAAGCGATTTGTTTAGTGCAATGCGGAGACCGAACGATCACGCGCGCAACGATGACGCGGACCCGTTCATGCCGATTGGGTATCGTGATCCGGTGGTGCGCCTGATTCGCTTGCCGTGCTCTGCGATCTAACCTCGACTCCGGGCCATTGAGGGTCGCGCGCGAGCTCACGGATAAGCTCCGTCAACGTCCGTCGCACCACATTAGTGGCCGAATTCAGGGGCGACGCGCTCGACCAGCAGATACTCGCCGGTCGCATGATGGACGGCTCGATCACGCGTCGCATCGCGGGGCGCGGCCCTGAACCGGGTTGACCCATTGCAGAGGTGGGAAGAATCGTGCATGCCGCCCCTGACTGGGCGATTGCAATGAGAGCCGGCAGGGAGTCGATGTCCGCCACGATGTTGAGTTCGACGCCCTGGCGTGAGAACGTGCGTTCGAGCAAAAGCCTTAGTCCGCTCGCCGCCCCCGGAGCGACCATTTTGACTCCGGCGAGTTTCGCGAGCGGACACGTCGTTGAGCGCGGAGAAACGGCGCGGCCGGGCTCTCCGAGGACGTAGAGATTTTCGTCAAGAATCGGAAAGGCCGTCACGCCTGGTGTTTCGGATTCGCGGAACAGGATCGCCAGATCGAGCCGGCCATTGACCAGCAGTTCATTGATGTACCCGCTCATGCTCTCGAACAGCTGCAAACGTATGCCCGGGTAACGTTCCTGCACGCGTTCGAACAGAGGCATGGCCAGCATGGCCGCCATGGTGGCCGGAAGCCCGACCGCGACCGTTCCTGACTCGGCTCCAGCGCCGCTCCGGACCTCCTGCCGCAGTTGCTCCATTTGCCTCAGAACAATGCGCGCATGCCGATAGAGCGCCTGCCCGGCCGCAGTCGGCTTCACACCCCTCGAGCTTCGCAGCAACAGGGGAAGGCCGAACTCCTCCTCGAGGCGCGCCATCTGCTGGCTTAGGGAAGGCTGCGCGACGAACAGATCCTCTGCGGCTTTGCCGATACTCCCGAGGTCAACGATGCTAACGAAATAACGTAGTTGTCGGACGTCCATATGGGGAGCGCGCCAGTGACGACGCCATAGTATGGGCCTATGCCAATGATTTGAGAACGGTACGTCCGCCCGTCAGAAGACGCCATCGGATATTCCTATGCCGCCCGGAGCGAATTGGTATTTCCGGGCCAAGGTTGCTTGCCCTACATTGAACTCCATCCCAGTGGCGATCATCACCACCCGAGGCAAGGAGAACTTGTGGACCTTTCAATCGCGAACGTTGACGAGCAGACGCACGTCGTCGAAGACGTGATCAGCCTTGCGCCCGCTGCGGCGCTTAGCGCGACGCTCGATCATGAAAGCCGGCCGGCCATGGGAGATGTCCTGCCCGAACTTTGGCATTGGCTTTACTTCTGGCCGCTTGCTGGACGCTCGTTGCGTGATCCTGGCCTCACTGGCCGGATGTCGATCGGGGGGCGGCTACGCTTTCACGCCCTTTTCGAGTTTGGCGAGACTGCGAAACGCAGTTCGCAAGTTCTCGACGCAAAGAGCACAGCTGGCAGAATCGGGGACCGTGCACTCGTCACACTTAAACACGAATTTTCAGGTGTGCAGGGCGTTCTCATCGAAGAAGAGGAAGACCTCATCTATCGCGAGCCGGCCCAACCCTGCGAGTTTGAACCCGCTTCGACAAGGGCGCCTGTGGGCGGGATGTGGCAACGACGTGTGGAACTGTCGGAGCGGCTGCTTTTCCGTTATTCGTCGCTTACCTTCAATAGCCATCGAATTCACGACGACAAGCCGTATGCCACGCAAGTCGAGCGATATTGTGATCTCGTTGCGCAGGGCCCCCTGCTCGCAACGCTGCTTATTGACGTGGTGCACCGGAACATGCCGTACGTGGGCGTAGAAAAGTTCGAATTCCGGGCCACGAAGCCGACCTTTCCGGGCAGCACGCTAACGTTGTACGGACAACCTTCGAAGGACGGACGCAGCGTCGAACTCTGGTGTGCGGATCAGGATGGATGGCTTGCCATGACCGCTCACGCAAGACTCGCGTGACGGATGACTGGGACCGACGAGGCACAAAGGTTACCAGGAAGATTTCTCGACACACGGACACATACTGGCTGACCTTCCCGTTGCGCGCTGCAGTTAAACCTGCGTTATCTATGATTGGAAGTATGAGAAATGGACATCTTAAAGAGCATGCGCATATTTCTTCGCGTTGCCGAAGTGGAAAGCTTTACGGCCGCAGCGCAGCGCATGAATATCACAGTGGGACAGGTATCGCGCGCGGTGTCACACCTTGAGGCACATCTGCGAACGAGATTACTGAATCGGACGACACGCCGTATTGCCTTGACGGAAGCCGGTCAGCGCTACCAGCAAAAATGCGAGCAGATCCTGATGTTTCTGGATGAAGCGGAGGCGGAAGCCAAGGTCGCCCTGGCAAAGCCCAGCGGAAAATTAAAAGTGCATGCCGCTACAGGGTTTGGGCAACACTACGTTATAGCAGCTGCGGGACGCTATCAGAAGCGTTACCCGGACGTGCAAGTCGATCTGACTCTGGCCCAGAACGTACCCTCGTTGCTGGATGAAGGCCATGATGTATCGCTTGTCCTCGCAAAGGAACTCCCGGATTCCGCTTTTGTGTCGCAGCGGCTCGGCAGCGTGTTCAGTATTGTGTGCGCATCTTCCGCATACCTTGAAAAGTATGGTACGCCGAGCCGTCCCGCGGATCTGGCGACTCACAAATGCCTGTCACTCAACACCTCGAACTTGCCGGCGGATAAATGGACTTTCGACGGTCCGAAAGGACAGGAGTCGATCTCGCCAGGTGAACCTCCCTTTCAGGTCAACACATCGGAAGGCATGGCGGTAGCGATCCGCGAAGGAATGGGGCTGGCGCTCATACCAATCTACTCGGCGATAGAGGGAATCCGTCGCGGCGACTTCGAGTGGCTGCTTCCCGAGTACACATCGAACGAGAAGTCGGTGTTTGCGCTTTACTCGTCGCGACAGTATCTCGACGCCAAGATACGCACGTGGCTTGATTTTCTGCGGGAAGAAATTCCCGCAACGCTCGCACCGGAAAAGCTTGAATTGAGAAAGTTTGCACGCGTCCAGCCTGCGAGCGCGCAGAGCAAAGAAACGATGGCGTAGCTCGATTGGATCCGAACTCGAATATCAGCCTGTGAGCAGGCGCGAATGGCCGTTCATGGCCGATAGTGTTGAAAATTCCCGCGTCTGCGGCGCCGACAGCTCGCCAAAAAGTCGGCCTCTCGGTGCTCTGCCATACGGCCCGCAGGTTTTTTCGTGCGACGGTAGATTAGCGATGCTTTGGTCCGGCGCATGGTGCAATCCATATGCGGCGTCGTCGAGTCCGATCGAACGTACCCCTCCGTGCACGTACGTTCGGTTCAACACTTGAATTACAAACGCTCCTTTTCCCCCTCGCGCCAAAGCACCATGCGCGCATCCTTATCGTCCGAATAGGCTTCCTGCACATGCCTCGGGCGCAGGCTAGTCACCCGAACCATGCAGTAGAACGCCAACGGGGTGAACACCAGTCCTAGCAGCGTCGCGGTAATGACGCCGCCGAACACGCTGGTCCCTATCGAATGCCGGCTTTCAGCGCCCGCGCCACTGGACACCATCAGAGGCATCACCCCCAGCAAAAACGCCATCGACGTCATCACGATCGGACGAAACCGCATCGCCGAGGCTTCCACGATCGCCCGCTTCAGGGGGATGCCGCGGCCATGCAGGTCGCGCGCAAATTGCACGATCAGGATGGCATTCTTGGCCGACAGACCGATTACCGTGATGAGCCCCAGTTTGAAATAGATGTCGTTCGATATCCCACGCATCAGCACCGCGGCAATGGCACCCGCGACGCCCAGCGGAATGACCATCATGACCGCGAGCGGCACCACCCAGCTTTCGTACAACGCCGCGAGCACCATAAACACCGCAACAAGCGACAAACCGATCAGCAGTGAAGTCTGGCGCGTCGCACCAGACTCCTCACGCGCCGCGTCGACCCAGTCAAAGGCAAATCCACGAGGCAACGCCGCGGCAAGCCGCTCCATTTCTTCCAGCGCCTCGCCCGACTGATGACCGGACGCCGCCCGCCCGTTGATGTCGAGAGAAGGATACCCATCGTACCGGTTCAGCACGACCGGCCCTTTCGCCCAGCGCAGCGTGGCCAGCGCGGAGAGCGATACCATCGCGCCGGATTGATTGGGCACCGACAGACTGAGCAGATCGTCGGCGCTCATCCGCGATGACGCCTGGCCTGCCACAATCACGCGCCGCATGCGGCCGCCTGCAGGGAAGTCGTCGACATACGACGAGCCGAACGTGTCTCCCAGCACATCCGCGATCCGTTCGAAAGGCACACCGAACGCGTAGGCCTTCGCCCGATCGACGTCGATCGCCACACGCGGCGCATCGGGCAGATCCTCGAAGTGCACCGAGGCAAGCACCGGGTCTGCTTTCGCCTGCGCGGCGAGTTGCTCGCGCGCGTTCGTCAGTGCCGTGCGGCCAAGACCGCCGCGGTCTTCCAGGCGGAACACAAAACCATCCGAGTGACCCAGCCCCGGGACAGAGGGCGGCAACTGCACTTCGACATTGCCGTCGAGAATCCTGTCGAACTCGCGGCTCAATCTGTCGCGCAACACACGCGCGTCGAGGTCGCGCTTGTCCCACTCCTTCAACTCGACAAAGGCCATCGCAACATTCTGGCCGCTGCCGGAAAAGCTCCAGCCCATCACGCTGGTCACATTCGAAATCTCGGGCTGGCGGCTCAGTATCTGCTCAACACGTTTGACGACAGCCAGTGTGCGCGCCTGAGTGGCGCCCGCCGGCAACTGGATCATGACCTGCAACTGGCCTTGATCTTCTGCCGGTAAAAACCCGCCAGGCATGCGCCAAACCATCAGCGCACAGACCACCACAAGACCCGCATAAAGCATGAGCATCGGGCCCACGCGCCGCAAGATGCGCGAGGTCATCAAGCGGTAATGGCGCGATGCCTGGTCGACGCTTCTCTCGAAGCCATCCGCGGCGCGAGTCGGGAACGAGCGCATCGCTACGCTCGCCGTTGTGCGCCCATGAGTGGTTGACGTTGTCTTCAACAGGTTCGCGCACAATGCGGGTGTCAACGACAGCGCCATAAACGACGACACCAGCATTGATGCAATCATCGCGATCGCGAACTGCCTGTAGATGCCGCCGACCCCGCCGGGAAAAAATGCCATCGGGACGAACACAGCGGTCAGAACCGCGGCGACCCCGATGAGCGCGCCGCTGATCTGCACCATCGACTTGCGCGTCGCCGCGCGTGGCGACAGGTCCTCCTCCGCCATCACACGATGGACGCTTTCGACCACCACGATCGCGTCGTCGACCAGAATGCCGATCGCCAGCACGAGCCCCAGCATTGTAAACGTGTTGATCGACAGCCCGCACGCGTACATCGCACCAAATGCGCCCATCAACGTGACGGGAATCACAACGGTCGGCACCAGCGCATAGCGCAGATTGCGCAGAAACAGCCACATCACGAGGAACACCAGCACCACCGCTTCGCACAGCGTGATGACGACTTCGTGGATCGCCACATGGACGAAATGCGCATTGTCGAACGGAATCTCGATCGACATGCCCGGTGGCAACTGCTTCGACAGTTCGGCCAGCTTCGCGCGAATCAGTCCGGATGTTTCGAGCGCATTGCCGCGCGGGCCGAGCTGGATGCCCACCGCCGCAGCCGGCTTGCCATTCAGGCGCGACCAGAATGCATAGTTGTCCCGGCCTATTTCGATTCGCGCCACATCCGACAGGTGTACCGCGCTGCCATCGGTTTTGGCCTTCAATACGATCTGCCCGAACTCGTCAGGCGAAATCAACTGACCCTTCAGACTGACCGACGCCGTTAGCGGCTGGCCGTCGACCAGCGGCGTATCGCCGATCGTCCCGGCAGTGACCGCGGCGTTCTGCGTGGTGATCGCCGCATTGACGTCGGCGGCGGCAAGGCCATACTCGCGCAGCTTCATCGGATCGAGCCAGATACGCAATGCTTCGTCCGCATCCCAAAGCTGCGCGGAACCGACGCCCGGCGTGCGCTTCAGTTCACGCATCACGTAGCGGCTCAGGTAATCGCTCAATTCAGCGGGATCGCGCGAGCCGTCAGCCGATGTCAACGCGACGAGCATCAGGAATGTGTTGGCCGATTTGAAGACGTTGATGCCTTGCTGCACAACCTGACTCGGCAGGCGAGTCTCCACCTGCTTGATGCGATTTTGCACATCGACGAGCGCAATGTCCGGGTTGGTGCCCGGCGCGAAGGTCGCGATGATCTCGAGTTCACCGAGACTGTCGCTCGATGTCTCGTAGTAGAGCATACCCTCTGCGCCATCGAGGCTCTCCTCGATGATGCTCCCGACAGTTTCATCGACCGTTTCGGTGATCGCGCCCGGATAGGTCGCGTCGATAATGATGCGAGTGGGCGCGAGCCGCGGATACTGGGCGACAGGCAACTGCGAAATCGCCAGCGCGCCAGCAAACACAATGGCCAGTGCGACGATCCATGCAAACACGGGGCGATCGATAAAGAAATTGGGCACGCGGAATTCAACTCATCTTTTGGTCTTGGTTGCGGTGGTCCGCTGCGACGGACCTTATTGTTCTTCACCGAGAACGCGATGATGAAGTTGTCAAATCGCAAGTTCAACAGGCCAGGCAATAATTTTCCGGTTGCGGGTTTTTAATGGATATGTCGTTCGGCCATAGCAATATGCGTGCGGCATTTTTGCGCTCTATCTACGGTGATGTTCTGATGCGTCGTGTCGGAAGATGGTCGCGGGATGTGTTGCAGATAGTTGCATGCACAACGGTTCGTTCGACCCGCAGTCCGTCACAATCTGACCGGCGTCGGGCTGCGGAGCGTTAGAACTGCCCGCTTAGCGATGCAAAGTCGACTACACGTATTAGTCGGTCTTGAGCATGTCGGTAAGCAACGCCCATCGCTCGTGATCTTGCCATTCGCCATTGATGCGCAAATAGCGCGGTGAGAAGCCTTCCTTCTGAAATCCTAATCGGCGCGCCAACGCTATTGACGCGTGGTTGGTCGGCTGGATGTTTGCTTCGAGCCGATGCAATCCCAACGCACCAAACGCGTAGGTGACTGCGCTTCCCACTGCTTCGGTCATCAGCCCTTTCCGGCTGAATCTAGCCATTCCGTAGTACCCGAGATAAGCGCTGTGAAATGCTCCGGCCACGATCTCATTGATGTTGACGACGCCGACGACTTCGCCCGTCGCCCGCACTCGCGCAACAAGACCAACGTTCGGGCCCGTGAGGCAGCGCATAAACCAGGCATCAAAACCCGCCTGATCCGTGAATGAGGTGACCCACGGAAGGTGATGGGCCTGACTGTGGCGATTAGCCGGGATCAGATCGGCGGCGTCATCGCGAACTACGCGATTGAGTTGAATCAAGCTCATGGTTTATGGTGGAAGGCTGAAATTTTTCGCTACCAGAATCGCGACCCGTACCGGCCCGCCTTTACGCGCGGCTCCGGGCTGGTTCGGCAGCCAGCGGTACGTGCAAGGTCATCATCACGTCGTCCACCACGCGACCCATGAGCCGGAAACGATCGGGCCTGCGGCCTGATTCGGAAAAGCCGAATCGCTTGTACAAGGCGATGGCCGCCGCGTTGTCGCCGAATACGAAGAGGTCGATCCATTCGATGCCGTTTTCCAGTGCGAAATCGATGGCGAAACGCATCAACATGGCTCCGATTCCCTGGCGTCGAAACGCTGCCTCGCATCCAATACCGAGCGTCATCCTATGGGCTTCGGCGGGAATGTTCGACCCGGACAGATCAAGATGGCAGACTATTCGCTGGCTCGGATCATGCACGGACCATGCGCGCATCCAGCCCGGCTTCCGGACTGGCATGACAAGGCTGCTTTCGAACCGGCTTTGTCGTTCGGGCGACGAGGCGTTTGGCACCTGCTCGTATGGCGAGAATAGCGGTAGCCCTTCGCGGCCGGACTCGGCGAACAGGCGATCGAGATGTTCAGTCCAACGCCTGAAATCCGCGGGCACGACGGCAACGATATCCTGCATGGCAAGGTGCTTCCGTTTTTGACAGCCTTGGATTTTCGAATGCACGCCGGTATTTTCCATATCTTCAATCGGACCATACAGCGCGTTAGCTTGCTGCTCCACGACTGCCCAATACTTGTCGCCGTATGACCAATGCCTCGCGAGACCTATCGCACTCTGTCCAAGGACGATGCAGAATGCATCGCGGCATTCAAATATGCGGAACAGACCTGTTGTGTTATTCGCTATGACCGCAACTTCTTCCGTTCGGTCTTCGGATAGTTCGACGCCTTCACCCCTCAAGCATGCATCGCCGTCCCAGGCCATATCGCTTTCCTACCATCCAACCGCTCACCGATATAACGTCCAATCACCGCTGCGGGCGATCCCGTATCGTTGCCCGCGGTATTTACCAGCACGACAATCGCGCGTCCGCTCGAGCGGTTGAACGCCGCATAGCTTGTAAAGCCGCCCGTGCCTCCTGTGTGCCAGTGGGTCTCGTCCCCAGGCTGATAGAACCAGCCAAGACACATCGTCATGCCGGCACTGACTCCTATACGACGCTTTTGCGCTTCCTCGAGCGCTTGGCTCAACGTGCGTCCACCCGGGCCCGCTGCGTCGCGTACGCTAGCCGGATTGCAAAATGCCTCAAGATAACGAAGCACGTCGGCCGCAGACGCGCGCAGTCCGCCCGCCCCTGCCAGTACGTTGAGGTTCCAAGGCTGCGCGGGCTTGCCATTCGCCTTATGACCTTGAATAAAGCGCTTTTGCTGTTCAGCAGTCAGTGCGATGGCGGTGTCGTTCATGCCTAACGGATCGAGCACCTGCTCGCAGAGCAGCGCATCGAATGGTTTGCCAGCCCGGTTCGCGAGTGCGTAGCCGAGCAGGCCCACGCCAAGATTGCTATAGCTGCATTCCCGCTTTTTGGGCTTGCCCGTTCCATAGGCCGCGAAAAATTCGAGCAACTTGTCGGCATCGAAATCTGCGTAGGGATCGTCGAAGTTAGTGGGTTGCATGTTGGTGGGTAGGCGCGGCAACCCGGAATGGTGCGTCGAAAGGTCAAGCAGCGTAATTTCCCTTGGCGCCCGCTCTTTTACGATCCCGCGCGGCAAGAGTTCTCTTACCGGTTCATCCAGATGTGCTTTCCCTTGCGCAACCATTTGCGCGAGCAGCAGGCCCGTGAATGTCTTGGATACCGAACCGATTTCAAAGATCGACGGGGCATTTGCGGCGCCAAACGAGACAACCGACCGCTCGTCGTCCTGCACAACGCCGATCACCACACCGCCGGCGCTGCCTGGCGAGAGCCAGCCATTCGTCACGATCGCCTCAAAGTCTCGCGCAAGCAGTGCACCGAGCTCTGCCACCGGAACAGGTGGCAATGCCGACAACATGCGCGGCGGGGGAGGCGGTGTCGCGCGCGTGATCTGCGTCTGCCGATCGAAGTTGAGAGGGCAGTCGGCAAGTTGAGTCCATTGTCCGATCAGCCGGTTACCGTCCGCGGATAGCGTGCCCACCCAACGGCCCTGGATTGAAGGCACTTCGAAAGCGAAATGGCCGTCGCTAAACGATATGTTCTCGCACGCCAGATCGCCCCCTCGTTGATCAATGCTGTTCAAGGAAACGACGTGACGCCCGGACTCATCCGTTTTGACGATGAGTTGAATGCGAAGTACACGCTCGTCGGCAGCAAGTTGGCCCAGCCATATGCCGTCGACAGGAGAGGGCGATTCAGCTGGAGTGTCTGAGCTTGATGGAAGGCGAGTGTCTGGGGGCATGGCGAGTCTACGCGTTGGCGCGAATGTCGAAACTCAAATTGCATCATGGGCAGTCATCCGAAATTGGCCACATAAAGCCCGCTCATTAAACTGAGATCCCTTTTGTACCACACAAAAGGGGACTTCTTATGGTTAGCGTTGCCACCCTCGGACTCTTCTCTACGGCGTGTCTCGCCTTAACGATGACACCCGGCCCAGAGATGCTGCTCATAGCGTCGAGAAGCATGACCCAAGGGCGCTTCTCTTGCTTTGCCTCTCCAGTCGGAATACTGGTGGGCGCTCATTCTCACGCCGGAATATTTCCTGGCTGATCAGTGTTATTGCAGATCGAAGGGATAGTCGACACAGATAGTCACATTCCGCCCTTGCCGCGGCGGCTTATCGTCTCTTCGTGTTTTTTTGCGCTTAAAGGGATAAAGCAATGCGTGAGCATAAACACCATGAGTACCGAAAAGATCAACCTCGACATTCATAAGATTCTCGCCCTTCTACCGCATCGTTATCCAATCCTGCTGGTCGACCGCGTGCTCGAAATCGAACCGCACAGGACCATTAAAGCGTTGAAGAACGTATCGATCAATGAATCGTACGTTCAGGGACATTTTCCGACGCGGCCGGTGATGCCAGGCGTGCTGATCCTCGAAGCCCTCGCGCAGACGGCGGCGCTCCTAACGCTATCGGAAAATCCCGGTGATCCGCCGAACACGCTTTACCTGTTCGCCGGCATCGACAATGCACGATTCAAGCGCGTAGTGCAGCCGGGCGATCAGCTAATCCTGCACTGCACGTTCAAGCGTCACCTGCATGGCATCTCGAAGTTCACGGCGCGAGCCGAAGTGGATGGCGTCGTCGCGGCGGAGGCTGATCTGATGTGCGCTGAGCGCCACTTAGACAACGACAGGTAAACGAGAAGCGAGGACGCATGAGCAGGATCCATCCCACTGCGATTATCGAAGCGGGCGCGCAGCTCGATGAATCTGTCGAAGTCGGGCCCTATTCCGTGATCGGGGCACATGTGACGATCGGCGCGCGCAGCACGGTCGGCTCGCACAGCGTGCTCGAGGGCCACACTACGATCGGCGAAGACAACCATATCGGCCATTACGCATCGATCGGCGATCGTCCGCAGGACATGAAGTACCGGGACGAGCCGACGAAGCTTGCGATCGGCAACCGCAACACGATCCGCGAGTTCACGACAATCCACACCGGCACGGTGCAGGACGCGGGCGTCACGACGATCGGCGACGACAACTGGGTGATGGCCTATGTGCACATCGGACATGACTGCCACGTCGGCAGCCACGTGATCCTGTCGAGCAACGCGCAGATGGCCGGCCATGTGACGATTGGCGACTACGCGATCCTCGGCGCCATGTCGGGCGTACATCAGTTCGTGCGCATCGGTACGCATGCCGTGCTTGGCGCCTCGACGGCGCTTGGGCAGGACGTGCCGCCTTACGTGATCGCCGCGGGAAACCGGCTTGTCGAGCCACACGGCATCAACGTCGAAGGGCTGCGCCGCCATGGCTTCTCGGCGGATTCGATCTCGGTGCTGCGCACCGCGTATAGCGTGCTATACAACAATGGCCTGTCGCTCGAAGAAGCGAAGGTGCAGTTGAAAGAACTCGGTTCGAAGGGTGGTGATGGCGACACGCCGGTGCAGACGCTACTCGCCTTCGTCGAAGGGTCGCAGCGCGGCATCCTCCGCTGACAAATCCGGGCTATCCGGATTCGGGCAAAGCGTGGTTCGCCGGCATGACGCCCCCAGGAGCAGCATTGGCCGGCCAGCTTCGGTTCCTCGGGCGCCAGCGATGCCATTCACCTCCTAACGCCAGCCAAGCGCAGGAGCGACGTGGGTCAGCAACGATCCTATAACGTGAGCGCAGTACTCCACGCCCAATTGATTCGGCACGGTCAGAAGTAAAGTATCGGCCTCCGCAATGGCCTCGTCCTTTGCAAGTTGCTCGACGAGGACATCGGGCTCTGCCGCGTAATTGCGCCCAAAAATCGTCCGGACATTGTCTTCGAGCACACCGACGGTATCGTCGCTCTGTCTGTCGCGTCCGAAATACATTCGGTCATGATCGTTCATAAGCGGAAAAATACTTCGGCTTACCGACACGCGCGGTTCGCGATCATGTCCGGCTTCTTTCCATGCGCGGAGATAAGCCCGAATCTGCTCCGCCTGCTGAACGTGAAGCGGGCGACCTGACTCGTCGTTCTTCAACGTCGAACACTGAAGGTTCATGCCCATTTTGGCCGCCCAAACCGCAGTCGCATCGGAGCCCGAGCCCCACCAGATCCGGTCACGAAGACCCGCGGAGTAAGGCTCGACCCGAAGCAGGCCTGGCGGATTCGCGAACATCGGTCTCGGATTCGGCTGAGCAAAGCCCTCGCCGCGCAGCACCTCGTAAAACACCTCAGTGTGGCGCCGCGCCAGATCGACGTGCGTTTCGCCTTCGCCAGGCGCATAACCGAAGTATCGCCAGCCGTCGGTCACCTGTTCGCCGGAACCCCGACTGATGCCAAGCTGCAGCCGCCCGCCCGCGATCAGGTCTGCAGCGCCGGCATCCTCCGCCATGTAGAGCGGGTTTTCGTAGCGCATGTCGATGACGGCGGTGCCGATTTCAATCCTGCTGGTTTTAGCCCCGACGGCAGCTAGAAGCGGGAAGGGCGATGCGAGTTGCCGGGCGAAATGATGAACGCGAAAAAAGGCGCCGTCCGCGCCGAGCGCTTCGGCGGCAACTGCCAGCTCGATGGATTGCAAAAGCACATCGGATGCTGACCGTGCTTGCGAATGCGGGGAATTGGCCCAGTGGCCGAACGAGAGAAAACCGATCTTTTTCATTCAAACGTCGCGCGAACGCGTTCCATTCGAGATAGGGGCGTACTCAGGCAAGCATATCGCGATTCGCCAAAGTCACGCTGACGAAGTCCCACTCTTTTCGAGCATGACCGTCGGGCGGCGCCGATCGGCCAGGCTCGATGCTCCTGCTCTTCGCTGGGGGTATTCACACCGGAAAGCCGGTGGATCGCGACAGCGACTCCCCCTTCCGCGTTTCCGCCCTTACGTACAGGTTCTTTTCCGCGGTCGCCTTCAGCGTGTCGGTGCCAGGCGGTAGACGCAACGGCGGCGTTGCCTCATCGACGAGCACGACGAGCGCGACGAGCGCCGTTGCCAGCATTCTGGTCGACAATTTTGGTGTAGCGACAAGGATCGACGCAAGTGGTTTTGACCGGAGAGGCGACGTATGAGACAGAATGCGAATACCCCTTGCGGAGCGGGTTTTCACCCCTTGCCGCAAGACACCTCGCGCGCGATCCTATGCATCGCCTCCGCTTGATCGCTTTGGAAAGAGAATGCCCTCCTTAACGGGGCTCCCGGGTTTTACGCCATCGCCCCAACGCAAATTCCAGCGGGGACCGACCGAAGCGCCAAGCAAGTCTTGCAACTCAAGCATCTTGCCTGGCATCACGGGGTGCAGCAGGTTGCTGACACTGTAGAGCGCCTCGAGCAGCGTATAGAGAACCGTATCCAGCCGGTCGGACGCGTCGGAGTCTTTCGCGAGCGCCCATGGTGCGCTGCTCGCAACGTAGCCGTTGAGGTGTTTGACGAAATCCATCACCTGTTCCGCCGCTCGGCCCAGTTTCATCTCCTCGACCAGTGTCAGAACGATAGCCGGCAACTGGCTCGCGCGAGCGATGATTGATTCTTCGCGCGCCTCATAGGCGCGGGGCACAGGGACAAAGCCGTCGCGATATTTCTTCGTCATCGCCAGCGTGCGGGCGGCCAGGTTGCCCAGATCGTCTGCGAGATCACGATTCAGCCGCTGTTCGATCACCGCGTTGCTGATAATCCCGTCGAAACCGAAGCTGACCTCGCGGATCAGCGTATAGCGCAGTGCATCCACGCCGTAGGTATCCGCAGCCTCTAGCGGATCGACGCCATTTCCGAGCGACTTGCTCATCTTGCGACCATCGGAGCCGAGCAGATGCCCGGATACATGCAAACGCTGATACGGCGCGATACCGAGCGCGTGTGTCATGCTTAGCCAGAAGAGCGTGTGCGTGCGAAGGATGTCCTTACCGATCACGTGGCGCACGGAAGGCCAGTAGTCACGAAAGGCAGGATCGTCGGGATAGCCAAGCGGCGAAACATAGCTCAGAAGCGCATCGAACCAGACATAGGTAACGTGTTCGGCATCCCAGGGAATGGGGATGCCCCACTCGAGGCGATTCACGGGACGTGAGATACTCAGATCGCCTATCGGCTCTTCCAGCAGCTTCACTATTTCGTTGCGGTATTGCACCGGCTGGATCAGATCAGGCGAGTCCCGTAACAACTGACGCATCCAGTCACGGTGTGCCTCCATACGGAAGAAGTAGTTCGGTTCACGCCGCAACACGGGCGGTTCCTTGTCTTCGGGAAGCTTGCCGTCCACCAGTTCCTTTTCGGTGACGAAGCGCTCCTGGCCGACCGAGTACAGCCCTTCGTAGTCCGCCAGATAGATCTGCCCGGTATCGAAGAGACGGCTCAGACACTCGGACACAACCTTGGCGTGCTCGGGCGCGGTCGTGCGAACGAACTTATCCGGCTCGACCGACAGGCGGCGCCACGCTTCCACAAAGGTTTGCGCGTGTCGATCTGCGAATGCTCGCGGCGCCTCATTGGACTGCATAGCCGCTTTGGCAATTTTCTCGCCGTGCTCATCCGCGCCTGTAAGCAATATCGTCTGGTGCCCCACCACTCGCAGGTAGCGGGCCATGATATCGGCATGGACACTGGCATAGGCATGGCCCAGATGGGGCCGATCGTTGACGTAGTAAATCGGCGTGGTGAGGTATCGGTACGTCATTGCCGCTCCCGAAAACAAAAAGGGACGCCCGCGGCGTCCCTTTTCTAGAAATAAAAAAGCCCTTAGCGCCCGGGGGAGTAACCTTCCAGGAACATACGCATCGAGTGAACGGGGGCTTGGGTAACGTGGCTTTTCATTGAGGTGAGTCGAAGATAAATCGGCGGACTTGTCCGCACATGACAAATCCTGCCAGCTAATGTAACGCCTGTCCAGCAGAACGGCATACGCCCGAGCCCTTCCGCCATGACTGCCCACATTCCCCAGCCAGCGCTAAGCCGATTCCAGCTTGAACACCGCCACCGCGTTGCGCAGTACGACGGCCTGTTCTTCGAGCGAACGGGCCGCCGCGGTCGATTGTTCGACGAGTGCGGCATTCTGCTGGGTGGTCGAGTCCATCTGCATCACCGCGCGGTTGATGTCCTCGATGCCTGCGCTTTGCTCCTGAGCCGCAGTAAAGATCTCGGTCATGTAGTCGCTGACCATCTTCACGGAAGACACAATGTCGGTCATTGTGCGGCCCGCCTGGTCGGCTAGCGATGAACCTTCTGAAATTTTATCGACGGTGTCGACGATCAGCTGTTTGATTTCCTTCGCCGCGCTGGCGCTGCGCTGAGCCAGACTGCGGACTTCGCTTGCCACAACGGCAAAACCTCGCCCCAGCTCACCTGCTCGTGCAGCCTCGACCGCGGCATTCAAGGCGAGGATGTTGGTCTGGAATGCGATGCTGTCGATCAGGCCGACGATCTCCGCGATCTTCGACGAATGCGCCGAAATGCCCTGCATGGTCCTCACCACGTCGTTCACGACCTGCCCTCCCAGGGCCGCCGTCTCCGATGCGTGCGATGCCTGCCGGTTCGCCTGATCAGCATTGTCCGCATTGCGCTTCACGGTCGAAGTCAACTGCTCCATGCTCGCGGCGGTACGCTCGAGCGAGATTGCCTGCTGTTCGGTGCGTTGCGATAGATCGGCGCTGCCGGTTGCGATTTCCTGCGCGCCGCCGTTGATCGATTCGGTGCTTGCCCGCACGCTTCGCACCGTGTCGGCGAGCGCATCCTGCATGGACTTCAGATCGGCAAGCAGCGCGCCCATCTCGTTGCGGCGCTCGATCACGACCTCAGCGCGAAGGTCGCCCGAAGCGATGCGCTGCAGATGCGTCATCAGCTGCGCGACGGGGCGTGCGACAACTCCGACCAGCATCGCGCGAGCGAGAAGGCCAATGACGAGCGCGAGCGCCGATACGCCGCCTAGCGCCGCAACCATGAATTTGAAGCGCGCCTGTGCATCGGCATAGCGCGATTTCTGCCTGTCGATCACCGCGTTCGCGCGCGCGGTCATTGCAGTCTGATAGGCATTCGCCAGGGCTTGTGTTTTCTTCCCTTGCAAATCTTTGAAGCCGCTGAAATTCATTTCGTTTAACGCATCGAGCGACGGAATCACCGCGTCCTTGATAAAAAGCATGCGTTTCTGTTTCAGCTCCGTCGCCGCTTCCGCCGACTCGCGATTCTGCGATTGAAGCACCAGGTAATTGCCGAACGCGCGGTCGGACTCGGCCAGGTCGTTACGTGCGGCGGCAAGCAACTCCGGCTCGGGATCGCCTACACCATATAAGGCCATGTAACTGTCGAGCGATACGCGTGCATGCTGAAGCAACTCGTCGCTCGACTTCAAACTGACGAGGGCGCTCGTGTCGTTCTCGTACATTTCGCGCAGCGCATCGTTGCTCTGCTTCAGTGCGCCGACGCCGGCCGCGCTTGCCAGCGCCAGAATCGCGAAGAACACTGCGATCACGAGCGTAATGCTCGCTCGAATGCTGATGTGCCGTAACATGTAAGTCTCCCCGTTTGATTTTTTGTTCGACGATGCGGCGTCGCGAGTCACTCGACATTCGCCGGCGCGTACTTCTCCATCGTGAACGCCGGATCATAGCCCGAGGTATTGGCGAACTCCAGATTCGTGCGCGTTACCCAGATATTCGGACACTTGACGCGGTTGCGGGCGAGTGATGCATGTTGATATCAGGCGTGAGCCTCGAATCCGCCGCGATATCGGGCAGCCGGATGCGAGTCGGGCAGCCGTGCGTGGCCGAAGAGCTTCTCGCGATAGGTGCCTTCGCGGTAAGCGGTCTTGTACGCGCCACACTCCTGCAGGATCGGAATCAGCAGATCAACCACGTCGTCGAAACATTCAGGCACCACGGTGCGCGACAGATTGAAGCCGCTCAATCCGGTTTCTTCTGCCCACTCCATCATCAGGTCGGCGATGCTCTCCGCGGAACCGACCCAAGGCGGTTGCCTGCTGCCGAGCACCATCTGTTCGAGCAGCTTGCGGCGCGTCCACTGAGGACCGGCGGAACGCGTCATCGCTTCGACGTTCGACAGGATCGCCTGGCTTTTCCGCGTGTCGATGGGTTCGTCGATGTCGTATCGCGAGAAATCGATGCCCAGCGAGGCGGCTGCATGCGCAAGCGCCGCCTCCGAGCTCACGTAGCGCCGGTAGTCCTCGAGTTTGTCGCGTGCTTCTTTGTCGGTGCGACCGATCACGAGCGACGCACCCATGAAAATGCTCACCTCTTTCGCACTGCGGCCGTACTCGATGGCCTTCTGCCGGATGTCGTCGACAATTTCCCTGACGCCTTCTTTTTTCTGTCCATTCACGAATACGCACTCGGCGTGGGTCGCGGCGAACCGCCTGCCGCGCGTCGAAGATCCGGCCTGATAGAGAACCGGGGTGCGCTGGGGCGAGGGCGCGCAGAGGTGCATCGCATCGACCTTGTATTGCGCACCCTGATGATGAATCGTGCGCACGCGCGACGGCGACGCATACACACGATTTTCGCGGTCGTTCAGCACTGCGTCGTCCGCCCAGCTTCCTTCCCAAAGCTGATAGACGAGCGTCATGTATTCGTCCGCGAGGTCGTAGCGGTCTTTATGCGCCAACTGATGATCAATGCCGATCGCCCGCGCTGCGCTGTCCAGATAACCGGTGACGATGTTCCAGCCGATACGCCCGCCGGTCAGGTGATCCAGCGTCGACATGCGACGCGCGAACAGGAACGGCTGCTCGTAGGTGAGGTTGCACGTGACGCCGAAGCCGAGATGCTTCGTCACGGCGGCCATCGCGGGGACGATCATCAGCGGGTCGTTCGTCGGTACCTGAACCGCGCCGCGAAGAGCGGCATCGGCATTGCCGCCATAAACGTCGTATACGCCGACGACATCCGCCAGAAACAGTCCGTCGAACAATCCGGCTTCGAGCGTTTTCGCGTAGTCCATCCAGTACTGAAGCTCGTTATACCGCTTGGACTGATCTCGGGGATGCGCCCAGAGACCCTGCTGGATGTGACCTACACAGTTCATGTCGAATGCGTTGAGGCGGATTTCTTGCGGCATGGTCCTATCCTGTTCTGGGGTATCGGCGCGGAGCGATCCATCCTTCGGGCTGTAACACCGTTGCTTTGTTTACTATAGTAGACGATCGACTACTATAGAACCGATTTAGATTGAGCTTGTGCTCCCTGCCGGGACGCGCGGCGTCGTTGCACGAGTCCCGCATAGCGCACGTTTATAATGCGTCGCTCCTACCTTGATCCGACCATGGGGGGCCGAGTGACGAGTGACCCGACTGATGCCATCGCCACGCGCATCAAGATTGAACGCGAAGCACGAAAATGGGCGCTTTCTGAACTCGCGGAGCGCTCAGGCGTATCCAAGGCAATGATCAGCAAGATCGAGCGTGGCGAAGCAAGCCCGACTGCCACGGTGCTCGGACGGCTGTCCGGCGCCTTTGGATTGCAGCTTTCAGCCTTGCTGGCGCTGTCGGAACAGGCGGGGCTGAGAGTTAGCCGGACTGCCTCGCAGCCGGTCTGGCAGGATCCGGAAACGGGTTATACGCGGCGTGTGCTCTCGCCGCTCAATGGTTCAGTGCTCGAACTGGTGGAGATCAAGCTGCCTGCGCATGTGAGAATCTCTTATCCGCCTTCTGCGTTTGCGTTTCAGCATCAGCAGATCTGGGTGACGTCGGGAACGCTGGTATTCGAGGAAGGCGAGGTCACGCACACGCTGGATGCGGGAGATTGCTTGCAACTGGGTCCGCCTGCGCAATGTTCATTCGTGAACCCCACCGATGAAACGTGTGTTTATGTGCTCGGCCTGGTTAAGCGATAAGTCTGGAATGGCGCGGTTTATTCCGCGACTTACGCATGGAGGGACGCTGCGATCGCAAGCTGGATGCCCCGGACCCGCCAGTGCGAGCAGCACCAGCCACTTGACTCATGCGCACCGCCAGGTGGCTTTAAAAATCGGTGCGATGGACTTCGTCCAGAACAGCGCGCAGCGCCGCTGCCTTTTTCTTGCCGAACGCGCTCTCGAACCGGTCTTGTGCGATCTGCCAGTGCGCGATCGACTCCTGCAGCTTTTTTAAACCCTTCAATGTCAGCCGCACGATTCTCGCCCGCCTGTTGTTCGGATCGGGCTTTATCGAAACCATTCCATCCCTTTCGAGCGGACGGAGATTATGCGTTAGCGCGCTTCTACACAGAACGAGCTCGTCGGCAAGTTCCCCCATGGTTGGCGAGCTTGCATGCTGGATGGCGACGAGAATCGACACCTGGGTTGCTTTAAGACCGCACGGCGCCAGGTATGCGTCGTAGTGCAATGAAACGTTGCGCATGGCTTTGCGCAACGCTGTGGCATTGCAACGTCCTGTTTGCGACGTCCTCTCCCCTATCAGAGCGTAGTCGATGTCTGTCATGTTGAATACGGGCGAGGAGGCGGTTGAATACTCATGTATCCCTGCATCGTACCTGTATGCGCATACGCCCGATCAGAATTGAATACTCAAAAATTGATGTCGAATTGCGCGCCTGAGATTGTCTTGTGTTTGGCCGACGAACCATTGGCCAGGAGAGGCAACGCAGGTATTGAATTCTCAACGGACCGATGAAGTGGGCGCTTGCGAGGGGATTCGATAGGTGGCTCGTCAGGATCCGCGGGACAAGACGGCCTTCTATGCAGCAATAACGCATCACTACAATCGCGGCGGTGTGCCGTGCTCCAATCGACTCGACGAAGACGCTTCTGTCAATCGAGGAGTCCCGCCCATGCAAACTCAGCTCGCTCGCCCGCTTCCTGTCGCATCCTCACAAGACGGCGCACCGCCGCTACCCTCTGGCGCGCTGCCGCAGGTGGCCAACGTTGCGCGCACAGCGGCACCGCCGGCCGCGCACCGGGCAACGCGGTCCCGACCTGCGTCTGCGCCGGCGCGGGCGTCCCAACCGGTTTCGCGCGTGGTTCGCCACACGTCGGTCAGCGAGTCCGGATCGGGCACAAGGGTCGCGCGCGGCGGCGGTCAGACGAAACTGGACTGCACCGCCTCTCCGTTTCGCGAGTGTCGTGGCGGTGAAGCACTGGCTGCCGGCGCATCGACTTTCCTGCTGTTCGACCAGGCCGACTACCCGACGTTGCCACCCGACACATGGCACGGTGCGTGCGAGGGATGGCTGCGCGAAAGCTTGCGCCGCCTCGATCGGGACTCGACGGCGAACCCGGACCTTGCCGGCGTAGTACGCGGGATGCTCAAAGACGTCAATACACGACGCGGCGATGTGTCGAACGATCTGCTCGCCCGCGTTGACCGCTTTCAGAGCAATGCGGGCACGCTGGGGTTGAGTCGCTACGCCGTTGGGACGCATCTTCAGATCGATCCCGCGAGCACGCGCGATATCGCGCAGCGCACATTGTTCCAGGATCTGTTGCGCCGGCTCGATGTCGGCTCCATTGCGCATATCCGCCTCGGCGCGATCGGGGCATCCGCTGGAGACAACGAACTGGGCGGCCATACCTTGTTACTCCAGCGCTTGCCCGACGAGAACTACGTCATCTTCGATCCGAATAACGGAGCGTTTGTCTATCCGAACCGCAACGCAATGCGAGACTGCCTCACCGACTACATCGACAGTGCGTTCGAAGGGACCGGGCTGCATCTGCGGCCCGATAGTGTCCAGTACTACACGCGCAGGCCGCCTGCCACGATTCCGGCGATGGCGCCGCCCGCCGTGCCGCTGCGCGATCCGATCCCGTCGATTCCGCGCGGGAGATCGGAGACGCGCGACGCGTACCGGAAAAGCGCGGACATCTGGAACGACCTGTCCCAGCAGGCGCTCTCGGCCGCCTCGGCGAGAGCGTTGTCGCCCGTCGTCGGTCGCGGCCTCGCGATGCAGGCGTTGACCGAGGTCGCGCAACGCAGGTCGCCCACCCTCACGCAGGCGACCGAGAACATCCGGCAGCGTCTCAGCGACCGCGTCCATAAACCCTGGTTGCTTCAGGAAATCGATGAACTTCAACGGCAGAATCAGCATGGGCTCGTCGGTGCGTTGCCGAATTACCTGAGGCACGAAGGCGTGATGAACCTGCACTCGGCAGGCGCGCTCGTGGGCGAACTCCAATATGCGTTCGACCACCCGCAGATAGGCGACGACGAACGATTCGGATACCACACCGAATTCGCGGTGCTCGACCTGCGTTTCCGCGATACGCTGTCGGATACCGCAAGCGCCGCGGTGCCCCGGCTGTCGCCGGACGACGGGCACACCGTGATTGTGCAAAGGTTGCGCTCGTCGTCCGACTCGCGGACGAGTCAGTATGAACTCTACGATCCCGACGCCGGTGTATTCCGATACGCGAACTTCGCGGAACTGGCCACCGCGCTGCATGGCATGTACGAAGTGGGCTTTCTGCGGCACAGCGGGATCGACCACGTCGACACGAACTACTACGTCGACTTGTCGAACCCGGTCGCGCTGGCGGGCGCGGACACGTCCAGAGCGCCGCTTGTCTCAACGCGCCTCGCGAATCTCACACTCAGTGGTGTGGAGCACGAAATGCTCGATCGCGGTACCACACCGCATGCCACGCCGCGCCCGACGTTGCCGACGCCGCCTGTCGTCTTCGATCCGCCCGTCCTGCAAGCATACAAAGAATTGAAACGCCAGACCGGCGCCGATCCGGAGGGCGTCCCCGTTGACGGTGTGTTCCGGCCATCCGTTGTGAGCCCGATCGACCTGCAGGAACGTGGCGGCTTCGATACCGGACAGACGCCGCTCCGGGAGGTCAACCTCAGTCTGCACGATCACGATGTCGCGAGCAGCCAGACACTGATCGACAGCGCCGGCTATCTGGGCACGTTCCGGCGCGAGCGGACCGCACTCGACCGATTGCCGGGCGATGGCTACATCTACTACATCGCGCCGACACCGAACATGGTCGATGTCAATGCAACGCTCGGCCGCTTCGCGCATGTCCCGCGGACCGAGGAACTGGCCGCGATGGGTTGGATCGACTTCAGCCAGATCCGCGGGTGGCGCCCCGTGCGGCACGGTGTTCCGGGCCATTACGAGCGCAATTCCGCGTATCGCTGGGACGTGTACGACCGGACCTCGTCCGCGGGCGCTCAACCGCAACTGGCGCGCGTGCCGATCAGCGACTTTACATGGCGGGACGACGCGTTCGCGTCATATGTGTCGGCGGACACGACAGGCGATCGATCGCGAAAATTCAAGGAGAACCCGGATCTCGCTCATGCGTTTTTCTACGACGCGGCGTGGCAGAAGGCGCGCGACGTGCAGGACCAGCAGAACGCCGGAAGGGACTACCGCGGCCCGCTTCGGCTTCAGGCCTACGACAAGTCCGACAGGTCGGTCACACAGATCTATCTCGACGCAAGCGATAACGTCTACGTCAATTCGATGAACTTGCGATCCTCTACGCACGGGGGAACGCGGCATAACTTTGCGGTTGGCGACGACGGCCGTTTTCACGTGGTCGGTGACTACGCGAAGGTGCTGCGCGTCGGCAGCGACGGCAATCTGTATGCCGGTAATGTGCCGGACGACCCGGAGTCGGCCAACGGAGTATTCGACTATGTCGGGCAAACGCTTATCCACCGGGAGGACGGAAAGTATTTGACGACCGGATTGTCCTCGTACACGCCGTTCGTCGACAGTATCGACAGAGGGGAGCGAAGCCACTGGCAGTTGATAAGGCAGGACAGGACGCTGGCTATTCCGCCAGAGGTCAATCGGCACACGTTCACCGACGACTATATCGGCAGCAGGGCGCAGCAATACGCATTCTATCGGGATCCGGATAGCGCTTTGCCGCGCTCGGCGACGCACTTCGTCACTACCGTGCCGCAAGGCGCCGCAAGCAGCGAGTTCCGCGAGTACGTGAAGACGTTCGATGCCGCCGGTATTCGCGACGCGGCGGCGTGGCTCTATGCGAACAATGCGGCATGGCTCTTCAGGGACGGGTTCTATGCCGTGTCGAACACGCCCGGCAAGCTGGACGTATTCACATTGGGCGGAAGCCTCGCGTGGCACTGCGAAGGACTCGATTCGGACTTGAACAATGCCGTGTATACGCACTTCGATGCGCCTGCTTCGACCTACCGGATGCGCGACGATATATGGGGCCTCGTCATCGAGCGCGAGCGGCGCCGCAAACAGCTGAGTTTGAAGTTGAGCGCGTTGGGCCGGCATATGTGAGTCGCGAATCTGCTGCGCCCCTTCGCGCGCGGCTTGACCGTGTCGTGCTGATTGACAGACCATCCGACGCGGCATCCAGACAGTTGGACGCTTCGTCTGGGCGACCTGTCTATTTCTGTCGGTTTCGACGCTCGTATGCCGGTTGGCAAGCGGCTCCGAATCGTGCATGAGTCGAGTTTCGCAGCATCACGGCGCGAACGTCATTGCGGCCGACGCGAAGCACTCGGCAGAGCGGCGACGGGTTAGCGCAGTTGCATGATTCACTCCGATGATTGCCGCCGGTTTTTCTCCCAGGCTTCCCTGGAAGCGTACATGCAGCGCGATCTCGGCTGGCGAATCGAACGGCGAGGGCGCGAGGAGACTAACGGTAGTTGACGAAGTTGATGATGTCGTTGAGGAACCACGGCAGAATCAATTGCGTATCGGGGTAGCTGGTGCCGACGCTGAGCCTCGGTGGCTTCGACGCCGACGCGGCGTTCCCAGGCATCGCCGCGTTGGGAGTGTGCAGCATATAGGCATTTGTGTTGGCTGCGCCTGGCGAGGCGACCTGATTTGCCGCGGGCGGCGGCCATGCGGAGCTGCAGCCGCTGATCAAGACGATGAATACCACTGCAAAACCCGCGGCTGCTGAAGCTAAAGTCTGCAGGCCCTCCGTGAAGTGCCGGTGACGGTGCCCGGTGACCTTCAATTCGCTAGGCTCCGAGCTTGTAAGGGCGGGTCATGACCTCGAGAAAATGCCCGTCGGGGTCGTCGAAATAGAGGCCCCGGCCGCCGTTGTGCAGATAGGTTTCGCCGACACGCTGCTTGCTGGGATCGGCCCAGTACTGAAGCCCTCGATCGCGAATACGCGCGAAGGCGCGGTCGAATGCTTCTTCGCTGACCAGAAACGCGTAATGCTGCATGGAAATCGCGCCGTCGCGCTCGAAGAAGTCGAGCGAGACGCCGTTGTCGAGTTGAACCACCAGCATTGGCCCGAACTCGACTGGATCCGGAAGCGCCAGGATGTCCATCAGGAAGCGTGTCGACTTCCGCTTATCGCTGCACCAGACGATCGTATGATTGAGCTGGACGCCCATGGTGTGACCCTCGCTGAATGTGGCCCGAGTTCCGCCTCTCCATCATTCAACATAGCCGACGCGTGGCGGCATTCAAGTAAACATCCACTCAACCGTCCGTCGAAACCGTAACGGTCTCCCATGCCCGGATTTCGTCTCCCAACGCCGACAACTTGTCTCGCACAAGCCCGAGCGCATCGCTGCCGAGCAACAGATGAACGGGCGGGCAGTCCGCGTCAATCGCCGCGAGCATCGCGAGCGCAGCTTTCTTTGGGTCGCCCAGTTGTCTGCCGCTCTTTTCCTCGCGCGCTTGACGGATAGGGTCGAAGATCGCGTCGTAATCCGGAATCGAGCGGGGCGTTCGTGTCATCGAGCGGCCGGCCCAGTCGGTGCGGAACGAACCCGGTGCGACGGCGGTCACGGCGATACCGAAAGGCTTGACCTCCTTGCCGACCGATTCGGAGATACCGACCAGCGCGAATTTGCTTCCGTGGTAATAAGCGATGCCAGGCAGGGTGATGTGACCGCCCATCGACGCCATATTCAGAATGTGCCCGCGTCGGCGCTCGCGCATAAAGGGCAAGACGGCTTTCATCATGGCGACCGCGCCGAATACGTTCACATCGAATTGCCGGCGCATCTCCGACAAAGGCGATTCTTCCATGACGCCTTCGTGGCCATAGCCGGCGTTGTTGACCAGCACATCGATCGGCCCGACCGTCGCTTCGATATCCGACACGACGCCGTCGATGGCATCGAAGTCGGTCACGTCGAGTACACGCGCAAAAGCAGCGGCCGACAGCGACTCGAAATCGCGCTTTGCCTGCGCACTCCTTACCGTACCGACCACGGTGTGGCCGACCGCGAGCGCTTCTTTCGCGAGCGCGAGGCCAAAGCCGCTGCTGACGCCTGTGATAAGCAGAATTTTGCTGGATGCCATCGAAGTTTCTCCCGAATGTTATTTCGAGAGTGCATACTAGTCTGAGCGTCGAACGTAAATAAGCGAGATTTCGCTAATTTTATTGCACAAAACTATGAGTACCCATCATGAGCACAACGCGCGCGTCCACTGAGCATTGCGCGCCGGCCTTACGCAGTTCGGGCAGCCAGAAGCGCATGGTTGCGCTGCTGCGCGCGTTGGCTCCCGATGAAGGCTACAACCTGACGCCACTGCCGAGCGTGCGCATCCTGCGTTCGAACCGGGCGCTGTCGCGCACGCCGGTTTTGTACGATCCCGGCATTGTGATCGTCTGCCAGGGGCGCAAGCGAGGTTACTTCGGCGACCAGCTCTATCTGTACGACGAGCATCATTACCTTGCCGTTTCCGTGCCTGTGCCGTTCAGTATGGAAACGGACGCAACGCCGGAGCGCCCGCTGCTCGCGCTGTATCTGCACCTCGATTTCGCGCTCGCCGCCGAGCTGGCGGCACAGATCGACCGCGAAGGCGCGGCGGAACGCATGCAAGCGCCTCAAAGCATGATGTCGACGCCGATGGACGACGCGATGCAGGCTTCCGTATTGCGCTTTCTCGAGGCGATGCACCGGCCGCTCGAAGCCGCTGTATTGGGCCCGGACCTGCTGCGAGAACTGTATTTCCGCGTGCTCACGGGTGCTCAGGGGCGCTCGATGCGCGAAGCGTTGGGAATGCGCGGACAGTTCGGCAGGATAGGCAGATCGCTACGGCTGATTCACGCGGGCTACGCGCAATCGCTCGATGTGGCGCAACTCGCCAAGGAAGCCGGCATGAGCATTCCGAGCTTCCACAGTCACTTCAAGGCGGTCACGCAGGTGTCGCCGATGCAGTACGTGAAGTCGACGCGTCTGCATCAGGCCCGACTGTTGATGGTGCGCCAGGACCTGACGGCGGAGGCGGCCTGCAACGCCGTGGGTTACACGAGCGCGTCGCAGTTCAGCAGAGAGTTCAAGCGGCTTTTCGGCTTGACGCCCGCCGCGGAGACGAAGCGCATGCGCGAAAGCTTCGCGATTCCGGAAGCGTTCGCCGATGGGATTTATGTCTCGTCGCATTGAGGCCTCACGCTTTGTTCAAGCGTGTGGCGGATGGCGATGCATGTCGATCGCTGACTCGCGCCGCTTCAACGCAGAGGCGACCACGCTTCGGGCAAGCAGATCGTCGATGTCGCATGCTCTATCTGCTCGGGTCCGCCCTTGGGCGGCCAAAGTCCTTTGGCGTAGTGGTGTCTTCTCAGCGCCATGCGCTCCTCCAGACTCGCAAACCCCCAGATATGCGCGATGCGGGGCGGTCCGTCGAGTGCATACAGGTTGGCCACCAGGTGCGACGTGTAGGCTTTGGCCGGGCCGACGGCGCGCTCCCACGCTGCCATGGTTGGCGCGATTCCTCCCGGTTTTAGCCAATAGCGGCGAATTTCATAGAACTGGCCGAACGTCGAAGGCCCGATTTCGGGCAAAAAGGGAAACCGCGCGTAGCTTTCCATGTTCAATTGGACATGGTCGTTTCTGATATCGAAAGGCCATGTGCTCATTAACGCGCGATCGCGTTCATGCTGCATTTCCTCGGCCGCTTCGAAGCTGCGCAAGACGACAATGCGCGACAGCTCGCCGATCTCCGTTCGCCACGCGCCCAGCAGGCGGCCTGTTGCGTCGGCGTTCGACACCCAGCGATGCGCGCCCGCGGAAACAGCGTCTTGTTCCAGAAGCGGGCACGATAGCGTTGCCAATTCATACAACATGTCAAATCTCCGTTTGTGCGCGGATTCAATGGTAGGTCGACTTTGACGACTGCAGTTTCGTGAGCACGCCGCCTTTGAGACGGAACCATCCTTGCGGGCCTTGCATCACGACTTCATCGTCCTGCCAGAACACACGCTTGATTGTTATGCGCCTGTTCGAACGCTGCACGAGTGGCGGACGGTGGCGAAAGTCGTACAGCACAGGGCCGGAATCGGTCTGCACGAGCATGCGCGTGACAGCGTCATTTGCATTGCCGATGTCGTCGAAATGCGTGAGCGTGTTCGCACCAAAGCGATCGAATGCCTGTTTGTCCAGCATCCCCACGAAATCATGGTCGACGCGCGCGAATTGCAGTTCGCCCGAGGGCGTGACGAGCGGGCCGGGTGCATTGCTTTGCGCATGAGCGAACGTGACGAAGCAGGTGGCGGCGAAGGCGGTAAGGAAAAGTCGTCTCATGTTTTCTCTTGGTTCAGCGGCGGACAGATGGACATGGGGTAATCATTGTCCCGCATTCCGCCCCCTCAAACACGCTTCCGTATCCCTCGGTCGGCCAGCAGCACTAGTTCCGAATAGGTATGTCGCCAGGCCGTCAGTCTCATTTCGCAAAACCAATGAGCGATAGACCGGTCGATACGCCGGTCCTACGATGGATGGGCCGATGCGTGCGACGAGAGAGGTGGTGATGAGCAGCCTGCATATCGATGGTCGCACGCTACAGGCGCTCATGCGAAGTGAAAGCTTCGTCGGCAAGCACCGCAAATCACCGTTAGCCAAGCCATGTCACAAGATTCGTATAGCACCACGCGCCGCCAGGGGCTGCGCGCCATTGGGCTCGGTACCGTATTGCTGACAGCCCTGTCATCGGGACGCATCGCCGCTGCACGCGAGAGCGGCGCGTCGGACAGTGCGTCTGCCATCCCCGGCGGCGCCGCCACGTTGCAGGAGCTTGCCCGCACGCTGGCCCGGGCGCCGCGCCATCGGCAGTTCGAGTCGGTGCCATTCATGCTGACCGATCAGCACATGTGGGACAAGCAGGCGGCCGACGCGTTGCTCGGCTACCAGTACACCTTCAGGCAGATGTGGGACGTCGCGGACCTCGCCGGCCCGTGGCCCGGACTCATGCGCGAAGCCATGAATGCGCAGGTGTTCGCAAACGGCCGGCGCGACTTTCTTGCGGTCTCGGCAACGCATGGTCTCGCGCATCTCGCCCTGTTCCCGCAAAGCATGTGGGACAGGTACGACCTGGCAAAACTCGCCGGCCCGTACTTTACCCGCAACACGCTGATTCTCGAAAAAGACGGTGCTTCGCCGGATGACGCCTTGCAAAACCTGGCCGGATTCTACGGGCCGCAAAACAACAACATTACGTCGCTGCAGCGGCGCGGTGCGGTGTTCGTTGCGTGTCACGACTCGATTCACGCCATCTCGAGAACCCTCGCGCAGTCGTCTTCATCGCGTTGCGCCGACGACATTGCGGCGGATCTCACCAACAACCTGATCCCCGGCGCGGTGCTGGTACCGAGCGTCGTGGCATTCATGGTCGATCTGCAAAAGAAAGGCTTCACCTTCGCCTAGCCAATCCATGCCGCGCCTCTGCGTGCGGTGAACGACAGCACCGTCTTGCGGCGCCCAGTCGGGCATCACCTGTCTTTACGGAGAACAAAGTGCCGAATAACGTGAATCGAAAAGTCCGTTGCGCTATGGCAATTGCCGTCATGGCCGCCGGGTTCGCTGTCACCGCCCATGCCGAACGCGCGAATCGTGGCAACCCCAGGCTCGAGTACTTCAACCAGAGCGTGGATCAGATGATCTACGACCTCATGGACGAGAAACACATCAACGGTCTTGGGATGGCGATCGTTCAGGCGCCGTATATCCCGCGCGTTGCCGGTTACGGAAAATCGGATGCGCAAAAGGGCCTGCTGGCCTCGAGCAATACGCTGTGGAGTATCGGGCCGATTACGCAGGGCTACACGGCAATCGCCATCATGCAGCTGGTCGAAGCCGGCAAGATGGAGCTGAACGATCCGATCGGCAAGTATGTGGCGGATCTGCCCGCTTCGTGGAAAGGCCTGACCGTGATGGAGTTGTTGCAGCATGCCACGGGGCTGCCCGATTACCGCCATGCGCCCGGCTTCGATGCGAGCCATGACTACCCGCCGCAGGAACTGCTCAAAAGCGTGCGCAGCGAACCGCTTGCATTCAAGCCCGGCACGCAGGTTTCGGAAAGCGCGACGAATTTTCTTCTACTCGGCCTGGCCATCGAAAAGGCCAGCGGCCTGTCGTATCACGACATGATCTGGAACGGCCAGCTCAAACCGCTGCATCTGACCCATACGATGTTCGCCGAGGATTTTGCGAGCATGACGCAGCAGGATCCGGTCGAGCAGAACGGAAACTGGCACACGCGGTTCGCCGGGGACGAGGCCTATATCAATCCGACGGAAGTGGCGACCGGCTACGCGCGAAAGAATGCGCAGAGCACGCCGGTCAAGCGTATCAGCACGTCGAGTCTGTTTGCGTACGGATCGCTCTGGGCATCGCCTGAAGATGTGAGCGACTGGGACGTCGCCCTTGCCGGTCATACGCTGGTCAAGGAACAGGCGCACCGGGATCTGATCTACAAGCCCACGACGTTGCCGAGCGGCAAGGTCGTCCCCGCGATGGCCGGCTGGCAGTTCACCGGCCATGAGGGGTTTATGGACATCAAGGGTTCGGTTCCCGGGTTTAGCGCTTACCTGAGCCGCTTCACTGACAAGGAGGAGCTGGTCTGTGTCACGGTACTCATTAACGAGCAGAACATCGATCTGACGGACCTCGCGCGCCGCATCGCGGCCGCCTACGACGTGACGCTGGGTTCCGGTGTCAACCCGGAAACGCAGGAGACGTACGCGAGCGCGTTCGATGTCAATGAAACCACCGCACGGCTCGAGCAGAACATCAAGGCCGCGGGCGGCAGGATCTTCGCGTCGCTGGACCAGCAGGCGAACGGATCTCAGGCGGGGCTTTCGCTGCGACCCACGCGCGTCATTATCTTCGGCAATCCCAAGGCGGGCACGAAGGCGATGCAGGACAGCGTGGCCGCTGCCGCGGATCTTCCGTTGCGGATCGCCGTCTGGAAGGATAGCTTCGGCGAGACATGGATCGGCTTTGAAAATCTGGACGCGCTGGCGAAGCGCGATGGCGTGAAAGACCCGGTGCTGATTGGCCAGATGAAGGCGGCAGTCGAGGAGATTGTCCGGAAGTCCGCGAGCGTGTATCAGTGAGCGTCGGAGAGAAGGTGTGCAGGCGGCGATTAGCCGCCTGCAGCACGAAACCGGCGCTGCGCCCGCTGTTTCGATCTCGCGTCACGATTCGCCGAAAATCGGGCCCTGCCCGCCAGGCGCAAACGCCGGGAACATGTCGGCATGCGGTGCGCTTGCCGCCGCATGAGCGCGCGGCATCGGTGCCGGCTGCGGCGCCGGTTCCCGCAGCGTGACCGCGCTATCCGCGGTGATCGGCACACTCGGTATGGCAAGCAGTTCTGTCTTTCTCATCGAGCCCGCCGACGTGCCGAAGTAGTAGCCGATGATGCTGATCCACGCCGTGCCGAGCGCGCCGATCACGACGTTCACCAGATTGCTGTTTTCGGGGGGCAATTCCTTCAACGTCATCAGCAGCAGAATGCCGAAGAAGCCGCCCGTCACCGACATCGCGAGCGCCTTGGGCACCCAGTCTTTATTAGCGATGCCCATCGCGCGCGCATTGGCGCGATCGCGTGCCTGGATGCGCGCCATGTTGGTCTGATACGCGAAATGGGCTTGCGTCACCACCAGCTGCTGCAACTGCGCCGCGTTAGCGCCTTCGGCCTGTCTGAGCTTGTCGAGTGCGGTGGGGTCGTCATGCAGCGCGGTTTCGATTGCTTGCGGATCGTTGGGTGTACCCAGCGTATGTGAAATGATCGCGGCGGCGGTCGTCACACCGAGGCCGATCGGTCCGCCGATCAGTTCAGCAAGCAAAGGAGTCGCGCTGCCGATGCTCGAAGCTAATTTTGACCAGTCCATCATGCTGCTCCCAAAAGAAGGTTGGTTGCCATGCGGTCCGTCCATCCCCGGCTGAAAGTGGGCCACGTATGGAGGTTTCGCAGATACCGGAGCCGATACGCCACGAATCGCAGGATAAATTTCATCGGGTCCGCTTGCTTCACGGCGGCCATGGTGTCCGGGCCGAATTTGCCGTCCTCGTATGCGCCGGCGGCCTTCTGCATCCACAACACCACGAGGCCGCCGTTGTAGTTCGCATCGAATATCTGGAAGGCGACCCGTGGATCGAGTTCATCCAGATGCAACGGGTCCCAGTATTTTTGCTTGGCGATCTGCATGGCGGTTTCGAGCGGCAGGTCCTTCATCGCGCCGGTGTAACCGAAGTTGCGCGCCACGCGTGCCGTCACGCCCCACATCGTTTCGCCGCCAGGGTCTGCGGGATGGAAGGAGTAGCCGCCCTCGCTTCCGATCAGGGCTTTGAACGCATCGTCGAAGCTGTTCATTTAGCGTCTCCTTGCTCGATGTTGCTCGATAGACGACTCTTGACGGCTTCACTGACGCATTGACCGTGCCACTGGCTGCCGGGCCTTTGCGGTGGTCGAGCGCGCGTGCCGCGCAGGTGTGGAGAGCGGAAAAGTGTTGTTCGGTGGCCGACACTTTTCGATAGAAAGTTCGGCGGCGGAAAACATCGGCGGCGAGCAAAAAATTTGAGCCATACGAGCATGCGTTCGACTCGCCGCAGCATCGACTTCGTTTCGAGCGCGCTCTACATTCCATTCGCGAAGTATTTAACGGAGCGTACTCGAGATGTTTTCAATACTGGCCCCCTGGTTCTTTGTGCTTATCTGGTCGACAGGACTCGTTGCCGCGCGAGCGGTGGTGCCGCACGCGTCGACGGAACTGTTCCTGCTCGTGCGCCTGTTGCTCAGTGCGGGCCTGCTCGGCGTGTTGGCGTTCACCGCACGCGAAAGGTGGCCGCGCGGACGGCAGCTTGCGACGCATCTGCTGGCCGGCGCGCTCCTGCATGGCGTCTATCTGAGCGCGGCCTATTGGACCGTCGCGCACGGTATGCCGGCCGGCGTGATGTCGCTGATCGGCAGCATGCAGCCGATCGTGACGGTGGTCGCCGTGTTCCTTATTTACGGAGAGCGTCCTGCGATGCGAACGGTAGCAGGGCTCGCGACCGCAATCGCAGGCGTCGTTTGCGTACTCGCACCGGCATTGTCCGCTACGGGAGATGAACATTTCGGTGTATGGGCCGTCGTTGTCGCGGTCGTCGCGGTGACGGGCATGACGGCCGGCACGATGATCCAGCGCGGCAGACTCGCGGGGGACGGCGTGCGTGTCTCGGCGAGCGTGCAGAATGCCGGCGGCGCGATCGTCGCCCTTGCAGGCATGCTGATCGGCGGCGGATACCAGTGGGATCAGTCGCCGACGTTGTGGATAGGCTTGATCTGGTCGGTCGTGGGGTTGTCCGTCGGCGCGGTGTTGCTGCTTGTCTGGATGGTGCGCATTCACGGTGCGACGAAAATGAGCACGCTGCTGCTCGCGGTACCCGCGCTCGCGGCCGGTGAGGCGTGGCTTCTGTTCGGCGAAAAACTGGGCGCGATGCAGATGCTGGGTTTCGTGCTGGCGTTAGCGGGCGTTGTGCTCGCCCGTCGCGTCGTCGCGCCGTCCCAGGCCCAGAGTAATCAGGAGCAGGCAACGCACCGTCAAGACGCGACAAGTCCTTAAACATGCTCGTCTTACAAACAGTCCAGGGCAATTCAATGACGTGCGCCTTAGCGACGTGCCGCGCTTTATGGCAAAAGGGCACCATCATCTGCCCGTGATCGATCGCCATCGCCGGGTGGTCGGCGTCCTTACCCAGTCGGATCTTCTCGCATTGATCTGCGACCTGAATCCGACGCGCTAGCGGAACCCTATCCAATTGGCATCGCGCCGTCCGTCGCTATCGGCGGACCATTTGCGTGACTGCAGCAAAACTTGACCTCGACGACGCACCCCGCTATACATCTGGGATGTAAGGCGGATGTCGGCTTTTAGAAAGAAGGCGAGGGTTGGCCGATCGACCGCCTACACGCGGGAAAAGTGCACGGTAGTCCCTAATCCTAAGACAAGAAAGAGGAAGGACCATGTACCACCAAACCTATAACCCGTTCGGCAATGCGGTTCTTTCCACGATCGCCGCCGCCATTCCAATCCTCACGCTGCTCTATTTCATCGCGTTGCACCGGCACCGCGATTCGCAGGGCAATGTGCACCTGGGCATCTCCGCGCCCTACGCGGCATTCTTCGGGGTCGTTGCCGCATTCGTTATTTCCTGTCTGGTGTTCCGGATGCCGTTGGTATCGGCCGTTTCGGCGTTCGCGCTGGGCTCCCTGTCGGGATTTCTGGGCATTATCTGGATCGTGCTGGCGGCGATGTTCCTGTACACGATGAGCGTGGTGAGCGGCAAGTTCGAGATCGTGAAGGAGTCCATCGTTCATATCTCGTTCGACCGGCGCTTGCAGTGCGTGCTGATCGCATTCTCGTTCGGCGCGATTATTGAAGGCACGTCGGGGTTCGGGACGCCCGTCGCGATTGCCGGGGCGGTGATGGTCGGCCTCGGCTTCAGGCCGTTTCAGGCGGCCGTGCTGAATCTGCTCGCAAACACGGCGCCGGTCGCGTGGGGTGCGATCGGCACGCCGATCGTGACATTGGCGGCGGTCAGCGGACTCGATCAGGTTACCTTGTCGGCGATGGCGGGGCGGCAGCTGCCGTTCGTGTCGGTACTCGTGCCGTTCTGGCTGGTCGCGACCTTCGTCAAGATGGAAGGCGGCACGTGGAAGCAGGTGTTCGAAGTCTGGCCGGCGATGTTGTGCGCGGGTCTGACGTTCGCGCTGATGCAGTTTTTCGCGTCGGGGAGCAGTGCGCTGCATTTGATGACCGATGTGGTATCGGGCGTGTTTTCGGTGATCTGCACGGCGCTGTTTCTGCGCTTCGTCTGGCACCCGAAGACGCGGTTTCTGCTGCGCTCCGAACGTGAGGCACTCGAGCGGGAGGGTAAAAACCCGGAGACCGTCACCACGGACTCGAGCGGGTGGAAATACCGCTACACGACCGCCGAAACGATTCATGCCTGGATGCCGTGGGTGATTCTGATCGCATGCTGCGCATTGTGGGGTGTGCCGGAGTTCAAGAAGCTGCTCAACGGTCTGTTTTCGGGCGTCACCTTTTCGACGACCTTGCTGGGTTCGCCGTTTGCCGGTTCGCTGTCGCTGCCCGTGTGGGACATGCCCGCGCTGCATAACCTCGTGCAGCGGATGCCGCCGGTCGCGCCCGTCAACGCCAAAGCGGAAGCGGCCAAATTTACGATCAACTGGTTATCGACTGCAGGCACGGGCGTGTTCGTCGCAGCGCTGCTTTCCGGGCTCGTGCTCAAGTTGAGCGCGGCACAATGGAAGGAAGCGTTCACGCAGACCATGCGGCGGATGAAAATTCCGGTGCTGGTGATCGGCCAGGTCCTCGGGCTCGGATTTCTGACGCGCTATTCGGGCACGGACGCGGTACTGGGTCTCGCGTTTACGCATGCCGGTTTTCTGTATCCGTTCTTCGCCGCCTACCTCGGCTGGCTCGGTGTGTTCCTGACCGGCTCCGATACGGCGTCCAATGCGCTGTTCGGCAGCCTGCAGCGGATCACTGCGCAGCAGCTCAACCTGAATCCGATACTGATCGTGGCGACAAATTCCACGGGCGGGGTCATGGGCAAGATGATCGATGCGCAGTCGATCATGGTGGCGTGCGCGGCCTGCTACGACGATCCTAAAGAGCGGTCTTTCGCGTTAGGGCCGATCTTCCGGACGGTGTTCTTCCATTCGATCGCGGGGGCTGCAGTGATCGGGATCATCGCCATGCTGCAGGCGTATGTGTTTCCCTCGATGATTCCATAGAAAAGAGCGGGGCCCGCCCGTGCTTGCCTCACCGGCGGGTCCGCACCTCGAACATCGATTATCGGTTCACTTGGCGTCCTCGCTACCGGCCGCGAGGCGGTGAAACATCGCGGCTTGTGCCGCGCGCCGCGGCCGGATAAACAGCGCCGTCACCAGCAATGCCGCCACGCAGAACGCGGCGAGTGCGCACAGACCGTCCGCGTAGCTGTTGGACGAGCGCTTGAACAGGCCAACGAGGTAAGGCCCCGCGAATCCGCCCAGATTGCCGATCGCGTTGATGAAAGCGATGCCTCCCGCAGCCGCCTGGCCACGAAGATAAGACGACGGCAGCGACCAGAAAGGCCCCTTGCAACCGAAGATTCCCACAGCCGCCACGCTCAGCGCCACGATCGACCAGACCGACGCGCCCAGCGCCCCGGCGGCGACAAGGCCCCCGGCGGCCAGCACCATCGTCGCCGCGAGGAACCAGCGCCGTTCGTTGAAGCGATCGGACAGGTTGCCCACTATCAGCATGCCGATGCATCCGGCGATATACGGGATCGACGTGATCAATCCGACGGTGACGTTGCTATAACCTTGCTGCTTGATGATTTGCGGCAGAAAGAACGAAAGCCCGAGATTCGCGCCGGTCGCGCAGAAGTAGACGAACGCGAGCAGCAATACGGTCGGATTCAACAGCGCTTTGCCGAGTCCGGCGATCTTGCGCTCGGAGGATGACGAAACGTCGTCCGCGGCCAGTTCCTTGCTGAGCCATTCACGTTCGCCTTCGGTGAGCCAGGTCGCGTGCTCCGGACGGTCCGTCAACAGGCGCAGCGCAAAGAATGCGCCGATGATCGCGGGCACTCCCTCGATGATGAAAAGCCACTGCCATCCCTTCACGCCCAGCGCGCCGTTCATTTGCAGAATCAGCGTCGACAGCGGCGCGCCGACGGCAATCGAAACCGGAATGGACAGCATGAACGCCGAGACGATTCGCGCGCGATAACGGGCCGGAAACCAGTACGTCAGATAGAGAATCACGCCCGGGAAAAAGCCCGCTTCCGCGAGTCCCAGCAGAAACCGCAGTGCGATGAAGCTGGCCGGTCCGCTCGCCAGCGCCATCGCACAGGCAAGCACGCCCCATGTCAGCAGGATGCGCGCAATCCATCTGCGGGCGCCGACCTTCACCATCATGACGTTGCTGGGAATCTCAAAGATAAAGTAGCCCACAAAGAAGATGCCCGAACCCAAACCGAACAGATAAGGCGTGAGGCCGATATCCTTATTCATGGTCAGTGCCGCAAAACCGACATTGATGCGGTCGATAAACGAGATCACATACAGAACCATCAGAAGCGGAATCACTCGCCAGAAGATCTTGCGAATAACGGTTTTTTCGCTGAGCTGTTGCATGGTATCCATGAATACTGGCGTGGGGTGACGGGAGGGCCGTGCCGGCTAGAGCCGTAATGACGTTTCGAGTTGCGGCACGCGTGCGTGAGCGGCGTCCCCCACCTTGAATACCGCTACCGAATTGCGTAGCAATTGAGCCTGCTCGGCCATGGATTGCGCCGCCGCGGTCGCCTGTTCGACGAGCGCCGCGTTTTGTTGCGTGACCTGATCCATCTGCGTGATGGCCCGATTGACCTGATCGATACCAGTGCTCTGTTCGTCGGAGGCTGCCGAAATCTCTTTCATGATGGCTGTGACGCGCGCCACCGAGCGGACCACTTCGTCGATCGTGCTGCCTGCTTCTTCGACCTGTTTCGAGCCCGAACCGACGCGCTCCACCGATTCACTGATCAGTTCCTTGATTTCCTTCGCGGCCGTGGCGCTGCGCTGCGCGAGCGTGCGAACTTCACCGGCGACCACCGCGAAGCCACGCCCCTGCTCGCCCGCCCGCGCCGCTTCGACAGCTGCATTGAGCGCAAGGATATTGGTCTGAAACGCGATGCCTTCGATAACCGTGATGATCTCCGCGACTTTCGACGAGCTATCGGTAATGCCTCGCATCGTCTCGACCACGCGTCCCACCACTTCGCCGCCGCGCTGCGCGACGCGCGAGGCATCGCCGGCAACCGACGTGGCCTGCCGTGCGTTTTCGGCGTTCTGGCGGACTGCGCCGGTCAGCTCTTCCATGCTCGATGCGGTTTCCTGCAACGATGCAGCCTGTTCTTCGGTGCGGCTGGACAGATCGGTGGTGCCCGAGGCGATCTCGTCGGTAGCGGTGGCAATCGAATCGGCCGACACCATGATCTTGCCGATCATCTGCGTCAACTGCTCCTGCATTTGCCTCATCGAATACAGCATGCTTTCGCGATCGCTGGGCACCGTTTCGACCGCTGCGCTCAAGTCCCCGTTGGCAATTTGCGTGGCAATGCGCGCGGCGTGCGAGGGATCGCCGCCGAGGCTGCGGCGCACACTGCGGCTGATCAGCACCATCGCGGCCGATACGACGGCGCCGATGGCGAGCACGATCAACAGGTATTCGAGCAGTAACCGGTGAAATGCCGCGGCGACGTCAGTCAGATAAAGACCCGAATCGATATACCAGTCCCACGGTTTGAACTGCTTGATAAAGGAGATCTTGGTTTCGTAAGTAAAACCGGACCCGCCCGAGGCGTTCGGCACGCGGCCTTCGAATTCCGCATAGCCTTCGCCGTTCGGATTCTGAGCGGCGCGCACCTGTTCGACGAACAGCAGCTTGCCGTTCGGATCCTTGTTCTCCCTCACGTCCTTGGTGAGCAGATCGGGGAGCACCGGATGCATGAGCACCCGCGGATACGAATCCATGATGAAGAGGTAACCGCCCTTGCCGTAACGCATCGCTTTCAGGCGCGCGATGGCCTGTTTTTTGGCGTCTTCGACGGAGATCTCATGACGGTCGGCCCGTGCGGCCAGATCGGCCACGATCGCCGTCGCCGATTCGACCACGCTGCGAATGGTGGCCTTGCGCTCCTCGAGCATCGTATTGTGCGATTCGACCACCGCGCTGCCCGCCAGCAGCAAGAGACCGACCCACATGACGGCAAGCGCCGCCCATAACTTCGCATTCAGATTCAGACGACTCACTTCTGTTTCCTCCGCGTCATCTCGATCGACATACTGAACTCTGGTCAGGATTTGCCTGGATTGTGAAAACGACCTTTGTGTTAACGGTAGGCGTTCAGGCGTTCTTGAGATTAAACTCGCGGAAGTTTCAAGGCGAGGGTCGAGATTCAGTTTTGTAATTGTTTGTTAGTGATGCATCATGAGTGGGCGTGTCTGAATGCCCGCATCTTCAAGCTTTGCTGCAAGGCTTATTGAATCTCATCGAGGCGTTTTGTTTGCCGCCTGACAAGGCGCTCGATATCGGCGATATCGGCCGCCGAAAGCCTGGGACCTGGTTTGCGCAGTGCCGCCGAAGCAATCACGCCACGTTGCGCCATGATGTGTTTGCGCACCGCGAGGCCAATGCCCGACTGTTGTTCATAGCGCGCGAGAGGCAGGTAGGCGTCGAACAGGTCGTGGGCCCGTTCGATATCGCCGTTCGCATGGGCCTTGCACACGTCGACCATCATTTCGGGGTACGCGAAACCCGTCATCGCGCCGTCCGCGCCGCGCGTCAGTTCTTCCGGCAGAAAGAGACCGCCGCCATTGCCTGTCAGTATCGAAACGCGCTTGACCTCGCCTTTGCCGCTTGCCGCGCGGATGGCCGACAGCTTGGCGAGGCCCGGACAATCTTCGTGCTTGAGCATCACGCAGGCCGGCGAATTCTTGAGGATGCGCAGGACCACGGGTGTGGACATCTGCACGCCTGTTGAAACCGGATGGTCCTGCAGAACCCACGGGCAATCGTCGCCCAGCGTCTCGTTGACCATGTCGAAGTAGGCGACGATCTGGTCGTCGGTGCGCAGCGTCGGAGACGGTGCAACCATGACGCCGGACGCGCCCATGTCCATCACGCTCGCGGCCAGTTCGCGCATGGGCGCGAAACCCGCTGCCGATGCGCCGACCACCACCGGCGCGCGATCGGCCACGCGCGCGAGTACGCGCTTGACGAACGTGCGTGACTCGTCGGCCGTCAGCTTGGTTGCTTCCCCGAGGATGCCGAGAATCGTCAGGCCGGTTGCGCCACGCTCCAGATAAAAATCCACCATGCGGTCGGTACTCTCGAGATCGAGTGCGCCGCTGTCGGTGAACGGCGTCACCGCGATCAGAAAAACGCCTTTGGCAGTGGCATGCAACAGGTTGCTCATGAAGTCCTGCTCCTGGTTGTATTCGATCTGGCGATGCAGTGCATCGCTGCCGCGAGGACCCTCAAACGCTGGCGATCAATCCGCCGTCGACGCGAATCACCGAACCGGTGATGTACGCCGCCTGTCGGCTCGCGAGGAACGTCACCGCCGACGCATATTCGCGTGGATCGCCATAGCGTCCGACCGGAATGGACGCCACGCTCTCGGCGCTGACTTCCTCGACGCTGCGTCCCTCGCGCTTGGCCTTCTGTTCGTCGAGGAACGTGATGCGCGGCGTGGCGATACGTCCGGGCAGCACGATATTCGATGTGATGCCGTCACGGCCCACTTCGCGAGCGAGCGTCTTCGACCATCCGACGAGCGACATGCGCAGCGCGTTCGAAATGCCGAGTCCCGCGATCGGCGCGACGACGCCCGACGACGTGCTGGTAATCACGCGGCCCCACTTACGCTCGCGCATGCCCGGCAGCACCTGATCCGTAATCGCAATGACCGACATCACCATCGACTGAAAGCTCTTTGTCCACAGATCGACGGACTGTCCCGCAGCCGGCGTCGGCGGCGGTCCGCCGGTGTTGTTGACGAGGATATCGACGGCGCCGAACGCGTCACGGATCGACTGGATGCGGCTTTCGACGATGTTCAGATCCGACAGATCCCATTGCAGCGGCAGCGCGTCGGCGCCCGCGGCCCGGACGTCCGCGACGGTCTGCGACATGGCGTCTTCATTGATGTCCGCGACGGCGATGCGCGCGCCTTCGGCCGCCAGCGCTCGCGCAATGGCGCCGCCCAGGCCGCCCGCCGCGCCGAATACGAGTGCGGTTTTTCCAGCAATTCCCAGATCCAAGGTGCAACTCCAAAGATGGAAGGTGATGAGGCGGCCGACGTCATGGCGAGCAACCCGTTGGCCGGTTAGTATAGGCAACGGGAAGTTCGATACAAAACGGATAGTTTCTAGTCTGAGCATCGAAAAGATTGATACATGATTCGCAATCTCCGCACCTTCGTCGTCGCTGCTGAAACCGAATCGTTCTCGGCGGCGGGTAACCGGCTGGGTCTGACTCAATCCGCGGTCAGCACGCAGATCCGGCGGCTCGAAGAAGAGTTGGGCTATGCGTTGTTCGACCGTACGGGCAAATCGGTCACGCTAAGCAGCGAGGGTCGCGACGCGCTCGGCGAGGCGGCGCGCATTCTGGAATCGTTCGAGGGCCTGAAGCAGAGCCCGAGCGGCACGGCGCGGCGCGTCATCAATGTCGGCGCGATTTCCACGGTGCAAAACAGTTTTCTGACGAAAGCCCTGCTGCGCTTTCGTCGCGAGCACGCGATGGCGAACATCAATATCGTTCCGGGCACGTCGATCCAGTTGCTCACACGTATCGATTCGCACGACCTGGACGTGGCGGTGATGATCAAGCCTCATCTCGGCTTGCCTGCGGATCTGAAGTGGCTTCCGCTCTTGCAGGAGCGCTACGTGGGCGTGGCGCCCGAAGGTTCGCCCGACGATCTGGGCGAGCTCTTCCGTCAGCAGCCCTTTATTCGCTATGACCGGCGCTCGCACGGCGGCCATCTGGTGGATCGCTTTCTGAAACGGCACGGCTTGTGGACCATGGATAGCATCGAAGTGGACGAGCCGTCGGTGATCCTGAGGATGGTGAGCGAGGGCCTTGGGTGCTCGATTATTCCAGGCGAACTGATTCCCGTCGCGCGCACGGCGGGGATCAAGGTGATTGCGTTGCCGGGCCGTCCGCTTGCGCGTGAGATCGGCATTCTGATCAGGCGATCGGCGATGAACCGGCAGCCGGCGCAGGCACTGATCGAAAGTCTCACCGCTGAAGTACAGGCGATGCGACGATAGCGCACAGGTACAAACGCCAATGAGATGACACTTATCGCGGTTACTTCGGCTGCGGTGGATGCTGGGGTGGCGGAAGCGGAGGGCCGGCGCGGATGGTGCCGTTCGCACGGCCGACAAAGTACCGGTAGATTTCGTCGATGTGCCCGGCGATCAGCGGATTGTCGCGATACGCGGGCATCCCGCGAGGCGGGTCGCCGTCGAGGACCATGCGGGTAAACATCTCGCGGCTCTGGGTGCGCGCGTAGTCGACAATCGAAGGTGCGGCCAGTCCTTCGTAATCCTTTCCATGACAGCGGGCGCAGTCGACCATGCGCAGGGTGCGCCAGGTGCTGACGATAGCGTCGTTGGCCAGGGGCGGCACGGCGTCTGCATGGGCCCGAGTCGGTGCTGCCGCCGCAATAGCGGCTGCAATAACCGCTGCGATTGGCAGTGCACAGCAGCCATGCACGGGCCGCGCGCTACGGTGACTCTTCATTGGTCGTCATAACAGCGCACGAAACCAGCGCATGACGAGCGGCCCGGCGATCACCGCCCACGTCATCAGGCAAAGGCCAAGCGCGACCATCACGGCGGCACTGCCGAGATCCTTCGCGCGGCGCGACAGTTCGTGACGTTCGAGCGAGATGCGGTCGATCGCCGCTTCGAGGCTCGAATTGAGCAGTTCGACGATCAACACGAGCAGTACCGAGGCGAGCAATAGCACGCGCGAGGCAGGATCGACGGGCACGGCGAGGCCGCACGGGATCAGGATCGCGGCGAGCACGAGCTCCTGGCGGAATGCGCTTTCCTCACGAATCGCGACGCGAAATCCGGCCAGCGAGTTCTTTACCGCGCGCCAGCCGCGCGTGAGACCGCGGCTGCCTTTGTACGGATTGAACGACAACGGCGCGAGCGAATCATCAGCGGAGAGCGGTTCGGGCGGGACGTCTGGCTGCATATATCGGCATGTCGCGTGGTAGTGAAGGAATGGTGAGCGAAGAGTAGGGATGCAAGTCAATTGACCTGCGATGCCTGGACAAAATGGTGCCTGGCCGTGTCTGTGCGCGGCCGCTGAACAAAGGGATCGACATCGTGCCAGTTGGCTTGCGAACTGAACACGCCGAACAGGTCATCCGAGACAAAGCGCGGTTTGGTATCGAGGTTACGCAGTAGCGATTCGTCGTAAATGGTCGCGATATCGGCGGGAGCGTATCCCATCAGTTCCAGCAGCGTCGGCGCAATGGCGAAATGAGATCCGTGCCCCGGAAAGCGTCGCGACACGTCGGTGAAGCGTTGCCTCAGGTCCTGATCTTCCGTGGCAACCATCAGCGGCACGATACCTTCCTGAGGATCGACATTGCTGGCGGAACTGCAATGGGTCAGGTGTCCGGGGCTGAAGTTCTGGCCGTGGTCGGACGTGTAGATCATCGTCATGCCGTTCCAGTTCGCATCGCGTGTCAGACGGGCCATCGTTCGATCCGTCGACCAGTGCACGGCGCTGGCATAGGTTGCAAGCGTGGCGGGATCGTTGCCCACGAAATTGCCGTCGATGGGTACAGGAGGCTTCCGGTCGCCGGGAGCGTCGTTCACGTAAGGGAAATGGGCGCCGTTCTTGTTCGCGTAGATGAACACGCGATCGCCGCGGGCAAGTTCTGCCAATGTGATGCGGACGAGTTCGTCATCAAGTTGATGCGTGGGAATATTCGCGTCCAGCTTGTAGAGACGGTCTATCGAGTTCGTCTCCGCGGGCGTCATATAGTTTTGCAGCTTGCCATAAGCGCTGATGAAGCCGGCCTGCGCATCGATATAGACGGTGCGGAATCCCGCCGCTTTCGCGTACTGCCAGACGGTGGGATTGGTCGTGATGCTGGTCGAGAGATTGCGCGGGTTGGCCATAAAGCGCAGCAATGCGTTCGAGTTGTTGGAGCAATTGCTGCCCGACACCGCGGGACTGAAGTCGATCCAGCGTTGGTTCACCGAGGCCCATTCGGGCGTATAGCGATTGCCCGGTTCGAGGCTCACATGGTCGGCGCGCACGCTTTCATCGACCATCAGAACCAGCGCGCGGACCAGCGGCGTGCCGGGATTCAATTGCACCTGATGGCGGTCGGGGAATCGCCCGGTATCGATCTTGTACGCGGCGAGAACGGTGAGCGACAGCGGCGCAAACTGCTTGGGCATCGCATCCGAGCCTTTGCCGTCCCGATACAGCACTACGAGGATCATCAGCGCGACGGGCAGGAGCGGGGCCATGGAAAGTGCATACCGCATCGGGCGATGAATGTCGGTGGACAAACCTGTAGGCATGGAAAACGCCACGAAACTCACGCACAGGACGGCAAGCGACGGTGCGATTGCGCCGGAATAGAAATTCAGTGCCCGGTTCACATCATGACGGGCGGACCAGAAGTTCAGCACGTCGAATATGAAGAATTCGGATTGCTGGACGGCATAGTAGGCAAACGCCGCTGTTCCGGCGACGCTGAGTGGAACCGCCCAGAACAGGCGCACGACCGGAGACGGATGAAAGGCGGCCGCGAGAATGGCGGCAAGAGAAAGCATCCAGATCGCGCCGAATATCACGAGCGTCATTAAACGCTTATCGACAAGCAGAAAATGCACGCGACTGAACGTGCCGTGGTTCGTGGCATTGATCACCACAAGCAGTAACGCGATCTTTAGCAGGAAAGTTGGCTTAATTCTCATGGACCCCTCTCGCTCTCAATGACGAGTTTCCCGGGAGGCATAGCCCTCACGGTTGCGCTAGATGTCATTCACGAAGCGCGACCTCGAGAATCGAAGCGTCCGGGTCGCAGATGTAAATGAAAGGGGATGGTTGGCGCGATGTAAATCCTAAAAGGCCTGGTTTTGCGCGATAGCGCACAAAAATATGTCAAACGTGTGACGGGCCGGCTAAAGTTGCGGATCGAGCAGCGCAACGACGCGTTCCAGCAGCTTTTCGAGGAACGGACGGCGGCGCCAGTCGTCAAGCGTGATGCGTTTTGCGTGGGTGACGTCGCGATCGAAAATCGCGGTTTGCTGCTGTGCAAAGTCGCGGTCGTAGATGTTGAGATTGGCCTCGTCGTTGAGCTTGAACGAGCGGCTATCGAAGTTAGTCGAACCCACCGATACCAGATACTCGTCGACGACGAGCAGCTTGCAGTGGAACATCGTCGGCTGATATTCGTGCATCTCGACGCCCGCTGCGAGCAGGTCGCCCCAGCACGCGCGCGACGCCTCGCGCACCGTATGGGTGTCGATGCGCTTGCCGGGCGTGATGATGCGCACCTTGACGCCGCGCTTTGCCGCTTCGACGATCGCATTGATCGTCAGCTTGTCCGGCACGAAGTACGCGCTGGACAAATGAATCGAACGCGTCGCGGCCGTGATCGCCATGAGGTACATCAGCTGCATGTCGTCGCTGCCGCCCGAGGGCGAACTGCTGAACATATGCGCGAGGCCATCGCCCGCGGCGTCGATCTCCGGAAAATAGCGCGGGCCGTGCAGCACGTTCCCCGTTGCTTTGACCCAGTTGTCCATGAAGACCGCCTGCATCTGTCCGACCGCCGGGCCTTCCACGCGAAAGTGCGTGTCGCGCCAGTGCTTCTCGTCCTGCGCGTGCCCGGTCCATTCGTCGGCGATGCCCACGCCACCCGTAAAGCCGATGTGTCCGTCGATCACGAGCAGCTTGCGGTGTGTGCGGTCGTTCATGCGGCCGAGGCCCGTCCAGTGCGGCTTGTGATACTGAATCACTTCCGCGCCCGCCTCGCGCAGCATCTGTAGATAGCGCCTGTCCATTTTCGACGAGCCGACCCAGTCGAGCAGAATATGGACGGCGATACCCGCACGTGCCCTGTCGGACAGCGCCTTTGCGATTTGCTCGCCGATCGCGCCGGACCAGTAAATGAAGGTTTCGAAGGTGATCGTTTGCCGCGCCGAGCGGATGCCTTCCAGCATTGACGGAAAGATTTCGTCGCCATTCACGAGTACGTCGAAGCGATTGCCGCCGACAACGGGCGGACCGAGGAGCAGTCCCATCGAGCGCTTGAACTGCGGATCTTCGCTGGCGTATAGCCGCTCGATCTTGTGTTCGATCTTCTTTTCGCCGCTCGTCAGGTTCGCGATGATCAGCACGACGACAAGCGTAATAACGACCGTTAGGGCAATCAGGGCAATCATCGGCATACGCGGTCCTTGCGGGGCGAACATTCGTCCGGACCGTTAGTGTACGACGGCCGCTCCTGTGTCTAAGCCCCAGACGCGGGCCACACCCATGCTTACGCCTGCATCCGCGGCACGAAAGCCTGCTGCCGGATGTCGCCGCGGCGAGCGACGATGGCGGTATTCTCCGCAACTTCCTCCCATGCATTGGGCAGATCGACCAGCGGCTCCGACAGCACCAGAAAAGCCTCTTCGCCTGCCGAGGCAATGCGCGGATCGTGCGGATAGAGTTCGTGCAAATGCCTGAAGGACGTGCTGTGAAACAGCGTGCGCGACTGTCGCTCGCTCGAGTAGCGTACCGCCACGACCTGCTCGCCGTCCGTGGCGCAGACGGTCATATTGAGCGGCTGCGCGACGCGATGTAACGCCGCGGTCTGCTCGATCAGCCCGGCCATTCGTTGCAGCGCGGCCACCGGCTCCTGCTGAAGTCCGTAGGTAAGCGCGAGATAGAACATGACTTCCGAATCGGTCGACCCTTCAACCGATGCGAACAGCGCGGGGTCGATCCGCATCATCAGGTCGCGGCGCAGCACCTGAAAATTCCGGATCAACCCGTTATGCACGAATAGCCACTGGTTGTGGCGAAACGGATGACAGTTGGATTCCTGCACCGGCGCCTCGGTCGCCGCGCGAATATGTGCGACGAACAAGGGCGAGTGTATGGCCCGCGCAGCCTCGCGCAGATTGTGGTCGTTCCACGCCGGGCGAACGCTGCGGTAACGAAACGGCGTTTCGTGGGGCCGGCCATACCAGCCGATACCGAAGCCGTCGCCGTTCGTCGTGGTGGCGCCCATGCGTGAGTGCAGACTTTGGTCTATCAGCGAATGCGTCGAACGGAAAAGCACGGTTTCGAGCTGAATCGGATTTCCCGTATATGCGAGCCAGCGACACATGTTCCACCTCCCGGAAAACGCGCGACCGCGCGAGTCGGCTGACGACACCTTACCCCGATTGCGGCTTTTGCGCACTGCGCCCCACCTCGCGCTGACGGCATGTTCCGGCGGTCATCGCCGCGGCCAGGAGCCGCGTATCTGATCTCGTTGCCGAAGCCTGCAGTGCCGGACAGTATTCCTTTTCTGCCGAAGGTGGCTGTGGCAGGCGCGCATTGAATGGCTTTGGGCCGCGCGCCGGATGCATCGCAACGTTGTCGTCGTTGCCGTTGATACGGCTCGCCCGGTCCAGTTCCACGCGCGCGCCTTTCACATCTCCGTTGCGGTAGAGCGCAATGCTCCAGCCGATGCGCGAGGGCCCATGGCGATCGCCGCTGACGCTCACTGCCGATGAGAACTTCTTGACGGCCTCATCGAGTTCGCCATTCGACAGGTATGCATCGCCCCAGTCATGAAGATTATCGGCAAAGCGCGGCTGCGCTTCATGCGCCGAACGGAATGCATTCAATGCCTCTTCGTATTGGTTAGGATCGCCACTCTCTTTCCAGGCATGAATCAGTACGTCACCATAGACGCGCCACGTGTCGGCAGTCGCATCCGGACGCTTAACGCTTGCACGCAATTCGCGGATCGCTTCGTCTCGATGTCCGTTGTGCTCGAGCGCGACGGCGTTGATCTGATGTAGCGCGGCCGATTCGCCGAATCGGTCGATGCCTTCCTTGCTGAGTTCGCGCGCATCGTCGAATCTGCCGCGGATATCAGAATGTCGGCTTTGCCGGCCTGTGCGATCTTTGCTTGTAGCAATCGAAGGCCAGATGCGCGATCAGGTAAAGCACGATAAAGGTACACGCCCGACTCATCATCCAGCTGTGCCATCTTTGAGGTGTTAGAAAAAGCAACGCCAACGTGTGTTTGAACGTTGAATTGTCTTTTGCTTTCGCTCCGCGTGCGCTAACCAGGCGAATGCGCGGAAAACGGGAACTCGATCTGTTGTGGGCGAATGATTGCATGGTGGTCTCCTCGGTAGCGGTTTGCCCGTAGAGCGTCCGACTGGCGAGCGAGCGCATTTCTGCATCGAATATGCCAGCACGGGTAAGTCCCGTGCGGCCGGCGTGCGAGGGGATGAAGTTCAATGGGCCGCGAGCGGATGTCGTGGCCGCGACAACAGATTCTGAATTTGTGTTGGGTGGTTCACAACAACGCCAGCGCGACCCGCTCCCGAAGCGTCGGCAATACATCCGCATCGAACCACGGGTTGCGCTTGAACCACGCGATGTTGCGCGGCGACGGATGCGGCAGGGGAATCATCTGCGGACCGAAGTCGCGCCACCGCAAGAGCGTTTCGGTCAATGTCGTACCGGATGCATTGCCGAGCCCGAACCGCTGCGCGTATTGGCCGATCAGCAGCGTGAGGCGAACCGAGCGCATCCGCGCCAGCAAATCGCCGTGCCAGCGCGCCGCGCATTCGGGCCGGGGCGGCAGGTCGCCACTTGCGCCGCGACCCGGAAAACAGAAACCCATCGGCACGAGCGCGAATTTCGCGTCGTCGTAAAAGATCGCATCGTCGACGCCGAGCCATGTGCGCAATCGCGCGCCGCTCGCGTCGCTCCATGGAATGCCCGACGCGTGCACGCGCGCGCCGGGCGCCTGGCCGATGAGCAAGATGCGCGAATTTTCGGACGCGGCCAGCACCGGACGAGGCGCGTGCGGCAGGAAGGGCGCGCAGACCGTGCAGGCGCGGATGTCGTGCAGCAGGGCATTCAGAGGGGATTGCTTCATAACCCGCATTATCGATGACTGCTCTGGGTCATGCAGCGCCTGCCATCACGCTCACCTCACAGAAACTTCACCGCGCCGCCCTGCAGTTCGTACATGGCGCCGACGATCTTGATCTGCCCTTTGCTTTCCAGATCGTGCAGCGTCGGGCTGCCGTTGCGTATCGCCGTGATCGTCTGCTGAACATTGGTTTGTGCGACGGCGTCGACGAAATCGAGATTTTTGCTGCTCCGTTCTCCGGTGTACTGCGTGGCCTCGACCGCCGGTTTGATCTTGTCGAGCAGACCCGTGAGGTTGCCGAGCTGCACGTTGTCGATCGCCCCCTTGATTGCGCCGCACGACGTGTGGCCCATCACGAGGACCACTTTTGCACCGGCCGCCGCGCAAGCAAATTCGAGGCTGCCCAGGATGTCCGGATTGGCGACATTGCCGGCCACGCGCGCATTGAACGTGTCGCCAATGCCCGCGTCGAGAATGATCTCAGCGGGGGCACGCGAATCGATGCAACTGAGGATAACGGCCGCGGGGTACTGCCCTGTGGCACTTGCCCGCTTCTGCGCAAGAAAGTCGCGCTTTTGCATCTGTCCCGACCGGAAGCGCGCGTTCCCCTTTTTCATCAGCTCGATAATTTCGTCGGGTGTCAGCGCATCGCGTTTAGCCTTTGTGAGTGCGGCGGCTTCGGCGGTAGTCGCTTCGAAACCGAATCCTGCAACGACCGTCGCCGTACCGACCGCCGCCTTGAGCCACATGCGGCGCCCGGTGTCCGTGGAGTGGGCCATCCGACAGCAATTCCTGATCGCGTCCATTGCTTTCTCCCTCAAGTCAGCCGCGAGTTCGTGTTGCCTGTTTCACTATATGCGCTGCTGGACGGGCGCCGCGAACCAGTTAGCGATTCGTCATTTCAACAATGCTTGAAATATAGAAACAAAGCCTGTATCGTGCGTCCATGGACTCGAACCTCGTCGTACGCGCGCTCGGCGCGCTTGCCCACGAATCACGCCTCGCGATCTTCCGCGCGCTGGTCGTCGCGGGCCCGGACGGCCTGCCGGCCGGTGAAATCGCGCAGCAGCTCGGGCTCGCGCCTTCAGGCCTGTCGTTTCATCTCAAGGACCTGTCGCATGCGGAACTCGTCAGGTCGCGTCAGGAAGGGCGTTTCGTTATTTACACGGCCAATTTCGACGCAATGACAAGCCTCATCGGGTTCCTCACCGAGAACTGCTGTGCCGGCGCACCGTGCGCGGCAAGCAACCCCTCTTCCTGTTGCGGAGACGAATCATGAAGCGCATGCACATTCACGTGTCGGTTGAGAACCTGAGCGACAGCATTCAGTTCTATCGCGCGATGTTCGGCAATGCGGAGCCGACCGTCATCAAGAGCGACTACTGCAAGTGGGAACTGACCGATCCGGCCGTCAACTTCGCGATTTCGCAGCGCGGCGTAAAGCTCGGCATCGATCATGTCGGCATTCAGGTCGAGACCGATGCGGAACTGGCTGAGATGAATGAGCGCTTCACTGCGGCGCAATTGCCGGTGGCAACGCAGACCGGCACGACGTGCTGCTATGCAAGGTCGGATAAGGCATGGACTGTCGACCCGCAAGGCGTTGCATGGGAGACGTTCCGCACGCTCGAGGCCGCGCCCGTGTACGGGCAGTCGCGCGAGTCGACGCAAGGGTCCGCCGCGTGCTGCACGCCGGTTGAATCGAGCGTGAGTTTCCGGAGCCGCTCGTGAACACCAGGCCGTGGTCGATCCTCATTCTTTGCACGGGAAACAGCGCGCGCAGCATCATGGCCGAAGCGTTGTTCAATGTGCTCGGCAAAGGCCATTTCCGCGCATACAGCGCGGGCAGTCAGCCGGCCGGTGCGGTGAATCCTTTTGCTGTCGAACGTTGCGAAGCGCTCGGTTACGACACGTCGAACCTGCGCAGCAAGAGCTGGGATGAATTCGCCACGCCCGACGCGCCGCAGATGGATTTCGTGATAACGGTGTGCGACCGGGCCGCGGGCGAAGTGTGTCCGGTCTGGCCCGGCAAGCCGATTACGGCGCATTGGGGTTTCGATGACCCGGCCGCATTCGCAGGCAGCGACGACGACAAGCGCGAGGTATTCGACAAGGTGTTCCGGCAAATCATGAGCCGCGTCAGCCAGTTCGTGAATCTGCCGTTGCACGTGCTCGACCACCACACGATCCAGCACCGGATGCGCTCGATCGGCGCGCAGCCCGCAGAGGAAACGAATGAGCCACACTGACGCCGCAGCGAGCGCCGCGCGCCCGGCCATCGGCTTTTTCGAGCGCTATCTGACGGCGTGGGTCGCGCTTTGCATCGTGGCCGGCATCGCGCTCGGACAAGCGCTTCCGCAATTTTTCCAGGCGATCGGCCGGATGGAGTTCGCCAGCGTCAATCTGCCGGTCGGGGTGCTGATCTGGGTCATGATCGTGCCGATGCTGGTCAAGATCGATTTTTCGGCGATGGCGCAGGTGAGGAACCAGTGGCGAGGCATTGGCGTCACGCTGTTCGTGAACTGGCTCGTCAAACCGTTCTCGATGGCGCTGCTCGGCTGGTTGTTCGTTCGTCATGTATTTGCGCCGTGGCTCCCTGCCGGCCAGATCGACAGCTATATCGCCGGCCTGGTTCTGCTTGCGGCCGCGCCTTGCACGGCAATGGTGTTTGTGTGGTCGCAACTGTGCAAGGGCGATCCGTATTTCACGCTATCGCAGGTTGCGCTGAACGACTCGATCATGGTGGTCGCGTTTGCGCCGCTGGTCGCACTGCTGCTCGGCCTGTCGGCGATCGCGGTGCCGTGGGACACGCTGATTATTTCAGTTGTGCTCTACATCATTGTTCCAGTGGTCATCGCGCAAGGCATACGGCGTCGCTTGCTCGCGCACGGTGACGTGTATTTCCGGCGGGCCGTCGCGCGCCTCGGTCCGTATTCGATAGGTGCACTGCTCGCGACACTCGTGCTGCTCTTCGCATTTCAAGGGCAGGCGATCGTGCGGGAACCGCTCGTCATCGCGATGCTTGCCGTGCCGATCCTCGTTCAGGTTTTCGTCAATTCGGGGCTCGCGTACGTGCTCAACCGCCGGCTTGGCGTCGCGCATTGCGTGGCCGGTCCGTCGAGTCTGATCGGCGCGAGCAACTTCTTCGAACTTGCCGTCGCGACCGCAATCAGCCTGTTCGGCTTTCATTCGGGGGCCGCGCTGGCGACCGTCGTCGGCGTGCTGATCGAAGTGCCGGTGATGTTGCTGGTGGTCGGTATCGTCAACCGTTCGCAGCGCTGGTATGAATCCGGACGAGCGCAGCGCGTGTGAACCGCGCCGCCCATTTCGAAACCTGAATCCATGATGGAAAAATCGAGCAGCGGCGGTGCCGCGACATGGGCGCTCGCTGCGGCACAACTCGTCGCGTGGGGCGCGATCTACTACGCGTTTTCCCTGTTCGTCGTGCCCATGGAAAGCGCGATGGGATGGAGCCGAACGGCCACGAACGCGGCGCTCTCCGTCGGTCTGCTCGTATCCGGCCTAGCCGCGTGGCCGATCGGCATCTGGATCGATCATGGCCACGGCCGGCGCGTGATGACGTGGGGCGCCGTGCTCGCAACGGCAATGCTGGTCTTGTGGTCGCAGGCTCATAGCCTCGTCACGCTGTTCGTCGTCTGGATAGGCCTCGGCTTGGCCATGGCCGCGACACTCTATGACCCGGTGTTCGCGGTGGTCACGCGCCGTTTTCCCGACAGCTTTCGCAAAAGGATCACGCTCATTACGCTGGCAGGCGGCTTCGCGAGCACGGTGTTTATCCCACTCACACACAGTCTCGTGAATTCGCTTGGCTGGCGCGGCGCGCTGCTCGTGCTGGCCGCGATCAATCTGGCGGTCTGTCTGCCGCTCAACGCGATTGCGATCGGCCGCGATACGGCGCGCGCCGATCATTCGGACCACAAGCTTGCCACGCAGCGCGCCAATGCGGCTGCGACGCGGCGTGCACTGCGAACGCCGACGTTCTGGGCGCTCGCCGTCTGCTTTACCGCCTACTACGCGACCTTCGCGGCGCTGACGTTTCACCTCGTTCCGTTGATGACCGAGCGTCACGTATCGCCGGCGATCGTCGTTGCGACGATGGCGGTCATCGGTCCGGCGCAAGTGCTTGCGCGCATCCTCTGGTTGACGATCGGCCGCAACGTTCCGCCCTCGACGATGGGCATGGTGATTACGACCGCGTTCCCCGCTTCGGTCGTGATTCTGATGCTGGCCGGCAAGTCGTCCGTCCTGCTCATGCTCTTCGCAACCGTGTACGGCGGCGCTAACGGAATGATGACCATTCTGCGCGGGACCATCGTGCAGGACGCGATGTGGACTGAAGGCTACGGTGCGGTGAGCGGCCTGCTTTCCATGCCGTCCAACATCGCAAAAGGCATTGCGCCGATTTCCGCCGCGGCGATCTGGGCAATCGGACGCAGCTATGCGCCGGTAGAGTGGACGGTTTTGCTGGTCTCGCTCGGGTCCGCAGCCGCGTTCGTGACAGCAATGCGCATCGCCGCGAGCGCAAAGCATCGATGCGTCGACACGCTTACCAGCGGTTGATCGCCGTGCTGCCCAATGGCCGGTTACGCCGTCTTTGACACTGCGGCAAAGGCGGCCGCCTGCGGGGAAGGCTGACGCGTCTGCAATACGAGCCACATTGCCGATCGGGCGCCTTTCTCCTTGAGCGGCCGGTACACCACGCCGTTCGCACCAATACTGCGCAGCGAGTCCGGCACAACCGCGACACCGAGCCCCGCCGCGACCAGTCCGACGATGGTCGCCATTGCATGCGCTTCTTGTGCAATGGTCGGGGCAAAGCCTGCCCGGCGGCACAGCATGATGATCTGGTCATACACGCCGGTCCCGCTGTCGCGCGGGTACATGACGAATGCCTCATCGGCCAGGGCACTGATCGGCAATGGCCTCGCGGCGCCGGCCAGTCGATGCTGCGCTGGCAACGCCACGACCAGCGAGTCTTCGAGCAAACGCGTCGCGCGCAGCGTAGGGGGCAGGTCGGGGGTCGAGACGCTGCGCACGATCGCGACGTCGAGCCGTTGTTCGAGCAGCGCGTCCAGTTGCTCCTGGGTTGTCAGTTCATCGATGCGCAGACGTACACCGGGATAACGCTGGCGGTACATCAGGATCAAACGCGGAATCACGACGGTGAACATGGCCGAGCCCGTCAATCCGACACGCAGTTCGCCAATTTCGCCGCGCTGCGCGCGGACCGCCACCGTCGATGTCCGTTCCGCTTGCGCGAGCAGCGCGCGCGCCTCGGGCAGCAGCGCCTTGCCGGCCGGCGTCAGTTCCACGCGCCGGTTGCTGCGCTCGAAGAGCCGCGCGCCCAGTTCCTGCTCGAGTACCCGGATTTGCTGGCTGAGCGGCGGCTGCGCGATATTCAGGGACAATGCGGCGCGGCCGAAATGCAGGTTTTCGGCCAGCACGACAAAGTAGCGCAGACGTCGCAGATCCATGATATCGATTATGTATCAATTACGGCGCAAACGATATTGGACGGCCATCGTTTCGAGTCGGATCATTCGATATAGACATCAGACCGATCGACCGGGAACCGAACATGGCAGGACAAGACGCCGACACCCTGGAACAGGACATCGCGCCCGCGATAGAGACCGCGGGGACGCCGCCCGCATCCCGCGCGGCGATCCGGAAGATCGAATTCGGCACATCCGAATTCGTCCGCACCAACTGCGCGCTATTTGCGGCGGGCTTTGCGACGTTCGCGCTGCTTTACTGCGTGCAACCGCTGATGCCGCTCTTTTCCGAGAGCTTTCACGTGAGCGCAGCGGGCGCCAGTCTCGCGCTGTCGTTGACGACCGGCCTGCTGGCCGTCTCGTTGCTGGTGGCCGGCGGGCTCTCCGAAGCGTGGGGCCGCAAACCGATGATGGTCGGCGCATTGCTGCTGTCCGCTGTGCTGGGCATGCTCAGCGCGGTACTGCCGCACTGGACGGCATTTCTCGTCATGCGCGCGCTGATGGGGGTGGCGTTGAGCGGCTTGCCGGCCGTCGCCATGGCCTATGTCGGCGAAGAGATGCATCCGCGTTCGCTCGGTATCGCGATGGGGCTGTATGTCGGCGGCACTGGTTTGGGCGGCATGTCAGGCCGTCTGCTGACGGGCGTGGTGACGGATATGTGGGGCTGGCGCGCGGCCGCGATGACGATGGCCGTCCTCGCGGTGCTGTGCGCGCTTGTCATGTGGCGCTACCTGCCCGCGTCGCGGCATTTCGTTCGCCGTCCGTTGCATCTGGGCTTGCTCGGCAAGACGTATGCGCTGCAGTTGCGGGACCGCACGCTGCCGTGGCTATTCGCAGTGGGCTTTCTGCTGGCGGGCGGGTTTGTCGCTGTCTACAACTACATCGGCTACCGGCTGGTTGCGCCGCCGTTCTCGCTCAGCCAGACAAAAATCGGTCTGATTTTTGCTGTCTATTTATGCGGTATTGTCAGTTCGGCATGCATCGGCAGCCTGTCGGGATGGCTTGGGCGCAAAACGCTATTGCCCATTTCCCTCGGGCTTATGCTGCTTGGCACCGCGCTTACGCGCGCGAATTCATTGCCCGTGATCGTGATCGGCATCGCGGTGTTGACGGTTGGTTTCTTTGGCTCGCATTCCGTTGCGAGCGCATCGGTTAGCGCTCGCGCGCAATCCGGCAAGGCGCAAGCTTCATCGCTGTATCTGTTTATGTATTACGCCGGGTCGTGCGTGGTGGGATCGCTTGGCGGTGTGTTCTGGAACCTCGGTGGATGGTCGGGCATGACGTGGATGACCGGTTCGCTCCTGCTGGTTGCGATTGTCGTCTCGCTCTGGCTGCGCGCAACGGGCAGGAGCGCGTAGCCACCACTTCCGCGACCGAGCCTGCGAGCACTCGCCCGCCGGCCCCCTTCGCTCGTCATCTGCCGCGTTGGGATCTCATTCCTTCTCGCAGACACGCGCCAGTGCGCGATCCATCGCGTGTGCATATAACGAATCGAGCCCTTGACTCGCGACATATTCCTGCGTGGCTCGCGCCAATTGCACGTCACAATCCTGCGCCGCGCGTAACGTCTTCATATCGGCCAGCACCTGAATAAATCCCTGTTGCAACACGTCGAGTTTAGGGCGGATGTCTTTCGCGAGATCCACTCGCTTTTCATCTGGCGCGCGACCCGCCCGTCTCCATTGGGCAAGCAGCACATACTGCACGAGCTTGTTTGCTTCGATCTGGTCAGCAAAGAAACGCGCTGCAAGCCGTGCAGGCACGCCGAGCGTGCTTGCCTCCTCCACTGCGGCCTTGATCACGTCCGCTTCCCGTGGCAGATCTTCAACGGGCTTACGCGAATCCCACTTTGTCAAAGCTACCTGCCGCGCAATATGCAAGCGCGTCGCCGTCATGTCGAGCAAAGGGAGGAATTGTGGCATGGAGGTTGGTGCGGCTTCGGCACGCGGCATCGAAAACGCGATGACAACGGCAAGAGGACTCACGATAAAGCGCGACTTATGAAAGCAGAACCTTAGCATCTGTCGATCTCCTTTTTTTGACGAACCAGAAGGTAACGACGACGCGCGACAGGATGACGCACGCCGTGTTCGGAGCCCCTAAAACACGGCGTCGCGGATTCTATTCCATGTGTCTGGAGGTCAGCGGAGATCGAAGATGTCTTAGCCTGTTCATCAGGAATGTACCTTCGGCAGGCATTGTCGAATCGCAGTGCTCCCATCGATATCTAACCGAGCTACTGTTTCTACGCATCAATATGCGTCTGTCATATGCGCACCGGAGTGCGGATTGCCGAACGACACCCGAGAGCGAAGCGGCCACGCCGATCCTGTGTATGCCTTTGTGCTACGCATATCGTCGAAATGACAGTTTGAAGAAGTGCAACAAATTGCCCTCAAATCGCGTGTTGCTCTACCTGTCCGGTTTAGTGGCGAAGTGATATTGCGGCTCGTGGCACAGTGAATCGGGTCGACCCCTATCGTGCCAGTGCTAAACCGGTCCGAATGTGACTAGTATTTCACAACGCCATGGTTGAGGTAGCGTATGAAAGCCGCAGTTATGTTGCCAGTCTGCACTCTGATGACATGGACAGTCGTCCTGGTTTGTAGAGTGACCATTTCCGAATTTATCAATCTGATTCGTGTAAGAATTTTGCTGGAAAAAGGTATAACGCAAGCCAGTGAAGAGGCCGCGGACGACCTGGTGTTTGCTAAGAGCGTCCGTTGGGACGTGGAGCGTACACTCCTTGGCGCGCCTTTGATCTTCTACGTTTCCTCGATCGTAACCTCGATGATCGGAAACACAACATCCTTTGACCTGACAGCAGGATGGGTATATGTCCTGACTCGCATCCTGTATAGCCTCGGGCCATCCATCAAGCTAAGCGCTGCGTCACGACTGATTGTCTTCCTTATCAATGGAATAGCGCTCGGTACATGTGCCTTCCGTTCACTCCAGTCCTACATTTCCTTGTGAAAGAACGAGACCGATCGGGATGCTTACACGATTTGGCTTGCTGTCTATTTAGATGGCGGTCTTTGCACCCACGTCTACAAGAGGATTGCATGTCGTGGCTACAAAAGCTTCTTGCGACCCAGCTCTGTTCTGATCGTTAAAATTGCTTTACTCGAGATCTTCGGAGCCAGGATCGCCGCGGCGACAAGGGTGAACACGGCCTGCGCTAGCGGGGGTAATCCAAGGTAGTTGTTTGTTCGCTTCAACATCAGATGTACGCGACGCCTGATCGCATCCCGGATACTTTCCGGCTCGAATTTTCCCGCTGGCCACGGCGGCTGCGGTTGCTCTTGGGTTGCACTGCCATAGAGGGGGATCAGTGGGCATTCGTTCATGCCGTCCGGCGGCCTGGGTCCGCCGTACCCGTCGGATATCTCGGGATGATGCCCGCTGAAGACCTTGTTCTCTCTGGACAAAACCAGTGTTCCAGTCAGAAAGGCTTGGCAGTTCCTGCGACCGAGCATGAAATCGTGCTCCCTGAAGTCTCGGCACATAAAGCCGAGAAACGCCCCCAGGCCGTCGCTGCAAAGGGCGGCGCCGCCGGCCAGCGTGATTCCGCTATCCGACTTCCGCTTCGGGGCGATCAAAAAGCGGTTATAGGTATCCGAGCGCAGGAAGCCTGCCATATCGGCCGTCCCAAACCGACCTGCACCCGAAAACATATGTATTGTTGGAGCGAGAAGCTTGGCTAACGTCAAACGCGTCGATTCTTGCGGTCGATGAGGAGGGTGGCAAAGAGGATCTATGAGAATGATTGCGCATTGTGCGTAACTTGATTCCTTGGGGCTGTCTATCTGCAACCCCTCAACTGCTTGACTGGCGAACAGAATTGGCTCGTTGTTAGTAAACCCACCGTCGAGCGCAGTGAAGGAATAGTTTGTCAGCTCATCGCTTGAGCTTGCCATTCCTGACCACAAGGGAGTGATCCAGTTATATTTTCCACTTTCATTGTCCATAACGAATCGATAAGCATAGTGTATTCCCTCTCGTTTAACGGTTCGTGCGGGAAATCCAAAAACATATGCTGATGTACCCAAGGCGTTTTGCGCTATATCCGGCCATTGCAACGGTTTCAGGTTCGACGGGACAGGGGCGGGCGCCAGGTCGAAGCCAGCCGGAACATTCAAATAAGGTGAGTGCGGCAGATATTTAACGTTGGGGCTGGGTGATTCAGGCGAGGGCGAAAAGCCGGCATACAGCTGAACGTAGTCGGCGTGATTCGTGAAATATTCCTCTGAGAGACCGAGTCCAGAGAACGGTTGGGCGTACGGAATGCCGGTGAGATTCGTATGGGTTACGACGATGGACAGCGGATTGTAGACCCAGCTGCGGCCGGCTGATGCGACTACGCTAGCGTGGGCTCGATCTGCGGACGGATACTTGAGTGCCGAGCAGGCGATTTTATCAAGGGCGGTTCCGTTAAGTATCGAAGTGATCTCCATTCCAGGCTGAAGATCTGAGTTATCCAGAAGATCCGTGATATCTATGTCATTAACCCAGATATCGTAGAACGGGTTGGGTGAACGCTCGCTAACTGCCGCCGCAGAGTGCATCGGCGCGTGTGGAAACCGGTAGTGAAGCGCGCGAGCCGCGAGTATGGCATTGATGCCACCACCAGACGAACCCGTCATGATCCGGATGCGAACTCGATGAGACGGTACCGTCGTTGAGTCAACACCCTCGAGTCGTCCGTGTCTCGCGTCGTCCCAGGCGTCAAGTGCCTCGAACAAAAAGTCGAGGACGCCGGCGGTGTACGTTCCCGCCGAGACAGTTCCTCCCATTACCAGGCCTATTTCGAAGAGGCCCGGGCGAACCTGGTGCGTCGGAAAGTAGTCCGAGGGCACTCCGTCGGGCGTGGGCCAATTCGAGCAACCGTCGGGTAGGTCGATGTTCGCGTCCGCTGTCTGAGCTTGTATTCCAGTGATGGGGGAATGGGTCATGTCAATGGACTCACACCGTCATTGCTGATCGGTTGCGTTCAAACGAGTCGATGTGGTGCTGACCAGCGCGGCGTGATCGAATCGCTCGTATCACCTCGAGAAAAATCGTCGTGTGACGCTTTACGACCCCTCCCATCACGACTGGAAGCATCTTGCCGATTCGATCTGGTCGGTACTGGTCGTTGATGTTCTGGATCCGGGACATAAGCGTCTTGCTCCGGATATGTCATGTTCACCGTGCTTGGCGCCAATCGCTTGCCTTGCTCGCGACAGACGGCTCATGACCGTGCCGACAGGAACACCAAGGAAGCTGGCAACCTCGGCGTATGTCAGACCTTCGACTACCAGTTTGAGCACCACTTGATGTTCTCCCGTCAAACTTTCGTATGCGAGAACGATCTCGTCGAGGAAGAGATTTCGGTCTGCGGTTAATACAACAGGATCGCCGTGAGGCATATCGGACACGTTGTCCATGTCAACACACGGACCTCGGCGGCGCTTCCTTGCTCGCAGCTCGTTTATCCATACCGACTGCATGACAGCAAACATCCAGCTCAACGGCGCGCTATTCGGCTGCAGTTGGTGACACCGCTCAAGAGCGCGGACGCATGCCGATTGCAGAAGGTCGTCCGCGTCATGCTTGTTACCGCAGAGACGGAGCGAAAATTTTCGTAACGGTGGGAGCATCCCTGGCAACAGGCTCGCAAGTTGGTCGACTTCCATGTGGCCACCCTTGTCATTGAAGATTAATAGACCTGAATGTGAATTGATCAAAAAACTGCAAGAGCAAGCCCACGACGCAACCTGCGCCAAGATCGAGAAGGAATGTGAGTCTTCTTTGCATTGCGCCGGGAGCAATGGTGGAATTCGATCTGCCGGACGTCAAAAGCGTCATGCTTCCGTGTTATGGATAAAGTATGGCGGGATATCCGGACTCCAAAACGTCAAAGACTCTTCGGGAGAAAAGTCGCCGGCCGTCCAAGCCTTACCGGCACTTATATGATCGATATCTGAGGAGAACTCGAAGAATGAACCCCAAGGGTCCATCACGTAGTGGAAGTAATTGGACCCAAGACAGTGACGCCCGGTGCCCCATCCACGTTTATATCCTGCGGAGGCCATTTGCACTGAGCCTAAGCCGACCTGATCTATCCCATCGACATCCCATGCGGAATGATGCCATCCTTTCGCGGTGCTCCTGGCTAACGCGATCATGTGATGGTCACTACCGTGCACACCGCTCATAAATGCGATGACGTCAGCTGATCGGTCCGATAGGCACAAACCGAGCGCGCTTTGGTAGAAATCAATGGCGCGTTGTAGATCAGTAGTAAACAGCATTACGTGGCTCATTCGTCGTGGACGCACAATGTCCTCTTGCGATCCAGGACGAACACCGCGGGTATCCGCTCTCGTCTCGTATCGTCCGGAGGGAATCTTTTCATTGGGAGAGGTTTTGTGCCCGACGCCGACATGAACCAGATTGCCGTCGGGGTCATTGAACCAGAAGCCCATGGTGGTGTGACGTCGCCCTTCGGCAACTGCGGTTCCATCGCGGCAGATGCGGCCTCCCGCGTCGCGAACCTGACGCACGAGCGTACCGAGATGTGTTTCAAAACAGCTAAAGCTAAGGTATGCCAGCGACTTGCTTGCCGCAGGCAGGATGCGCGCCCACCGATGGCCGTCGAGCGCGCGCAGTTCCAAATGCAGGTCCGTCCCGTCGTCAACGTCGCGCACGTAAAGGCCACTCGCGTTGAAGAAGTGTCGAGCGTCGTCAAGGGACGGGACATTAAGCGCGAAATGGTCGATCGAATGGACAGCACTGCGCTGTCCCCAGACGTTCGTGCTCATTTTCACTCCTGCGGAAAAGAGGTCTCGTAATGGAAACGACCGAGCCGGTTGGATCGGTTGCCGCCCTTGGGCGCTGTGCCGGTTCGCATCCGTCCGCGTTGGCAGATTCCTCGAGCCGGCTTAGGGGCGACGGGGAGGGAACCTGCTAAATCTGCGGAAACTATCTTAGTGCACTTTGTATATAAATTATCGTTAAATATCTTTTTTGAGTTTTCCAAGCTTTCTGACAGGAAGCCGCGAATCGCTTTCTTCCCGACGTCTTGGGCGACTGCTCTGATCGGGTTTAACGATGGCCGGTGGGTTCTCATCCAAAGCCGGCACGCTTGCACGAGGCAAAGGGAGCAAGGCGGATCTTTGCCCGTTTTGACGCCGGATCCGTGCGGCGCGCGACAGGTGGTTTCCGTAATAGAAAGGACATAGGCGGGGAATATGTATAAAATCCAGATCAATCGAGATTATTGGCGAAGCGTGATAAATGGCTCACCGTACGGCAGTACCGGAAGCGGGTGTTGTACGCACAATGGCATCGGCGCTCGAGAGCACATTGAGGCGGGACATCATTGCTGGCCGGCTGGAACCAGGCAGCAAGCTGCGCGTACGTGAACTCGGCGAGCTTTACGACGCGGGCCCGATTCCGCTGCGCGAGGCGCTCTCGCGTCTGAGCGCAAGCGGCTTCGTTGTGACGGTGGACCAGAAGGGTTTTCGGGTTGCCGAAGTCTCGCTTGAAGAATTCAGGGACATCACGCAGACACGGCAGGATATTGAGCGGCTGGCGCTGACGCGTGCAATGCGTCGCCGGGACGTAGAGTGGGAAGGAGAACTGCTCGCCGCGCATCACCGGTTACAGCAATTGCCGATATTCGAGTCTGCAAACCCGGTGCGTCTCAACGCGGAGTGGGAACTGGCGCATAGCCGATTTCATGACAAGCTGATCTCAGGCTGCCAGTCGCAAAGCCTGATTCAGTTTGCAGCTGCGCTGCGCGACCGCGGCTCGCGTTACAGGCATCTTATGGTTGCGACGCTCGAAGGAGACCTTCAGGATGCCGCGCGGGAAGCCACGCGCGAACACGAGGCAATACTCCATGCCGTGCTGTCGCATGACGTCGAACTGGCCGTTTCGCTTCTAATCAACCATCTCGGCGCAACCGCAAGCATGCTTGCCGACGCCTTAACGAAGATGCGTAAAATTGTTTAATTTTACGAAAAATGTGCACGTCCGTTAGGCTCCTCGCTGTGTGTACATGGAAGGCATCGCTAGAAATATCGGGTCGTGCTTAGACGTCGGTGTGCAATACCATGAATCTTCGTCGTCTCAACGTCGGAAAATGCAGTACGTTGCGGAAGGTACGAATTGCGGCGCGCTGATTGCGTGCGGCTTGGGCGTTTCGCGGCACATCAGTCCAGACGCTTGCGTTTCGACTGCAATCTCATACGCAAGACACGCGAGAAAGCGCGTCATTCGCAAGAAACCTTCCTTGTTCGCATATGCGAGGCTCCACTTATGGCGTCTCACGCCTTTATCAGGCTGACGACGTTGTCTTCGTTTTCATGTATTTGCACGAAGCGTGATCCACGCATGAGCTGTCCATGCGCTTAAGCGTTGTGGTCAGCCGTGCTGGATAGCATGCCGCAGATACACTCTGGATCGGCATCGTTTGATGCTTTGCAGTGTCAACTGCGCGCTCCCCAACAGCGGCAGCACCGTTAAGCCGACGGCTGTGCGTTCCCATGACTGGCCGCGCAAGGCAGATGCGAGTGGCGGATCATCAATCTCAAACTGACAGCAGTCGCCGCGGTTCCAGGTGAGCGCCTCGCACCGGTTTAGCGTGCAGGGAATCGGCCAGCCAGGATCGCATTTCTTCGACCGCACCTCCAGCGTAGCATTGAGCCAGATATGAAGTTGATCCGGCAATGGGCAATGCATGCTTGCCGGTACACACGGTCATTCCTTCAGTAATTTATCCCGTGTCGTTTCCTCGGTCTTGCATTCAGAGGGCGGCGCTTGAGCACCTTCTACGCCACTGCCACGAGACCGTCCGAGCGCTCGCGCATGGCACTACTCCCGATCCATATGCTGGTGAACGGGCGAATCAAGAGATCGACTAAGCAAATAACGAACTGGCCGTTGTCATAGCGAAGTTTCTGTCGTGAGAAATATCCGCGGAATAACTTCGACCTCTTTAGCGTTTTCAGCGCGTCATTGGCGAGCCCGTTGTTCCGCCGGTTATCGGCAGTGCAAGTAGCAAGGACACTTTCGTTTCGTGCCTGCCCTCTTTTGAGAAGGAGTGGAAATTCATGCTGTCGAACATCAGTTCTTTAGGGAATTCCTCGAATCCATCGCATTCTTTGATGCGATCATGCAATGGCGGTGTGGGTGGCGCCTGGGCCGATGCGCGGTCAAAGCAAGCGATGCTAGAGGCGGCAAAGCCATGAAAGTTGCGGTCGTCTTGATGTGGATCAAAGCGATCGCAGACGCTGAAACGGGTGCGCACAGCAAACTGACCGCATGTGGGCTCGTGGTGTCTGTCGGGCAACTAGAGACCAGTGAACTCGCTCATGGTGTCTTGGGGAATGAAGCAGGGGAGAAGCGCGTCGTCGCTGGCGATCGTCCTTTCGCTGCTTTGACCAATGCATGCGCATTTTTGTCACCACTGCGTCTCTTCCTTGGTTCGCTTGATCGACCTTGCGTCCAGTGTGGTGCTCCTTTTAGTTGGGCGATGGTCGACGACAACCTGGCGAAGAGTACGACGGTCCGGGATCCGAAGGTTCGCGGCTCGACCTCTGAATCATTTTCGGCCCAAGTTATTCGAAATTTGAGTTTCGAAAAATGCAACAAATCGCCGTTGAACCCAGTTCTGGCCTATTCCCGTAGGTTCAGGCCATGTTCCCGGTCGAAGTGCCGGAGCGCATCCATGAAGAGGACGTTTACGATGACGGCCTCGCGTCACGTGGCGACATAGCGTTTAATCGAAAAATGACGGAGGAAGTTTTCATGATGGAGCTCGACGACATTCGGGCATTGGTCGAGATTGTTCGGGCGAAGGGCTTTGCGCAGGCTGCGCGACGCCTTGGCCTCTCGAAATCCATAATAAGCCGGCGCATTGCGCGCCTCGAAGATGAACTCGGAACAGTGCTTTTCAATCGGACGACACGCGGAATCAATCTCACCGAGGCCGGCCAGGAATGCTACGAACGCGGCCAGGCCATTTTGACTCAAATGACGGAAGCACGTGAGGCCATTACATTCAGCCAAGCGGAAATAGCTGGACGCTTGCGGGTTTCTCTCCCTCTGTCGTTTGGCCTGCGTCGGATGTCAAGGTTTCTTGCCTGCATTTATAGCATCCATCCCAGACTTGAGCTCGACGTTTCGTACAACGATCGAACAGTCGACATGCTGTCAGAGGGATTCGATGTTGCAGTGAAAATGGGGCGGCTAAAGGACTCTACGCTCGTTGCAAGACAGGTAACGTCCGTCAAATTTATTCTTGTGGCAAGTCCGGAATACTTATCCCGTAACGGGGAACCCGCGACACCGAAAGACCTCGAGCACCATCCCTGTCTGATTTACACGGGTGGATGCACGCGGCAGCGCTGGCAATTTTACAAGGAAGCGAAGAAAACGGTGATATCGCCAACGGGCAGATTATTTATCGACAACGGGGAAGGGCTTGTTCAGGCAGTCGAAGCAGGGCTAGGCATAGCGGCACTTTCCGACTTCATCGTAATTGAGGGTTTGGAGTCGGGCCGATTGGTTCACGTGCTGCCGTCATTCTCGATGCAAGAGTCCCCGCTATATGTTGTTCGCCCTCCGGGGGCAAGATCAACCGCAAAAATCAGAGCCTTCACAGAGCTTTTTATTTCCTCATTCGGGGCTGCCGGGCAGCGGGGAACCGGTTCGGATCCAGGTTGCTGACTTCGCTGATGGAACCCGTCGTTAATTCAGTGATCCTGTCAATAAGACATATATCTGCAATATATACGCAATCCGAAACATATTTTCTTCGAAGGCGATCTATCGCCATGGCAACCATACCAAAGATACTGGTTATTGAGGACGATACCGCACAGGCTGAGGAATTGTGGAAAATTTTGATATCGTCAGGTTTTGAGGTATCTATTGCATTTACCCTTGATAAGGCTCGCTTTTTAATCGAAAAATCAGAATCATCTTTAATCGTGATTGGTGTGGCGGTCAGAAACATCAATGTTTTTTCGTTTATTCGTGAACTCAAATTGGCGTCGAAGACGAGTTATATTCCTGTCATCGCCATGGATAGGGATGGGTCTACAGAACAGGACTGCGTGCGCGCGATAGAAGCTGGCGCAGACGGCTACATGCGACGACCATTCGGTGCCAGTGAGTTGGTGGCATACGTCAAGGCCTTGCTCAGACCTATCGGCGACTATTCGCGGCGCAACATCTCCTTTGAATCGATCCGGCTGGATCTGGACAAGCGACGCGCCTTCATAAAGAAAGACGGAGGAAGCGAACTCGAAGTTGCTTTAACCCATCGCAGCTTTGAATTGCTTGGTTTTTTTATCAAGAATCCCTATCGTATCGTTACATGGGAGGAACTGATCGAAAACGTTTGGCAGGGAAGAAAGGTTAAAAAGACAACGATCACGGTCGGCATTCACCAGCTCAGGATGGCAATTGAAACCGTTCAGGACGTCGTGATTCTCCAGACAATGCATCGCGAAGGCTATCGGCTGACGACGCGTTCCAACCAGGGGACACCGTGAGTTGCTCCGTCTCGTATCAAGCTGGCAACACGACGGGCACCGGAACGACAAGTGAGGACATGCTGTCCAAATGATAGGACCAGGGTACGCTCATTCGGGCGTCGCGGTTTGCATCGGCCGAATCCTGTCACCCTGCGCAGCGGGCCGCTCACCAAAGGACATTGACTCCCGCCAGATCGAGTACCTGAAGCTGCTGTTGCGAAACATGCGCCGCACGCGGTCTAGTTGCCAGTCGGAGACTGGATCGTCGGTTCAGGAAGTTTGAGCCCCATCGCGGAGAGTTCGAGGCAACCGAGGGTGCCATGCCCGCGTGGAACGGTGAGCGACTAGACGGCCATGTTCAGGGTAACGGACAAGTCTCTCGATTGCACACTAAAGCGACGTGAAAATGCGAATTGCACGGACGTCTATCGGGATCAACTTACGCAGATCACCTATAGGGGAATAATTCAATTTTCGCAGCGTTCTTGTGCACCGCCTGGCACGTGGTGGCGTTACCGACAAGAATCAAACCCGTTTGCACGAGGCCCGTTGACTTGTGTATTGCGCACAGCATTAGCCAGCACCACTCCAGGTTAGATTGTGCTCAGGACATTCTCTATTTCACGCGATCCGAACATGGCTCACCGTACGGCGGTACCGGAGGCGGGTGTTGC
>NZ_BAAILL010000032.1:529813-578380 GCF_054589215.1 Paraburkholderia sp. 2C | reverse complement strand
ATTCAGGGACATCACGCAGACACGGCAGGATATTGAGCGGCTGGCGCTGACGCGTGCAATGCGTCGCCGGGACGTAGAGTGGGAAGGAGAACTGCTTGCGGCGCATCACCGGTTACAGCAATTGCCGATATTCGAGTCTGCAAACCCGGTGCGTCTCAACGCGGAGTGGGAACTGGCGCATAGCCGCTTTCATGACAAGCTGATCTCGGGCTGCCAGTCGCAAAGCCTGATTCAATTTGCAGCCGCGCTGCGGGACCGCGGCTCGCGTTACAGGCATCTTATGGTTGCGACGCTGGAAGGAGACCTTCAGGATGCCGCGCGGGAAGCCACGCGCGAACACGAGGCAATACTCCATGCCGTGCTGTCGCATGACGTCGAACTGGCCGTTTCGCTTCTAATCAACCATCTCGGCGCAACCGCAAGCACACTGGCCGATCCCGCTTACCGCCTTTCGGAGAAACAAGAAGGAAACCGAATGATCTCTCAATTTTCGGTTTCACATTAAAAATTGCTGACTGAAATCGAATGCAAATAGCTTTCTTTCGGGGGCTCAGAGCCGACAGATGTGCAAAACCGTTTTACCGCCGATCGGCGTCGCATTCGGTTGCGCAGCGGTGAGCATGCAAGACCAGGTCGCCGGGGTTCCATGGGCGTTGCTGCCCAGCGGCCCGGAATGATGTCATCGGAGCGCTCACGGGGATACGAGGAGCTTCGCATGGTGAAGCGCTTGCGCAAGCACTGCTCATCGCCCCGTGTTGCTGTCGCGCGGCATCACCCGCGCGACGGGGACCTATGAATCGAGGTGAATCGACGCAGTTCCATTCGCATAGACAGGCCGGTCCAGGTCGAAGGCGTGATGGCCGGAAACGAACCGACCGCGGGCGCCGTGACACCTGCGTCGACAATTTCCGTCAGTGGATGCCAGAGATCGAGAAAGCGCGACGCGAGGCGCACACCAGCGTTGGTGTCCAATGTTGCAAAGCGGGCGTCGCCGCGTTGATTAGTCGCAATGTTATCGACGAACGCAGGCACATCCGGAACGGGCGCGCTATCGACGACGTTCCGGTTCGCCGGCGGCGCGGGCGGCACCGACGTATTTGTAACGACACTGTGATCGTCGCCCCCACCGTTGCAAGCAACGAGCGCCATGGCGAGCAGTGTTAGCGACGCATATATCGTAGGGCGTGGCTTGAATAAGAACATGTAGTGCGACTCCCGTTCCAGTGAGGACGTTAAAAGAGAACCCGGAGTCTATGAATGCCACATGACCGCTACGTTACCGAATTAACCAGGTTAATCGGATTTAATGTTTATTCTCTATTTATAAATATGAGAAACATGCCTGTTTCAATGTTAAAGATCGTACGTAATTTATATGACAAGATTCGAGAATAGTCCATGCAGCCGATAGCGGGCTTGGGGAGGCCTCAGAACGGGAAGTATTGCGGGCCAAGGCTTGCTGGACGTGGTGCCGGTCGACCTCCGCAGGCATCACTGCCGCGTGTGTTCCTTCTCGACGTTACAAGCTAAAAAAATTGCAGCAAACAACGAATTGTCAATATTTGCTGTATACCGACAGTAGTGAAGAACAGGCTCGGACGAATACGACCTGTAGTTCGAAAGATCCAGCTCGTGGAATAAGCCAATCTCGTGATTGAGTAAGCCCACAAAAGAAACACGTCGAACGCACGAGGCTCACCGGCTATCGCGAGCACTAAAGACAGCACATAAAAGAGCACAGGAGCCTCAAGGGAGCGGCTGAAATCATGTCCTGCCCACGACGCATCTTTGCGCGCGCCCGTCATCATGGACGAAACAGCGGTCCAGTTCACTACCCTTCTCAAGGGAACGCCGATGATGACGGAAAGCAAAAATTGGAGGAGCGCCGGCCCCCAAAATAAGAAGGAGGTACATGATGCGAGGAAGACCGCTGGTGCCAGGATGCTGTTTTTCATCGTAATTGGTAAATGAGTAGCTCCTATTTACCGGATTGTCTGCAACGAAGGCGAAGCCTAATCGCTAGTCGCGCCCTACCGTTGTCGTCCCTCACCGTTTGCCAGTCCGAAAAGTGGGCGGGGCAGCACGATTCGAACTCACGTCAGGCCGGCAGGCGTGGAGCTTGCAGCCGTCTTAGCACCTTAGCGTTGACGAAAATGGTGAGGCGCCGGTGCGCGAAGTCCATGACGATTTGGCGAACAAATCGACACCTTTAAACGTGCATGACAAGGGTTAAGGCTGCCGCTTCATCGACGGATGAGCGCGAGCAGATGCATTCGCGACGATGTCCTGGCCGCTTGCGTCAGCATCACGACTGCGATAACCGGGTTGAACCGCTAATCGCAGACGACTTGTTGCAATTTCCGCTCATTTACTACGAGTGGACGAATGGCGATCCTGAAGCGCCATCGTGGTCTCACTGGTTCGCCGCTGCTGGCATCGCAACCGCGGGAAGCGCGCCGCTTTGCATCAAGCATGAACTGATTTTTCGGGAAGAGCTTCAGGCGAGCGATGCCGCACTCGCTGGTCCAGGCATCGCCTTATGCAGCGACATCGTGTTCGACAAGTTCTGCTCGACGGAAAGCGCCTGAAGGTGGTTCGTTCGCATTTGCGGCGCTACGGGCTCCATATCGCACATGGGCATGCGCCATCCGCGCGTCGGCGCGGTGCGGACCTTCGCCCAGTGGCTGTTGGCCCGCTCCCATTCCCGAATCGTTACGCCAGGCGTAACGATTCGCCATCCGCTTGATTGATCGCCGCTGGCCGCCGCCCTAATGTGCGTGACATACACCAGCCAGCCCGTACGCGACGTCGATTTCCTGCGAAGCAGAACGGGGTGGGGGGCCAGGCAACCACTTCTCTGAAAGGCAAGGAAAATGACGCTCCGCAAGCTGATACCCGACAAATTCACGTTGGCGCTGGTATGTACCGTTGTGTTCGCTACGCTACTTCCGTGTCGAGGCTCCGCGGCCACGGCTTTCAACTGGCTGACGGATGCCGCGATCGCTGTGCTGTTCTTTCTGCACGGCGCGAAGCTTTCCCGCGAGGCGATCTTTGCCGGCGCGACAAACTGGAAGCTTCACGCGGCAGTGTTTTGCAGCACCTTTGTACTTTTTCCGCTTCTTGGCGTCGCGCTGCATCCGGTGCTCGGCGAATTTGTTAAGCCCTGGCTGTACCTCGGGGTGCTGTTTCTGTGCACACTGCCGTCCACTGTGCAATCTTCGATTGCGTTCACGTCGATGGCAAAGGGAAACGTTCCAGCGGCGGTCTGCAGTGCCTCCGCGTCGAGCCTGATCGGCATCTTCCTGACGCCTGCGCTCATTAGCCTGATTGTGAGCAATCACGCGAGCGGCGGCGCTTCGGCGTTTAGCACGGTGGGCGATATTGTGCTGCAGCTCTTTGTGCCGTTTGTTGCCGGCCAGCTGTTGCGCCCCGTTATCGGTCGCTGGATTGATGCGCGCAAGGAATTATTGCGCTTTGTCGATCAGGGCTCGATCGTTCTGATCGTCTATGTCGCATTCAGCGAAGCAGTGAACGAGGGTATCTGGCATCAGGTTTCCGTGAGCTCTCTGCTTGGCGTCGTCATCGTCAATATGATCCTGCTTGCTATCGCGCTTGTATTGACGACCTATGCGAGCAAGTGGCTGGGCTTTTCAGACGAGGACCGGGTGACGATCATCTTCTGCGGTTCCAAGAAAAGCATGGCATCGGGTATTGCCATGGCAAAGATCCTGTTTGGCACCCATGCCGGACTGATTGTGCTTCCCGTCATGCTGTTTCATCAGATCCAGTTGATGACCTGTTCCGTCCTGGCGCAACGCTGGGCTTCACGCGCGCAGATTGAGCCGCTTCGCCATGGCCCGGCAAACCACGCCAAGCTTCAGTAAGGCCGGGTCCCGTTCGCGAATGCTCAGGAAGGTCAACCCGATCTGCTGTTTCATCTGGAAGCGCGAATCGAGAGGAATGAAGTGAACCCGGTCTTTCAGAAACCCGCGGATTCGTCCCGGTAAAAGCGTGTACCCGACGCCGCCGCTCACCAGACTGGTCAAGGAGAATACGTCGCCGACCGTCATCGCGACGGTCGGCGTCGTGCCGGCCAGACGAAACGCGCGTTGGAATCCGTGATACGTGGCGAACCCTTCATGCAGCGAGACAAACGGTTCGTGCGAACAGGCTTGCAGATCGATGGTCTTGTGTTGCGCGTACTTCGAGCCGGCGGGCGCGGCAAAGAAGATTTCGTCTTCGAACAGTTCAATGGTCTGGAACTCCGCACCAAGCTCGGAGACGGCCAGCAGCGCCGCGTCCAGCGCGCCGTTCGACAACCGTTCGAGCAGTTCCGTATTGGAACCGAGCGTAAGGTCGACATCGAGCGCCATCTCGCGCGCCTTCAGTTCGCCGATCATTGCCGGGACGGTTTCGAGCGTGAGCGAGTAAAGAGAGCCTAACCGAAGCACGGACGAGCCGTAGCCAGCTACCTCGCGAGTCGTGCGAATTCCGGTGGACAGGCTCGACAAGACTTCGCGCGCGGTCGCGGCCAGCGTTCTCGCGGCTTTGGTCGGAATCAGTTGTCTGCCTTGATGCAGGAACAGTTTGCAGCGCACGCCTTCTTCGAGAGCGTGCAATGCGCGGTGAACACTGACGGTGCTGGTGTCGAGCATCTCCGCGGCTTTCGCTAGGCTGCCGCCTTCCATGAAGGCGAGGAGAACTTCAAGCCGGCGGAAAGTGATTTGCTCGTCGATTCGCTCGTCCATGGGGGCGGCAATGGGTGGGCACCGCTTCGATCATACCTTTTCGCGAGCTTTACCGGATAGCTGCAGCCGGTGACGCTTGACTATCAAGCGCTCGAGGCGTGCGACGGGAGGCGCAAACCCGATTCACTGAAACGAGGCATCGGTTGGCGGTAACGGCGGAAGCGCCGCTGCCGCAAGCGCGCCCGCGCCCTTGCCCACGATAAAAATGCGCTCGGGCATCCGGAAGCCGCGCAGCTTCAACAGTTCGAGCGGTCCTGCGCCCACCTGCGTACGCATCACATAGCGCAGCGGCGCGGCATTCGGCTCGTTCCATGTCAATTCGTAGCGCGTGCTGTCGAGCGGTTTGATTTGCGCCTGCGCGAGCAGCCGCAGGAAAGCCCAGTCGCCGGTTGCGTCGAATGCCTGACGCAACCCCGCGTTGACCATCTCCCACATCAAGCCTGCGCGGCCGTTCAGGCCGTTGCCGGGCCATGTCAGGGCGGTCCACGATTCCTTCTGGTTGAAATAGGCGATCGGCTTGCCGTCGATAGTCAATTCTGTACGCGTCACATTGGCTGTTGGCAGCGCCATGATTTCGAAGTGGTAACCGGCGTCGCCCTGCGTGTAGGCAAGTGCGCCGAGGCTCGATAACTGACGGATCGCCGCGAGAAACGCGGGATCGAATCGCAGCGCCTGCGGCGCGAGCGGGTCCGGCCCCCACTGGTCGCCCTGACGTTTGAGCACGCCGGCCAGTTCGATTGTCAGAAAGCGCGTGATTAGGCCGGTGTCGGGGCGCACATAGCGGCCCAGTTCCGCAAACGATGCATCGGCGTTCGTATCGAAGAACGGATAGCGGCCATCGAACGAGGTCTTGAACGGCAGCGCAATGCTTGTCCGCCAGGCCTCGTTCAGGCTTGCCGCTGCCGGCTGAAGAATGGTTTGCCAGGCGGTGTCGAGCGGTCGGGCAAAGAGCGCGTCGCCGAAACCTGACCATTGCTTACCAAGGCTTGCGGCGATCAATGCCGCATCGTCGCGTGCCTGAGTGAGTTCGGAAAGCTTGCCTTGAAACACGGCCTGCGCGAGCGAGCGGGCCATCGCCTGCGCATCGGGACTCGCGGCGATCTGCTGCAGCTTTAAACGCATGGTCGTGGTTACGGTCAGGTAATGTGCGAGGCTTATGCCGCCCTGGATGATTGGTGCGGCTGTCCCATGGTCGCCGCTGTTCGCGCCTGAATTTACGCTGTTATCGCCCATCAATGCGAGCAATGGACCGAATGGTTTGTCGAGCGGGTTGGTGACGGATGTCTGCGTGTCGGCGCTGTTGCCGATCAGGCTTTGCGCATTGCGCACGAGCGTGTCGCCGAGCGCCGCCGAAGGACGGCCCGCCTGCGCCTCGTATTGAACGGACTTCATCAACGCGATTAGCGGTGACGTTTGCGCGTCGGCCAATCGCGCGAGCTGGTCGATCGCGTCGGTCAGATTCGCGGCCGGTTGCCATTGGATGCTGTTGAGCATGCGTTGCCATGCCGCCGTGTATTCGGCGAAGTAGCGCGCGGCGAGACGCTGTTTGAGGGCTTCGCTGGCGTGTTTTTCATCGGTTGCTGTTAGGGCGGTTGCGGTCTGGAGCGCGAAGGCTTTCGCGGATCGTGTCGGGGTGTCGCCGCTTAGCACCCAGTCGCCGCTCGTGCGCCGCTCGCTGGCCGCTTGCTCGATCGCGCCAGCGATCTTGCCGTCCCACGCGGCGCGCGTGTAGATGCCGGGGACCGTCTGCGTCGCCGTGAAAAGGCCGCGTGCGTCCGCGCCATCCAGCAGGGTGGCAAACGAGGCATCCGCGTATTTGCCATTTGCGTCGTCGAGAATCGAGCGGTACACGGTGTCGTCATCGTTTGCCAGGCCGATCTGGTTGATGAGCGTGTTGCGCGACGCGGCGATGATGGAGTCTTGTGAATGGATGCGCCATTCAGGATGCTCCTTCAAATGCGCTGCGTAAAAGCGGGCGAGATGTGGTGCAAGGTCGACGCGCTCGCCGGCGGACATGCCGGGAGGCAAGGCCCACGTTAACACCAGCATCTTCTCGAGAAAGCGCGCATCGGTACGCGGCGGATGCGAAAGCATCAGGTACGTCTTGAGCGTGTCGTAGCCGTTTTGCCTCGCGTGCTCGGATTGCAACGCATCGGCGCGCGTGCGATTCATGTCGTTCAGGCGGGCTTCGAGCGATGCGACGACCGGACGCTGCAGATTGCGTGCGGCTACTGTCGCGTAGGGGCGCCACAGTGCTTCGAGCAAGGCGTCGTTGCGGCTCAGGCCTGCGCGCAGGTACCACGGCGCGCCGTGTTGCCGGCGATATTCAAGGGTGTCGATCCGCAGTTGCAGTGCCCGTTGTGCGCGCAACGCGGCAGGTGTGGCGGGCGGTGCGTTGAGGGCGGTGCTGGCTATGGCTTGCGCGTCGCGAGTCAATTGCTGGTTGCCGATAAATGAAACGGTCATCGCGATGCACCAGGCTATCGACGCAAACATGACGCTTGCGGCCAATGCGTTCGGCCAGTGGAGACCCATGCGCCGGCCGCTGCGATGACGCAGGCGCTTACCGATTTCCTGCCATGTGGATTCGAGTGCGATTGGCTGCTTGCCCGATGCGACGGCGGTGGCGGTGTCTATCCCGATCGGCACTGGGGCGGTGTGCGTGCCACCGTCGAACACCGGAGCGAACATCACGCCCGCCAGCGGTGCGCGCAGCCATCCCGACGAGACGAGCGAGTGCCAGCTTTCCACGATCTTTTCGCGCTGGCCGGTGATGTACTCCGATACCTGCGCGAGATAGAAAAGCTGCTCAGGCGCACAACATAGCGGGACGCCGGCCTTTGCCGTACGGACTTCGAGTTCGGCAAGCTCATCTGGAAGCGCCTCTGCTGCGCGTTGCATCGCTCGATGCGATCTACCGGGAAGAAACGCGCCGACGGGCGCGTACTGTGTTGGCTGCGTGCCCGTGGCTTTGACCGCATGCAAAAGCGTGATCGGCGCGGCCCAGCCGAGATCCGCGGCGATTGTGGCGAGTGTGCGCGGTCTTTCGGGGTCGCGCGGCTCGTCTTTTCCGAGGCGCGTGATGTGCACAAGGCTATCGACGGGGCGTCGGCGACGCAGGCGCTTGATCTGGCGGCGCCAGTGGGCGGGGGCAATGCCGTCGGGCGCTGCGTGAAGCAGCACGGTGCCGGCAACCAGGATTGCGCCGGCCTGTTTGAGACCGGGTGCGACTTCGTCGATATGTTTGTCGTTGCCGGTGAGTATCAGCCATGGAAGGCGGTAGCGCCAGCGTATGCCGCGGGTGTGGCGGAGTTCGTCGCGGAGGTGTTGGAGGCGGGGGTCGCGTATTTGAGGCCGGGAGGTCAGTGGTTTATCGCCGGTTTGGCGAAAAATGAATCGTGCGGCGATGCTGTACGTACCGACCGCCAAGGCGACGAAATGAGTCACGACGATGATCGCCAGTGCGAAGCTGGTCCACAGGATCGCCGAGATGCGCATCTCTTTGGAGGGCAGGTCGAACAGTTCCCCTTTCGACCAGATCAACGCGGTTAGAAGTAGTGCGATGCTGAGAGCGGCGAACGGAAAGCCCCATGCGGCGATAAGTCGTTGACGTGAGGCGGCCGGTGTTTGTGAATGGGGCATCGACATGTTACTCGTTGGAGATGTCATGAGCGGAATGAGGGAAGACGTGAAGGACCGCTGCCCGGTCGCGGTCGACAATCAGGTGAGGGCCGTGCTCTGCGGACTCGATGGCCGCTGCGATTGAAAGCCAGCCATTGACTGCGCCGGCATCGCCGATAATCCGGTCGGGGCGGTGGCGCGCCTCTTGACTTTCAACCTCGGAAAGCGATGCTTCGTGCAGACCGGCAAGTAATGTGTTGTCCTGTTCCGTGGGTAGGCGCGTGATCCAGGCGTGCTTGATTTCGGGGCCTGTGACCTTGCCCCACATCATCGCGTTTGCGAAAAGGTCGCTCAATGTCGCGAGTTCTGCGACAGGGCGGTGCAGTGCGCCCATCACCTTTACCGCATCTGGAAGACGGTAAAAGCCGGGATTGAGGAGAATCGCAACGCAGCCTTCAGTGCTGCCAACGGGAGGATTGACGTCATGCCATGCGGTGGCGACGACTAGTAATGGTCGTTGCTCCTGCGCGTCAAGCCATGCGTCGACAATAAGAAGGCCATCGTTCGCAGGAATGGCGAGGCACGCGAGCTCGGGGAGACCTGCGATACGCAGTGCGTCGGAAACTTGCGATTCACATAGTGTCGCTTCTTGGCCTGCAGCAAGCACACGCACTCGCGGCCAGTATGCGGGTTCGTATTGCGTTAGTGCGTGGAGGCTAACGGCTAGCGGTTCGAGTGCCTTCGCGATTTTCAGTGTCAAGGGTGCGACGCTTCTGCGTTCGTCCAGCGGAAGATCATCTTCGACTTCAACGTCGACTGGTGGAATATTAGACGGATCGTCGACAGGCGCGTTTGCTTCTTCAAAGCGGCCGTGAACGATTACGCTTGAACCTTTGCGCGGAGCCTGCGGTTTCGGAAGTGTTTTTCCGTCGGCTATTGCAGCGATAAGGGTTGGGTTGCCGATCGGCAAAGCGTAGCCGATGGCTAGTACCTGCAAAGGCCGCTGCGCTGCGCAAACTTTCTCTTGTACCCATTTGTCTCGAAACTGATTCCGATAGTGCGCACGGAACCAAAACACTTCGTATGCGGAACGGTCCAGGCCGAGAAGGACGGCAAATACGAGGTTGGGAATGCCGAGCACGTATCCCCAAAACTCGATGCCGTGCGTAGGGGAACCCGCGGGCCACAGCAATACCACTAGCGGTGCGCCCACTATGTTGCATACGCAACAGATGCCCAGCCACGGCCAGAAGCGAGGACCATATTCCGGGTATGCGATCGATTGTCCCGCAGGAGAAAGATCGATTGGCATCACGCAATGCTGACGTTGAGCAGCGAGGAGATGAGGCGGCAACCACACGCACACCGGTGCTGATGCATTGCGACCAGTTTGCCGTCCCGGTCGGGGAACCGTTCGTGGCCTTCGCTGATGGTCGTTGGACCATGTAGCGCGCAGGTGGCGGCGTCGCCTTGGCGTGCGAGAGAGCGGTTCATGAAGACCATGAACGGGGAGCCCCCGGTTACTTCGCCGCCGCTTTCGAGGGTGTCGCCTTGTCGGATGGGGCAGGTCATGTTTAAGAGGTGAGTAGGATTATCTGGGATTGCATTGCTGCTTTGAGATTTTTGGTTCGGATTGCCATTAGAAGTGCCGAGTCTTTTTGTTTCAATACCCAAAACGTCAAGGCCATATTGAAACCTGACGACCAACAATTTCTGATCGGCGCTAAAGGGTCTCTACTTACGACTATGGTTGCGAGAGCGGTGGTGTGTGCGGATAATGCCCGGCCGCATGACCTGATGATCGATTTCTTGCACATGCGAATTTTATTGAAGTGATGCAAATGACCATGCAAAATATTTAAATTAATATAATTCGTGATCATTTTTGATAAAACAGTTCTCGACATGATTGCTCACTTGTAAGAACGATTTTATTCTTTTCTATATCCCATACACCTGGCGAGGCATAATCGCTGCAATCGATCTGTCCCGCAGGTGCCACGTAGCGACCGTCCGGGGATATGAGTGCTGACCCGGCATTGCCTAGACTCATAAAGCCAGATTCTCTCAATTTAGAAAATTTTCGCCCCGGGATATATGCACCGGGTAGCGTGACAAGGTTGCGAGTGCTATTTAGTCGTGCGACGGTCGCCAAGTAAGACATTGGGTTGACGGAAATAAAATCAACCGCTACATAAAGTCTTTTGTTCAAATTTATATCGGCTAACTGACCAACTCGGGCCGGGATCATTGAGACGTGGACAACCTTGTTCGGTACACATTCCTTTAAGCTATTGACCGGGACGTATCCTCGCTCAGATATAATCACAGCGCTTTTATCAAAGCTTTCTACCGCAAAGAATGCTTCCTTGTCTAGCAGGCAAGCATGAAGCGTATCTCTGTTCAAAACTTCAACGGAACGCCCGCGTGCGGAGTATGTTACGTCGGATGATGACGCAAATGAAGTCGAACAGGTTATCGTAAAAATTAACCATAAGATCATATGTTTCATGTCAAATTAATACCTTTTTTGCTATTCTCGTATAGTTGAATCGATTATCGGCATCGGTAAGGCCGCCATTAATTGCCTGGGTTACCTGTCGTGAGATTTTTTGCTGTGCAGTGCTCGCCATTGACGAGGCTGAAAGCGGTACATCATCATCCTTATCAATTTCTCTTACAACTTTTGGGCGCTCAAAGCGTAAGTAGAAGCCAGCACTGTCGATACAATTTTCCGCTAATGCGATTCGGTGCGGGTCATCAATTTGTGCCGGTCTTTTGATCATTCCATTAACGTTGTGCGCTATAAACGCTGGATCTGTCCACCAGTTTTCGGAAAACTCTGCTTTCGAAAGCCAGCCACGAAAGACCCAGTATTTTGCATAGTTACTCCGGCCGGTAAGTTGTTTAAATCCACGGCCTCGGAATTTTTGAGCATCGATTTGATCGCAGTTTCCATTGATCCAATCATAAGATCCGGCAATTCGTGCGCCTCTGCTACTAAATTTGACTGATCGAAACCATGCATCATCTTCCGACCGAAGCTCACCATACCAATGTCCAAGATCTGATTCGGATATCGTAGATGCTGGATTTTCTTTTTGACCGTGCATTCCTTTAGCATCCAGATTTCCCAGCATGCTCCTTTCCTGCATCAACTGTAGCCATGTGCTTTCCACGGCCCCTTGTCCAAGAAAATGCGCCTGTCTTATAGCTGTTAACATTCCAAATTTACGTAATGAAAAATTCAACGGCTTCAAATACAAATTTCTGACCGATTGCGCTTTTTCTTGCTGATTATTGCCGTACCATTTGTCATGGTAAATTTGCTTGAATTCGTCGGAGCTCAACCAGCCACATTTTCGGAAATGCCGAATAAACGCCAGCGCATGAAAAAACCAAAGCTTCTGCCCAGCCGGTAAGCCAGTTTTTTCCCAGAACTGAAACGACGTCAGCAGCTTGATAAACTCGACATACCCAGCTTCGTTCCCACAATAGAATTCACCTTCATTCTTCAGCTTCTGGTAACGCTCCTCGTTGTGCGTACTGTCCCATTCGGTCGGCGCCTCGCAAATAAAGCCCCGCAGTTGTTGGCGCACAGCATCGTTCGACTTCACATAGCGTGCGAGTACATCTTCCTTCTCATGTTCCTTCTTCAGCGCCACATCGTTCGGCGTTTGATGGTCGGCGGTGTCTTTGACAATCTTCTTCAGCGCGTCGATGTCGCACAACCCATCTGCATTGAACGGACTATTGCCTTCACTGATCTTTTGCCAGCCGGTAAAGTGCGGAAAATCCGCGTCAGATAGCTTGAGCACGGCTGGATCGTTCACATCGATGTAGCCCTCGCTGCCCTTGTCAAACGCGATGCGCATCCACGTCGTGCGTTGGCTCGATCGCTTGGTGGGTTTAGGATTGCCCTCAATCGCGGGATCGAATGACGGAGGCGTACTGCCTGAGGCCGACGTAAGCGCTACCGGTGTAGATAGAATCCGCCCGAAACGAAGCAGTTCATAGCCATCACTCGGGCAGTCCGGGTAAAGCTTGTCTGCGCGCTTATACATGTCGTACTCGTAGTCCACTTCGCAGATCGGCGGTGAGGTGAGCAACGTTCTGCTGCCATCGTTCGCCACGCTCCACACATTCGTGTACTTGCTTCCCTTGTGGAAATACATCTCAACAACGAGTGGCAGTGCGTTCTGCCCGGTCTGTAGCCGGTCAAATGCGATGCTGGAAAGCTTGCCGTGATCATCTGCATCCCGCGGCAGCGCGCGAAACCAGCTGTCCTTCGGGATCTTGTAATAGGAGTGCCCCCAGCAGTCGTTACCCGTCGCCGAACTCAACTCGGTTCGACCAAGCTGCGTTTTCCCAAAGTAGGCATCGAAATCCCCCTTCGTCATGAAAATCTCGAAGTGCAGGTGCCGCTGCCCCTGGCAGCCTCCCGTCCAACCCAGCACATCTTTGCGATATACATTGAGGCCGTCACCTGACTGTGCGGTAGGCACCGCCGAATCATCCCCGGCAGCGGGCATACGCAAGAACTCAGGCAAAAGTTTTGCGTCCGCGCCAACAGACTGATAGCTGGCCAAATCCAGCAAATGCATATAGAGCGAATAGAAGATCAACATGCGGCCATCGCCGGTCTCTGTCGTATGACGCAGCAACACGAACCCGGCGCAACTATCGTGGTGCCCGCTTCCGCCGTCGTACGCATGCTGACAAACGCGATAAGCCACCACAGCGCCGTCCGCAATTGCATGAATCGCCTCGTTTTGCATAGAAGGCATCAGATGCACGCCGCAATGCCACCTCCTGTCGAATGAGATCGGATAAATGCCATGCGCAAGCTCGTACGTGTCCACTAGATCCATCAGGGGATCGCATGTCGGCGGATTCGCGTGCGTATCGACGGAATTCAAACCTGCAACAGGCAGGTACGGAGGGCTGATGATCATGGTTCTAACGTGTGAAGGGATAATGGCCGCTCGGTTTGACGTTGCTCTTGGGCAGAAATGGGAGTGGCGTACTCGTGTTCTCCGGACCTTCGAACACAAATGAGGCAGCCTTGATACGAAATTCGCCGGGGCAGCGAACGACCACATTGCCGTTCTCAATCGTGATCGACGCGCCACCGCTCATCACCACGACCTTTTCCTTCCCGGCTATGAGTACATCTCCGCTAGCGCTGGCTATATGCAACTGTTTGTCCGAGAACAGATCGAGCGCATCGCTTTGTGCCTGAATTTCCACCTTGCCTTTCGCGGCAAACAGTTTCAGACCGAACTTGTGCGCGCACAGTGAGATCAATTCACCGGCCGCGACGGTAAAGCGCTTTATCACGCTGATATCCGCGTGCCGTCCCGCCGTTACGATCACGTTTTTTCCGGCCGCGTGCGCGATCGACTTCGGCGTCACGAGCGCAATACCGGCTGGTGCACTAGCGAGCAGGCTGGGTTCTTTCAGTTCGTCCAGCGCATCGGTGAGACGTGCGTGTGTATCCGCGTCCGCAGGCATAGCCTTGGCGCCTTCGGTGGCCTCTGCAAGCGAGGAAACCCGCTGCAATGACGACTGCAATTCACTGCGAGCCCCCGTCATCTCCCTTTGCGGCGCATCCTTCCCTGACAACCCATCAGCCGACAGGAACAGCCCCTTCGGCGCATGCAAGGTACCGAACCCCTGGGTATTGATCTCAAACCCTTCACCGCGCGGCCGCCGATTGCTATCCACCAGGAAACCAAGACTGACCGACGTCTGCATATAAACCGTCGACGCCTTAAATCCCTCTTGCCCCTTCTCATCCTCGAGGCGGACCTTCGCACCCCGCAACGGACTACGCCACATCGAGCGGCTATACCACCTTCGCAAGCCGTGCACGACGTCCGGATGCGCATAGTCATGGAGCGCCCCCGCGATAAACAGCCGGTCGATATCCCCATTGGTTGCGACGAGCCGTACCTCCGTATCCGGCAACAGCGGCGTGTGAAATCCGCCTTCATACGACGCAGACGGACGCAACAACCGCAGCGCCATCAAATGCGTACCGCGCGTGCCGCTCCGTCTGCTAAAGAGCGGCTCGACTTCGTAGCGGCCGTGCTCGTCGATGGAGGCATACGGTCCGTTGGAACCCGGCTTGATGACGCCGGTCAGCGCGCCCGTCACTCTGCGCCAATGCTGCGCGGCATCGTATTGCGGACGCCATGTCAAATGAGCGGGCGTCGCTTCGAACTCGTTGAACACCGGCACGCTGCGGCTACCCTTTGTCTTGAGCCGCGTGACGAGCAAGCCGTAGGGCGCCTCGGCCAGCTGACGATTGCTCAAGCGCACGACGAGCCCCGGCATCATCGCGATCGCGTTGCTCGTGCCATACAGCGTCTGTTGCTTCGCGACCAGCTCGTCGCGTCGCGCGTCAGCCAGCATCTGGCCGATTTCGACCGTGTGATGGTGCTCGGCGCTGCACTTGACGCTACCGAACACCGACCGGTCGTCGTCAGCCACCACCGTGCTTGCCTTCAGCGGGTCGGCAGGCGTACGGTAATCGCGGTCCCATAGCTCGACCGCGGCCGGCACCAGTTCGCGCACGCTGCCGATCGACAGCACGGCCTCATGCCAATTGGAATTCAGCCCCGCGTCGGGCATGAGCGGTAATTCCAGCGCACGCACATAGCCGCGCGGGTTATTGCCGAACACCAGTATGTCGCGCCAGGCTTTTTCACCCTGCTTGAAGTAGTAGTAGATTCCCGCGCGCCGGCAATGGCGTTCGATAAAAGCTTTGACCGTCTCCTCGTACATCACCGTCTGTTCGAATTTCTCTTCGAGGCCTTCGAGATGACACTCGATGTCGTGCGGATCGAACAGATTGCGATCGACGATGCATTCGCTGATCAGATCACTTACCGTCTTGTCGCGGAATACGCCCGAATCGTGCATATGCGCGAGCAGCGCGAAACGCGGTTCGATGCGCAGGGTGTAGGTCGTTTCATCGCGGCTCGACGAGCGGCGTTCCCAGCGTGTCACGACACCGTGTATGCGTCGCGCCGGTTCAATCACCGGTTCCATCACATCGGCCAGTGAAGGCACCGAACCCTCTTCGATAATCGTGAAAGTCGCACGCCGTCCGACGCAGGCGCCACCGTCTATTGCGTGATCGGACGATGTGGCAACGAGATCGAGCTTATACGTCGTGTTCAGTGCTTCTTCAAGCTCGAAGCGGACGACAGATAAGGATTGGTTGACTGTGGCAATCGATAATTCGAACTGTTGTCTTAAGCGTGCGCTTGGATATTGCAGAATGTCCTGGATCTTTCGCATAAAGGCGGAGATTGCGTGTGCTTTTCTTAGAGCGATTTAAGGAGCGCACGATATATGGTCGTGCACTGCTATTAGCCCGGAAAAACTAATCTCCGAATTACGCGGTGTCCATCGTATTTCTCGATGTTTGACAATTCTTTTCGATTGAGGCTATCGCATGATGATTGCTTAAATCAGCAAGGGGCATCAGATATTCGTCGATCCCTTCCTGATGCCCGACGCTATCATCGTCGCGATGTCTTCGCTGACGGCCGCGAGCGCCCTGCTATGCGCATCCACCAGCGCCTCGTAACCGTCGCGGTCGACTTGTTCAATGACGACGGATTTTCCGTTGAGCGCCCGATTCGAACCAGGCGTCAGCATTGACCAGAACACGACAAGCACGGTACCCGAGCCAGGCACTGAGTCGAACTTTTGCACGTTGATGGCCAGTCGGACCTTTAGCCGGTCGGTCGACTGCGAAGAGGTGGAAACGGAAGAGGTGGAAACGATGGCATCGCGAAAAAGCTGCCCGAGATCTGCCGCAATAACAGTCGCGATCTGGCTTTTCAAAGGAACACGCCATCGTGCAGCGTCGTCGACCCGAACCTGCGACTGCCCGACACGAAGCACGAACTGCGGTCGGTCGACCAGTTTGGGGATCGTCACATCATCGATAACGATGGCGAGCGGCATGCCGGCATCCGTGTTCTGGCGCAGGCTCTGTGCGTTCAAACTGTAGTGGCCCGTGCGTGGCGTGTTGGTGCATGCGCATACGAACATCCATAGCAGCATCGCGACAATGGGCAGCAAAAGGCGCTTCATCTTTCAACCTCCGTTTTGCCTCCACCGTCAAAAGCAGAGCAGGCTCATTCCTCATTGGCGCATTAAATATTCCTGGTTATCCGCACCTTTCCAGTTAAGTGCAACACGAGTAGTTATCCGAATTATTCGGAAACCAAGTACAAAATGACATAACCATCATATTTTTAGGTCTTTGGTCCAATAGCGAAAGCCACTTTCGCGTGCAATTCTGATCAGGTATTCACCCACGCGCGGGAGGTCAGGATGATAAAGGGAACGCACGCCAGTGTCTCCGCCATCGCGGTCGTTGTTCTGTTCGTCGCCGGATGCGCGAGCAGCAGCAACGCGCCGACGCAGTCGGAATACTCTGGCTTTCTGCCGAACTACTCGGACCTGCAGCAGACCACCGGTCCGGACGGGCAAACATTCTTGAGGTACATCAATCCGAAGCTCACCCCGGCGAACTACAACGCCGTCATCGTCGAGCCTCTTACGATGTATCCCAAAGCCGAGCCGACGGAGCAGTTGAGTCAGGCGACGATCGATCAGATACGCAACTACGGCACCACCTGCCTGAAACAGGCGATCGGTTCGAGAGTCAAGGTCGTGGACACCCCCGGGCCGGGCGTAATCAAGCTTCAAGTGGCGCTCACCGGGGTGGCCAGCACGCCGGAAGGACTCAAGCCCTGGCAGATCGTGCCGACGGCCTTTGTCGTCTCGATGGCGGTCGATAAGGTAGCCGGTGCGCAGCAGCAGGCGAAGCTGCTGGTCGAGGGGCTGGGTACCGATAGCGTCTCCGGAGAGGTGCTGTCCAAAGTGGTGCGCGCGCATACCGGCGAGAGGCTGGCCCGTGTTGCATCGAATGAGCCCGTTATTACGTTCGCTTCGGTCAAGCCGATCATGGACGAATGGTGCGACTCCGTTTCCAAAACGGTGGTGCAGTACGTCAAACCTAAATAAGCGGCCAAATAGGCGGCTAAAGATAAGCTGAATGGCAAAGCACCGGGGTGCGCAACGGGGAAAACTGGAAAACGCGAAAAAATTAACGCACTTAGACCAATTCAATCCGGTTCGCGCACCTTGCAAGTCCGATCGCTCGAAAATTCCTTGACGAAACGAGGGCAAATCATGATCAGGCGCATATTGCGGTTCGCGATAGTGCCCGCATTGCTGTTCGCCACTATCGCCACCGCACAGCAGTATCCGATGCTCGATGCCGTAGCGAACCGGCTTGTGCAGAAGTACCAGCAATCGAGCTGCGAACAGTTGTGGCAGGAGCGGGCGGCGAAAAAGGGCCAGCCGAAGCCGCAGGGCGAGCAGAACGCGATGGAGATGCTGAAAAGCGACCCGCAGATGCGCGCCGAGTTCATCAATCGGGTGGCCGCGCCGATCGCCAACAAGATGTTCGAATGCGGGATGATCCCCTGATCGTCGCGAAGGCTTGCCGCGACATTGGGTTCAACGCGTGAGGCTGCGATGATTTCCTGGAAACTGGTCGGGCGCGCAACAGTGTTCGTGGTGGCTGTGTGCCTCGCTTCCGGCGGCGGCGCACAGCAAACGAAAGCGCCGTCGAAAGCCGCGGCGAAACATGCGCAGTCCGCGGCCGTGCCCGATTACCAGCCAGGACTCGATCCGCACGCGCTTGCGATTATCAAGGCCGCGTGCGACCGCCTTGCCGCGGCCAGGTCGATGACCTTCACAGCGATCGTTTCGTATGAGAATCCGAGCCGTCTCGGTCCACCGCTCATCTACTCGACCCGGTCCGACGTCACGATGCAGAGGCCGGACAAGCTCAGGGTGATCACACCCGGCGACGGCCCGCGCACGGAGTTCTACTACGACGGCAAGACGATGACGGCGTTCGCTCCCGCGGAGAAGCTCGTCGCCGTCGCCGAGGCACCGCCCACGATCGACGCGACGGTCCGGAAAGCCTATGACGTCGGCGCGATCTATTTTCCGTTTACCGACGTGATCGTCGCGGACCCATATAAGGACATCGCCCACGGTCTGAAGATTGCCTTCTATATCGGCCAGTCGGTCGTGGTCGACAACACGACGACGGACATGGTCGCGTACGTGACCGGCGACGTGTTCGTGCAGGCCTGGATCGGCGCGGAGGACAAGTTGCCGCGCCGCATCTACGCGGTCTATATGAACGATCCGGCCCGGCTGCGCCATGTGCTGGCGCTGTCGAACTGGGTGCTGGATCCGCCCATTGCGGCGGACGCCTTCGTGCCGTCCGACACGGCCGGCGCGGCGCGCATCGCGTTCGAGCGTCCCGACGCCGCCAACGCGCCGGGACTGAAGCCGCCGCCAAAAGCCGCACAAGCCCGGCCTCAATGACGAGGAGGCGCATCGTGAGGACAATGTCGATCTATCTGGCCGGTTTGCTGATTCCGGCGTTCGCATCGGGACTTGCCGCCGCGTGGGAACACGCGGGCAGCTGGTCGCACGAGGACCTGCGCGGCGGGACGGCGTCGCACACGGCCGGTTCCGATTCGACGACCCGCACCAATGCGTGGGGCGGCAGCGAAACGCATACGTACGGACAGGGCACCACCGCGACCGGCCGCTATGGCGGCACGGCCACGCACACGGAAGGCTCGGGGCAGACCAGCTACTCCAATCCCGCTGGCGGCAGCGCCACGCGCACCTATGGGCAGGGCACCACCGCGACCAACCGCTACGGCGACACGGCCACGCACCAGGCCGGCTCCGGACAGACGACTTACACCAATCCCTACGGCGGCAGCGCGACCCACACGTACGGGCAGGGCACCACCGCGACCAATGCTTATGGAGGAACCGCTACGCATGTCGAAGGATCGGGCTACACGACCTACACGAATTCGTCGGGTGCGACCGCCTATCACAGCACCTACTACGGCGCGACGTACAACACGTACCATCCGCCCACCACCGTGAACGTCTACGGCTCGGGCTGCTACAACTGCGGCGGCTGGTCCACTGCAGGTGCGGCTGCCGCGGGCGCGGTCGTCGGCGCGGCGGCCGGCGCGGCGGTGGCCTCGGCCAACACGCAGGCGACCGCCGCGAATGCCTACAACGCCGGTTACGTTGCGGGCGCAACGACAGCCGCGCCTGTGCCGGTCAGCGCGAGCTACACGATGGGTGCGATCTACGCGACGCTGCCCGCCGGCTGCATCAAGCCCACGGTTCAGGGCGGCACCTACTACCTGTGCGGCAATACGTGGTTCAAGCCGTCCTATGGGGCGAACGGCGTCTACTACCACGTGGTGCCGGCCCCTTGAGGGACGTGTCGCGCGGCGACGGAGGATTGACCCATGCATCATCTGAGCGTCGCATTGATCGCGTTTGGCTGCGTCTTCGGGAGTGCGCTGCTCGGCTTGCATATCCGTACCTTGCTGCCGGGTCAGCATCTGTCCGACGACTCGATCGAAGTGGTTAAACTCGCGACCGGCCTGATCGCGACGATCGCCGCACTGGTGCTTGGTTTGTTGATCTCGTCGGCGAAGACCTCGTTCGACACCGTGAGCGCCGAGGTGACGCACGCCGCCGCCAATATCATCATCCTCGATCGGGTGCTGGCCCGATACGGGCCGGAAACGCAGGAAATCCGTGGCTCGCTCAAGCAGGTTCTCACTACCGGGGTGCAGAAGATAACGTCAGGCGATCCGGCACAGCTGAAAGATATGTATAGCGCGGAGGCTCACCAACGCGGCGAATACATCGAGCGCAGACTGTCGGAACTCTCACCGCAAAACGACTCGCAACGACGCCTTCAGGCGCGCGCAATCGAGATGGCCGACACCGTGCTGGCCGTGCGCGAGCTTGGCCTGCTGCAAGCAGTGAGTGCGACTCCGCCACTGCTGCTGGCCGCTCTCGTGCTGTGGCTGTGCATTATCTTCGGGACGTTCGGCCTGTTTACGCAGCTCAATGGGACAGTCGTGACCGCGCTGTGTCTAGGCGCGCTATCGACTTCCGTTGCCATTTTCCTGATCCTCGAGATGAATTCGCCGCTCGAGGGAATGATTACGGTGTCGTTTGCACCGATGCGCGCAGCAATTGCAATTCTGGGGCAGTAGGACTCTCGAAATGCTGTCTTGTGCGTGCGCCTGGAGTATTCAAAGTATTCGCAGCAATCCCCGCAACCTCCCCCGAAGCTTCACGCCTGTCGATTGAACCCGGCGTTTCCCTCGTATTCGACAGCGCCTCCTCATTCTGGCCTCACTCACACTCGATACGATGCCTCATCGACTTACGGCGCGGCTTTTCAGCATGACCACGTTGCGCCGACCCGCGTCACATTGAAACGGGGAGTCGATGTCCGTGGCCGGGCTGCTGGTGATCGGTCGATTGCCGGTACTGCAAGTAACCACGACGACTCGTCTAACTCTTCTCAAGGAAATGCCATGCAAGAATCGCAAATTGAACTGACCGAATGGTTCGACCAGACCACGCACCCGGAAGCGGTTGAAATGATGCAGGACGACAGCATCGTACCTTTCGGCACGGCGCTCTGGGCCGTTTAAAGTCATTTAGGAACGCTAAAGCGAGCATTCACGGCTACGTGAATGCTCGCATGGATCTTGACATGAAAAATCTTCACGACGCACTGGGCTTTCACCCGGCGGTTCGCGAGAAGGTCGCGAACGCTGAGCGGGTCCAAACGGTGATCGGCTATGACGATCTCAACCGCGAAACCGCGTTCGCGAGCCTTGCCGATCTGCCATCGCCGTTCGCCCCGGAGATGCTGTCGCTGGAACATGCGGACGCACGAACACTGATTGACCGCATTGACGGTTCGGATATTTTTATTTTGCTTTACGCCTCGTCCACGCTGCCATGCCCAAAACCTGAAGGCCCCGCGTTTCTCGATCCTATTAGATCGTCGATTGTTCAGCACTGGAAGAAATCCGTCCTGTTCAAGGACTACGGCATCCATCTGGACGAGGCCTTTTCCGAGCCGCTACACGAGATTGCCGCTCGCAACGCCTGTCTGATCGACATCGCGAGTGCATCGTCGGAAGTACGCTTCGAAGATGGATTGGGCAATTGCCTTGCCGGAACGCTCTCCCAGAACCAGCGGTGGACGAGCATCGATGGTATGGGCAACCTCGACCTGGTACCCGGAGAAATCGCCACGCACATTGAGGATCTCAGCGGAACCGTTGTTTTGGGCGGCACCTTTCTCAGTACCATTCCATTTGCGTCAAAGTACAAGGTCGTCGATGAAGGCTTTCTTGCGCTTCATGTCGACAGGAGCCGCATCGTGGGCTTTGAATGCGCGGATGTCGGGTTTTGCAGGGACTTTGAAGCATACCTGAATGCGCATCCGAACAACCGCCATGTGCAGGAGTTCGGCATTGGCACGAACCTCGGTGTCAAGGGCCTTTACGGGCGCAACGCCGGATTCGAAGAGCGCCATCCGGGATTGCACCTCGGTCTTGGCGGCGGCCAACTCGGCAGCCATCACCTCGACCTGATCTTTCGAAGCGGGCGCATTACGTTCGACGACAAGGTCGTGTTCGACAGGGTGTTCCTCGTTGGATAGCCAACGTGAACCCTATCGGCAATCCACCCCCATCGCAGATCAGTGAACGAGGTACAGCTATGAATCCACGTGCATCCATGGAGCGTTTCTTTCAGTCTCCTCTATTTTCGACAACCGAAGCCAACCCGGAGCAACTGAAGCAGTACGCCCGGGTCTTCTGGCCAATACAGGTCAATTTTATCGTCGGCTTGCCGGCGCTTACGAGCACGATCTGCGAACAGATCGGGAAGCTCGCGCTCGAGGGTTCGAATACCGGAGAAGAAAAGCGCCTTAAGGCGATCTTGCGTCACATGTTCCCGCCGACCGTCGACGAACTGGGCCACGGACGCGATCAGCCGCAATGCATGCATCACGACCTCTTTGCCGCCCAGGTGCAGGCGTGCACCGGACTTGCACAAAAGACGCTACGCGAAGACTGGATCCGCGGAACCGCGAATCAGCAACTCGCAAATACGATCAGAGAGTCGGTCCGTTCCGTCAGCGACGGTTTGCACATGATGTATGTGGTGGAATCGCTGGCGCCGAGGTTCTTTGTGCATCAGGAAGCACTCTTTCTGAGCTGCTCCGATCCACGCAAGGTCATTCATTCCACGATGCACAAGACGACGGAACTCGAGCATGCGGACGACGCGCAAAAATTCATGAGTTATGTCGACATGGACGACAATCTGATCGACATGCACTTCATGCTTTGGCGCGACGTCGCCGACCAGATGCATGCAGCAATGTATGCTTCTCCTTGCTCTGCTAACCCGACGCAGAGCGGCGTAGCGCTCCGTTCCGGAGATGCCTTGTCTGGCGCGCAAAGAATCGCGGCTGGGGCGTCAGCTGTTTAGCGGTAGTTCTTTTCCATGAGCGCGCTCAGCAGCGAATTCGCCAATCCTGGCCATGAGTGACGGGCGAATTGTCGACGATTTTTGGTTCGTCATCGAAAGACCGCTGCTGGGCGAACGCCGCGAAGCCTATTCTATTTGTCGATGCCTGCCCATTCGATCGATTTCGATCCGCGTGCCTGACGCTAACGATATATCGGCGGCGAACGAGCACGACTCAGCGTTCGACACCCGATCCCATCTTCCTGGTACCTCCAGCTGTTTGAGCCTCTTCCCACTCGTGGAGGAGGCTCCCCGACATCGACAGCAAGCTATCTGAACACTAATGCATCGCTAATTTTCAAATGCCTTAATGGTAATCGTGGTGGCGATGCTCACACTGACGTGAGCACCGCTTGAACCTACCTCGAGATCACTTAAGGAGTTTGAAAATGAAGCTGCTTGCCATGCTGACGATGTCTGCGGCCGTCCTTGCTTCAACGACGGTATTCACCAACGCGTTTGCGCAGGACGCGACGCGCATGAACGTCGATCCGACCCATCAGGAACAGGTTGTACGCAATAACACACAGCCCCAGGACAGCGGGGAAGGCGCCGACATGTCGGGCGCGAGCCAGAGCGGTCATCGCGCGATAACACGCGGCACTATGTCGAACAAACCGGCGCCATGTGTCGGTCCGGCCAGCTTTTGCAATATCTATTTCGGCAGCTGACGCCAGGCGATCAAGGACTTCAGCTTAAAAAGGCGGGTGGTTCGCGGGTCGGAGCAACGACGGTGTGAGTTTGCTGCTCCGATTGGCGAGCCGCCACAAATCGGCCGGATATTTCAAAGTCCACAGACGGAAGGCGGCGACGGTCAACACCTCACCCCTTCTTCCGCGTACTCCCCGGCGCATGCCAAGCCATGAGATCCTTCTCCACCCGATCCACCGCACACCCCCAATCCAGCCTCTCATCCTGATCAAACCGCTTCCCCAACTGCCAGGCGATTTCCGCGCGCGCAAGCTGCACGCCAAGGTAAAACGCATGCCCCCCATCATGTTCGACCTTCAACCGCGGATAAAACTCAAACGGATCGATACCCGTCAAATGGCCATCGCGGTTATAAACATGAATCCCATCGCTTGAAACCTGCACGCGAAAATTTGGATCACGCACACCTGCGGCGAATTCAGCGATTTCGCCTGCGTCATAAGGAAACGGCCGCTTCGAATGCAAGGCAGCGAGATCGCCTGTAATACCTTTAGGCAGCACCTGAGCCTGCTCAGCCGCATGCATGACACGCCGCGCGATATCCGCTTCACGCACTGCGCGCCGCGCATGCAGACTAACCGAAGTGGTGAGCACAGCAGACACATGCAACTCAGCCGCGATGCCCATCAACAGCGCGTTGATTCCGGTCGTATCCGCTTCAGTCAGCTCGGTGACATTGCCAATCCCCAGCATGATCGCAACATCCGGATAATGCTCGCGCAGCGCGACATAACGTGCGACTGAAGCCGCAAATCCAAACGGAATCGGATCGAGAATCGGATCGGCGAGAAACGGCTTGCCGCGCGCAAGCAATGTATCGATGGCCTGATGCAGCGATGCGGTATCGCGCGGCTCGCGCGCAACGACGATCGGCGTCGCGGGCACTTGGTCGGCAATCCACAGCGTATCGACGTTGAGGCTCATCAGATAATCCGCGCCCGCTCGCCCGCCACGCAGCAATTCATCGGTAACCATTGAATCGACGCTGACGCGGTATCCCGCATCCTTCAGCATGCGCACCGCGTCTTCCAAGTGAGGAAACGGCGTATCGGGCAAGCAGCCGATATCGATCACATCGGCGCCTTCATCCGCATAGCGCCGCGCGCGCGCAGCGATGCCCGCGAGATCGAGCCGCGGGGCATCGACAATCTCCGCGAAGATCTCCGTCTCGTATCGAGACAAATCGAGCTTACGCGCCGCCTGCCCAAAGAACTGCGGCAAGTCTTTAATCTCCTCAGGCCCACGCTCAACCGGCACGCCAAAGTGCGCGGTCAACGCTTCCATATCGCCACGGCAGCGTCCAGGCACAATCATCCGATCCGCGTTCACCGGCACAGCCACACGCCGCCGGATCATATCGGCCGTCATCAGCCCCGCGACCTGCAGGCCGATTTCGCGCACCTCCCACGTAAACGTCGGATTCGCCAAACCTTCGAGCACGTGCACGACGCTTTTTTCGGCGAGCCTGCCGGTCAGGAAGACGATGTGTTCCATGCGAGCCCGAGTGTCGACAGCCGTTGCGTGAGCGCGGCGCGCAGTTCGTCGAGCGAGCGCGCGACCGTCGTGTATTCGATCCGCGCGAGCCGCTCGACGTTTTCGAGCTCGATCGCGCGCGGACGCAATTCGACCCAGTCGTGCGGACTCTGCGTAATCACGGTCGGCTGGGTGTCGCACGCGAAAACGATGCCGGGCACGCATTGCTTGCCCGCCTGCGCATACAGGTTGGTCGGCAGCGTATCGGAGATGCCGAACGCGCACTTCGCAACCGTATTACTCGTTGCGGGCGCAATCACTACCGTGTGATAAAGGCCCTCGTACAGCATGCCGACCGGCACGCTGCTCGCGCTGTTGTCGCGTATGACGCGAAAGTGCTCGCGCAGCCTGGCGACAGGCCAGCCGTAAAGCGGCAACACTTCTTCGCCGGCCGCCGATAGAAACATATCGACGCCGGGCAATTGCAGCGCCAAGTCGACCGACTCTTCGATCATATGACCGGAGCCCGTCACGCACCATGCAAAGCGCGCGTCGGGCCTGAATTCGCCGGGGCGGCGGGCGGGCGACGGCGCGCTCATCGACCCTCACGCATCGCTAAGGGGCGGCGGTGTGTCGTGCGACAGCCGGATATACAGTCTGTGCATCTTCCGGTACAACGTGTTGCGGCTGATGCCGAGCGTCTTCGCGACATTGCTCACGTTCCAGCGGTGTTCGTCGAGCATCGCGAGCACCGTTTCGCGCTCCTTGATCTGTATTGCGTTCAAGCTCGACACGTCGCAATCGTCGGGCAACGCGAGCATGTCGTTCATCGAGGAAGGCGAAGCCTGCGCGGCGGCTCGCGCCGCAATGGTTGCAGGCACAACGTTGCCCTGCGTGATTTCCGGCGGCAAGTGCGCGCAGCGAATCTCCGGCCCATCGCAGAGCGCGATCGCCATTTGCAGCACATGTCGCAGCTGGCGAATATTGCCGGGCCACGCATAGTTGAGCAGCGCCTGGCGCGCTTCGGCGCTAAGCGGTGGCGCATCTTCCGTTTCGCTATCGAGCAGATGCTGGATCAGCGCACCGATATCGGCGCGTTCATGCAGCGCCGGCAGATTAATCTCGATGCCGCTTAGCCGGTAATACAGGTCTTCGCGGAACATCCCGCGTTGCACGAGATCGAGCAGATTGCGGTGGCTCGCGCTGATCAGCTGGAAATCCACCTTCAAGGTGGTTTCGGTGCCAAGCGGCGTGACCTCGTGTTCTTCGAGCACGCGCAACAGACGCGCTTGCAGCGCCATCGGCATATCGCCGATTTCGTCGAGAAACAGCGTGCCGTTATTCGCCTGCACGATCTTGCCGCGCCGTCCTTCGCGTTGCGCACCCGTAAACGCGCCCGCGCGATAGCCGAACAGTTCGCTCTCGATCAGATTTTCCGGCAGCGATGCGCAATTCACCGCGACAAAGCTGCCGCCGCTATTCGGGCTGATGCTATGCAACGCATTCGCGAACACTTCCTTGCCGGTGCCGGTTTGCCCGCGCAGGATGATCGGAATCTTGCGTTGAATGGCGCGCGCCGCTAGCTGGATCTGCGACGCCATGCGCGGATCGCCGAATTCGAGTTGCGACAGCTTGTCGAGGCGTCCGCTTGCCGGTGCCCGCGCTTCCTTCGCTTTGACCGCGGGGCGGGCGCGCGGCGCAGCATCGCCGGTGGCTGCCGCGCGCGGGGCCGGCAATGTCGAGAACGCGCTCGCGAATGTGGTCGCATCGCGCGGCGTTTGTGCGACGAGGAAGAAGCGATTGTTCGTATGCGCGCCGTAGACGGTAACCGGATGGAACGAGCCGCGGATGCTGCGCGCGATCATGTCTTCGAGGCTCGCGTTGAACGCCTCTTCAATACGTTTGCCGCATAACTGCTCCGGCGAGCGCAGATCGAGCTGGAACAGCGCGCTGCGGCTCGCTGCGAGCACGATTCCTTCGTCGTCCACCGCGAGTTTGCCTGCGTGCAGTGTGCCGACGAACTCGGGCCGGCTATGAAAATGAATCATGTTGGCGCGCCGGTAGCGCGAATCGATCAGCCGGTTTTCGATCATCTGCCGCGACATGCCGACGAGCACCAGCGAATGCTGCTGCAAGAGCCGCGAGCGGCTCGTCACATCGAGCACGCCGGCCACGGTGCCGCGGTCGTCGAAAATCGGCGCGGCCGAACAGGTGAGGGACGTATAGCGCGGATAGAAATGTTCGTGCTGATAGACCGCGAGACATTCGCGTTCGGCAAGACAGGTGCCCATGCCGTTCGTGCCCGCGGTGCGCTCGCTCCACACCGCGCCGACGCGCAGGCCGTCCGCCGCGACCGCTTCGCCGAACGGCACCGACGACACCTGATGCACGATCACGCCGTCCGCATCGGTCAGTACCACCGCGAGGCTCGGGTCGGCGAGTTGCTGGTAGAGCGTCGTCATTTCGAGCTTCGAGCACGCGATCAGATCGGTCGCGGCTTCGCGGCGCGCGGCGAGTTCATGCTGCGTAAGCACGGGCGGCATGATGAAGTGGCCCGGATCGAGGCCGAACTCGTTCAGGCAGCGCGTCCACGATTGAGCGACCGAGTCGCTCGTCTGTCGAGTGGGCGACTGGTTGTGGACCGTGTTCAATACATCACGGACATGCGAGTTGGTGTCAGCGAGCGTTGACATATTGGGGCGTCTCCATTGCGTTCGGCTTATCCGCACCGTTTGAGCGGCGCGCCGACGCCTTTATACGTGTGTACCTCTTCCCCTGTGCGTCACGCGATTCTATGCCGCGTATCCGCAAAGCCTCAGCAGACGATTGTAGGCACCTGCTTCATTGCCCGTCGCAAACACTCTACAACCGTTAGCGCGCGTCATCAATAAGTAGTCTTATAAGGTCCGCATTTTGCGCGCGCTTTTTGCTTATTGTGGCGGGCTTGCTGTTTGCGCTTTTTCATTCATAGGTGTTCATTCATATGCATGGCGCAAAAGCAGAGCCTTTCCTTCAACCAGAAGCCCGACAGGCGGCGGAGTCACCTATGGAGCGTTTCGATGCAATTCGCGCGACCCGGCAACCGATCGACGTACCGCTCGGCGATATGAACGAGCGGCTTGCGGCAGGCAACGCGATGACCGACGCGCCGCAGCGCGTTCCGCTGGACATCGTTTATATCGAAGGCTTCACGGGCCAGACCGTGATCGGCATCGATGCGCCGGAACTGCACACGGCGCAGCCGGTGCGGCTCGATCTTGCGATCGGCGTCCCGTCGCTGCGTGCGTGCCATACCGATCGCATTGGCGATACCGTCGACTATTCAGCGGTGCGCACCGCGCTGCATACGCTTCTTGCAACGCACAAAGTCCAGTTGCTCGAAGCGCTGGCCGAGCAGATCGCGCAACTGGCAATCGGCTCGTTCGGCGCGCATTGGGTTCGCGTATCGCTCTCGAAGCCCGCGAAATTCGACGACGTTTCCGCGGTCGGCGTGCTGATCGAACGCAGACGCAGCCAGACACGTAGCGCCTGGGGCGCATGCGGGTCGCTCGGGGAAGGGCTGATTCCCGACTGATATCGCAAGCCTGAAGGCTCAAAGCGCGTCGAATTCGAGCGCGCTTTGAGCTTGAGCCTTAGCGCACCACCCGACGCTATTTGGCCGACGCGGAAGCCGCGGGTTTACCCAACCCGCACTGATCGTACGCAGTCTGCTGCAACGCGCGGAATTTCTTCGTTTGTGCGCGCGCCTTGTCCATGCGGAACTCAGCCCCGCCTTCGCCGCCCATCGTCGCGTACTTCGAGAACGTCGACTGCTCGACATATTCGTCGTACGGCAGCGCTGCCGCGATCTTGTCGATCGTGCACGAGCATTTATAGACGTTCGCGAAATCGTGTCCGTTTTCGTCCATGCAGCCGAGCACGTACTCGACACGCCCCTCGGTCGGGTAGCTATAGCCATGCGCCGGCGCCGCCTTGCCGGGCGCCGCCGGCGATGCCGATGCGCCTTGCTGGGCCAGCGCAGCGAGCGGCAGGCACGCGGCGAGTGCGAGCGAGACAATCGCGAGCCGCGTGCGACAACATGAAGTCATGCGAGACCTCTTATCGAAACACCATGATCATCTGCCGATGCAAGCCGCGCGCCGGGCCATCGCCCGCCGCGCGGATCGTCACACCGGCAACCCGGCATCGAGCGTCAGTTCGGCGCGAACGGGTGCGCGACCGAACTCTTCTTCGACACCACCTCTGCCGCGCTCGGCTCGCCCGCTACGGCGCGTTGCAACGCTTCGCGCGTCGCCTTGTAGTTGAACTCCTGAATCTTCTTGTCGTCATCGGCCTGCCAGTGAATAAAGACACCGACGCAAATAAAGAGGTCGTCGGCTTCGTCTTTCGGAATCGTGCCGTCCTCGACGGAATCGGCGACCGCTAGCGCAACCGCATGCTGCGCGGGGCCGAACATCTGGACCGCCTGTTTGGCGCCCTTGATGGTCACCTTGTTGAACAGGATGGTGTTCGGCTTGGTAAGCAGATTCGGTGCGACCACTGCCAATAGCGAAGTGAATCCGTCCTTGTTGTTCGTCAGCGCGTTGCAGAAGGCGGTCTCGGCTGCCGAGCCGCGCGGTCCGATGATCAGATCGATGTGAGCGACCTCGTTGCCATCGCCGACTAGCGACTCGCCTACCAGGACGCGGTTAATCTTGGCCATGCTGTTCCTCCGTTGAAATTAGAGCGGTCGACGCGGGGGTCGCTCGCGGCGCGCGGCATATTGCCGTGAGAGGCGAGCGGAGAAGGCACCATCGCTTGGTCTAACAGGAAGCGTGCCAATTCGAGGCGTGTTTACGCGCTGGCCGCGCTCTGCGGGTAACGCTGCGGTGCAAGACAGATCGCCGCGAACAGCGTCGCGACCGTCAGGTCAGCGCTCGTGCCCGGATTGATGCCTTCGCGCTTTAATTCGGCATCCCATGCATCGAGCCGCGCCGCCTGCGGGCCGTGCGGCGCAAGACGCCATTGGGCGTGGCGCTTGGCCGCCTCGCGCGTGACACTTTGCGCCACCGTCACGCCCTGCTTGCGCACAATGTGCGAGTCGGGCCACGAGGACAGATATGTGAGGAACACCTCGAGCGTGATCGTCCCGGGTGTCGCATCAGGGTTTGTCTGGAGCAGGTTCGCGATCGCGCCGAGGCCGGCTGTGAAGACGTCGGCAAAACCGTTTTCGTACTGGCGCGCGATGCTGTCGCGCGCCGCGGCGAGCTGCATGGCAGCGCGCAGGCCGATAGTCGGTTGCGCGTGCACCGATTGTTCGGATGCGTCGCCGAGGCCGCCGGGGTTTGCCGCGCGGATCGCGAGATAGGCCGCTTGCGCGTCGTCGACTGAGAGACGCGCGAGCACGCGTTCGGTGGCGTCGCGCCATTGCGCCGCGCCCTGCAGGCTGCCCGGTTCTTCGAGCGCGGCGGCAAGCGGCGCGACGAGCAGCACGATGCCGAGGTTCGTGTTGCAGCCGACTGCCTGCTGCGTGCTCATTACCGCATCGAGGATGCGCGAACCGACGGGTGTGCCGCGCGCGAATAACGCCGGGACGCACGCGGCGGCGCTGGCGATGAACTGTTGCGCATCCATCCGGTGGCCGGCGCTCCGGATGCTGACGTTGCCGGGCTTCGGTGTTTCGACGTCGAGACCGCATGCGCGCAGGAAGGCGTGACGGGCGAGCACAAGCGGATCGTCAGACGCTGGCATGGCGCAGCGTCATCGGTTCGACCGGCGTGGCGCCTGCTGCCGCGAGCTTGCGGCCGAGCAGGTCGTCGACGAGCGCGGCGGCAATATCGAACGGTGTCACCGATTGCAGGCCGCGCCACGCGGCGACGCCGTTGACTTCGAGCACGACGGGACCGGCGGGCGCGCTTGTGGGCGGCGTATCGAGTTCATGCGCGCAAGAGGGCGATTCGCGCCGCTCGTTCGATTCGCGCTGTTGCGGCTGCGGCGCCGGAATCAGGTCGACGCCCGCATAGTCGAGTCCGAGCGCCTGCGTTGCGCGCACGGCGATTCCGGCCAGCGTGTCGTCGAGCTCCGCGGGCTCGCAATGCGCGCCGCGCGCCACGTTGTGAATCCAGCCGCGGCCGCCGGTGCGCCGCATCGCCGCGACCGCGCGGCCGCCGATCACGAGCACGCGCCAGTCGAATGCGGGCTCGGCGCGTTTTCGCGTCTGCGCGCAGTCATTGCCGACAAAGCGCTGCAAATACGCGACCTGCCGATACGGCTCGAGCGGCGGTAACGGTACCAGCGTACCGTCGCGTCGCGCACTCGCGCCAAGCCTTCGCAAGCCTTTCCCCTGCGAACCGAACAGCGGTTTCAGCACCACCTGGTGTCCAGCCGCGGTCTCTCGCATCAGCACACGCTGCGCAAACGCAGCCGATTCGCCGGCCCACGTCGCGGGCGTCGGCACGCCGTTGCGGTGCAGCAGAAAGCTCGTCATCGACTTATCGACGCTGCGTTCGATCGCGCGCGCATCGTTGTAGACCGGCACGCCGCATTCGCGCAGCGCGTGCAGGATGCCGAGGCGCAGCGTCACCTGCTCGAACGTGCCGCCCGCGATGCCGCGCACGAACACGGCATCGGGCAGCGTGTGGCCGAAGCCGGGCAATGCGAGGCCGTACGGTTCCCATGTCGTATCGATGCGGCAGGCGGCGAGGTCGATGCAGCGTGCGTCGACGCCACGCGCGCGAAACGCCTTTTTCAGGCGCGCGGTGTGCCAGCCGGTTTCGTCGGTCATGATCGCGACGCGCAGGCCCGCGACGGTCAGGGCATCGCTCATTGAGCACCTGTATCGGTATCGGCAGCGGTGCGGCCCTCGTCCTGCGTACCAGCCGAAGAAGCGGAAGAAGCCGAAGAAGCGGATGCCGACGCACCCTCCGCAAGCGGATCCACCGCGCCATTCCACTGGCGATGCAGCAGCGCACCATCAAGCCGCCCGCCGTAGTAAGTGGCGCCGCTTTCGAGGCTCGCGACCCATACCTCGGCCGGCGCGAACAGCGCAGGGTCGATCTGATAGAAGTCGTGGTTGAACGACGCGAACACATCCGCGAACGGCCGGCCGTAATCGCGCGAGTTCCACGACGGCAGTTCGGCGGCGAGCTTGCGCGCGAGCGCATCGTCGGTCACGGTCAGATGCACGCGGCCGCCGTACAGGATCGCGTCGTTGGTGCGGCCCATCGCGGCGAGCGCATCGGGCGCGGGCGGCGGCAGCGGCGCGACGCCGCTTGCCTCGACGATATCGGCCAGATGCGCGCCGAGCACATGCGCCTTGTGCAGCGCGACTTCGACGACACGCGAAACGACCTGCACCGTGCCCGCCACCGACTCTGTCGGCGTGACGACGATCGTCAGCCGCCCGGGCGCGAGGCCGCAGTCGTTGAGCACTTTGTCGATCACCGCTTGCGGGGGCAACTGGTGCACTTCCATCACCAGCACGCCGCTGTCGTGACGATCGCGATAGCCGAGTTCGTCGAAGAGCGGCTCCTTGCATGCAAGCGCGCGCGCCGGGCCCGAGCCGAGCGAAAAGAACTTCTTGCCGTTGTTCTGCTCTTTCGTCGCGGACAGGCTCCAGCCTGCGTACTGGCTGCCGAGGCAGGCGATCACCGGCGTCGACGTATGCACTTCGATCAGCGCCGGCCATAGCGGCTCGCGTTCGACCGCGACGCGCGGTGCGACATGCCCCAGCCCGCCCATGCAGATGCGCGCGACCTGCACGCCCGCTTCGATGCTGCCGCGCACGGCGACGCCGGCGTCGACGATGGTCGTGCCCGAGGCGGTGCGGGACACGCCGATACGCAGCCGCGCCGCATCGGCGACCAGTTGCGCCACGAGCGGTTCGGCGAGCCTGTTGACGCTGATCGCGCAGTTGTGCGCTTGCAGCGGGTCAGCCGGTTCGTGTGTGGAGGCCATCGTGGAACTCCTGGCAGGTGTCGATCAGTTCGAGAAGGCGCGCGCGCTGGCGCTCAAGTTCGTCGCGCAGGCGAGCGGGCGCCGCGGCGGTAGCAATCAGCGTGCAGACCGGTTCGCCGGCCGCGATGCGCACGCCCGGTTGCGGTACGTCGCGGCACCACGGCGCCGCGAATAGCGTGTCGCTCAAGCGCTGCGTGACGGTGAAGCCATGCGCAGCGAAGGCGACGCGCTGGGCCGCGTAGCGTTGCGGCGCCGCAGCGGTTGCCGAGGCGGCCAGAGGCTGCGGCAAGCGGCCTTTCAGACACGCATCGATATGACAGGCGAGCAAACCGTGCGGCCACGCCGCGGGCGATGCCATTTCATAGAGCGCGGCTGTCGACGAAGGGCGCGCGTTGATTTCGAGCACGCTGATCGTGTCATCGCCGTCGAGCAGGAAGTCGATGCTGTTTATGCCGACAAGGCCGGTCTTCGCGACGATCGCGCGCACGATTTCGTCGATGCGCGACGCAATGGGCGGCGGCAAATCGATTGGCCCGAGCGAGCCGGTGTGGATGAACGGCAGCGCACCGTGCGAGACGGTCAACTGTTCGGCGAAGCCGATGATGACCGCGTTGCCGCCGGCGGCGATAAAGAGCGCGGACATCGAGCGGCCGGGGGCGAGGCGCTGGAAGTAGACCGGCGGCGGGGCGGCGGCACCGGATTCACCTGACGCCCATTCACTCGCCGCTCGAATATGCGTTCCGCCACACCCGTCGGCGCGCTTGCCGAGCCAACCACGCGTATCCATCGGCGGCACAAACGAAACCTCCGGATGCTCAACTCCCAACTCATCGAGCAATGCAAAAAAACTCTGCGGCTCACGCACTGCGCAAATCGCGCGCATACCGTTACCGATGAACCGCGGCACATCGGTCCGCTCATGCAACTCGCGCGCAAACGGTTCGAGCCCGCTGCCCGCAATCAGCCCAAGCATGCGCGGCAGCCGTGCCATACGCGCAAGCGCATCGAAAAGCTTCGCGCGATCGATAGAGAGACCCGCGCCGCCCACATCGAGCCAAACCTTCGCACGCTGCCGCGTATCGCGATCGCCGAACAGATCGAGCGCGGCGATATTGAGCCGCGCCTGCGCCGCCGACTCGGTAAAAAGCCGTGCGGACAAACCCGCAATCGCCACAAACGGCACACGGATGTCGTACGCACGCGCATACGGCCGCGCCGCCGCGCGCGCGGAAGAAGGTCGGGCGGGAAGCCTTGCCTGCATGACGATTAGCGAACGGTGTCGGTCAATCGCGGCCCGCGACGATCGCGCGCGCCTCGTCGAACGCTTCCGCGAAGCCGAAGTACACAGGCTTGCCGCCCGTGCGCATCCGCAGAAACAGCCGATGCTCGACCTGATATTTGACGTTGCCGATCGCCAGCGCGCCGATGCCGACCGCATCGGGCCGCGTGGCGCCGGCGAGCGGCTTGCCGTTATCCATCACATTGACGCCCGCGATGCCTTCGGGCGGCACCGCGTTGACGTCGGCGGCGACACGCATCTGTTGCGCATGCGCGAGGTCCGCGTTGGTGACGACCTGCACGCCGGCCGCAGCGGAGCCGATCACGACATCCGCTTTGGCGAGCGCGGCATGCAGCGTGTCGGGCGTGCCGGCGCCGATGCCTTGGGTCGCGATGCTGAACCGCTTGTTCACTTCGTCGCTGACGCGCTGCGCGCGCGCCGCATCGGAGTGACTCGCGATCGATACGTCCGCGCCCAGCGACGCAAAGAGCGCGGCCGAGACGCGACCGACCGCGCCGGTGCCGCCGAGAATCAGCACCTGCTTGCCGCCGAGATCTTCGCCGTGCTCGGTTTTCAGGGTCCGCTCGACGAGCGCGACCAATGCGGCCGACGTCGTATAGGCGCCGCTCGGGTCCGCGAAGACCGACACCTCGAACGGCGGCACCATCGCCTGGCGCGCGAGGTCGAGCATATCGGCGGCGAGCATCACATCGCGTCCGCCGATAAAGATGCCGGTGCGCGATACGCCTTTCGGCCCGCGCGAGAAGATCGCGTCTTGCGTAAGCTGCACGACGTTGCTCGCGTCGACGTTGCTGTACGGCACGACGATCTGATAGCCCGCATCGGCCGCCATGTTGACGTCGAATGGGCTCATCTGCGGCGTGGCCGTGAACATATGCAGGATGTATGGCCTTTCAGTAGCTTCGGACATGGCAGTGGCTGATATTTAAGGATCAAGGATCGTTTCGGGACTGCCGGTTGACGCGAGGCACGTGAGGCGGTTTGTGCAACGGCAACGGCAACCATGATGTCGATGTGGCGACGCACCGTCGATGCGTGCATATGAGGCTCGCTCTATCCAACGTCGACCCTGCAGTTGCGCGTGCGCTCCACGCTAAACGTCGCGCCGCGATTGCGCGCGACCGTCACCGCGCACGTGACGGACGCCTCGTCGCATGTCGCCGCGCGCGCGGCCGCGAGCGCACGTTCCGCCGCCTCCGCGCTGCGCACGAACGCGAAGCCGGTCGGCCCCCACGACGTCTGGCCGATGCCGGCTTTCTGCTCGTGCGCGATCGCCTGCAAGGCGCGGCCGACGGCGGGGCTCGTGCATACGCCGCCCTGCACGGGCGCGAAATATTCGCCGATTGTTTGCTGCACTGCGCTGATGCCGTCCGCGAATGCGTCGAAGTCCTGCTCGGCGATGCCGGGTAAAACCCGCATCATCACCAGATGGCACAGGTGCGCGGCAAGCGGCTGCGGAAACGGCGGCAGCGCTGCCAGGCCGCGTCGTTCCGCGTCGCCGTGCAGCCCTTCGACATCGGTGTCGTCAATCAGTACGACGCGCCATGCATCGGGAAACGCCTGGCGAAACAGCAGCGGCGGCATGCGCCTATCGTGCGGTTGCGCGCCACGCGCCGGGCCGCCATCGACAATCAACCCGCCATGATCGAAGCCGAGCGCGCCGATGCCTGAGCGCGCGCCGCGCCCGAGCAGCCGCGCGATTTCATCGCTCGAAGCAGGCACGCCGGCGAGCCGCGCGAACGCGGTGCCGATGGCCAGCGCGAGTTGCGTGCCCGAACCGAGACCGCAATGCGCGCGCGAGGCCTGATCGATATCGACGACGATCGAAGGACCGCCCCATGCATCGCGCAAACGGTCGAGATAGAGCGCGGCCCGCGCGCGCAGCGCATCGTTGGGTGCGCGCGCAACATACGAGCGGTCCGCGAGACGCGCGGCGACACGCGTGCCGCGTCCTTCGATGACGAGGCCGATGCTGCCGAACGCGCGCCCGAGCGACGCGCTCGGATCGAGAAAGCCCAGATGCAAGCGGGCGGGCGCGTCGACGGTGACCGCCGATAGCGGAGCGATGTGGTCAGAGTCAATCGGCATGGCAAGCGTGTCCTTGTCGCGTCGTGGTTCGGACCGGGCCGCACGCCTGTACCGCGCACGAGCCAGAAGGAGCGAAACAGAAGCTGCAAGGCAAAAGCCATACCACGCACGCGAAGCCATCGCGTGCCTGACGTCTAGCTCTTCGGCGCGTCGTACTTGATATAGCGGAAACGCTGATCGTCGGCGGGCGTGCCTTCGAGCGGCCCGCCTTCCTTGCCGGGCTGCCACTGGATCACCTCTTCGATCCTGTTCGCGAGCGCGAAGTCTTTATCGGTGATGCCTTTGGCTGTATGCGTTTTAAGCTTGACGATCACGAACGCATACGACACCGTCAGGTCCGGGTGATGCCACGCGGCTTCGGCGAGATGGCCGACCGTGTTGACCACCATCAGCGTGCCTTTCCAGCTTTCGGTTTTGTACTTGCGCCTGAGCCATCCATCTTCCAGATACCAGTGCTGCAATGCACCCACGAGACGCTCTGCGACTTCCTGATCTGAATACACTCGCTCGGCTTGTGCCATGACTGACCTCGATTGAAGGTGAAGCGGACGCCTTCAATGTATCGCGTATTTGACACAGTATGTATCGTCATCCGAAGCGAAGCGGCACACCTTGACGCCCATATGCGCGGTACACCGAATAAAGCTCGCGGTCGGCATGGAATATGCGATCAGCCTCTTTACGCATGAGCCGGGCAAAGTATCCGGCTTGAATCTGGCTCGTTACCCGCATCCGGACGGCGCGGCTGGTGTAGCGCGGTAGCGTTTCATCGTGAGGTGGACGGTTTACCCAATCTGGAGGAGACACATGAACGTACGCACCCTGGTTCTCGGACTGGCGGTGGCTGCGGCAACGGCACTGAGTTCATTCTTCGCACACGCCGATCCGCAGCTCGATTCGCTGCTGAAGAACCCATCCAACTGGGCTGCACAGGCGGGCGACTATGCCAATCATCGCTACAGTCCGCTCAAGCAGATCAACGAGAGCAACGTAGGCAAGCTGCAAGTCGCCTGGACGATGTCGACCGGCGTGCTGCGCGGTCACGAAGGCTCGCCGCTCGTGATCGGCGACACGATGTACATCCATTCGCCGTTCCCTAACAAGGTGATCGCGATCAATCTGAAGGACAAGACCTTCATCTGGCAATACGAGCCGAAGCAGGACACGCAGGTCATTTCCGTGATGTGCTGCGACACGGTGAACCGCGGTCTCGCGTATGGCGACGGCAAGATCTTCCTGCAGCAGGCCGACACGACGCTCGTCGCGCTCAATGCGAAGACCGGCGACGTGGTCTGGACCGCGAAGAACGGCGATCCGAAAGCGGGTGAAACCAACACCAATGCGCCGCACGTGTTCGGCGACAAGGTGTTGACCGGCATTTCGGGCGGCGAGTTCGGCGTGCGCGGCCGCCTCGTGGCGTACGACATCAAGACCGGCAAGGAGGTGTGGAAAGCGTACAGTACGGGTCCCGACAACGAGATGCTGCTCGACCCCAACAGTACGATGACATGGGCAGACGGGAAGATGCAGCCGGTCGGCGCGGATTCGTCGGTGAAGAGCTGGAAGGGCGATCAGTGGAAGCTCGGCGGCGGCACCACGTGGGGCTGGTATGCGTGGGATCCGAAGCTCAATCTCGTCTACTACGGCACCGGCAACCCCGGTACGTGGAACCCGACGCAACGGCCGGGCGACAACAAGTGGTCGATGTCGATCTTCGCTCGCGACCTGAACACCGGCAAGGCGAAGTGGGTGTATCAGATGACGCCGCACGACGAGTGGGACTACGACGGCGTCAACGAGATGATCCTTGCGGACCTTCCGGTTAACGGCAAGAACGTGCCGGCCATCGTGCACTTCGACCGCAACGGCTTCGGCTATACGCTGAACCGCGAAACGGGCCAACTGCTGGTCGCGAACAAGTACGACCCGGCGGTGAACTGGGCGGAAAGCGTCGATCTGAAGAGCGGCCTGCCGATTCGCAATGCGAGCTACTCGACGCAAAAGGCCGGTCCCGACCACAACGTGAAGGGCATTTGCCCGGCGGCGCTCGGTTCGAAAGACCAGCAGCCTGCCGCGTTCGATCCGAAGTCGAAGCTGTTCCTCGTGCCGACCAATCACGTCTGTATGGACTATGAGCCGTTCGACGTCGACTACGTGTCCGGCCAGCCGTATGTCGGTGCGACGCTGTCGATGTTCCCGGGTCCGAACGAGAACGGCGCGATGGGCAATTTCATCGCGTGGGACGCGTCGAAGGGCAAGATCGTCTGGTCGAAGCCCGAGAAGTTCTCGGTATGGTCCGGCGCGCTCGCGACGGCCGGCGGCATCGTGTTCTACGGCACGCTCGAGGGCTACATCAAGGCGGTGCGGATCAGCGACGGCAAGGAGCTGTGGAAGTTCAAGACGCCGTCTGGAATTATCGGCAACGTGTTCACGTACACCTATGACGGCAAGCAGTTCGTCGGCGTGTATTCGGGCATCGGCGGCTGGGCCGGCATCGGCATGGCCGCGGGTCTGCAGAAGTCGACCGAAGGTCTCGGCGCGGTCGGCGGCTATCGCGAACTCGCGAAGTACACGGCGCTCGGCGGCACGCTGTTCGTCTTCGCCATTCCGAGCTGATGGCACTGAAGCTGCGGGCTTCCCTGAGGAACGGGGAAGTCTGCGCTTAACGAGTCGTGATACGAAATATCGGGGGCGCGCATGCCGCACCGCGAGGGCATGCGGTATGCGCGCCGTCCGGCGGCGCGGCAAGGAAACCGGCCTGCCGGAAGTGCAAGCAGACACACAGTGTGGATGGGAGACGAACGCATGAAAGGCCGTTTGATGTGGTTGCCGTTTGCAGTAGCTGTATTCGCGTGGCCAGTCGCATATGGACAGACCAGCGCCTCGCAGATGAAACCTGTTGCCTATAAGGTCGTGGACGGCAACAAGGTCGATGGCGATACCTACCTCGGCTGGAAAACGTGGCGCGCGCTAGCCTGCGAACGCTGTCACGGCGCCAAGCAGGAAGGTCTGGTCGGTCCGTCGCTTATCGACGCATTCAAAACGATCGACAAGAACGAATTTCATCGCACCGTATTCGGCGGACGCATCGACAAGGGTATGCCCGACTTCAGTTCGAGCCAGATGATGCAAAAGAATTGGGAAAACCTTTATTCGTACCTGAAAGGGCGTTCCGACGGAAAGATCAATCCGGGCGATCTGCAACCGATCGACAAATGACCTGACTGCGGACCACCCCCGTCGGCCCTATCGGTTTCCCGATGTTTCCCGTTCCGGAGATAGTCATGTCCGCTCGCAGAATCCGCTTCGCTTTTATCCTGCGCGCCGCGCTCGTGCTTTCGAGTGCGGGTTGCGCGGTGCCGTTCGCGCATGCGCAGAACGCGCCGTCGCTGCCGAATAACGACGGCGCCGACAAGGTGCTGCGCGTGTGCGCGGACCCGAATAACCTGCCGTTGTCGAACGACAAGGGCGAGGGCTACGAGAACAAGATCGCCGAAGCCATGGCGAGCGATTTCGGCTACAAGGTCGAGTACACGTACTTTCCGCAGCGCATGGGTTTTGTGCGGAACACGCTGCGCGACAAGGAGCCGAATACCGAGCGCTACAAGTGCGATCTGATTGTCGGCGTGCCGCGCGGCTACGACATGACGGCCACGACGCGGTCGTATCTGCATTCGACTTACGCGATGGTGTTCAACAAGAAGCCCGAGTTCGCGAGTATCAATACGCCGAACGATCTGTTGAAGCTGCCGCCCGATCAGCTCAAAAAACTGCGCCTCGGCATTTTCGCGCAGACCCCCGCGGTGGACTGGCTGCTCGCCAACAACCTGATCGACCAGGCGGTGTCGTATCAGGCGCAAAGCGGCGACCCGCAGGCGTTTCCGGGCGAGATGATCCAGCATGACCTGAAGCAGGGCAATGTCGACGTCGTGTTTGTCTGGGGGCCGATTGCCGGTTACTTCGTGAAGCGCTCGGGCGACACCGCGAAGCTCGTGCCGTTCCCGCCGCAGCCCGGCATCCGCTTCGACTTCGAGATTGCAATGGGGACGCGCCACGGCGAAAAGGCGTGGCACGACAAGGTCGACCAGTGGATCGCGACGCATCAGGACAAGATCAATACGATTCTCACGAGTTACGACGTGCCGCAGTTGCCGATTGCCAGCGCGCCCGTCGCGTCGAATGCGCCGCAATGATGGACAGGCCTGCGACATTCGTGCGGCGCGAGGCCGCGAGGCGCGCCATGCAGCCGGCGACGGCGCGCTTGTCGTTGTCGGCGTCGCGGTGGGCCGTGGGCTGCCTGCTCGCAGCGGCGTCATTTGCCGTGGCGCCGGTTGTGTCCCACGCCGCCGCGCCGGCCGCATCCGGCGCGTCCGCTACGTCGCCGGCGTCGGAAGTGCAAGCCGATATCGCGCCGGCCGAGCGGCTGCTGTTCATGACGCCGCATTTGCGCGGCGTCGCGGCGCAAACCGAACTCGACTATGCGATGACGCTGTCGCATCCGCCTGAAAAGGCCAGCGACACCGTGCGCGTGCTCGTGAAAAGCGCCAACAATTCGGCCGACGATGCGAGCATCAGCGACCGCACCGGCAAGGTCTCGGTGCCGTCGGGCGGGCTGCCGTGCAATCCGGTAATCGTCTATTTCCTCGAACACGATATTGCCGAGATGGAGCAGCTGACGGGCGGCCAGCGCCGCTATTTCCAGAAGCGCGTGCGGCTCGCGCTGGCGGCGAATCCGCCTATCACGCCCGTCACGAGCAACGCGAACGGCAAGCCTGTGAAGGCGCGCAAGATCGAGATCCAGCCGTATCTGAACGACCCGAATGCGCAGCGTTTTCCCGATTTCGTCGGCAAGCGCTATACATTCGTGTTTGCCGACGACATACCCGGCGGCGTGTCGCTGATTCGCACCGAAGTGCCCGGCGAGAACAACGATTTCGCGCATCCGAAGCTCATCGAGACGCTGAGTTTCACGGGCGCTGTGCGCAAGCTCGTGCCGCCACCGCCGGCCCATGGCACGCCGGTGCCGCCGAACGGACCGCGCGCGAGCCGTTGAAAATCCAATGCGCGGACCGCTTCTGCCAGCGCTGAGGGAACGAACGCAGGCAAGCCGCTGACCGACCGCACGCCAGCCGCCGGGGAACGGCGGAAGAACCCTTCACCGCGGGAGGCAACGTGAATCTGATTCGGGCGCTGACGCTGCGGCAATTGCAGATTTTCGTGATCGCGAGCCGTCTGCCGAGCTTCGCGCGCGCGGCCGAAGAGCTTCACCTGTCGCAGCCCGCGGTATCGATGCAGATTCGTCAGCTCGAAGAGGCACTCGGCCTGCCCTTGTTCGAGCGCGTCTCGCGGCGGCTCACGCTGACCGAGGCGGGCGAGCGTTTGTCGCACCACGCAAGCCGCATCATCGGCGAGATCAAGGACATCGAAGACACGATGACCTCGCTTGCGCAGGCCGATAGCGGCACGATCGCGGTCAGCATCGTCAGTTCGGCTACGCACTTCGCGCCGAAGCTGCTCGCGCTCTATTCCCAGCAATTCCCGAAGGTGGATGTGCATTTCTCGGTCGGCAATCGCGAGACGCTGTTGCGTCTGTTGCAGGACAACGCGACCGACCTGGCGATCATGGGGCGCCCGCCGCCCGAGCTCGGCACGACGGCTGAGCCGCTCGCGCGGCATCCGCACGTGATCATCGCGCCGCTCGATCATCCGTTGCGCGAGGCGCGGCGTTTCGATCTGCAGGAACTGGCGGGCGACACGTTTTTATTGCGCGAACCCGGCTCGGGCACGCGCGCGGTGGTCGAGCATATGTTCCGGCAGCATCTTTTCACGCCGGCGCGCTGCGTGACGCTCGGCAGCAACGAAACGATCAAGCAGGCCGTGATGGCCGGCATGGGCGTGAGCCTGTTGTCGCTGCATACGCTGTCGCTCGAATTGCGCGCGGGCGCGCTTGCGGTGCTCGACGTGAACGGCACGCCGCTCGAGCGGACCTGGCAGATCGTGCATCTGACGTCGAAGCAGCTTTCGCCGACGTGCGTCGCGTTCCGGCGCTTCATGCTCCAACAGGCGGAGCCGTTCCTCGAGCGCGAATATGCGGACTTTTTGCGGCGCTTGTCGCCGGCCGCTGCGCGGCGTGCGGCGGCCGGGGCCGACGGGGCTGCAAACGGCAGTGACGATGACCGCGGTGCGCAGGATCGGACGGTGGCGCGGTAATGCAGCGTGTCCGCTTCGCGTTTTTTGCGTGTGCTGCATACCTCGCTTTGGTGGGCTGCAGCGGCCCGGCCGCAGCCGAGGATGCCGCCCAGCCGCTTGCGGTCGTGCAACTCGAACCCGGCCTTTACTTCCACCGCGGCCAGGACAACGTCGCGACGCGTGAAAACGGCGGTGATATCGCAAACGTCGGCTTTATCGTCGGTTCGCGTTGCGTTGCGGTAATCGACACCGGCGGCACGGCGGCCGAAGGCCACGCCTTGCGCGCGGCTATCCGCGCGGTCACGCCGTTGCCCGTTTGCTACGTGATCAACACGCATATGCATCCGGACCATATCTTCGGCAATGTCGCGTTTACCGCCGATCATCCGCAATTCGTCGGCAGCGCGACGCTTGCGGAAGCGGAGGCGTCGCACGAAGACAGCTATATGCGCGCGCTCAAGCGCGAACTCGGCGACCTCGCGGACGGCAGCATCATCGTGCCGCCGACGCGGGCCGTGGCGGGCAGCATGAAACTCGATCTGGGTAGACGCGTGTTGCGGCTGCGGACCTGGAAAACAGCCCATACAAACAACGATCTGACCGTCTACGATGAAGCTAGCGGCACTCTGATCGCAGGCGATCTGCTGTTCGCCGGATGCATTCCGGTGATCGACGGCGCCGTGCTCGGCTGGCTCGAGGATATCGCGGCGATTCGCACCATGAATCCGCGGCGCATCGTGCCGGGCCACGGTCCGCTCGACGCGCCGTGGCGCGCGGCGCTCGCCGCCGAGGAGGCTTACCTGTCGCGTCTCGTGCGCGATGTGCGCGCGGCGCTCAAACAGGGCAAGACGATGCAGCAGGCGGTCGATACGATCGGCGAGGATGAACGCGGCAAGTGGCGGCTATTCGATCTCTACCATCGCCGCAATGTGACGGCTGCGTATGCGGAGCTCGAATGGGAGCAGTGATGGGCGCGTGCGCGTGCTCGCCACCCGCCGGTGCATCCGTTGTAGTCCGGAAGGATGGAGGAGCTTGAAATGAACAACATGGCGAAAAGTGCATCGATGGGCTTCATCGTGGCGGGTGTGGCGCTTGCCGCGACGTTTGCCGTCAGTGCCGCGTATGCGGAAGAACATCCGGAAGACAACCCGGATACGCCCGCGCGCTGGGTCGATTTCAAGGACGGCACGTTCAAGGGCCGCACGATCGATACGCATGCGGACGCGGTGATCAAGCTCGACGCGCCGGTGCGCGCGGCGGACGGCGCCGTGGTGCCGATTGCGATTGCCGCGCAGTTTCCGCAGACGCCTGCCCGTTACATCAAGAAGGTGTACCTGTATATCGACGAGAATCCGGAGCCGTATGCGGGCTCGTTCTCGTTCACGCCCGAATCGGGCTTCGCGACGATCGAAACGCGCGTGCGCGTCGAAGACTATACGTTCATGCGCGCGATCGCCGAAACGAACGACGGCAAGCTCTATAGCTCCGTGCGCTTCGTCAAGGCATCGGGTGGCTGCTCGGCCCCCGCGGGCAAGGACGATGCGGCAGCCGAAGCGGGTGCGGGCCAGGTGCGCCTGACGCTGCAAGGCCAGACGGTGGCCGGTAAGCCGCAGCTCGCGCAGCTGATGGTCAGGCATCCGAATCGAACCGGTATGGCGATGAACCAGGTCACGCGCAATTATGCGACCGCGTATTTCGTGCGCAAAGTGACGGTCAGTTACGGCGACAAACCGGTGATGGTCGCGGACGTCAATTTCTCGATCAGCGAGAATCCGAACTTCCGCTTCTGGTTCGTGCCGCACGGCGACGGCGAACTGAAGGCCCATGTCGAAGATTCGAAGAGCAAGCAGTTCGAGGCCGGGGTCGCGGTCAGCCCGCAAGCGGTCGCGCAGCAGAATGCGTCGTCGAAACTGTGATGCGGGCGGCGCGAGACCGGTGGATGGGCGTGCGTGAGGGGAGCGCCGGGCGTGCGGCCTATCGCGTATCGATCGCGTGGCGGGCAGGTTTGATGATCGTCGCGGCGTCGGTAACGGCTGCCATGTTCGCGCCGGCGGCGCGTGCCGAGCCGGTGCCGGCATTTCGCGCGCCTGAGCCGATTGAAATCGCATCCGGTGTCTACGTGATGATGGGCAGCGGCGATGCGGTCACGCCCGCCAACCACGGCATCGTGGCGAACAACGGGTTTATCGTCGGTGCGAGCGGCGTTACGGTGGTCGATACCGGCTCGTCGTACCGCTATGGCCGCGCCATGCTCGACGCGATTCGCAAGATCACGCCGTTACCGGTGCAACTCGTCGTTATCACGCATCAAGGGCCCGAATTTGTATTCGGCGCGTCGGCATTTCGCGATCAGGGCGTGCCGATACTGGCGCAGCGCCGCACCGCGGAGCTGATTCGCGAGCGCTGCGCGATTTGCCTGAAGAATCTGAATCGCACGCTCGGTGAAGACGAGATGGCCGGTTCGCGCGTCACCGTGCCGGACCGCACCGTCGACGGCAATACGCAGATCGAAAGCGGCGGCCGCACGCTGCGGCTGCTGCATTTCGGCCCGGCCAGTACGCCCGGCGATCTCGCGGTGCTCGATACGTCGACCGGCGTGTTGTTCGCGGGCGGGCTCGTCAGCGTCGGGCGCATTCCCGAACTGCGCAACGAGCGCATTCCGGGCTGGCTCGATGCGCTCGACAAGATCAAGACACTCGACACGAAAGCGATCGTGCCTGCGTTCGGCCGCCTCGCGAAGCCGGCCGATCTCGATCTGCTTGCCGAATATCTGCGCGAACTCGATGCCGCGGTACGCCATGCGTTCGCGTCCGGTGTCGGGCTCACGCAAGCGATGCATACCGTGCAAGTGCCCGCGTTCCGGCACGACAAGCTGTATGCGGTCGCGCAGCCGCAAAACGTCGAGCATCTGTATCTGCAGCTCGAGAAAGAAAAAGATCAGGCCGGACAATGAGGCGCTCAGCTCTGCGCGATCCGCTGTTCATCCGCCGGCGTCAACCCGTCGACGCGTGCCGACAGACCACATGTGCCAACCCGATTGCGCAAGCTCAGTTCGATCCCTAACCGCTTCGCGATGCGCGCGGCAATCGCGAGCCCGAGTCCGCTGCCCTGTACCTGGGTGCCGGCGCCGCGATAGAAGCGATCGAATACGCGCTCGAGTTCATCGTCCGGAATGCCGGGGCCCGTATCGCGCACTTCGATGCCGATGCGGCCGCCCATGCGTTCGAGCAGCAGGTCGACGGTGCCGCCTGCCGGCGTGTAGCGGATGGCGTTATCGATCAGCGTCGACAGCAGCAGAAACAGCGCATGCTGATCGGTCAGCGCGACATAAGAGTCCGCCGCGCTGTGTGCGGCGCTCGTCTCGAGCCCGAGGTCGATCTGTTTCGCTTCGGCGAGCAGCGAAAACTCGCCGACCACCTGCTCGCCCACGCGTCGCAGGCTGACCGGCGCGATTGGCGTCGCGGCGGCCGCATCTTCGCGCGCGAGCGTCAGCAGTTGCTGGACGAGGTGAATCAGCCGCTTCAGGCGGCCCTGGATGCGTTCGAGCGTTGCATTGGAACCGGTCAAGGTGCCGTCGCGCGCGGCGGCTTGCAGTTGCAATTGCAGCGCGGCCAATGGCGAGCGCAACTCGTGCGCGGCGTCGGAGACGAACATACGCTGTGCCTGCGAAGCGACATGCAGGCGCGTCAACAGATCGTTCAATGCGACCATCAGCGGCCGCACTTCGACAGGTGTGCGCGCATCGATCGTGAGCGGTTCGAGCGCGTCGAGCGAGCGGCTTGCAAGCGAACTCGACAGCCCGCCGATCGGCGCGAGCCCGCGCGTGACGACGAACAGCACGAGCACGATGGCGACAGGCACCATCACGCCGAGCGGCCATAGCGTGTGCAAGGCAAGCGTCAGCGCAAGATCGTTACGCACCGAAAGCGGCTGCGCGACCTGCACGAAGCGCGCGGCCTGCTGCACGCCGAATACGCGCCAGTGCGTTTCATTGTCTTCGATGGTGCGCAGCCCTGCCGGAAAGCGGCCGAGCGTCTGCGTTAGCTGCGAGCGATAGGCGGTATTGCCGGACGCATCCCAGATCTCGATGACGATGCGATCGTCGGCGATATCGCCGAGCATGGTGTTCGACTGCTGGGTGGTCATCGTCGCGTGCAGGTTCGACGGCAGCGACAGCGCGACGGTGCGCAGCTCGTAGTCGAACAGCTCGCCGGCTTCGGTGCGCGCCGTGTGAAAGATGCCATACGCGGCCGCGGCCGATGCCGCACCGAAACCGAAGATCAGCCATCCAAGCAGCTTGCGCCGGATGGACGTCATTCGATTCTCTTCAAGCGGTAACCGACGCCTCGCACCGTGACGATCTGATCGGCGCCGAGCTTGCGCCGCAAGCTATGCACATGCACCTCGATCGTATTGCTGCCGACTTCCTCGCCCCAGCCGTACAGCTTTTCCTCGAGCTCGGTGCGCGTGAAGACGCGCGTCGGTACTTCGATCAGCGCATGCAACAGCGCGAACTCGCGCGGAATCAGCCCAATCGGTTCGCCATCCTTGAGAACTTCGTGTGCGGCCGGGTCGAGGCTCAACGCGCCGTGCGAGAAGACCGGCTGTGTGCGGCCTGCGCGACGCCGCAACAGCGCGCGGGCGCGGGCGGCCAGTTCGTCGAGATCGAACGGCTTGACGAGATAGTCGTCGGCGCCGGCATCGAGGCCGCGTACGCGGTCTTCCACCGCATCGCGCGCGGTCAGGATGATCACCGGCGCGTCGCCGCCCGCGCCGCGCCAGGTCTTCAGCAATTCGATACCGTCGCCTTTGGGCAGGCTCAGATCGAGCAGCACGAGATCGTAGACATCGTTGCCAAGCGACAGCGCCGCGGCGCGCGCGTCGCGTGCCCAGTCGATCGCATGGCCGGCGCGGCGCATCGATTCGAGCACGGTTTCGCCGATCATCTCGTCGTCTTCGATCAACAGCAGGCGCATCGGTCAGCTCCATTCAAAACTGGGGTCGATGTTACCGCGGTGGCGCGGCACGCGGGCCACGCGGGCGGGCGAGTAACGATGACCTGGTACGACGGCGCCATCGGTCAATGATGACCGAAGGTCGGCTCGGTGAAGCCGCCTTGATTGATCGGACGGCCGGATTGGTAGGTGCCGTTTGCGGGCATGCCGTAATCGACGTCGGCGCTGGCCCGCGAGTTCTGATAGTTCATGGCCGGCTGGCGCTGCCAGTTCTGCTGATCCGCGCTGGTCGCGGCAGGCGGGTTCGTCGTCGCGGCGCCGCCCATTCCGTCCGAGGTCTGCGCGAACGAAGCCGCGGAAGCGAGCAATAAAAGTGCCGAAGCAGTGGCGGTTAAAAGGGCCTTCATGTGGTTTCTCCTGTGAGGTTGAATGAGAGCGGCACGCAATGCACACTCATCAACAAGCTTAGTTCTCCGGCCTTATACAGGGCTTAAAAAATCTTACGGAACTGTCAGTTGGACCGATTGAGTCAAGTTATCGATCGGGATTCGATAAAGCCTGCGTCCTGCGTCGTAGTCCACGGCGCAGTCATCTTGCGGATCCCGATGCAACCTCGCGCGTGCCGCGTCCGAGCCTGTGCTGCAGCACGACCACAGCAGCCAGCGTGCCCAGGATGACGAGCGACGCCGGGATGCGCTCGAGTGCAAGGCCGCCTTCGGCAAGCGGCTTGGTCAGCGTGTCGCCTAGCGTTGCGCCGAGCGGCCGCGTCAACACGTAAGCCGCCCAGAACAGCACGCTGACCGGAATCCGTTTGCCGACCCGCCATGCAGTCGCCACGACCACGAGCAGCCCTGCAAACACGAGCGAACCGTGCTCGAAGCCGAGACCGAGGCTGGTCGCGGTGAAATCGCCGAGCGCGGTGCCGAGCGTGTTCGAGACGAGGATCGTGAGCCAGTAGAACACCTCGTCGCGCGAGTGCACGATATGCTGGTATTCGATGCGGCCCGCCACCGCGCGCCAGCTCGCGAGAATGAGCAGCACGGCCGCG
>NZ_BAAILL010000032.1:307680-529670 GCF_054589215.1 Paraburkholderia sp. 2C | reverse complement strand
ACCGTGGTGGTCGCGACCACCACGGCCCAGTAGATGGCGGGGTGATAGCGGTCGCTGCGCACCTGAAGTGTCAGCGTGATGACAAAAAACGCAAGGAAGATGAGTGTGGCGACCGCATAGCCGAGATTCAGCGTCATCGATAATGCATCGCCGCCTGTTTCGCCGACTGTGGTCGCAAGGATCTTTACGATCCAGAAAACCGCGGTGGCTTGCGGCACCTTGCTGAGCAGCCCGTCCTGACTGCTGGTTGTGCTGTTGCGGTACGTTGATGCTGATTGCGTCACTTTGCGCCTCCAAAGACCTATTCCACGTACGTGCGTCGTTTGTATCTGCATATGGAATAAGCACGATGTTGAAGGAAGGCGGCTTAAGGCTCCCTTAGCTGCACTGCACCAGAATCTGCACGGGCGCGCGGGCGGCGCTATGCTACTGCTTTCGCTGCTCCTCCTCCTTTTTCTGTCACTAAGGACTTTTCATGAAATCGCACCTCGGATCGATGGTCGGCTTTCGCCGGCCCGACGGCAAAGACGTCAACGGCTATCTGGCGAAGCCCGAAAACCCGCAGGGCGCGCCCGCGGTGGTCGTGCTGCAGGAATGGTGGGGCGTCAACGACCAGATTCGCGGCGTGGCCGACCGCCTCGCGCAATGCGGCTATCTCGCGCTGGTGCCCGATCTGTACCGCGGCAAATCGACCGTCGAGGAAGAAGAGGCGCACCACCTGATGTCGGGGCTCGACTTCGGCGATGCCGCATCGCAGGATATTCGCGGCGCCGTGCAGTATCTGAAGCAGCAAGCGCCGCGCGTGGCCGTGATGGGCTATTGCATGGGCGGCGCGCTCGCGTGGCTTTCGCTTTGTCAGACGCCGGAGCTCTCGGCCGGCGTGATCTTTTATGGCTACCCGCCAATCGACTATATCGACGCGTCGAAGATCAAGGTGCCGGTGCTCGCGCACTGGGCCACGCAAGACGCATTCTTCGCCGAGGCAGGCGTCGATACGTTGGCCGCGAAACTCAAGGAAGCGAATGTCGATGCGCAGTTCCATCGCTATCTTGCGCATCATGCGTTCGCGAACGAGACGGCCGTCGGCCCAGGCCGCATCGCCGGCACGCAGTTCGATCCGGTGTGGTCGCAACTGTCGTGGGATCGCACGCTGACGTTCCTTGCGCGCAAGCTTTGGGCTTGAGCCTTCGGAGCCGCAAGCATAACCCGCGTTGGTTTAACTGACGGGATGACAAGGGCGCGCGGTGCAGGCATCGCGCGCCCTTTTTGTTACGGCTTCAGGCTGTGATAGAACGCTGCGAGATTGGCGATATCCGTATCGGACAGCGGCTTGACGACGGTCGACATCATCTCGTTCTTGCGCTCGTCGCTTTTGAAGTCGTGCAGCGCCTTCACCAGATAGTCCTCGTTTTGCCCCGCCAGATTCGGCGCCTCGGGAAGCTTCGAGAGGCCGTCGAGCCCGTGGCACGCCTGGCATTGCACGGCCTTCGCGCGACCGGCGGCGATATCGGCCGCGAATGCCGCATCCGCGGCAGCGCCTGCAGCCGCGAATGCAGCCGCGAATGCAGCCGATATCGCGAGCAACGCGGCCGCCGATCCCGGTCGCGCCAGACGCGTCATTTCGCCCCCGTGTACGAGATGCGGTAAATCGCGCCCGCATAGTCGTCCGATACGAGCAGCGAGCCGTCCTGCAACTGCTGCACGTCGACCGGGCGGCCCATGTATTCGCCGTCCGGCGTGAGCCATCCCTCGGCGAAAACTTCGGCGGTGCCGGCCGTGCCGTCATCCTTGATCGGGATGTACATGAGGCGCGCCCCGATCGGTTTCGTGCGGTTCCACGAACCGTGCTCCGCATCGAAGATGCCACCCTGGTACTTCGCCGGGAACATCTTGCCCGTGTAGAACGACATGCCGAGATCGGCCGCGTGCGCGGCGAACTCGACCTGCGGGAAGACCACGCCGGCGGGCGGCGTGCTGTCCTTGTACTCTTCGGTGCGGACCTTGCCGCCGCCGTACCATGGGAAGCCGAAGTTTTCGCCCGCCTTCGTCGCGTGGTTCAGTTCGCCCGGCGGGATATCGTCGCCCATGCCGTCGACCTGATTGTCCGTGAACCACAAGGTGCCGTCTTTGGGGTTGAAGTCGAGGCCGACCGAATTGCGCACGCCGTGCGCGTAGACCTCGCGATTCTTGCCGTTCTGGTCCATGCGGATGATGCCCGCGAGGCCATTCTTGTCAAGCTCGCTTAGCTTGTCCTTGGGCGGCACATTCCAGGGCTGGCCCAACGCGATATAGAGCTTCTTGTCCGGCCCGATGCGGCACACGCGTGCGCCGTGATTGAAGCTCTCGAACTGCGTCGGGATCAGCTTGCCTTGCGGCACGACGACGGCCGCCGCGACATCGGGTCCGCCTTCGCCGAAGAACTGCGCGGCGGGGAACGCCAGCACACGGTTCTGTTCGACCACATACAGCACGCCGTCGGGCGAGAAGCACACGCCGTTGGGCACCTTGAACGTGACGGAGCTCGCGAACGAGACGACGTCGTCGGCAACCCGGCGCTTCGTGCGATCGGTGACTTGCCAGACGCGCGCGCGGCGCGTGCCGACAAACACGACGCCGGTCGACGGCTCGATTGCCATATGACGCGCATCGGGCACCACTGCATAAAGCTCGATCCTGAAGCCGGGGGGCAGCTTGATCTGCTTGAGGTTCTGGCGCAGCGCGTCGGCGCGCTCGCCGGTTTGCGGCACTGTTTCGGGCGGCGTCTTGTTGCCGGTCTGCTGGAAGTTGGACAGTGCGGTGACGTTATCTCCCGCCGCTTGCGCGGCGGGCAGGGTCGCGACGAGCGTCGCGACGGCGAACGGCAGAAGCTTGAGCGTTGCCTTCATTGCTGTGTCTCCATGGAATTGTGCTTTTGGCGACTGCAACTGCTGACTCGACTTTCTTTTACTTCATGCGCAAATCAGTAGCGTTATAGGTGATTTCACGTGGCGCGGCGCGGGAAAAACTCCCGACTTTCCCTACAGATTGCCTGCATTTTTTTCAGGCCGGAACGGTCGCATCGTCTTAAGCGGCATCGCGTCGGGGCGGTGACTTGACATTCCTTGCGGTGGGCGGCGCAATGAAAGCCTATTCCGATCTTCGACAGGGACGTCACGCAATGACTCGACCCAACGAGCAGTTTTCGATCGACCGGCGCAGCGATGCATATTGGCGCGTGACCTTTAGCAACCCGCCCATCAACATGCTCGATCCCGACACCATCAAGGAGTTGCAGGCGTTGCTCACGCAGATGGAAACGGACGAAGCGCTGAAAGTGGTGGTGTTCGACAGTGCCGATCCGGACTTTTTTATCGCGCACTACGACGTATCGCGTGCCAAAGACGCGTCGCGCGACCCGGGGCCGAGCGGCTACGCGCCGTGGATCGACTTTACGCATCGGCTCGGCAGCGTGCCGGTGCTCAGTATCGCGGCGGTGCGCGGCCGCGCGCGCGGCGTGGGCAGCGAGTTCGCGCTTGCATGCGATATCTGCTTTGCGAGCCTCGAGAGGGCGGTGTTCGGTCAGCCGGAGGTCGGCGTGGGTCTGATTCCGGGCGGCGGTGCGCTCGAGCGCTTGCCGCTCGCGGTGGGCCGCAAACGTGCGCTCGAAATCGTGCTCGGCGCCGACGATTTCGATGCCGCCACCGCGGAACGCTACGGCTGGATCAATCGCGCGGTGCCCGATGCGCGGTTCGATGCGTTTGTCGAACAGTTCGCGCAGCGCATTGCGCGCTTCGAACGCAATGCATTGCGTACATGCAAGGAACTTATCAATCGCACGACGCTGGCGTCAGCGGAGCATCAGAACGAATCGGCGCTCGCATTCAGAGGCGCGTTCGCATGGCCCGGCACGCAGCGTATGGCGGCGGCGTTGATGCAGCAGGGCCTGGGTACGCGCAGCGAGCTTGAACTCGATTTCGGCGAGTATTTGACGAAGCTCTGAAACGCTCGCTGTTGCGAGGTTCGAGCCCATATTTCAGACTCGGGAAGTAAAAAAGCCGCTGCGGCCAACCGGCCGCAGCGGCTTTCGTTTCATGCAACGAATGCAGCAATACAACGAATGCAGCAACGCTTCGCGTTATTGCGCGAAGTCGATATGCTTCACGAACACGATCTTGCCGTTGTCGTTCTTCACGATGTTGTAGCCATGCAGGCCGTCGCCGTTCGCATCGAACGAGTACGTGCCTTCCACGCCCTTATAGCCCTTGATCGCGTGCAGCGCCTTGGCGATATCGTCCGGCTTCGCGCTGTTCGCGTTCTTGATGGCGAGCGCGAGCAGCTTCACTGAATCGTAGGCCCACGCCGAATAGAAGTCCGGCTCAACCTTGTACGCGGCGCGATATTTCTGCGCATACGCTTGCGCTTCGGGGCTCGAATCGGGCGCGAAGTCGGCGATCGAATACGAGCCGTACAACGCGTCGCCGGCCAGCTGCATCGCGGTCGCGGTCGAAACCGACGGCGAGCCGATCCATGCCGCCTTCACGCCAAGCTGACGCAGCTGCTTGCCGAAAATCGCGACGTCGGTCGAGTTCGCGATATATGTGGCCACGATATCGGCGCCCGAGTTCTTCACCGCCAGCACGATCGGCGTGAAGTCCTGCGAATTGCTCGTGAAGCCTTGCACGATCACCGGCGTGATGCCCGCCGCCTTCAGCGCTTCGGTCAGCGCCTTTTCGCCGCCGTTGCCGAATGCATCGGTCGAATGCACGATCGCCCACTTCTTCAGCTTCAGCGTGTTCACGCCGTAGTCGGCGATCACCCGGGCCGAGTAACCGTCGTTCGGCCGTGCGCGGAAAATCCACGGGTTGTTCGCATGCGTGAGGCCGACGTCGGTGCCGCCCACCATGATCGGCAGCTTCGCGCGCATCACGGTCGGCGAAATCGCCTGGATCTGCGTGCTGCGCACCGTCGCGATCAGCGCCGAGAGATTGCCCGCGCTGGTCAGCTTCGAGATGGCGAGCACCGAGCCCGGGTTCGTGCTCTGGTTATCCTCGTTGCGCACTTCGAGCTGGCGGCCCAGCACGCCACCGGCCTTGTTGACTTCGTCGACGGCGAGCTTCGCGCCGTTCGCCTGATAGATACCGGCTTCGGAGCTTGGGCCCGTGCTCTCGGTCATCATGCCAAACGTGATCGGGTCGGCGGCGAATGCCGTCGACGTTGCAAGTGCGAGAGAGGCGGCGGCAGCCGTGGTGGCCGCGATCGCAGCCAGCCATGACGATGTTTTTTTCATTGAGGTGTGTCTCCGTACGTTCCGGGCCGGATGGCCCGGTGTGATGGTCAAGTGTTCAACTTCACAACGTCCCCAGCTTCAGACTTCATTGATTCGAACGTTCATTCGTTAGGCGCGCCGCGTTTGTGCACGACGAGGTTCATCAGCCGCTCGTCGCGCCATGCCGAGCGCGCGGGCCGCTTGTCGGCGGGCAGTTCGGCGAGGCGTTCCTGCTCGAGCTTGCCGAGCAGCGCGTCGTGCCATTTGCGCGGTGTCGCTTGCGTGGCGATGTCGAAATACAGCGGACCGTAGCGGCCGCAGTAATCGCGAATGCCGCCCGGCGCGTTCAGATCGATCGTTTCCATCGGGCCCATAAACGACCAGCGCAGGCCAAGGCCATCCTTGACAGCCTTGTCGATATCGCCGCCGCTTACATAACCGTCTTCGACGAGACGGAATGCTTCGGCAAGCAGCGCGCCTTGCAGACGGTTGACGATAAAGCCCTGAATTTCGCGGTTCACGACGATCGGCACCTGGCCCACGCGCGCATACAGCGTGCGGGCGCGCTCGATCACGGCCGGATCGGTCCACGGCGCCGGCACGAGTTCGACGAGCGGCACGACCGAAGGCGGATTGATCGGGTGGCCGACGAAGCAGCGTGCGCGGCAGGCGAGTTCTTCGGTAAATGCGGAAGCCGGAATGCCCGACGTCGAACTGGCGATCAGCGTGTTCGGGCCGACCAGCTTGTCGAGCTTCGCGTAGACCTCTTTTTTCGCATCGACAGTTTCGCGCACGTTTTCCTGGACGAAGTCCGCGCCGCGCAGTGCTTCTTCGAGCGAGGCCGTCGCGCTCACGCGCGCGATCACCACGTCAGGTTCTTCGTTGATCAAACCGACCGCGCGCTGTTTGACGAGACCGGCCATGACCGTGTCGCGCGCGGTTTCGACGGCTTTCGCATCGATGTCGAACAGCGTGACCGTGTGACCGGCGCGCGCGAACACCGACGCCCATGCACAACCGATCAAGCCGGCGCCGATGATTGCGATTTTTTCCATCTTCGACTCTCCTGTGTGTTCCGCAAACGGAACGAATAAGCGTGAATGCGAAGCGTCGCCGCGGCCAAAGCGACAGTGGCCGCGAGCGCCGGCGACGCAGCGTAAGAACGGGTTAGCCGGCCGCCGGCGCGGGCGTCTTGCCGCCGCCGAGATAGGCCGCGCGCACTTCTTCGTTGTTGAGCAGCGCGCCGGGCGTGCCTTCGACGATCACCCGCCCCGTCGACAGCACATAGCCGCGATCGGCCACCGACAGCGCCATATTTGCGTTCTGCTCGACGAGCAGCACCGTGGTGCCGCGCTCGCGAATCGTGCGGATCGTCGCGAACAGTTGCTGAACGATGATCGGCGCGAGGCCCAGCGACGGCTCGTCGAGCAGGATCAGCTTCGGCTTCGACATCAGGCCGCGCGCGACCGCGAGCATTTGCTGCTGGCCGCCCGACAGGCTCCAGCCGAGCGCGTTCGACAGGCGCTTGAGATCCGGGAAAATCGCGTACATCTCTTCGACTTCCGATTCGAGCGCGCGCCGCGGCACGTGGCCGCGCGGCGACGAGCCGATCATGATGTTTTCCTTGACCGTCAGTCCCGGAAAAATGCGGCGTCCTTCCGGCACATGCGCGATGCCCATCTTCACGATCTTTTCCGGCGATGCGCGCTCGATCGATGCGCCGTTGAAGCGGATCTGCCCGCGCGTGGCCGGCACGAGGCCCGAAATATTGCGCAGCGTAGTGGTCTTGCCCGCGCCGTTCGCGCCCAGCAGCGTGACGATCTCGCCTTGCTCGACGTGCAGCGACACGTCGTTCAGGGCCTGCACGTGGCCGTAGTGGCTTTCGATATTCGACAGTTCAAGCAGCGGCATGCGCGTTCTCCCCGAGATAGGCAGCAACCACGTCCGGATGGCGCATCACGTAAGCGGGCTCGCCTTCGGCGATCTTCTTGCCGAAATTCAGCACCGTGATCGTGTCGGATACCTGCTCGATCAGGCTGATGTCGTGTTCGATCAGGAAGATCGTCATGCCATGGCCTTTCAGGCGTTTCAGCAGTTCGCCGAGGTTCTTCTTTTCCGTGAGGTTCAAGCCGGCGGCCGGTTCGTCGAGCAGCAGAAAGCTCGGATGACCCGCCAGCGCGCGGGCGATTTCGACGAGACGCTGATGCCCGTAGGGCAGGTTCTTCACCGTCATATGCATCTGCTCGGCCATGCCGACGAACTTCAGCGCCGACATCGCGCGCTCGGTCAACGCGGCGCGGCTCGTACCGATCGGATTGTTCGCGCGCTGCGCGCCGACCATCACGTTCTCGATAACCGACATCGAGGCAAACAGGCGAATGTTCTGGAAGGTGCGGCCGATGCCGAAGCTCGCGCGCTGATGCGGCGACATCGCGGTAATGTCGACGTCGTCGAACAGAATGCGGCCGCTCGTCGCCTTGTAGATGCCGTTGAGCACGTTGAGCGTGGTCGTCTTGCCGGAGCCGTTCGGCCCGATCAGCGTATGCACGGTGCCGCGCGACACTTCGATCGAAATACCATCCACGGCTTTGACACCGCCGAAATGCTTCGCGACGTTTTCGAGCCGCAGAATCGGCGCGGGGTTCGCGATCGACACATCGAGTTCGAGCGGTTTGATGTGCTCGAGGTCCACTTTCGGCGCCTTTTTAAAGCGGTCGAAGCGGCCGCGCACGATGCCCCATATGCCGGCGGGCAGAAACACCATGATCAGGATCACGGCGAGGCCGTAGACGGCGAGGTAAATGTCCTTCAGAAAGCGCAGCCATTCGGGCAGCACGATCAGCAGGCCGGTGCCGAACACGCCGCCGAAGGCGGAGTCGGCGCCGCCCAGCAGCGTCATCGTCAGGAATTCGATCGAGCGCGCGAAGTTGAAGTTGTCGGGGCTGATGTACGCGAAGCCTGCGGCGTAGAACGCGCCGCCGACGCCGGCGAGCGCCGCGCTCATCGTGAATGCGGTGACTTTCACGCGTAGTGTGTCGACGCCGGTGACTTCCGCGGCGAGTTCGTTTTCGCGCACGGCCCGCATCGCGCGGCCGATGCGCGTATGCGGCAGCCACCAGACCAGCGCCACGGCCGCGTACAGAAACACGAGACACAGCACGACGTAGACGCGGTCGTCGGCGAACTGGAAGCCGAAAATCGACGGCCGCTGAATGCCCGCGACGCCGTCCGGACCTTGCGTCACGCTCGCCCAGTTCACCATCACGAGATCGAAGATCTGCTGAAAGCTGATCGTGATCATCGCGAGATAGTGGCCGCCCAGACGCAGCGTCGTGAGGCCGAGCACGAAGCCGGCGATGGTCGCGAGCCCGATGCCGAGCAGCAGCGTGATCCAGAAATTCAGGCCGAGCACGACGGTGCCGAGCCCGACTGCATAGGCGCCAAGGCCGAAGAACGTCGCCTGCGCGAGATTGATCTGCCCGGTATAGCCGAGCACGACGGTCATGCCGAGCACGGCGATCGCATACGTCGCCGCCTGCATGAAGATGTTCAGCACATACGGCGTAAGCGGAAACACGAACGGCACAAGTGCGAGCGCAACCGCGACGATGATCGCCGCGACGCCGCTGAAGGAAAACCGTGTGGCGCGCGTGCCCGGCGCCGGTCCGGTGGAGGCAGGTGCCTGGCTCATGCTTTCTCCGAAATCTTTTCGCCGAAGATGCCTTGCGGACGCAGCATCAGGAACAGGAACAGCAGCAGAAACGCGAACGCGTCCTTATAGGCAACCGAGATGTACTGGGCGCCGAAGCTCTCGACGACACCGAGCAGCAGGCCGCCGATAATCGCGCCCGTGATGTCGCCGAAGCCGCCGATGATCGCCGCGGCGAACGCCTTCAGCGCAATGATCGAACCCATGCCGATCGACACGAACAGGATCGGCGAGACGAGCGCGCCGGCCAGGCCGCCGAGCACCGCGCTATAGAAGAACGTGAACGCGATCATCGCCGCGACCGGAATGCCGACGAGGCGCGCCATGTCCTTGTCCTGCGACGTGGCCTGCAGTTTCTTGCCGAGCATCGTGCGTTCGAACAGCAGGTACTGGAAGGTCACTGCAATCGCGGTGAAACCGAGAATGGCGAGGTATTGCGTGTCCATGAACACGCCGCCGACGTCGATGCCGGGCGTGTCGAACAGGCGCTTCATCGCGCGCGGCTGCGGACCGAAGATATAGAGCGCGGCGTTCTGCATGAAGATCGACGCGCCGAGCGTGCTGATGATCACGGGCAGAAACGAGCGATGCCGCAGCGGGTAATACACGCCGAGCGCGAAGATCACACCAAAGATGCCGAGCACGACGAGCGCGAGCACGAATGCAAGCCAGTAGGGCAGGCCGCTGCTCAGAAACGCGACCATCGCGAAACCGCCGGCCATCGCAAAGTCGCCTTGCGCGAAATTGACGACGTTGGTGGCTCTGACGATCAGCACGAAGCCGAGCGCGACCAATGCATAGATCGAACCCAGCGCGAGTCCGGCAAACAGCACCTGGACGTTGTTGACCACGAAGCTCATGCGCTTCTCTCCTCTCTTGGGCGGCGCGGCCTGATTGCGCTGCACCGCTGACGTCGCGGCCATGATGCGGGCCGCGAACCGTGTCTCCCCGGGTGGTGGACTTAAACGACTACATGTATAAAATCTGTATGCGGATGGTATAAACCTGTTCCAATGCTGTCAACAGAAATCGGATTTGCGTACAATGACCGGATGGTCAAAGACTTTGAAAGGATGGGAAGAATGAGCCCGGCGACCCCACGCGTTGCGGCCGAGACAGACGAAACGGGTGGCACGTTCGATGCCGGCACGCTGGGCGAACGCGTCGCCGAAAAGCTGTTGTCGAAAATTCGTGGCGACGGTCTCGCACCGGGCACGCGCCTGCCTTCCGAACATGCGATGGCGCAGCACTTCGGCGTGAGCCGCACGGTGATGCGCGAAGCGATTGCGCTGCTGAAGGCAGACGGCTTGTTGACCACGCGCAAGGGCAGTGGTGCGTTTATCAGTCAGACCGCGTTTCCGCACGCGGCCAAGGGCGATCCGCTGACCGAGCAGTCGGTGCAGTCATTGTTGAACCTGACTGAAGTGCGGCGCGGGCTCGAAGCGGAGATTGCGGCGCTGGCGGCGGTGCGGCGCACGCCGGGGCAGCTCGCGGAGATCGAGCATGCGCTGCGGCGCGTCGAAGATGCGATGCGCGCGGGCGGCGATGGTGTCGAAGAAGATGTGCAGTTTCATCTGCGCATCGCGGAGGCGACGGGCAACCCGTACTGGGTGCGTTTCGTCGAGATGTTCGCGCAGCAAATCCGGCTGGCGGTGAAGGTCACGCGCGCGAACGAAGCGCGCCGGATGGACTTCGTCGGCCAGGTCAAGGAAGAACACGAGCGGATCGTCGCGGCGATCGTCGCCGGCGATCCGGACGAGGCGCGCGTCGCGGCCGGCGATCACATGCTGTGCGTTGCGGAACGCGTGCGGCTTGCGGACCGCGACTTCTGGGCGGGCAGCGGCGGCAAGCTCGCGCGCGATCTGGTGAAGGACTTCGGCGTTTGATTACGCAGACGCGCACGCAAACGCGTACGCAAAAACCGTCCAGGCGTCTAGCCGAGCCACTTCTTTGCCCAGCCGAGGCCGGCCGAGGTCGGGCCCTTCGGAATGTACTCGCAGCCGATCCATCCGTCGTAGCCGAGTTCGTCGATGAGGTCGAACAGGTACGGGTAATTCACTTCGCCGAGGTCCGGTTCGTGACGGTCGGGCACGCCGGCAATCTGCAGGTGGCCGATATCGTTTTTCATCATCTGCTTCAGTTTCACCGCGAGATCGCCTTCCATGATCTGGCAGTGATAGAGGTCGAACTGCACCTTCAGGTTCGCCGCGCCGGCTTCGTCGCAAATCTTCTTTGCGTCGCCTTGCAGATTCAGAAAATAGCCGGGCATATCGCGCGTGTTGATCGGCTCGATCACCACCGTCAAGCCATGCTGTGCCGCTTGCGATGCCGCATATGCGATGTTGCGCACATAGACGTCGCGATGCCGCGCGCGGTCCGCGTCGGCGGCCACCAGGCCCGCCATGAAATGAAGCTTGCGATTGCCGAGCACGTGCGCGTATTGCAGCGCGGTGTCGACGCTGCGCTTGAACTCGTCTTCGCGGCCCGGCAGGGCGGCGATGCCGCGCTCGCCGTTCGCCCAGTCGCCGGGCGGCGCATTGAACAGCGCTTGCTCGAGGTTGTGCCGCTTGAGCAGCGCCGCGAGGTCCTCGGCCGGATAGTCGTACGGAAACAGATATTCGACAGCTTTAAAGCCGTCTGCCGCGGCCGCGCCGAAGCGGTCGAGGAACGCGTGCTCGCGGTACATCATCGTCAGGTTGGCGGCAAAGCGGGGCATGGTCGTCTCTGATAGGTAAGGGTGTGGCCGGGTGCGCGCGGCGCATGTTACCAGCGCGCGCCGAACGTCGTGCGCAGGTCGTCGATTTGCGCGTCCGTGAGCGGCGCGGGTCGCGGGTCGGTCATGAGCCACAACTGCGCGGTTTCCTCGAGTTCTTCGAGCGCCCATGCGGCCTGCGACACGCTTGCGCCCCACACGACCGGGCCAAGCCGTTCCAGCAGCACGCCGCGCACGTCGTTTGCCAGCGCGCGCACGCGCTCGGCGACGCTCGGGTCGCCGGGGCGGCAATACGGAATGAGCGGAATGTGGCCGACCTTCATCACATAGTACGGCGTGATCGGCGGCAGCACGTCGTCCTGCTTCCACACGCCGGCGAGCGTCAGCGCGACGAGATGGGTGGAATGCGTGTGCACGACGCCGTGCATCGCGGGGTTCGTGTCGTAGATGCCGCGATGCAGCGCGAGCGTTTTCGACGGCTTGTCGCCGCTGACCCATTCGCCGTCGCGCCCAACCTTCGCGATCTTCGCCGGATCGAGATGGCCGAGGCATGCATCGGTCGGCGTGATGAGCCAGCCGTCCTCGAGGCGCGCGCTGATATTGCCTGCCGAGCCGACCGTATAGCGGCGCGAATACAGATCGGCGCCGATGCGCGCGATCTCTTCGCGCGCGCGGCTTTCGGCCGCGGCGGCGGACGTGACGGTCGTGCTCATTGCTGCGCTCCAAGCGTGTCGAACAGGCCAAGCGTCTTGCTGAAGAAATCGACGGTGCCGAAGTTGCCGGACTTCAGCGCAAGCGCGAGCGGCGTCGCGCCGATCGAGACGGTGGCCGGCACGCCCGGATCGATTTGAGGCCCGATTTGCAGGGCTTTGACGTCGAGCGCATTGACCACCGCGCCCGATGTCTCGCCGCCTGCCACGACGAAGCGGCGTACGCCAGCATCGTGCATGCGGCGTGCAATCGCGGCGAGCGCCTGCTCGACGAGTTCGCCCGATGCGGCGGTGCCGAGCTGCTTCTGCACGGCGCTGACTTCTTCGGGCGCACTGGTTGCGTACACCAGCACGGGGCCTTTGGCGAGCAGCGGTTCCGCGAATGCCATCGCTTCGTCGACCACTTTGTCGCCGCGTGAGAGTGCGAGCGGATCGACGCGGAACGCGGGGCGTCCGCTGTCGCGCCAGTGCGCGACCTGCGCTTGCGTCGCGCGCGAGCAGCTGCCGGACAGCACAGCGGACAGGCCCGTTACGCCGGGCACGCGCTCGCTGTTCTTCGCGGCGGGCAGCAAGCCTGCTCGTTCGAAATTGCGCGGCAGGCCGAGTGCTAGGCCGGAGCCGCCGGTCAGCAGCAGATCGTTCGCGCACGCTTCGCCCAGCGTGTAGAGATCTTCGTCGGAAATCGCATCGGCAATGGCGAGTGCGGCGCCGTCACGCTGCAAGGCCGCGCGCGCTTCGTTGACGGCCGCGGCGCCGCGTTGCACCGTGTCGTAGCGCAGCAGGCCCACCTTGGTTTGCGTTTGCCGCTGCAGCACGCGCACGAGGTTCGCGTCGGTCATCGGCGTGAGCGGATGGTTCTGCATGCCCGATTCGTTGAGCAGCAGGTCGCCGACAAACAGATTGCCGCGAAAGACGGTGCGGCCGTTTTCCGGAAACGCCGGGCAGGCAATCGCGAACGGCGCGTTCAGCGCTTTCATCAGCGCGTCGGCGACGGGGCCGATATTGCCGGCATCGGTCGAATCGAAAGTCGAGCAATACTTGAAATAGAACTGCTTGCAGCCGAGCTTTTGCAGCCACGCGAGCGCGGCCAGCGATTCGGCGACGGCCTGCTCGCGCGGCGCGGTGCGCGATTTCAGCGCAACCACGATCGCTTCGGCGGGCGTATCGAGCGGGCCGCTCGGCACGCCGATCGTTTGAACGGTGCGCATGCCGCCGCGCACGAGCATGTTGGCGAGGTCGGTTGCGCCCGTGAAGTCGTCGGCGATGCAGCCGAGCAGGGCGGTGGATGAAGTCATGATGGCGGGCCTATTGTGCGGCGTTATCGCGAATGAAAGCATGCACGACGCTGTCGAAATCGGCGTCGAAGACAAAGCCGAGCGAGCGCGCGTAGTCGGCCGAGAAGTTGCCCGGCCACGAATTGACGATGCGCTCGATCGCCGGGTCGCGTTCCATCTTCACGCGGTCCGCCACCTTATCGCCAGCAATGCGCCGCAGCGAAGCGAGCATGTCCTGCACCGATACCGACAGGCCAGGCATATTGATCACGCGCCCTTGCGTGAGCTTTTCTTTCGGCAGTTCGAAGCCGTGCAGCAGATTCTCGATCGCGCGATCGGGCGACATCAGCCAGAGAATGGTTTCCGGCGCAACCGGGCATACCGCGTCGACGCCGTTGATCGGCTCGCGGATGATGCCGCTCGCGAAGCTCGACGCCGCGCGGTTCGGCTTACCCGGCCGCACGACGATGGTCGGCATGCGCAGGCTGCGGCCGTCGATATAGCCGCGCCGGCTATAGTCCGCGAGCATCAGGTCGGACAGCGCCTTTTGCGTGCCGTACGAGCTTTGCGGCGACCACACTTGCGAGTCGGGCACGGTGGCCGGCATTGCGCCGCCGAACACGGCGACCGAACTGGTCATGACGAAGCGCGCCTGCGAGCCGAGCGCGCGAATGCGTTCGAACAGTGCGCGGGTAGCGTCGAAGTTGATGCGCATGCCGAGTTCGAATTCCTGTTCGGCCTGGCCCGACACGATGGCGGCGAGGTGGAATACGGCGTGCGTGTTCGCGTCGATGAGCTTGTCGATTTGCGCGGGGTTGGCGATATCGCCGGTGAGCGGATGCACGCGCGGGTCGTCGATGCCTTCGAGCGGCACCACGTCGAACGCATCGATGCGCTCGATGGCGACCGGTTTGCCGGTCGGGCCGGTCAGTTCGCCGCGCGCAAGCAGCGCGCGAATCAGACGGCGGCCGAGGAAGCCTGCCGCACCGGTTACCAGCACTTTCATATGTGTCTCCATACAGGTCGCGCGAGATTGCGCACGGCGAAGGGTCGCGTATCGCCGCTGGGTCCATGCCAAAGTTGTATGATGATGTTATCTTAGGACGGCGGGCGTGGCAAACTTCATGGTGCGTCTTGGTGCGGGTTGGTGCTTGCGCGCAGGATGTTTTCTAGCTGCGCGAGTTGCTGCTGCGAGTGCTTTTGCCGGCGTTGCCGCCGGGTGTACCACGTTTTGCCGCTTTCTTTTCTTCGTTGATCAGGGGCCGCGCCGCCGCGCTGCCGACATCCTCCCAGAACGCCGAGTCCGCCTCCTGGATGCGCGCGCCGGCGTTGTCGATATGCGTGATGGCGGCCTGCCGCGCGGCGTCTGCGTCTTGCGTGGAAATCGCGTCGAAGATCGCGCGGTGTTCGTTGCGCACCTGGGTCGAAAAATCGTCGCGGCGCGCCTCGTTCGTGCGCGTCACGCGGATCGCCGCATGCGTGAACTGACTGATGAATTCGAGCAGCGACGGGTAGAGCGGATTGCCGGTGGCGCGCGAAATCGCCATGTGGAAAGCGAGGTCTTCGTCGACGCCGTCGCGCTTTTCCCTGGCGGCTGCATCGATGGCGGCAAGCGCGCGCTTGATGTCGGCCAGCTGCGCGCGCGTGCGGCGCTGCGCGGCCAGCGCGGCCGCTTCCGCTTCGATGCCGCGGCGCAATTCGGTGACGCGCAGCACCGCGTCGACCGAATCTTGCGGATCGATGTCGAGCCGGAACGCGGTCGTGCGGTTCGGCTCGCGCACGACGGTGCCGCTGCCCTGGCGCACTTCGACGAGGCCGTCGGACTTCAACCGCGAAATCGCTTCGCGCACGACGGTGCGGCTCACGCCGAAGCGCTCGGAGATCACCTGTTCGGTCGGCAGCCGCGTGCCGGCCGGAAATTCGCCGCCCTTGATCTTGTCGAGCAGAACGGCCGTGACGCGATCGGCAAGCGTGCCGACATTCGTGATGACCGGTGCGTCGAACGTGGCGGAAGAGCGGGGCGTAGAGGTGGAGGTGGCCATGTCGTGTTTCACAGAAGACTGCGCGAAAGACTGCGGAGACGTTCAGTTGTCTTTATAGGCGATGCGTTGACACGGTACCACTTTCTACCTATGATCGGAACCGCATAGATAACACATATGGTTATCATACAAATTCGACCTCGAGCCCATAAGGGCCTCCGAGCCGATAGCCTTCCGAAAGATAAAGCGGCCAGACAGCGCCGCGGTAAGGAGACAAACCGGTGCAGACCGAGTCGGTAGAAGTCGTAACACGCGTCGACGCGCAGGCATTCGAAGCGCGCACCTACGCAAAAGTCACCTGGCGCATCGTGCCGTTCCTGATGTTCTGCTATCTTGTCGCGTATCTCGACCGTGTGAACGTCGGCTTCGCGAAGCTGCAGATGTCGTCGGACCTGCATTTTTCCGACACGGTTTACGGTCTCGGCGCCGGCATCTTCTTTATCGCGTACTTCCTCGTCGAAATTCCCAGCAACATCATTCTTCATCGCGTCGGCGCGCGGCTCTGGATGGCGCGCATCATGATCACATGGGGCGTGATTTCGTCGGGCATGGCGTTCGTCACCACGCCGACCGCGTTTTACGTGATGCGCTTCCTGCTCGGTCTTGCCGAAGCGGGCTTTTATCCCGGCGTCATTCTTTACCTGTCGTACTGGTATCCGTCGCATCGGCGCGGCAAGATGTTCGCGGCGTTTGCCGCGGCGGTGCCGCTCTCGGGTTTGATCGGCGGTCCGCTGTCCGGTTACCTGCTGCATGCGTTCACCGGCGTGATGAACCTCGCGGGCTGGCAGTGGCTGTTCTTTATCGAAGGCTTGCCTTCGATTGCGGCGGGCATCGCGGCTATTTTCGTATTGACCGACGGCATTACGAAAGCGAAATGGCTGACCGCTGAAGAACGCGCGCTGCTCACCATGAACATCCGCGAAGATTCGGCGCACAAGGCCGACCATTCGGTACTCGAAGTGTTCAGGAACGGGCGCGTGTGGCTGCTTACCGCGATCTATTTCTGCCTGATTTGCGGTTTCTATACGGTCGGCTTCTGGCTGCCTACGTTGATCTCGTCGACCGGCGTCAAAGACCCGCTGCAAATCGGTCTTCTGACCGCGATTCCGTACGGCGCCGCCGCTGTGACGATGATGCTCGTGTCGCGCAGCGCCGACCGCCGCCGGGAACGGCGCTGGCATCTTGCTTTTACGGCGGTGCTCGGCGGCGTCGGCCTCATCATGTCCGCGGCGTTCGGCTCGCAGCCGGTGCTCGCGATGATCGGTCTCACACTCGCGGCGATGGGCGGCCTGAGCACGCTGCCGATGTTCTGGAGCCTGCCGACGGCGTTCCTCGGCGGCTCGGCCGCGGCGGCCGGTATTGCGCTGATCAATTCGTGCGGCAATCTGGCCGGCTTCGTGAGTCCGTATCTGATCGGCTTTATCAAGGACACCACGCATAGCGCCAACCTGGGTTTGTACGCGATGGCAGGGGCGCTCTTCGTCGGCACACTGTTGACGTTTATCGTGCCGGGCAAGGTGGTCAACCGTTAGACATCCGGTGCCGAGGAGGGAGCAATGCAAACAGTCGAAGCACTCGCAGTTGCACTCACCGGTACGGCGCAAACCGAATCCGAGCCGGTACGTCTGGCAGCCGGGCCGCTGACCGTCGAGTTCGATGGCGGCGGCCTGCGTTACGTTTGCTACGGGGAAGTGGAAGTCATCCGTGCGATCTCGTTCCTCGCGCGCGATGAGAACTGGGGAACGCATGCGCTGAAGCTCGACGACGTGCAGATCGAGCAGCGCGACGATGCGTTCGAGGTGCGGTTTCGCGGCGCATGCGGGCCGGGCGGCACGGAGTTGCAACTGAGCGCATCGATCGTCGGCAATGCGCGCGGTCAGTTCGAATTCAATGCAAACGCGACGCTGGCGGGCGACCTGCTGACCAACCGCACCGGCTTTGTCGTGCTGCATCCGCTCGAAGTGTCGGGCAAACCCGTAGTGGTCGAGACCGTCGACGGCCAGCGCCAGTCGACGCGTTTTCCGGAAAAGATCGATCCGTTCCAGCCGTTTCGCGATATCCGTGCGCTGACCACGCAGCACAGCGATGCATTGAGCGTGGAAGTGCGGATGGAAGGCGACACGTTCGAGATGGAGGATCAGCGCAACTGGTCCGATGCATCGTTCAAGACCTATGTGCGGCCGCTCGCATTGCCGTGGCCTTATACGCTTGCGAAAGGGTCGACGCTTGCACAGTCCGTGAAAGTAACCGTGCAGGCGGCGCGGCCCGTTGCCGCAAGCCGTGCGTCCGGTACGGCCGCCGCGCCCGCGCGCGTCCGGCTCGATGCCTTTGCCCGCGCGCAAGGTGCCGTGCCGCAACTCGGTATCGGCGTGCGCGCCGGGGATCTCGATACGGCGCTGCAGCATGCCGATGCACTGCTTGCGTTGAATCCCGCGTACTTCATCGCGCATCTGGACCTGCGTCGCGACGACCCGGCCGAAGCCGTGGCGCGTTTCGCGCAACTGGCCGACACGGCGCGCGTGCCGTACGTGCTCGAAATCGTCTTGACCGGCGACGGCGACCCGGCCGATGAAATGCGCCGCGTGGCCGCTGCGGCAAGCGGACGTGCGGCGCCGGTTGCGCTGCAGGTTTCGCCCGCGCCGGATCTGAAAGCCGTGCTGCCGGGCAGCCCATGGCCACCGTGTCCGTCGTTCGACGACGTGTTCGCGGCCGCGCGCGCGGCGTTTCCCACTACGCCGCTCGGCGGCGGTACGTTTGCCTATTTCACCGAACTCAATCGCAAGCGGCCGCCGTTCGACAAGCTCGATTACGCGACGTTTACGACGTGCCCGATCGTGCATGCGGCCGACGACCGATCCGTGATGGAAACGCTCGCGACGCTGCCGTTCATCGCGAACAGCGTCGCGGCGCTCGCCGGCAAGACGCCATATCGCGTCGGACCCGGCACGATCGCTGCGCGCGATAACCCGTATGGCGCGGCGACACTGCCGAACGAAAGCGGCCCCCGCGCGAAGCGGATCTGCCTGACCGACAACGATCCGCGGCAGCGCGCGTTGTTCGGCGCCGCATGGAATCTCGGTTATTTCGCCGCGTTTGCGGCGGGCGGCGCGACGCATATCGCGCTCTCCGAGTTGACCGGCCCGCGTGGCCTGTTCGACAGCGGCAAGCCGACGCCGCTGTTCCGCGTGCTCGCGTCGTTGGCGCAGGCGCGGGGTGCGCAGATGGCGAATCTCGAGGTCGAGCCGGGACGCGTGCCGCTTGCCGCATTCGCGGCGCAGCGGGCGGCGGCGACGACGCTATGGATTGCCAATCTTTCCGCGCAAGCGAATCCGGTCGAACTCGATATCGGCGGTACAGACAAACGCGCGCCGAACGGCGCGACAGTCGCGCGATGGCTGCCAGGCGTCGATTTTGCCGATGCGCCGCCGCCGCATGCGCCGTTGACAGCCGGCACGTTAAAGCTCGAGCCCTACGAAACCGCTGAAATTCGCTTACTCGCGTCAACGTCCTGACGATGAACACCGAAGCCGCCGCAACTGCCGGCATGGCCGGCGCCGAGGCACCTGACGAGATCCTGCGTGCCGAGCACGTGACGAAGCTGTTCGGCCCGGTCCGCGCGCTAAAAGACGGCTCGCTCACGCTGCGCGCCGGTGAAGTGCATGCGCTCGTCGGCGTGAACGGCGCGGGCAAGTCGACGCTCTCGCGCATTATCAGCGGCCATTTGCGCCGTTCCGAAGGTCTGCTGCGCTACAAAGGCCAGGACGTCGACTTCGCGATGCCGCGCGACGCGATGCGCGCGGGTATTTCGCTCGTGTTGCAGGAAACGAGTATCGCGCCCGATCTCTCGGTCATGGAGAATCTGTGCCTCACGCATTTCGGCCAGCCTGAGCGGCTCGACTGGAAGGCGCTCAAGCGCAAGGCCGAAGCGGTGCTCGAGGAGTTGCATCAGGCCGAGCATTTGCCGCTGCACAAGCGGGCTGGGGATCTCTCCATGGCGCAACGGCAAATTATCGAAATCGGCCGTGCGTTGCAGCAGGACTCCGACCTCATCATCTTCGACGAGCCGACTGCGTCGTTTTCGCCGACCGAAGTCGCGAGCCTGTTCGAAGTGATGCGCTTGCTGCGTTCGCGCGGCAAGGCGCTCGCGTTCGTCTCGCATCGGCTCGAAGAAATCTTCGAGATTACCGATTGCGTGACGGTGATGCGTGACGGCCGTACCGTTGCCGCCGACGTCGCGACGCGGGAACTGACGCCCGCGTCGCTGATCCAGCTGATGGTCGGCCGCACGATCGAGAATCTCTACGAGCGCGGCAGCGCGCCGCCCGCGCAGGCACGTGTTGCCGACGCGCCGTTGCTCGAGGTCAGCCATCTCGCGTCGGGCTCGATGGTGCGCGACGTGTCGTTCACGCTGCACGCGGGCGAAATTCTCGGGCTCGCGGGTCTCGTCGGCGCGGGCCGCTCGGAGACGATCGAAACGATCTTCGGGCTGCGCAAGCGCGATAGCGGCACGGTCCGGTTGAACGGCGAGCCGTTCGCGGCCGCGTCGCCGCGCGATGCAATCGCGCGCGGTATCGGCCTGATCGGCGAGGATCGCAGGCGGCAGGGCATCGTGCCGGACTTCTCGGTGACCGAGAACCTGCTGCTTGCGCATCTGGGCCGCGACCGCGGCATTCATCGAAACTACGAGCAGCATTTCGCCGAGATCGACCGGCTGATGACCGAGCTCGACATGCCTGAGCACATTCTGACCGCGCCGATGCTCGGCCTGAGCGGCGGGCAGCAGCAGAAGGTGATCTTCGCACGCTGGCTGTTGCTGAGTCCATCCGTGCTGCTGCTCGACGAGCCGACGCGCGGCGTCGATATCGGCACACGCAATACGATCTACCAGATCATCCGCAAGATTGCGGCGCGCGGCATCGGCGTCGTGGTCGTGTCGTCGGATTTCGATGAAGTGCTCGGTTTGTCGGATCGCGTGGTCGTGCTGAGCGACGGCGTTTCGGTCGCGCAGGCGACGAGCGATCTGCTCGACGCCGAGATTCTTGCGACTTATGCGGCGCCGCGCTCGTCCGCGCAAGGCGTGCACGATGCGCTCGGCGACCTGTCCGCGCAGTTCGGTGCGACGAGCTACTGGCTGCAGGTCGAGCGTGGCCGGGTGTTCTGCTTCGATGTCGTGGCGCATGCGAATGCACCGGTCGGTATCGCCGCGGAACGCTTTCCTCTGATCGACGAAACCGCGATACCGCGCGCGCTCGATACACAAAAGGCCGGAACAGTGATCGACGATGGCCCGCTGCATTCGGTGCTCTTCAGGCTGGTGAACCAGAGCGGCCACTCGTTCGGTTATATCGGCGTGAGCGCGCCTTTGTCGGCGGCGCTCGATGCGCAGGCGGTGCGCAAGCAGATGACGCAGAACATGACCCGTCACGGCGTGGGGCAACTTCTTGTCGCGGCGCAAGGGGAGGAGACAGCGGTATGAGCAGCAACGATCTGAAAGCGCAGGGCCACGGTCGTAATGCCGGCGGTAATGGCGTGCAAACCCCGGGTGCGCAAAGCGCTGGAGAGGGTGGCGCGGCCGCCGCCGCGCTACCGGCCACCCCGGCCACCCCGGCCGCGCGCCGCCGTCATGCGGGCTTCGTCCATCGCTTTGCGCTCGAAATACGCATGCTCGTGGTGCTGATCGTGCTGTCGATCGCGCTGTCGCTGATCTCGTCGCACTTCTTCTCGCTCGGCAACCTGTTCAACCTGATGGACCAGTCGGTCGTGACCGGCATCGCCGCGATCGGGCAGACGTTCGTGATTCTGGTGGCCGGCATCGATCTGTCGGTCGGCGCATTGACCGGCGTGGCCGGCATCGTGCTCGGCCTCGCGCTGACATCGGCCGGTTTGCCGGTGCCGGTCGCGATCGCAGCGGCAATCGTGTTCGGCGGCCTGATGGGGCTTGTCAACGGCTTGCTCGTCACATTCGGCCGCATCGCGCCGTTTATCGTCACGCTCGGCATGATGTCGGTCGCTCGTTCGCTCGCGTACGTGATCAGCGACGGCAATTCGATTTCATCGCTGCCGCAAGGGCTTTCCTATATCGGCTCGGCCGACGTATTCGGTATACCCGCGAACTTCCTGTTCGTCGTGTTGCTGTTCGCGCTCGCCTGGTACTACCTGACCTTTACCAAAGGCGGCCGCACCATCTATGCGATCGGCTCGAATATCGAAGCGGCGCGCGCATCGGGTCTCAAGGTGACGTACTACACGACGCTCGCCTATGTGCTGTCCGGTGCGCTGTCGGCGCTCGCGGCGGTGATGCTTGCCTCGCGTCTGCTGTCGATCGATCCGATTGCCGGCAACGGACTCGAGCTCGATTCCATCGCGGCCGTCGTGATCGGCGGCGCGAGTCTTTTCGGCGGACGCGGTTCGATGATCGGCACGTTTTTCGGCGTGCTGATCATGGGCCTGATCCGCAACGGTCTGAACCTGCTGAACGTGGGACCTTACTGGCAGGGCAGTGCGATCGGCGCCATCATCATCATCGCCGTGCTTGCCGAACGCATCGTGACCACGCGCATCAATCGTCGTGGTCAATGACGTACGTATCGTCGACCAACAATTCATCCAAGGAGACATCGATATGAACCCCATGCACAAGCGGGCATTTCTCGCGCGCACCGCGAAGACGTTCGGCGCCCTGGTGCTCGGCGCGGCATTGAGCGCGTCGTTCGCCAGCGGCGCGTATGCGCAGCAAAGCGCGTCGGGCAAGCGCTTCGCCTATCTGACGCCTGGGCTCGATCTGCCGTTCTGGCGCATCGTCGGCAAGGGGGTGACCGATACGGTCAAGGCGCAGGGCGGTACCGTGACGATCTACGATTCGCACAACGATGCCGCGACGCAATTGAAAAATGCGCAGGACGCGGTTGCGCAAGGCGTGGCCGGCATCGTGATTTCACCGACCGATTCCTCGACGGCGCCGAGCGTGCTGCAGGTCGCCGCGCGCGCGAAGGTGCCGGTGGTGATTGCCGATATCGGCACGAACTCGGGCGAGTATGTGTCGTTTATCAGTTCGGAGAACGAGAAGGGCGCGTACGAAACGGGCAAGAAGCTCGCTGAAGTGATGAAGCAGAAAGGCTGGGATAAGGGCGGCTACGGCATTTCGTCGATTTCGCTCGCGCGGCAGAACGGCAAGCTTCGCACCGAAGGTTTCCGCCGTGCGATGAAGGAAGCGGGCATTCCCGAAGTCGCGCTGAATCAGATGCAGCGCTACACGGCGGACGAAACATTCCGCTTCGTGCAGGACATGATCACCGCGCATCCGGATATGCACGGCGTGTTTGTGCAGACCGACGCGCCGACGCTCGGCGCGGCGCGTGCGATCCAGGTTGCGCACAAGCAGTCCGATATCGCGCTTGTCGCGTTCGACGGAATTCCGCAATTCGTCGACATGATCAAGGACGGTACGCTGACCGCCTCCGGCATGCAGCAGCCGTATCTGATGGGGCAGAAGGCGGCGGGCGCGATGCTCGACCATCTCGCCGGCAAGGAACCGCCGAAGAGTATCGTCGTGCCGGTCGTCGTGGTGTCGAAGGACAATCTCGACCAGCAACTGCCGGTGATCAAACAGACGGTATTCGGCGGCGAGATGAAGTAAAGCCCGCGTGTGCGGGCGCGAGTGCAAAGGTGGAATAAGGCATGGCTGCGCGACGTTCGATGCGAGGTAGCCGCCATGCGTTTATGCTCTGGCTTCGGGGAATAACTGCTGAGGATGCGTATCTGAATGCGTATCGGCGGTTATCCCCCTCATGTCCACCTTTCATGACTGCCCGCCCACAATGACCGTTCCGACACGCCGCAATGCCATTCGACGTCTTGCGCTCGCCTTTGCGGCGAGCGCTTCGCTGACTGTTTTTACCTCGGTCTTTCACGTTGCGCATGCTGCGGATTCGGTATCGCTCGCCGATGCCATTGCGGGTCCGCAGCGCAGCGACGCCAATCGCGCTCGCGACGCCTACCGCCATCCCGCGCAAACGCTGAACTTTTTCGGCCTGACCGACCGCCAGACGGTAATCGAAATCGCGCCTGGCGCGGGCTGGTACACGGAGATTCTCGCGCCGTATCTGCATGCGCACGGCAAGCTGTATGAAGCGCCGTACATCGAGACCGATTCGGAAAGCGCCGCACACCTCGCGCCGATGATCGACCGCTACCAGCAGAAGCTCGCGCAGGATCCCGCGGACTACGGCGGCGTAACGGTGGGTGCGCTGCAGGCGGGTCGCCTGAGCGGCGTCGGCGCACCGGGTACGGCGGACATGGTGCTGACCTTCCGCAATATCCACAACTGGATCAAGGACGGCGATCTCGATGCTAACCTCAAGGCCTTCTATACGGCATTAAAGCCAGGCGGCGTGCTCGGCGTCGAGGAACATCGCGCGAAGCCGGGCACCTCGCTCGCGCAGATCATCGTGACCGGCTATGTGACCGAAGACTTCGTCATCGAGCATGCGCGCGCCGCCGGCTTTGAACTGGCCGGCCGCAGCGAGATCAACAGCAATCCGCGCGATACGAAGGACTATCCGAAGGGCGTGTGGACCTTGCCGCCTACGTACGCGGAAGGCAACACCGATCGCGCACGCTATGCGGCAATCGGGGAATCCGACCGGATGACGTTGCGCTTCGTGAAGCCCGCTGGCGCGCACTGAGGCGCACTGAGCGGCTGCGCTCAGGTCTGCACTGAGGGGCCCCACTGAGGGGCCCCACTGAGGGGCCTCACTAAGCGCCTATTGCTTCATCGAACCGCTCGAGTCCTGCGTTCCCCGAGTGCCGTTTCCTTGCGGCGACATCCCCTGTTCGCGCTTTTGCATCAGCGAGTTTTGCGGCGACGATGCGCCGCTTTGCGGACTGCCGAGCTGATTCATGGTGTCGCCGGCCTTGCCCGGTTCGATACCCTGCTTCACGCCGGGCGTGACGCCTTGCGCCGGCCCTTGTGTCGAACCGGCGCCTGTCACATTGGCACCGCCTGAGTTGGTTTGAGCCATTGCGTTAGCGCTGCCAAGCAACGCAAGCGCACACAGCATCGCAGTGATGCGTTTCATTTTCGCCTCCCGATCCCTGCCCGCGTCGTGTTTCGCCGGCCTGTTCCTTTCAGCTTGCATACGGCGTGCCTTGTGGCTATCTGAACGGAACGAGACCACACTGCGCGAAAACCGGGCCGGTGAAACGCCCTATGTCGACACCGGAAGTGATGGGGTAACGCTTTGCGGAGAAAAAGAAATGCAAAATCACCGCATGTACGGCACGTACGAGATATACGATACCGACGATGAATTTCAAATGACCGTTGCAATTAAAAAAGGAAGCGGATTCAGAAAATATCGATAAAGACGCGCGCGAAATCGATAACGTGGTTCGATTTCCATGGCGCGAAAATCCGATCTCGCAAGATACGGGACGCGCCTTGATTAGCCGCAATAACGCTTCGATCGATTTGCGGACGCCAACCCGCGATGCCGACCCGTGCTTGAAGAAGCGGCGGCTGCGCGCTCACTGGGAACACATCGAGGGCGTCGGTTTGCAGTGCACCTGGATGGAGGAGCCCGAACGCGAACTCGACGCGGCGCCTGAGGCTAAATCCGAAGCGGACAGCAAGACGGACAGCAAAGCGGACGACCCCGCCGCCGCCGAACCCGATTCGGACGCAACTGCAAAATAGCTATGTATCGTCGCGCGGCGTCAGTTTGACAGTCGACATCGTCCGTTCGGCGAGCACCGCATCGCGCTTCGAGAGCAAATGCGCGCGCAGGATCGCGCCCATCTTCTTGCCGTCGCGCGCCTCGAGCGCCTCGATCATCTCTTCGTGATCGCGAATCGCGCTATCCCACTTCTGCGTTTGAAAGTTCGAACGGAACCGCAATGCCTGCAGACGCCGGTTGATCGACAGGTACGTCTGCCGCAGTGCCGAGTTACGCGCGGCTTCGTTGATCTTGTCGTGAATCTTGTGGTTGCGGCTGTAGTAGCCCGACAGGTCGTTCTGCGCACGGCACGCGAGCATCGCGTAATGGAGCGCCTTGATTTCCGCCAGCTCGGCGGGCGTGATGCGCTCGCATGCGAGTTCGCCTGAAAACGACTCGAGCCCGCTCATCAACTCGAAGGTCTCGCGAATCTCGGCGTCGGTCATTTGAGAAACCGTTGCGCCCTTGTTCGGCGAGATATCGATCAGACCTTCGGCGGCCAGCACCTTCAGCGCTTCGCGCAGCGGCGTGCGCGAAATACCGAGCGTCTCGCATAGCTGACGCTCGTTGAGCTTCACGCCGGGCGCGAGCAGCCCCTCGACGATGAAGTTGCGCAAATGGTCGACCACGGTGTCGTGCAGACGCTGCCGTTCGACCTTCGGCAATGACGGCGGCAGCATTGCCTCCGGCATGTCAGCATTTTGCATGCAAAGACCTCATTATTGGTTCGACCGCATTTTATCGCAGGTCGGCGCGCCGTAAGGCGTGCGGGTTTATACCTGGGCGATTCGGACGAATTTCGCTTCCCGCAGCCCGATCCCTGCGCTAGAGTATTTTGCATGCAAAATTCAAACGCAAGGTTTCCAATAAAGGACCGCACATGCTGAAACTCGACTTCCACCCGGCCGGCCGTCACTTTCTGCAGATCCCGGGGCCGAGCCCCGTACCCGATCGCATCTTGCGGGCGATGAGTTATCCGACCATCGACCATCGCGGCCCGGAGTTCGGCGCGCTGGGGTTGAAGGTGCTCGACGGCATCAAGAAGATCTTCAAGACCTCGCAACCGGTTGTTATCTATCCCGCATCGGGCACGGGCGCATGGGAAGCCGCGCTGTGCAATACGCTGAGCGCGGGCGACACGGTGCTGATGTATGAGACCGGCCACTTCGCGACGCTCTGGAAAAAGATGGCCGAGAGCCTGGGCCTGAAACCGGAGTTTCTCGGTTTGCCCGGTGTCGAAGGCTGGCGCCGCGGCGTGCAGGCGGACATGATCGAAGCGCGTCTGCGTGCCGATGCGAATCACGTCATCAAGGCGGTATGCGTCGTGCACAACGAAACGTCGACCGGTGTGACCTCCGATATCGCGGCCGTGCGCCGCGCGATCGATGCGGCGGGCCATCCGGCGCTGTTGATGGTGGATACGATTTCGGGCCTCGCGTCGGCCGACTACCGGCATGACGAATGGGGTGTCGACGTGACGGTGTCGGGCTCGCAGAAGGGCTTGATGCTGCCGCCGGGCATCAGCTTCAACGCGATCTCGCCGAAGGCGATGAAGGCGCATGAAAGCGCGAAGTTGCCGCGTGCGTTCTGGGACTGGGCCGATATCGTCGAGATGAACAAGCAGGGTTATTGGCCGTACACGCCGAACACGAACCTGCTGTATGGGCTTTCCGAGTCGCTCGAGATGATTCTCGGCGAAGGGCTCGACAACGTGTTCGCGCGCCATCAGCGGCTCGCGGCTGCGTGCCGCGCGGCGGTGACCGCGTGGGGCCTTGAAATCCAGTGCGCGGACCCGGCTGTCTATTCGCCGGTGCTGACGGGCGTGATCATGCCCGAAGGCGTCGATGCGGACGCGGTGCGCAAGCTGATCTACGAACACTTCGACATGTCGCTCGGCACGGGCCTCGGCAAGGTGAAGGGCCGCATGTTCCGCATCGGCCACCTTGGCGAATGCAACGACCTCACGCTGATGGCGACGCTGTCCGGCTGCGAAATGGGCCTGAAGCTCGCCGGTGTGCCGTTGAAGTCGAGCGGCGTGACGGCGGCCATGGAATATTTGACCCGCCACGTCGCGAAACCGTCGCTGAAGGCGGCTGCATGACGGCGCGCGAACCGCAGGTCGAGGCCGCGGCTGCTGGCTTGACGCACGAATCGCTCGAGGCGCTTGCCCGGTTAGTGGTCGACGTCCGTGCGCGGCGGGCATGGCTCGATACGCTGCCGCAAGACGCGCGACCCGCGAACGCAGAGGATGCCTACACAGTCCAGCATGCAACGCTTCATGCGATGCGCGATGCGATCGGCGGCTGGAAGGTCGGGGCGAAAACGCCGACTGGCGGTCCGATTCAAGGTTCGCCGTTGCCGGCCTCGTGCGTGCATCGAAGCGGTGCGGCGTTGTCGCGCAGTTCGTTTAACCAGGCGGGCCTCGAGCTCGAAGTTGCATTTGCGCTTGGGCGCCGTTTCGAAGCCGCCGGTGGACCGTACACCGACGAACAGGTGCTCGATGCGGTTGAATCGATGCACGCGACCATCGAAGTCGTGACGAGCCGCTTCAGCAATTGGCCTGACGTGGACAAGCTGTGGCAACTCGCCGATTTGCAGAACCACGGCGCGTTGATCGTGGGCGAAGCGGTGCCGTACGACGGCAAGTTTCCGTTTCTCGCACCGACGGCAAGCTTCACGATCGACGGAGCCCCACTGTTCGACGGCGCGCCGGCGAATCCGGCCGGCGATCCGCGCAGGCTGCTCGGCTGGCTGGTCAATCACGGCGTATCGCGCGGGCTCACGTTCGAGCCCGGCACGGTGCTGACCTGCGGCTCGTACACGGGCATGGCGTTTCCGGAGCAGAGCGGCGTCGTGCGCGGTGTGATCGACGGCTTGCCGCCGGTGCAGTTCACGCTCGGTTGAAGCTCGCTTAGTGCTTGCCAAGTGCTCGCCAAGTGCTCGCTTAAAGCGCCATCACGCCGATCCGTTTATATCGAGCGAACGCCTATCCATTTGAATCGTTGCGACGCCCATGCTGAATTCCCGTCCCCAGGCACTCGTTCAACCGATCCACCTGATGCCCGCAGCGGCGCGTGCGAAGCTCACGCCGCTTGCCGCGCGTCTGGCGGCCGAACTGAAAGGCGATGTGCTGTTCGACCGCGCGGCGCGCGGCCGCTATGCAACCGATGCGTCGATCTATCAGATCATGCCGCTTGGCGTCGTGGTGCCGAAGGATCAGGCGGACCTGAAGCTCGCGCTCGACATCGCGCGCGACAGCAAGGCGCCCGTGCTCGCGCGCGGCGCAGGCACGAGCCAATGCGGGCAGACGATCGGCGAAGCGCTGGTTATCGACACGAGCAAGTGGCTCAACAACGTCGTTCACTTCGATAAGGACGCACGCACGGTTACGGTCGAGCCCGGTGTCGTGCTCGATCACCTGAACGCCTGGCTCAAGCCGCATGGGCTGTGGTTTCCGGTCGACGTATCGACGAGCGCGCAATGCACGATCGGCGGCATGGCCGGCAATAACTCGTGCGGCTCGCGTTCGATGGAATACGGGATCATGGTGCACAACGTCGACGCAATCGACGCGGTGCTCGCCGATGGCCACGAAGCGTGTTTTACCAGTTTGTCGAAGATGACCGGCGATGCGCGCACGCGCGCGCTTGTCGAAGAGGTGCGCAAGATCGCGCAGCGCGAACGCGATGAAATGCGCGAGCAGATTCCGAAGGTGTTGCGACGCGTGGCCGGCTACAACCTCGATCTGTTCGAATGCCAGAGTCCGCTGCCGTTTTCGGCCGATGGCGAGCCGAATCTCGCGCACCTGCTGGTCGGCTCCGAAGGCACGCTCGCGTTCAGTCGCACGCTCACGCTGAAGCTCTCGCCATTGCCGGCGCACAAGACGCTCGGCGTCGTGAATTTTCCGACGTTCTACTCGGCGATGGACATGACGCAGCACATCGTGAAGCTCGGCCCTGTGGCGGTCGAACTCGTCGATCGCACGATGATCGATCTCGCGATGTCGAATCCGGCGTTTCGTCCCGTCGTCGAAAAGGCGCTGGTGGGCGAGCCGCAAGCGGTACTGCTCGTCGAATTTGCCGGCGCTGACAAAGATACGCAACTCGCGAAGCTTGCTCAGCTCGTCGAATTGATGGGCGATCTCGGCCTGCCCGGCTCGGTTGTCGAAATGCCGGACGCCGCGGCGCAAAAGGCGCTGTGGGATGTACGCAAGGCCGGGCTCAACATCATGATGAGCATGAAGGGCGACGGCAAGCCCGTGTCGTTTATCGAAGACTGCGCGGTGCCGCTCGAACATCTGGCCGACTATACGAGCCGCCTTACCGAGGTGTTCCACAAGAACGGCACCGAAGGCACCTGGTACGCGCATGCGAGCGTCGGTACGCTGCACGTGCGGCCGATTCTCGATATGCGCCGCGACGGCGCACAGAAAATGCGCGCGATCGCCGAAGAGGCGGCCGCGATGGTGCGCGAATACAAGGGCGCCTATTCGGGCGAACACGGCGATGGCTTGTGCCGCGGCGAATGGGTGGCCTGGCAGTACGGCCCGCGCATCAATGAGGCGTTTCGCGACATCAAGAAGCTGTTCGATCCGGACAACCGGTTGAGCCCCGATCGCATCGTCAATCCGCCGAAGATGGACGACGCAACGAATTTCCGCTTTCCGCCCACATATCGGGAACGCGAATGGAAGCCCGCACTCGACTGGTCCGCGTGGAACGTCACGCGCGATCCGCTGACGGGTGTGGAAGGCGCGCGGGGCTCCGGCGGCGATCGCGCGAACGGTCTCGCCAAAGCGGTCGAGATGTGCAACAACAACGGCCACTGCCGCAAGTTCGACGCGGGCACGATGTGTCCGAGCTACCGCATCACCAAGGACGAGCAGCATGTGACGCGCGGCCGCGCCAATACGCTGCGCCTTGCGATTTCGGGTCAACTCGGTGAAGACGGTCTGGCCGGCAGCGATGTCAAGGAAGTGCTCGATCTGTGTGTGTCGTGCAAGGGCTGCAAGCGCGATTGTCCGACCGGCGTCGATATGGCGCGCATCAAGATCGAGGCGCGCGCGGCATGGAATGCGCGTCACGGCACGACGCTGCGCGAGCGGTTGATCGCGTATCTGCCGCGCTATGCGCGTTATGCGAGTCGCATGCCGGCGCTTGCCGGTTCGCTCGAGCGCATGCCGTTCGCGCGCTGGATGAAGTCGCGAATCGGCCTTGCGGCAGAGCGCTCTTTCCCACGATTTGCGAAACCGTTCCTTCCGGCTATGCAGCCGCGCGTGAATATTGAAGCAGGCGCTAAAGAAGTTCTGCTATTTGTCGATACCTTCAACAACTACATGGAGCCCGATAACGCGCGTGCCGCACAGCGCGTACTCGAAGCAGCGGGCTACACGGTGCACTTCAACGTGAAGGATGGCGAACGGCCGTTGTGTTGCGGCCGGACATTCCTGTCCGCGGGTCTCGTCGACGAGGCGAAGGCCGAAGCGCGCCGTGCGCTCGATGCGCTGCTGCCGTATGTGGAGCGTGGCGTGTCGATCGTCGGTCTCGAGCCGTCGTGTCTGCTGTCGCTGCGCGACGAGTTTCTCGGTTACGGGTATGGCGACGCGGCACAGCGCCTTGCGAAGTCGTCGTTCCTGTTCGAGGAGTTTCTGGTGCGCGAGCAGGCGGCCGGCCGCTTCAAGGTGTCGCTCAAGCCGCTCGACACCGCGAAGGCGCTGCTGCATGGCCATTGTCATCAGAAGGCATTCGATGCGGTGCGTCCGGTAGAGGCCGTGCTTGGCTGGATTCCGGGGCTCAAGGTCGAAGCGATCGAATCGTCGTGCTGCGGTATGGCGGGCAGCTTCGGCTACGAGGCCGAGCACTACGACGCGTCGAAGGCGATGGCGGAACTGTCGCTGTTGCCCGCCATTAGAAAGGCAGGCGATGCGCTGATCGTTGCCGACGGCACGAGTTGCCGTCATCAGATCGCGGACGGCACGCAGGCTGAGGCGCTGCATGTCGCAAGGGTGCTTGCCGCGGCGCTCGCGTAGTGGACGTAGTAGAGGATCACTGAACGATAAACGAAGGGGAAAAAACAGAAGAAGCAGGGACGCAGCAAACGCATCGTGCGGAAATTCCGCGGAATTCCGTCATCAGCGAACGGTAACAGCAAGTACTAGCAGACAGGAGACAAAGCCATGACACGACTGTGCAATCCCCATCCCGGCCGCCTGCCGGGTCGAATCCGAATCCGCATCCGGTAACCGCGGTAGTCAAGGCGGCCACACGCTGCTGCCACGCTTTCGAAGTTCGTTTTGCGATGCCTTCGGTGTGCGGCAGCACGCTGCGGCCGCTCGCACACAACTCTAGGAGAGGATGATGTTCCGTCGAGCCACGACGCGCGTTCTACTGCTTCTCTGCGCGATGTATTTCATCACCTATATCGACCGGGTCAACGTCAGCACCGCCGCCAGCGCATTCGGCGCGGAACTGGGTTTGAACCATACCGAGGTCGGTTTCGTATTTTCCGCGTTCGCTTATCCGTACCTGATCTTCCAGATTATCGGCGGCTGGGTGGGCGACCGCTTCGGGCCGCGCCGCACGCTCGGTATCTGTGCGGTGATCTGGGCAGGCGCCACTGTGCTGACGGGTCTCGCAGGCGGCTTCGCGTCGATGATCTTCGCGCGCGTGCTGCTCGGCCTCGGCGAAGGCGCGACGTTCCCGACCGCGACGCGCGCGATGTCGAACTGGATGCGCTCCGATCAGCGCGGCTTCGCGCAGGGCATCACGCACGCGGCATCGCGTATCGGCAATGCTGTCGCGCCGCCGCTGATCGTCTGGCTCATGGTCGCGACGAGCTGGCGCGGCGCATTTATCGTGACCGGTATCGTCAGCTTTCTGTGGGCGCTCGCGTGGATCTGGTACTTCCGCGACAATCCGCGCGATCATCCGCGTATCACCGATAGCGAATGCGCGACCCTCTCCGCGTATAGCGGCGCCAAGCAGCGCACGCCGGTGCCGTGGCGCGCACTGCTCGGCCGCATGGCGCCCGTCACGGCGGTGTACTTCTGCTACGGCTGGGTGTTGTGGCTCTTCCTCGGCTGGATTCCGCAGTACTTCCTGCACAACTATCACATGGACCTCAAGAAGTCCGCGCTGTTCGCGTCGAGCGTCTTTTTTGCCGGCGTGATCGGCGACTGGCTCGGCGGCTCGGTGACGGACCGCATCCTGCGCAAGACCAGCAACATTCGCCTTGCGCGTAACGTGATGGTTGGCATCTGCATGTTTCTGACGCTGCTATCGCTCGCGCCGATCATGTTTATTTCGAACATCTCGATCACGATGGCCGCGTTGTGTCTTGCCGGCGGCTTCTTCTTCAACGAGATGACGATCGGGCCGATGTGGGCCGTGCCGATGGATATCGCGCCGAAGCATGCCGGTACCGCGAGCGGCATCATGAATACAGGGTCTGCGCTGGCGGCGATTATCAGCCCGGTGGTCGGCGGCTGGCTCATCGATTTGACCGGTAACTGGAATTTGCCGTTTATCGTATCGATGGCGTTGATGGCGCTCGGCATTCTGCTGTCCTTCACGATGCGCCCGGACCACATGCTCGGTGCCGACGGCGTCGAGCAACCCGCCAGCGAAGCGCGCAAGTTCGTCTAAGGCCGGCGCCCCCGCGCCAGCGTGCCGCACGCAGCCCCGTGCGGCACGCGCCGGCGGCGGGCCATCAGTCCGCGACTACGGCCGCGGCGACGCGTTGCGGCCACGGGTCGCAGCCAACCCGGGCCGATTCATATCCGAGGGAGACGACATGGCAGAACCTTCGATTTCGATCGAACGCGAAGGGACGATCGCCACGGTCACGATCGACCGTGAAGCGAAGCTCAACGCAATGACCAAAGATTTGTGGCGCACGCTCGGCGAACGCATCGACGAATTGTCGGCGGACGACGCGCTGCGCTGCATCGTGTTGCGCGGTGCCGGCGAAAAGGCGTTTTCGCCTGGTAACGATATCGGCGAATTCGCCACCGACCGCTCGAACGTCGAACAGGCGCGCGCCTACGGCGCGATCATGCATCGCACGCTCGAGTCGATCAAGGCGTGCCGGCATCCGCTGGTTGCGATGATTCACGGCATTTGCGTCGGCGGCGGGCTCGAAATCGCGGCGATGTGCGATTTGCGCATCTGCGGCACCTCGAGCCGCTTCGGCGTGCCGATCAAGAATCTCGGCCTCGTGATGGCGCATGCGGAGCTCGAAGGGCTCGTGCGTCTCGCGGGCCCCGCGGTTGCGCTGGAAATTCTGCTCGAAGGGCGTATCTTCGATGCACAGGAAGCCTTGGCGAAAGGACTCGTCACGCGCGCGGTGCCCGATGCGGACGTGACCTCGCACACCTACGAAACCGCGCAGCGGATTGCCGATGGCGCGCCGCTCGTCGCGCGCTGGCACAAGCAGTTCGTCAGGCGTGCGATGGACCCGGCGCCGTTGACCGCAGCCGAGCGCGACGAAGGCTTCGCATGCTTCGGCACCGAAGACTTCCGCACCGGCTATCGCGCGTTTCTCGACAAGGTCAAACCGGATTTCAAGGGGCGCTGACATGACGAATACGACGAACACGAACACAGGGCACGCGGCCGGTTCGGGGCCGCTTGCCGGTATGCGTGTGATCGAACTCGCGCACATTATGTCAGGACCGATCTGCGGCATGATGCTCGCGGATATGGGCGCGGATGTGATCAAGGTCGAGAAGGTTCCGGGCGGCGACGACTGCCGTCGCTTTGCTCCGATTATTGAAGGCGGCGAATCGGCGTCGTTCATGATCGTCAACCGCAATAAGCGCGGCATTGCGCTGAACCTGAAGACCGAGGGCGGCAAGGAAGTGCTGCGCAAGATGCTCGCGAGCGCCGACGTCGTGACGGAGAACTATCGCGGCGGCACGATGGAGAAGCTCGGCATGGGTTACGAGACGCTGAAGCTCGCGAATCCGGGTCTGATTTACTGCGCGATTTCAGGCTTTGGACGCAGCGGTCCGTACGCGGAAAAAGGCGGCTTCGATCTGATCGCGCAGGGCATGAGCGGCCTGATGAGCATGACCGGCGAACCGGGTCAGGCGCCGATCAAGGCCGGTTCGCCGGTAACCGATATCAATGCGGGCATTCTCGCCGCACTCGGCATCAGCGCGGCCTATGCGCACAAGCAGCGCACGGGCCTTGGCCAGATGGTGGATACATCGCTGTTCGAAGCCGGATTGCAGCAGATGTACTGGGCGTTCGCGAACTATTTCGCGGACGGCACCGTGCTGCCGAAAGCCGGCTCCGCCAATCCGACCAGCGCGCCGTATCAGGCGTTTCGCACGCGCGACGGCTGGATCAATATCGGCGCGGCGAATCAGAGCAACTATGAGCGGCTGATCGGTGTACTGAAAATCCCAAATCTTGAGCAGGACGAACGCTTCGCTACGAACGCGGGGCGTTTGAAGCATCGCGAAGCGCTGGTCGAGATTCTGACTGCGCGCCTTGTCGAGCACACCACGGCCGAATGGCTCGCCGCGTTCGATGAAATCGGCCTGCCGTCGGGCGCCGTGCTCGAAGTGCCGGACGCCGCTGCACACGAGCAGGCGCTTGCGCGCGGCATGATCGTCGAGACGCAGCATCCGATTGCGGGAAGAACGCGCGGCATCGGCTTGCCGATTCATTTTTCCGACGGCTGTACGCGCGAATCGCGGCCCGCGCCGCTGTTCGGCCAGCATACGGCCGAGGTGCTGCGCGAATACGGTTTCGACGACACGCGCATTCGTGAGCTGAAAGACGAAGGTGCAGTGATCGAAACGGAAGCTACTGCATAGAAATCGGGGCTATTGCGGCATCGGCGTGCCGCAAACGGGGACCTGATGGTAGCCCTCCAACGCCGGTCATCGGCCTACGCGACCTAAAGTTTTGTAAGCTACGTGCCGATGACCCATGAGAAGTGTCGCGAAGGAGACTTAAGCATCGCGGCATCTGTCTGCTTACGCCGGATAATCATGAAAAAAAATCTGTCGATTCGATCTTGCCTGACCCTGATGGTGGTTGCGTTCGCGATTACGTTGGTAATCGGCGCGGCCATCGGGCTTCTCGCGTTGCGCTCGGAAAACCACGCGCTTCAGCAAACCTACACGGTCGATACGCCGGCGGTCGCGAACCTGGAAAACAGTGCTGGACAGCTGCTGCGGCTGCGTCTTGCGCTTGCCACGTACGCAGCGCTGACCGACCTTCACGATGCGAAGGGCGCGGAGGCCGTGCTCAAACGTTCGGATACCTACCTTGAGATTTCGAACGACAAGTTGACGAAATTTCTGGGCGCGGCTGTCGATAGCGACGAAGCGCGCAATCAGATCCAACTGATGCAGACCGCCCGCAATACCTTGCTCAAGGAAGGCATCGAGCCTGGCCTCGCGGCATTGCGCTCGGGGGACCGGGACGCGTTCCTGCAGATTCAGGCTTACAAGCTGCCGAAGCTCTATAGCGCGTTTGAAAAAGCGATGCTTGCGGTCGAGAAGGTGCAGATGGACCAGGGCGAGGATCGTTACCGGAAAGCACAGGATCAGTTCCAACTGGTGATGACACTCGTCGCGGCCGGGCTGGCGGCCGCGCTCGCGCTGGGGTGGCTCATGCGCATTGTGTTGCTGCGCGCAATCGTTAAACCGGCCGATGCAGCGATTGCGCATTTCGAGCGGATCTCGGCGGGCGATCTCGGCGGCGCTATCGTCGTCGACAGTACGAACGAAATGGGTGTGCTGACCGCGGCGCTCAAACGCATGCAGGAATCGCTGATCTCGACAGTCGGCGACGTGCGCAGCGGCGTGCAATCGATTCACACCGGCGTGAGCGAAATTGCCGCAGGCAATTCGAACCTGTCGCAGCGCACTGAACAGCAGGCCGCTTCGCTCGAAGAGACCGTGGCGAGCATCGAGGAACTTGCCGCGACGCTCAAGCAGACGGCCGACAACGCGAAGGTCGCAAGTTCGCTTGCGACGGGGGCGTCGTCGCTTGCGAGCCAGGGCGGCGACCTCACGCGCGATGTGGTCGGCGCGATGGAAAATATCGTCAGCGATTCGCACAAGATCGGCGATATCGTCGGTGTGATCGAAGGCATTGCGTTCCAGACGAATATCCTCGCGCTCAACGCGGCCGTTGAAGCGGCGCGGGCCGGTGAGAACGGTCGCGGTTTTGCGGTCGTGGCGAGCGAAGTGCGGTCGCTTGCACAACGCAGTGCGTCGGCGGCGAAGGAGATCAAGGATCTGATCGGCGAATCGACAGGGCGTATCGAATCGGGCGCCACGTTGGTGACGCGCTCGGGCGATACGATGCGCGAGATTCTCGATTCGATCACGCGCGTGAGCGCCATCATGAGCGAGATCGAAACCGCGTCGTCCGAGCAAAGCGCGGGTATCGGGCAGATCAACGTCGCGATCGCGCAGATGGATCAGGTGACGCAGCAGAATGCGGCTCTGGTTGAAGAGGCCGCGGCTGCCGCGGGCGCGCTTGAAGATCAGGCGAACCGGCTGAATGCGGCGGTGGCGATATTTGAACTGGGCGGCACAGCTCGTCGCGCCTAAGGCATTGGAGAGGGCGCTGGCCGGTGTGAATCGCTAGCGTGGCGAGTCTTGCCAGCAGATGGCGCGCAGATGGGGCCATTGCCGTATCCATCGCGCGGTTTTGATCTGGTAAGGCTCGGGGATGTCCAGCGCGCGATTGGGAACGAGCACGCCCGAAAACAGATTGTCGAGGCCGAACGGTGCATAGATTTCATACCGTCCGTGAGCTTTTCGAATACCGATGGCGGTGGTGGCGCAAGGGAAGCGATCGATACCGTCCGATGCCTTGCTGACGGCGCCGAACTGAACGCCGAATTTTCCCTCGTACCAGAGTGGCACGCGCGCCTGATTCCGCACTTCGATTTCAATGGGCAGGTCGCTGAAGTTGCTGCGGACGCGCTGTAGATAGTATCGAATAAGCGTCGGGTTTTCGCTCGCGGAGTATCGTGCAAGCCGTTACAGGCACGCGGTGACATTCGCGCGCCGGCCCATAACCGGCGCGCGCTCATCCGAACCAGCGCGCGGCGACGCGTCGCCGCCCTCACCCGACGAATCGTGTCGTAGCGTTACTCGTCGTCCGACGCCGTCGTCTTGAACGAAAACTCGACTTCGCCCACATAGGGCTCCGCGTTCTTTTCGCACTTGTACGCGCGTCCCGCAGCAATCACCGCCTGATTGAACACAGACGTCGGCGGCGTGACCCGTACGATCTTCACGTCACCGACACTACCGTCCGTGTTGATCGCGAGATGCGCGATCACATCCGCGGAAATGCCTTCCTGAAGCGCCTTCTGCGGAATCTGCGGTTGCACCGACTGGCAATGGCCGCGGCCGTCGACAACACCATGCAGGGCCGGCACCGGGGCAGGCGTCGCCGGCGCGGCGGCGGCGGTCGGTGTCGACGGAGCCGAGGTTGCAGGCGCCGTCGCGAGCGCAGGTGCGTTCTGCGTGGGATTGGCGGCCGCCGGAATCATCGCTTCCTTCGGCGCCGGTGCGGGCTTCGCGGGCGGCGGCTTGGGCGTCGGTAACGGCTTCGGCTGCACGGTCTTCGGCACGGGCTTCTGCGGTTCCGGAGGAGCGGGCGGCGGCTCCAGCTTCTTGACCTCGGGCGGAGGCGGCGGTGCCATTTGCACACGCATTTCCTTCGGTGGCGGCGGAGGTTCCTGCTCGAACTTCAGGTGCGAGAGACCCGTCACAAGCAGGACTTCGACGAGCAGCGCAACGCCGACCGCGGTCTTCATCGAGAGACCGTGATGACGCGTGGGCGCGGACGAAGCCCAGAGTGCGCCGTTCAAAGGCCGTTGCGGATCGTTCATATCGAGGGCCGGCGAGTTCATGTCGTCGGATTCGTTGCCAGAGCAACCGAACTGATGCCCGCCGCGCGCACCAGGTCCATTACCTTGACGATATTCTTGTAGCTCGTGCCTTCATCTCCTGCGATCGCGACGTCGACCTTCTTCGCGTCGTGCACCAGCCCTTGCAAATGCGCGGTGAGTTCTTCCGGCGTAATTTCCTTGGCGTCCAGATACAGCTGATCGGACTTCGTGACGCCGATCGACACCTTCACGGTTTGCTGCAACTGCTCGGCCGTGCTCGATTGCGGCAGATCGAGCTTGATGCCTGCGCCCTGGATCATCTTCAGCGTGGCGAGCATGAAGAACACCAGCAGGAACATCATGATGTCGATCATCGGAATGATCTCGATGCGGGCCTTTTCTTCGCCGCCGAGATAGTGACTGCGATGGTTGCGCATGATTCTGTTCTCCTGCGTCCGTCAGGCCGCAAAGCGTGAGACGAGCAACGACTTGATCAGGTCGAACTGATTGACCGTCATGCGGATCCGCTTGTTGAAGTAGTTGAGGAAGACGACGCAGATGATCGCGATGGTCAGTCCGCAAGCGGTGGCGGTGAGCGCATGGCCGATGCCGCCCGTCACGCCGTTCGGGTTCGCCGTGCCGCTCGTGCCCAGCACGTTGAACGATTCGACCATGCCGACGATGGTGCCGAGCAGGCCGAGCAGCGGCCCAAGCGTGACAGCGGTGTCGAGAATCCACAGGTTACGGTCGAGGCGCGGCAACTGGAACATGATCGTTTCTTCGATCTCGCGTTCGACCAGCGCTTCGCTCTTGCCCTTTGCTTTCATCGCCGTTCTGACGAGTTCGGCCTGCACGGTCTTGCTGTAGTGGTCGGCAACCTTGGCAGCGTCGTCAAGGTTGCTCGTATCGACGAGCTTCAGATCGTGTTCGAGCGTGTGGCCTGCGCGCACGGCTCGCGAAAAGAACACGAAGCGTTCGATGATGATGGTGATGCCGATCAGAAAGATGAAGGCGAGCAGGGGAATGAGACCCATGGACTGGATCGAGTAGGTGATGAGCGTGTTCAGCACTGCAGACTCCTGTTGGAACAAATCGACCGTTGCATGACGGTGGGGTTTCTCGTTGTCGGTTCCCTTATGGGTGGCCGGCTCTAAAGCGCCGCGAACAATGCAAGGGGCGTACCAGCGCAGCGCTGCGCGGATCGGGCACGACGTGCGGGACGGCTTCGTGTGACAGGTAAAGACACGCAGCCACGGGCTTTGGCGAACGATTTGAATGTGCAAGCATCGTTTTAAAGTGTTCTTTCGCACCCGCAAACACAGATCGAAGCGCGTTTATGGATCCAGTGCAAATCGCATTTAGTGAGTCGCCGCGCACGATTTAACGGATTCACGGAACTGACTTGGTGCCAACGTATAAGACTGCAGTTGCGTGGTGCAAATTACACCGCTCGAGTAGACAAGTTTCTTACAAATATTTTAATAAGAAAGCTTGCTAAAATTGTGGTGAGAATTTCGAGAAGCCTTGTTGGATATGGCTAAACAAAGAGAACGACGGAAATGTTTACAACGTTTTCTTTCAGTTCATTTTTGCCCGATTTCGGTGAATAAATGCATTTAGACTAATCAAAAACGCATGCACCGCTTTGAAATAGTTCGCATATGTCAGGTGCGGCAAACGCACCATTGCGTGAACTAGAGTAAACGCTCTAACTCACGATTTCATATCACGCTTTATCGCGCCTTGTGTTAAATGCGCGAGCGCGAGCCGGCGCTTCACCGGCCTCCCTGTTGATCGTGCATTAAAGCGCGATCAATCAATCACTTGCGTGCAAATCAATAGCTCATGACGAGGTAGTTGCGTTCACAACTACTTTCACTTGGCATGCGTCCTGCTTCCGCTGCGCTCGCTTTAAAAGCCAGGACGCGCCCGACACGATCGGCAAGACGTTCTGGACGGGACGTGCGAGACCAGGGATAGGTACCGGCGGCGACGAACTCGCCGATCACATCGGACTTCGCACGGCCGCGCAGTGCGCGACTCGCGCGCCGTGCGGATCGTTCAATGAAGGTGGCCTCTACAACAAGCAGGAGAGCAAGTGAAAAAGAAGAAACTGGTCTCGGCCATGACGAGAATCATAGGTGCCGAGCTCGTGTTGACGGCCGCGTGCATACCAGTTGCGTATGCGCAAAGCGCGCCTGACAGCACTGCCGCCCCCGCAGCAGCGGCAAGCAGCACACCGGCCGCATCGGCACCGGTCAGCAAGCTCGAAAAAGTGGAAGTGACGGGCTCGCTGATCCGCACGTCGGACAAGGTCGGCAATGTCGAAGTTCAAACCATCACCGCAAAGGATATTCAGGCGAGCGGTTACACGACGGTCGCCGACTTCCTGCGCGGCCTCTCGGCAAACTCGGCGAGCAGCTGGTCGCAAACGACGATGAATACGACCGCGCCTGGCGGTGCGGGCATTGCGCTGCGCGGCCTGAGCGAGAAGTACACGCTGGTGCTGGTCGACGGTCAGCGCGTCGCGAACTACGCGTTGCCGGTGAACTTCACCGATACGTTCTTCGACGTCAATGCAATTCCGTTGAATGTCGTCGACCACATCGAGGTGGTGAAGAGCGGAGCCGTGTCGGAGTACGGTTCGGACGCGATTGCAGGCGTGGTGAACATCATCACGAAGAAGAATTTTCAGGGCTTGCAAATCGATGGACAGCTCGGCAAGGCCCAACATCCGGGCGACGGCCAGGGTAGCTTCAGCGTGCTCGGCGGATTCGGCGATCTCAACTCGGACCGCTTCAACATCACGGGCGCCGCGAGCTGGTATCGCGATTCCGGTTCGACCCTCGGTGACCGCTCGATGAGCGCGAACCAGGACTTCTCGCAGTTTGCCGGCGGCGTCAAAGGTCCGCTGGGTCCGAACCAGCAGTCGAACTTTGTGTTACCTGACGGCAGCACCGTGCCGATCAATCCATGTCCGCCGAGCACGAGCTCGAACGGCGAGGTGTGCGTGCACAACCCTGCGTCACAGACCTCCCTGATACCGGCGACTACGCGATTGAACGCAAAGCTGCATGGTACGTTCAAGGTCAACGACGACACCCAGGCCTACGCGGACCTGTGGTTGAGTCACGACGAGACCGTGCAGTTGCAAGGTCCTGCTGCTATCACCAGTCTGTCGAACGTGTTCGACCCGACGTCGGGCTCGGTATCTCCGTTTCCGCGAACTGTGTCGGCGACCAATCCGTTCAATCCGTTCGGCGCTCCGACCACCATCAACTATACGTTTCCCGGTAATACCATCATCGCGGATACGGTATCGACGTTCTGGAAGGCGTCGACGGGCGTAAAGGGGTCATTTACGACGCCGAAAGTCGGTGACTGGGACTGGTCGGTCGACTACGGCCACTCGCAAAGCACTGTCGACACGAGCTACTCGAACGAGTTGAGCGTCGCGGGCGCGGAGAACATTCTCGCGAACGGTGTATTCAACTTTGCGAACCCGGCGGCGACGCCGAACGGCACCAATGGTCTGTTCCTCACCGACGACCAGCAGGCCATCTCGAAGCTCGATGACGTGACCGCGAAGATGTCGACGGGCAACCTGTTTGCGTTGCCGGGCGGCAACGTCGGGCTGGGTCTCGGCAGTGAATTCCGCCATGAAAGCTCGCTGATCAACCCGCGCACGCTGTCGTCGCAGGGCATCGTCACGCCAGCTCAGGTGCAGACGGTCGACGGCTCGCGTAACGTCGCGGCGGTCTACTACCAGGTCGACATTCCGATCGTGCACAACCTGACGTTCACGCAGTCGGGCCGCTACGACCACTACAGCGATTTCGGCGGCGCGTTTTCGCCGAACTTTGCGCTGCGCTTCCAGCCGGTCCAGGCGTTGACGACCTACGCGTCGTATGGCCGCGGCTTCCGCGCGCCGACGCTGGTGGAAAACTCGCAAGCCGCCTTCATCGGGCACCAGAACCTGACCGACCCGAATGACCCAAGCGGCACGCCGACGACGAACTTCACGACCGAGAAGACCAACGGCAATCCGGATCTGCAGCCGGAGCACACGAAGAACTACAACATTGGCTTCGAACTGTCGCCTGACCGCTCGACTGACATCGGCGCGGCGTTCTACAAGGTTCATATTGACGGCGTGATTGGCTCGGACGATCCGCTTGCGCTGCTGCAGCAGAACGACCCGTCCGTCGTGGTGCGCAATCCGGACGGCTCGATCCGCTTCATCAACCTGCAGTACAAGAATCTCGGGTCGCTCGACACCGACGGTTTCGACTTCAACTTCCGCAAGTCGGTCGGCACGAAGTACGGCACGTTTACGCTCGCAGGCGATTGGGCGTACGTGTGGCACTTCAAGCTGAATTCTCCGGGCAGCCCGACGCAGGATTTCGCCGGCAACAACTTTGCATTCGATCAGCCGTTCGGCGCGAGCAACCCGCGCTGGAAGGGCACCACGAGCCTGTCTTGGGACTATCGCAAGTTCACGACGACGTTCACGTGGCTGTACACCGGCCCGTACACGAATGCGGTGGCGGAAGAGTCGGGTTTGACAGACGGGCTGTCGGTCGCCTCGTATAGCCAGTTCAACCTGATCGCTCAGTACACGGGCTTCAAGCATTGGACGATTTACGGTGGCATTACGAACCTGTTCGACCGCGAGCCGCCGTTCGACGTCGAATGGCAGTCGCAGCCGGACATTACCGGTTACGACCAGTCGCTATACACGAATCTGGGCCGGACTTTCCAGATCGGTGCGACGTATCGCTTCTGAACGAAGCGTATCGAATCGCCGGCATGCAGTACGCCGGTGGCAGTGCGGTGTGATGTAGATGGTGATGTGGTCTCCTCTCGCTCTTTCTGCTTTCGCTTTGGATGAAGGGGCTTGGCGGCGGTGCTGCGCGCACCGCCGGTTTTTTTGTTCGATGTAACGAGACCGGCTTGAGGCGCGCAGCACGGTTCGTTTGTGGAGTCCCCGTTGAAATCGCCTATGAAATTGAAGCTATGGTTCGTGACGGCGCTCGGCGCGCTCGTCGTTTCGTTTGCCGGCCGCGCGCCGGCTGCCACGATTCCCGCGGGTGTGACGCTCGCCGCGCAGCAGGAAATGACGCGCGATGCGCAATCGGAGGTCGAGTCGCTCGATCCCGCGCATATCGAAACCGTCATCGCCAATACGATCGGCTGCGATCTGTTCGAGGGGCTGACGCGCGTCGATGCGGCCGGCGATGTCGTGCCCGGTGTTGCACAATCCTGGACGCGTACCGCGCCCGATACCTGGGTCTTCAAACTGCGTCACGACGCGCGCTGGAGCAACGGCCAGCCTGTCACGGCGGCCGATTTTATCTACGGGTGGCAGCGCAATGCCGATCCGAAGACCGGCTCGAAATACACGATCCTCGTTGAATTCGTGAAGAATGCAAAAGCGATTATCGCGGGCAAGGCGGCGCCGTCTTCGCTCGGCGTGCGCGCGCCCGACCCGTACACGCTCGAAGTGAAGACCGAAACGCCTGTGTCGTTCTTTCCCGACGTCGTAGCGAAGTCGAACATGGTGCCTGTCAATCGCGATGTCGTGGCGAAATTCGGCGATGCCTGGACACGCCCCGGCAATATGGTGAGCAATGGCGCGTATGTGTTATCGGACTGGCAGCCGAATAACCACATCGTTCTCGTTAAGAACGACAAGTATTGGGACGCGCGCAACGTGCAGATCACCAAGGTGACGTACTTGCCGATCGAAAGCGACGAAACCTCGCAGCGCATGTACCAGGCGGGGCAGTTCGACTTTACTTACTCGATTCCCTCGGGCGGTTATCCGCAACTCAGCAAGCAGTTCGGCAGCGAACTGAAGCCCGGACTCGCGCTCGGCACGTATTACTACAACCTGAACAACAAGGATCCGGCACTGCGCGACAAGCGGGTGCGGCAGGCTTTGTCGATGGTGATCGACCGCGATCTGCTGACCTCGAAGCTGGTACAGTCGGGCGAATTGCCCGCGTACGGTCTGGTCGTGAAAGGCACGAAGGGTGCCGAACCGTTCAAGCCCGATTGGGCGTCCTGGCCGATGCAAAAACGCGTCGACTATGCACGCGGCCTGATGAAGGACGCGGGCTATGGGGACGCAAAACCGCTAACGCTTACGCTGACGTACAACACGAACGATCGGCACAAGAAGATCGCGCTATTCGTCTCGTCCGAATGGCGCACGAAGCTCGGCGTCAACGTGAAGCTGGAAAACGTCGAATACAAGGTCTTGCTCAAGATGCGTCATGACGGCAAGACGCAGGTCGCCCGCAATGGCTGGTTCCTCGACTACAACGATGCGATATCGTTCCTCGACCTCGTTCGTTGCAATAGTCCTCAGAACGACGAAAATTACTGCAATCCCCAGGTGGACGCGCTGATCGAGCAAGGCAACGAGCAGATCGACGATGCGAAACGCACCGCGCTGCTCACGCAGGCGCATGCGCTTGCGATGAGCGACTATCCGGTCATTCCGCTTTACCAGTACACGACGGACCGGCTGGTAAAGCCCTACGTGGGCGGCTATTCATTGACGAACTACATCGACCAGCGCGTGACGCAGGACATGTACATCGTCAAACACTAGGGGCGAGGTGCACAGATGTTCGCTTATACGCTGCGCCGTACGCTCTGGGCGATTCCGACCATACTGGCGGTCATTACCGTTTGCTATCTGCTGTTGCATCTGACGCCGGGTGGGCCGTTCGACTCGGAACGCAAGCTTTCCTCGGTCGTCATGCAAAACCTGAACGCGAAGTATCACCTCGACGAGCCGCTGTGGCGCCAGTATTTCCGCTATCTCGGCGCGCTGCTGCACGGCGATCTCGGACCTTCGTTCCGCTATAGCGATTGGAGCGTCAACGATCTCGTGGGCAAGGCCTTGCCGGTCAGCCTTGGCATTGGCGGCGTCTCGGTGCCGATCGCACTTGCGCTCGGTGTCGGCTTCGGCACGCTCGCCGCGGTGCGGCGCGATAGCGTCGTCGATCACGGCGTGATGGTGCTTGGCAATATCGGCAACGTCGTGCCTTCGTTCGTGCTCGGGCCGATGCTCGTATGGGTTTTCGCGATTCTGCTGCATACCACGAGCGGACAAGGCTGGTTGCCCGCGGGCGGCTGGGGCGACGGTGCATGGTCGTACCGCGTGCTGCCCATCGCCTTGCTGACGCTGGTCAACGTCGCGACGATCGCGCGTGTCATGCGCGGCAGCATGATCGAAGTGCTGAGCAGCAACTTCATTCGTACCGCACGTGCAAAAGGGCTGCCGACACACACGATCGTGCTCCGGCATGCGATGAAGCCGGCATTGATGCCGGTCGTCTCGCTGATGGGCTCCGTGTGCATTTCGTCGATCACGGCCGCGATCGTCACCGAATCGGTGTTCGCGTTGCCGGGGCTCGGTCAGCTCGTCGTGAACGGCGCGATCAACCGCGATTACACGCTCGTGCTCGGTCTCGTCGTGCTCACTACCGTTGTGGCCGTTCTGTTCAATCTGCTCGTCGATCTTGCTTATGCATGGCTCGACCCGCGCATCCGGTATTAACGCCATGAGCCGTTCATCCTTCGTTGCCGGTGTGGCTTCGTCTTCGCCGTCGCCCGCACCCGCTCAGCCGCGCTCGCGCAGTCCACTCGCCATGGCAGGTGCGCGGTTCATACGCAACCGCGCGGCGCTGGTTGCGCTCGCCGTGCTGCTGTTGGTGGTGCTCGCGTGTTTCGTCGGCCCGCTGCTGCTGCCCAATAACGCGATCGATAACGACTGGTCGGCGATCAGTCTTGCGCCTACGTTGCAAGGCATGCACTGGTTCGGCACCGACGAGGTCGGCCGCGACCTGCTGGTGCGCACGCTCGAAGGCGGTCGCGTGTCGCTCGAAGTCGGCTTGCTGGGGACGTTCGTGTCGGGTTTCTTCGGTGTCGCGTACGGCGCGATTGCCGGTTACGCCGGCGGCCGGACCGATTCCGCCATGATGCGTGTCGTCGACATGATGTACGCGATTCCGTACATGCTGATCGCGATCCTGATGATGACGCTGTTCGGGCGTTCGTTCTACCTGGTGGTGCTGACGATCAGCGCATTTTCGTGGCTCGACATGGCACGCGTGGTACGCGGCCAGACGCTGACGTTGCGTACGCGCGAGTTCGTCGACGCGGCGCGCGCGACCGGCGTGAAGCCGCTCGCGATCATTGTGCGCCATATCGTGCCGAACCTGATCGGCGTGGTGGTCGTCTATGCGAGCGTCACCGTGCCGGGGATCGTGCTGACCGAATCGGTGCTGTCGTTTCTCGGCCTTGGTGTGCAGGAACCGATGACGAGCTGGGGCGTGCTGGTCGAAGATGGCGCGCAAAAGCTCGAAGCGATGCCGTGGTTGCTGCTCTGCCCGGCGACGATGCTGTGCCTGACGCTCTATTGCGTGAGCTTTGTCGGCGACGGCCTGCGCGACGCGTTCGATCCGAAGGAGCATTGACATGGCGCTGCTGGAAGTGAAGCGCCTCGGCGTGCGTTTTGCGCGTCACGGCGGCGCGCCGGTCGATGCGGTGCAGGATGTGTCGTTTGCGCTCGACAGCGGCCGCACGCTCGGCATCGTCGGCGAATCGGGTTCGGGCAAGAGCCAGACGGTGATGGCGCTGCTCGGCCTGATCGCATCGAACGGCGCGGTTTCGGGTGAAGCGTCGTTTCGCGGGCAGAACCTGTTGAATCTGAACGCACGCGATCTGAACCGCATTCGCGGCGACCGCATTGCGATGATCTTTCAGGATCCGATGACGTCGCTCAATCCGTTCCTGACCATCGAGCGGCAGATGACCGAGGCATTGCAGTTGCACAGGCAACTTTCGCGACGCAAAGCGCGCGACCTTGCGATCGAAGCGCTCGAGCGCGTGCGCATTCCCGATGCGGCGCGCCGTATCGGCATGTATCCGCACGAGTTCTCCGGCGGCATGCGGCAACGCGTGATGATCGCGATGGCCTTGTTGTGCGAACCCGATATTCTGATTGCCGACGAGCCGACCACGGCGCTCGACGTGACCGTGCAGGCGCAGATTATCGAATTGCTGCGCGAGCTTAATCGCGAGCGCGGCACCGCGATTATCGCGATTACGCACGACATGGGCGTGGTTGCCGGTCTTTGCGACGACGTGATGGTGATGTATGCGGGTCGCACCGTCGAGCATGCGAGCGCACGCGCATTGTTCAAGAGTCCGAGTCATCCGTACACGGTGGGGCTGCTCAACGCATTGCCGCGACTGACCGACGAAGGCGATGCGCCGCTGCGCACGATTCCCGGCAATCCGCCGCTGCCGGGCATGGTGGGCGCCGGCTGTGCATTTGCGCCGCGCTGTCCGCATGCGGGCGACGTATGCCGCGCCGAGCGGCCCGTATTGCTCGCGTTCGAAGGCGGATTGCGTGCGTGCCACAAAACAGCCGCTGAAATCGAAGGCTTACGCATGGGAGTGCAGGCATGATGCGTCATCGTCATCTGATGGAATTCGAGGACGGCGACGCGCCGTTGCTGTCTGTCGAAGATCTGACGGTTCATTTCAGTGTCGCGCGCGCGGGCCGCCGCGCGCTGCCGTGGTCGAAGCGGGCGACGGTACACGCAGTCGAGCGCGTGTCGTTCGACGTCGGGCGCGGCGAGACGGTCGGCCTCGTCGGCGAATCGGGCTGCGGAAAGTCGACGCTTGCGCGTGCCTTGATCGGGCTCGTGCCGGTCACGGGCGGCAGTGTGCGCTGGCGCGGCGAGGAAACCGTATTCGGCGCGCGGCGCGATATCGCGCAGTTGCGGCGCGAGGTCCAGATGATCTTCCAGGACCCGCTTGCATCGCTCGACCCGCGGATGACGATCGAACAGATCGTCGCGGAGCCGCTGAAAACGCAGCGTCCCGACATCGGCCGCACGGAATTGCGCGCGCGTGTGCTGGCGATGCTCGAGCGCGTCGGGCTCAATGCGTACCATTTGCAGCGTTATCCGCATGAATTTTCGGGTGGTCAATGCCAGCGGGTCGGCATTGCGCGCGCGCTGATCGGGGAGCCACGGCTGGTGATCTGCGATGAGCCGGTGTCCGCGCTGGACGTGTCGATCCAGGCGCAAATCGTCAACTTGCTGCGCGATCTGCAACGCGAGTTTTCGTTGTCGATGCTGTTCGTCGCGCACGATCTCGCGGTGGTCAAGGCCATCAGCCATCGTGTGCTCGTGATGTATCTTGGACGCGTGATGGAGTTCGGTACGAAAGCGTCGGTCTATGGTGCGCCGATGCATCCCTATACACGCGCACTGCTGTCCGCGGTGCCGGAACCGGACCCTGCCGTCGAGCGCACGCGCGCCCATTCGCTGCTGCGCGGCGAAATTCCCTCGCCGCTCGATCCGCCGTCCGGTTGCGTGTTTCGCACGCGCTGCCCGCAGTCGATCGATGCGTGTGCGGGCGAAGTGCCCGTTGCGCGTGCGTGGCCACCCCGACCCGGCAAGGTTGCCTGCATTCGCGTGAACGAAGGCTAGTTGCTTCGCTTCGGCGCACGCCATATCGCATCCGAATTCGCTCCTCTGTGCCGTATAGGAATATCCGCCTGGTCAGCCTGTTATCGCTTATGCAAGCGTCTTTATTTCGGGCGGTAAGGTCCGCCCGATTCTGCGCGAGGAGCGATCGATGGCTTACCCCGGATATCAGTACGTGCGCGACGATCAAGCGCGCGAGCACCCCACGACCGGCATTGCGCGCATCAAGCCATTCGATGCGGCGGCGTTCGAGAAGGCGGTGACCGCGATGCTGACGGCAGCGGGCGTCGACATGGAAAGCGAACACGTGCGTACGTCGGCGCAGACCGTGCGCGAACTGTGGCAACGACGCTTGCTCGATGGCTACGATATCGAGCCCGCCGATGCGCTCGGCTCCGGTTTTGCCGATGCGCGCCGCGATGTCGTGATCATGAGCGGCATTACCGTGCATGGGATGTGTCCGCATCATCTGCTGCCGTTTCGCGGCCTTGCGCATATCGCGTATCTGCCGGGCGGACGTCTTTATGGCTTCGGCGGCCTGACGCGGCTCGTCGACGCGATGTGCCACCGGCTCGTCTATCAGGAGTGGGCGACCGATGCGATCGCGAATGCGCTGGTGACGCATGGCCATGCGCGTGGCGCGGCCTGCGTGATCGAAGCTGAACAGTTGTGTCAATTGATCGGCGAAGTACGGCGCGGCGACGAACGGGTGGTGACGCAGTCGTTTGCCGGCGAATTCGCGAGCGATAGCGCGGCGCGGGCCGAGTTTCTGCGGGTGATCGGCGCACGCGGGGTGTAGCGCGTCGTCACGGCCGCGCGACGCTACGCGGCCCCCGACCCTTGAAAAACGGCTGAAAAGCCCTGCATGTGCGAACCCATTTATCTGGAGCCATGCCATGGGAAGCCGTCCCCGTTTCATCGATCTGTCGGGCGTACCTCAGGCCGGCCCTGAACCGGCCGCACCTGGTCTCTCCGCGTCGTCCGACGACACATTACTCGATGCTTACTCGCGCACCGTGATCGGTGCGCTCGACCGTGTCCGCCCGGCCGTTGTGTTCATCAGCGTCGACCGGCGCCTGCCCGACGGCCGCACCGCGCGTGCCGGCACCGGCTCGGGCTTTCTGTTCACGCCAGACGGCTACCTGCTGACGAACAGCCACGTCGTGCACGGCGCAACGCATATTGACGTGACGCTCGCCGACGGCTCGAAGTTCGACGCCGATCTGGTCGGCGACGATCCGCACACCGATCTCGCCGTGCTGCGTATTGGCTCGGCCGAGCCGTTGCCGCACGTCGAACTCGGCGACTCCGGCAAGCTGCGCGTCGGGCAGATTGCGATTGCGGTGGGCAATCCGCTTGGGCTCGAGCAAACCGTCACGACCGGCGTCGTTTCCGCGCTGGGCCGTTCGTTGCGTGCGAATTCGGGCCGGATGATCTATGACGTGATTCAAACCGATGCCGCATTGAACCCCGGCAATTCAGGCGGTCCGCTCGTCAATTCGGCGGGGCAGGTGATCGGCGTGAACACCGCCATCATTCCCGGCGCACAGGCGATCTGCTTTTCGACCGCGATCGATACCGCGAAGTGGGTCATCATGCAGATCTTCGCGCACGGCCGCGTGCGGCGCGCGTATATCGGCGTGGCCGGTACGACCGTCGCGTTGCCGCGGCGCGTGCAGCGCTACTTCGGTTTGACGTCCGGGAGCGCGGTGCACGTGATGGAAGTCGTCAAGAGTAGCCCCGCCGCGCTGGCGGGCCTTCGAACCGATGACAGGATTGTGTCGATCGACGCGCTGCCGGTGGATGGGGTCGATACGCTGCAGCGAGTGCTCGACGCGTCACGGATCGAACGCGCGGTGAGCATGACGGTCGTGCGTGGCGCGCAGCGGCTCGAGCTGACCGTGACGCCGGTCGAGCAAACAGGCTGACGCATCGCGGTGCGGACGGCGTGGCCATTACAGCACCGCTTCGCGTTCGAGCAGCGTATCGAGGCGGCCCGATGCGTCGAGCGCCTGCAGATCGTCGAAGCCGCCGACGTGATACGTGCCGATGTAAATCTGCGGCACCGTGCGCTGCACGTCGCGTTGCCATAGCGCAACCGCCGATCCGTGCGTGCCGGCAATGCTGATTTCGTGGAGGCGTACGCCTTTGCGTTTCAGAAGCGCTTTGGCAGCCGTGCAGCATTCGCAGTCCTGCCGCGTGTAGATCGTGATCGAGTTCATGGCGTTCGTCATCCGGTTCGGGCGCAAGCGCGTTACCGCAAGTCAGTGAGTTGCCGTCACCTTGGCGACGGCCTGACTTCACTTTAGGTGCGCGCTGTATCCGCGTGAACCGCGTAACGGATCATTTGCATGCTCGATCGGATCAATGCACTCGATGACGATCTATGGGCGCTGCGCTCGGGTCGTAGACGACATATCGACGACGACCCATGCGCTGGCATCATGACTCGGCGCTGTCCATCTCCGCTTCATCGGTTTGTCGCGCCTGTACATTGCCGCCCGATGTGCGCCAACGTGCGGGCGTGATGCCCGTGTGCCGCTTGAAAATACGCTGGAACGCGGCATCCGATTGATAGCCGACTGTCTCGCCGATTTCTGCTACCGGCCGCGTCGTTTGCATCAGCAGACGGCCCGCGACCGTCATGCGAACTTCGGTCAGCACATCGGTTGCCGAGCGGCCGATCGCTTCCTGGAACTGACGCACGAAGGTCGCGCGCGACATGTTGCACAGCGCGGCGAACTGATCGAGCGTCCATGGTTCGCCAGGCTTGTCAAACATCGCGATGATTGCCGGCTGCAGGCGCGGCCGCCCTGCAAGCGCGAGCAATCCGTGCGGCGGCGCCGATGTTTCGGTGGCAAAACGCAGTGTGAGGCCGAATAGCGCGGCGGACAGATGGTTGACGAGCGTCTCGCTGCCCGGGCCCTGATCGGTGGCTTCTTCGCGCATCAGTTCGATGAGCCGCGTGAGACGTGTGCCGGCGCTCGGCGATGCGGCCTTCCGGTTCGTGTCCTCGCCCGCGGGCGCATGTTGTGGTGTGCTATGCACGACGAGCCGTCCGGGCAAGTGATCGCGCAATAGACGGTCCGGCACGGCGCCGACCAGAAAACGCCCGCATAGCAGATCCGCGGTGACCCCCGGGGCGCCACTCTCGACGATCAGCAGCGATTCGTTCCGCCGTTCGATGGCCGGCTTCGGCGACATGCCGCTGCCATCATGAATGCGATGCGCGCTACCCGTGGGAAACAGCACGATATCGCCGGCCCCGATGCGCTCGGGGGGCCCATTGCCGTCCTCGACGACCGCGGTGCCCGAGAGCAGCACGTGATAGGGAATCTCGCGCATGCCGGCGGTTTCTTCCTCGATGGCCCACGGTGCGCCGAAGTGGCAGCGTATTTCGAGCCGGCCGCTGACTGGCATCAGCGAAAGAAGACGGCTTAACAAATCCATAAGCGCCGCATGTGTTCTGTTGTAGTGGTTCGGGAGTGTGCACGCGACGCGGCGACGCTGCGCCCGGCGTTGCTGCGTGCGGGGCGCCTCGTCGAAAGACGGCGGCGTGCAATGTCGTCCGATTCTACTAAAACGGATGGCGGCGCGCAGCGAGAGGGCTGCGCGCGAGACTGCGGGCGCTTCGGCTATTCGTCGTCTTCCGACGACTTGTTGCGGCGCGCCGCCGTGTGCCAATGCCGCCGCGCATGGGATCGCGCCGCGGGTGCCGCCGCACCGCTCGCTGCCTTGGCTGTTTCATGCGCGATCGATGATGTTTCGGTTGCCCAGCCACCCTGGACGATCGCTCGTTGCAGTAATGACTGCGCTTCCGTATTGCCTTCCTGGATCGCGAGCACGCCACTCGCGGCGTCGAGCACGCAGTTCCAGTGCGATGAAGCCGCGCACGCGCGCGCACGCGCCAGCGATGCGTCGACGGTGGCGGTGGGCATCGCGGCGCTCTGCGTGGCAACCGGCATCGCTACTGCCGGCGCGCTGCTTGCCGACGCGTCGTTGCCGCTGCGTGCATGCTGATCGCGCATGTTCTGCGCGCTGGCCTGTTGCGGCGCGTCCTCGCGAGCCGCCTGTCTGGATCCGGAATGTTGAAAGCCGATGACCGCGCCGAGAATCGCTACGAAGCACACCATGCTCAGTGCCGCGCTGCTGCCCGGTCCCCATGAAATCCAGCGGAAGAGCATAGGCTGCCGCGGCGCGGATGCGCTCGCGTTAGCGGCAGGCGTTGCAGCTTTCGGTCCGGTTTTCACGTTGCTTAGTGTCGGTGTGTCTGATGAAAGTCTGTCGGTACTCACGATCTTGCTCCGGCAGGCTAGCGCATCACGGCGGCAACAGGCGAGTCTTGTCCCGGCCAGGCCGGGACAACGCAGTTGCTTCTTCTTGTGAACGGACGCGCGTACGACCTGTAAACGAGAGGCGAAAACCCCTGTGCGACGATGGAGGCGCATAGGCGACACCATCGGTGCACAAGGCGCGAATTACCACTTGATCTGCGTATCAAACGTTCCTGTTTCGACAATTTCGAACTTCATCTCACCACGATAGGTGCCTTCAATACGATAGCTTGCCGAAGGCACAGAGAACAGGCAGCGTGGCCCGCCCGCGACGAAATCCATCAACACTCTTCCATGCCGCCGCAGACGAACCGCGACGTCCGAAAGCGGCGCCCCGTTCTGTTGGGCGACGAACGTGATACCGAGATTGAACGGATGCTTCGGGTCAGGCGAAGTCACGGTTTTTTCGAAACCTGCCTGGCCGCACACGTAGTACAGCATTTCTTGTGCTTCGGAGTTGGAGCCCGATGCGCCGGCCGCTTCCGGCGACGATGCGGCGATTGTCGACGCAGCCGGTGCGGACGCAGCGTCTTGCGCGGCGGCAGTAGCGGAACCGCATAACGCAACAGCGATGATGGCCAGCGAGTACACCCGTCCCGCCAGCGTTGAACCTTGGTCTTTGCTTGTATTTATGACAGCACGCATGACGACCTCCTCGGATCGTGGAAAGGAAAGCATAACGAACAGGGACTACAAAACGCAATGTAAAAGCGGCAGAAAAAATTGCTTTCTATTATTCAGGGATACGTATCATTCATCGATAACGGCTGATCTTTCGCCATGCATCCTTGTAACGAAAGGTTTCCGTTTTGCGCGGATGAAACGATTTGCGCATGCGCTTCGTGTTGCGAACATAACCATGAATCAAAAATGAAACATCTTCGACACGTCTGAGAAAGCCCGGCGAAGCTTGCACGCGGTGAAGCGATCGGAGATGTTCAGGCGCGTCAAAGATAGTACGTTTGACGGCCTTTGGCAGCGGAACGCTTGCGGCAGCGTGCGCTCGACCGCACAGGATCTTCGTCAGTAACACGCACGACATGCGTGAGTCTGTGCGCTGTTTCCGTATCGTCCTTATCGGCAAGTTTTCGTGCGGGGCCTTTGAATGCCAAGGTAAATCGCATACCTCGGGGTTGTATCGCAGATGAAACGCAAGCATCGCGAAATGACTGTCGATCCCATTTCATCTCGCGTGTCGCGTGATGGTTATGCAATGGCATAGATGTCGCTTGACGTGCACGGGCTCGACCTCTTCAAAAAAGCAGTCCTTCAGAACAATGCACTCAACGTTAAGGACATATCGTGAACGCTCAAAAAAAGCGTCTTTATGCAGTGCTTGCCCAGCCGAAGCGGTCTCATCCGGCCAACTGCATCTCGCTAGTGACATGTGCGCCCGTTATGCTGCTGTTTCTTTCGTCGATGTGTTCCGCAGTCGAGACGGAGAATGGAGGTGCACGCGAGCCTAACGATGTCGCGGAAGCGCAGGCCATCACGCCGCGCACCTCGACAATCGCACAATCGGTCCAGCAAGCTCAGCAACCGGCTGAACAAACGCCTGAATCGAAAACGCAACCATCGATGGAGCCTTCCTCAACGTCAACACCTGCGGCGCCGGGTCAACAGCCGCCTGCTGCGCAAGCACCCGCGCCTGCATCCGCGCCAGCAACGACGCCTCCTTCAGCGCGCGCGGGCGGCACGCAATCCGCCAGCACGATACGTACGGAAGTGTTCGGTCTGGCGACAGGGGGGGGTGCGATTCAAGCGCTTGAGGAGGCCAAGGCAAGGCCCGATATCTTCACTCCAGTAGATATTGCACAGCTTGAAGAACTTTCCATTCGTCAGCAGGTTAGAGGCGGACGCGATAAAGCGCGTGCTATGACCAGCCCCGATCGTTTTGATGGACTCGACACTGCGCTCAAGGCTGCGGACAATCTCGAAGCGAGTCTGCCGAATACGCCTGAGTATCAGCAAGTCCGTTACTCGCTCGCAGGCGATCGCACGGTGGCCTACGCCGGACGCGGCGAAATGGAAAAGGCCATATCGTCATATGAGTCGATCCCTGCAAATCAGCCCGTCTCCGTCGAAGCACTTGCTTCGGCGGGCGAAGCATATAGCTACGTGAACGAGCTCGCCAAGGCGGAAGTCGCCTATCGCCGTGCAATTGAGCAGGAAACCGCGGCGAGTGCCGATCCGGCCACACGCGGCTATCAATACGGCTCGCGCACCCGTCCGATCGATTTGCGCGAGGGACTGTTCTACTCGTTGACCGATCAGAACAAATTCGTCGAGGCCGGCAAGGTGCTCGATGAAATCAGCGCATCGTTGCCGCCGCCCAGCCAGGTGAGGCCTTGGGATCTTGCCAACGACGATTATCTGAGGCTCAACCGGTTGCGTGCGCAGTATCTGATTTATGTTGGTCAGACAGATGCGGGTCTCGCTGAGCTCGATCGTCTCAAGCAGCAGGTGCCATTTAGCGCGGAAGTGCGTAACGCAGAAGCCGACGCGGAACTCGGCAAAGGCCGCAACCGTCTTGCGAAAGATATGTATGTGGCCGCTCTTAACGATCACCCGGACAATATCGAGGCACTGGCAGGCCTCGGCCGTACCTCGCTCAATACCGGCGACTATCGGAACGCAACGCAGATCAATGCGGCGTTCGACGACACGTTCCCCGAGAACGGCTCGGTGAGAAACTTCAAGCGCGATTACAACGCGTGGCGTGCACCGACGTTTTCAACGACGCTAAACGCCGAGCACGGCGCGGCTGCGATTGCCGATGAAGAATTCAGTGCAGATACGTACGTCTATTCACCGCCGATCTACGATTTCTGGCGTATCTTCGCTCACAACTACTATCTGTGGGCACTGACCGATCTGGGCAGGCTGCAACGTATCCGCAATGGTGTCGGCGGTGATTTTCGTCAAGGGCCGTTGACCGTGCAGGCTGAGGTATCGCGCTCGACGGGTCCCGATGGACGAACCGGGGGTAACGGCGAGGTCGAATATGTGTTCAACGACTTCTTCAAGGCGACGGCCGGCTTCGATAGCGATTCGAACGAATTGCCGTCGAAGGCTTACGTCAGTCATATCTTTGGGCGCACCGGGCAGGTCGGGTTCAGCTATACGGACGGCGACCGGCGTACTGCGGACATCGGCTATACGGTCGGCCGCTATAGCGACGAGAACTTCCACCAGGAGATCTCGGCCAACGGATCGCAGCGCCTCTTAACACTGCCGAATCAGCAGATCAATGGGACGCTGCACTTAGGCACGAGCAGCAACACGCTCACGAACACCCCTTACTTCAGCCCGTCGCGCGACTATTCAGGCGAGCTTGGGATCGTGCATCAATGGTCTGTATGGAGAAGCGGGGAGCGTTCATTGCTGCAACGTTTTTACATATCAGGAGGTGCCTATAACCAACGGGGGTTCGGCACAAGCGGCTTTTGGGCCGCGCGGATCGAACATGCGTGGACGTTCAGCCACGACATTACCTTGACTTATGGCATCGGCATCGGCCGGCATGCCTATGACGGAGAGCAGGAACTATCAGAAACCGCATACGCATTGGTCACCGTACCGTTCTAACGTTTTTGGGGGTTCGACGATGCAGTCGCGCAGACGATTTATCTGTGGTTGTCTTGGAGCATTGGCAGGTTGTTCGTTATTTCCAAAGCTGGCGCCAGCGAAATTGATCGACATACTCCCGCCATCGGATCCGGCCGATGGCAAAACCTTCAGGGTGATCTGTTTTCACGATATTCGGGACAACCTGCTGTCTTCGTTCAACTCGCAGAACATGATCGACCCGTATGCGGTCGACACAGGCACGTTGACATCGATTTTCTCGTGGCTGCAGAACAATGGTTACCACCCGATCACGGTCAAGGACGTCGTAGAGTCGCGTTCCGGTGGAAAGCCGTTGCAGCCCCGCTCGGTGATGCTGACGTTCGACGACGGCTTTCGCAGCCACTACACGAAGGTCTTGCCGCTGCTCGAGCGTTTCCGCTTTCCGGCGGTGATGGGCATCGTGACAGCGTGGACCGATACGCCGCCTAACCAGAAGATCCGTCTTTCCGCCAAGCTCGAAGTGCCGAGAGACACGTTCATGTCATGGGACGAGGTCGCGCAGTTGTCGAAGTCGCCGTTCGTCGAGCTCGCATCGCATACGCACGACCTGCATCACGGCGCGGTCGCAAACCCGCAGGGCAACGAGTTGCCTGCTGCGACCTCTCACCTGTATTTGCAGGATCAGAAGCGCTACGAAACCGATGAGGAATTCGAAGCGCGCGTGCAAAACGATCTGGCTGGATGCCTGCGCCGCTTACACGATCATGCGGGCGTCACGGTGCGCTCGATGGTTTGGCCGTATGGCGCCGAGAACCATGCGGTGCGGACAATTTCGACGTCGCTTGGCATGCAAACGCAGTTCAGCCTCGAAGCCGGGCCGAATACGCCTGATGTACCGCTCGACCGTCTACGCCGGATTCTGATGACGTATGACGTCGACGTCGGCGGATTCGAACGGTCGATGCGTGAGCCGGCGACCAACCGCGGTCAGGTCAACCCGGTCGAGCGGGTCGTGCGCGTGAGTCTCGACGATGTGTACGAACCCGATGGCGGCGAAAAGAAGCTGGGCCAACTGATCGAACGGATCTACCGGATGCAGCCGAGTTCAGTCTATCTGCAGGCGTATTCGGATCCGAATAATACGGGAGTCGCGGAAGCGCTGTACTTCCCGAACCGTCACCTGCCGATGCGGGCCGATCTGTTCTCGCGTGCTGCATGGCAGTTGAGTACTCGCGCGAACGTGCAGGTGTACGCGTGGATGCCGTTGCTTGCATTCCGTTTGCCTGCGCAACAGGCGGGCAAGATCGAGTTCGTGACGGCTGCCGCGGGCGCGCCGGCCGACCGGCGCGGCGCGAGGATCGAACGCTTGAGCCCGTTCGACCCGGCCGGTCGCGCGATGATTCGCGATATCTATGCGGATCTCGGCAAGTACAGCGCGTTTTCCGGTCTGCTGTTCGGCGGAGATGCGATGCTCGACGATTACGAGGACGCCGGCCGCCATGCCGCGCAAACGTTTCAACAGTGGGGACTGCCTGCCGATATCGGTACGATCCGCGCAAACCCGGATTTGATGAAGCGCTGGACTCAGGCGAAGACCAAAGAACTGGTCGACTTTTCCGCGGAAATCGAGAAGATCGTGCTCGACAGCCAGAACGGCGGCGATGTGCTGACCTCGCGCGATCTTTACGCGGACGTGTTGCTCGATCCGAATGGGCCAGCACGCTACTCGCAGAGCTATGAGGCGTACCTGCGCGCCTACGATTTCGTCGCGTTGCTCGCGTTGCCGAGCGGCGAGCGCTACGGCGGCAGTGTCAACAGCCGGCTCGACGCGCTCGCGGATGTCACTTCGGCGGTACCGAATGCCTTGCGGCAGACCGTGTTCCAGTTACCGGTGGTCGATCCGCAAACGGGCGCCGACGTTCCGACCGAGAAGCTGCTGGCGGAGCTGCGCTATTTACGTCAGCGCGGTGTCGTGAATTTTGGCTACTACACCGACCGCTTCGCCACCGACACACCGCAGTTGCAAACGATGGTCGACGTCATGTCGCTGCGCGCGCGGCTCGATCCGACTTCGATCAATGCGCTCCTTCAGGCGCAACAGGCTAAAGGAGTGACCCGCTGATGACGCACGATATGATCAGCCGTCTGCAGGATTTCATTTTCTTCTACCCATTCTTCATGTCGTATTTCTGGATGATCGGAGGGTTGGTTCACTACCTGGCGCTGGAGAAGGGACGTGCCCGCTCGCATCGGGCGCTGGTGGCAGCCGGTATGCCGAAGGTGTCGGTGATCGTGCCGTGCTTCAACGAAGAATCGAACGTGCGGCGTGTGATCTATCACCTCGCGAATCTGAACTACGCGAACTACGACATCATCGCGGTGAACGACGGCAGCAAGGACGGGACCGGTGCGATTCTCAACGAACTCGCCAAGGAGATCCCACGCCTGACGGTGATCCATCATTCGAAGAACGAAGGGAAGGCGATCGGCCTGACGACGGCGGCGACGGTTAGCGATGCGCCGTATCTAATGTGCATCGACGGCGATTCGTTGCTGGGCCGCGACGCGATCGAATGGATGCTCGAGCATTTCATTTCCGATCCGAACGTCGGCGCGGTAACCGGCAATCCGCGCATTCGCACGCGTACCTCGCTGCTCGGACGCATGCAGGTGGGGGAGTTTTCGTCGATCGTCGGGCTGATCAAGCGCACGCAGCAGGTATACGGGCGAATTTTTACAGTGTCCGGCGTGATCACGATGTTTCGCAAGAGCGCGCTGGCCGATGTCGGCTACTGGAGCTCGGACATGCTGACCGAGGACATCGACATCAGCTGGAAGCTGCAGACGCGCGACTGGCGTGTCGCTTACGAGCCGCACGCATTGAGCTGGATTCTGATGCCCGAGACGCTGAGGGGCCTCTATCGCCAGCGCCTGCGTTGGGCCAAAGGCGGTATTCAGGTGCTGCTCAAATACGCGCCGCAAATCGCCAAGCCTTCGATGATCATGATGTGGCCGCTCTTCCTCGAATATCTGCTCGGTATCGCATGGGCGTATTCAATGACATTCGTCATGCTGCTCGGCCTCGTCAACATGCTCGTGCCGTTACCGGCCGACTGGCATATCTCGCTCTTACCGCACTGGCACGGCATGCTGCTCGTCGCGACCTGCGTGTTGCAGCTGATTATCGGCTGCATGATCGATCGCCAGTACGACGAAAAGCTGCTGTTCTATTTCATGGACACCGTGTGGTACCCGCTTGCTTTCTGGCTTATCAACATGATCACCACCGTCGTTGCCTTGCCTTCCATCGTCCTGCGCCGCCGTGGCAAGCGTGCGGTATGGACTAGCCCAGACCGAGGAATCCAGCATGAATAACGCCCCTGTCATCGACCTGTCGCTACGCACGCCCCAACAGATCATCGCGGATAAAGGAGTCAAGCTAGGTTTGCTGCAGGTCGTGTGGTTCCGCCTGATACGTCCTGCAACAGTGGGATCGTTGTGGGCCGCGATCGGCGTCTACACGTATCGCTATCTGATGCCGTTCAATGAGAGCGAATTGCCGCTCGAGCAATTGCTCTCGTATATGGCGGCGATCGGGACGATTGCGGCCGCACTGGTGGTGTGGATGATCGTGTCGCGCGTCGCTCACCCGTTCGCGTCGCGTTCCCGCATGCAGCGGCTGTTGCGGCGCACCGCAGGCCTGACCGTCGAACCGGGGCCGTTCGCGGCCGCTTCGCTCAAATGCCGGGGCGCGGTCGCACGCGTTTTCATCGCTTCGCACGATGCCAACGGATTTATCGCGGCATTGCGCGCGATGTCGGAGCCGGAGGTGGAAGGCGACGACGAAGGACCGGCCGATGTGCCGATCGGTGCGGACCCGGCTGCGCTGCGCTGGTACGACACGGTCCACGAGGGACCGCGTATGCCGGTCAATATGCCGATCCGGGTTCGCTATGTGATGGGGAGTCGTCCGATGACCGATACAGAGCTTTGAGTACGCGATAACACTCGCATGAGCGCTGCTCGAGCGCTGCGCGCTGCTGGATCAGCACGCCGTGGCGATCGTGGCTTACGATGCCCGCGACGCCCAACGCGTGCAGCGCGGAGCGCACCGAGCGCGCAGTCACGCCGAGTGCGCGCGATAGCGACACGGCCGACGTTTCGATGCGCGAACCGCGGCAGCTGTCCGCAAGCATCAGCAGACGGCATGCAACCTGCTGTTCGATGGAATGGAGCCGCGTACACGCGGCCATTTGCGACATTTCGGCGAACACCTGTTCCACGTACTGGAGCATGCGCGCTTCGACCCACGGCTCTTCTTTCAGGCACGCGAGCAGCGCCGCTTCGCTGCAGCGAAACGCCGTGCCCGATGCCGTAACGATCGTGCGAAACGGCATCGATCCTGTGCGCATGACGACGGGCCAGCCCGCGAAGCCGCTGCGGCCGATCGTGACGAGTTCGATCGAACGGCCGTCATCGAGGATGCATTCGTGCGCGAGGCGCGCGGTGAGGGGGAAGTACACGTGATGAAAGACTTCGTTGCAGTCGCACACCACCTGGCCGGCGTGCAGGTCGATGCAAACGAAGTCGTCGACGCGTTCGAGCAGGTGCAGGCGGCGCGACAGTTGCGTAAGCACGCTGTCGTAGTCACCGAAGCGCATGCCGGACGCTGTCGACAGGCCGGACATGAGGGGTTCGGACGCATGCTTCATCTGGGCAGGGGCAAGCAGCTTGTCTCGATTCATGGTGCTTTGCTCGTGAGATGTTGAGCGCGCGCGGCGAACACGCGGCGGCGGAACGGAGTTTCATCGTACGTTTGCACGCGTTGCGCATAAGCATGATTGTGCGCGCAGACAGCTCGACGCGAACCGAACGCGTTCTTTCGCAGATCTGCGAAGGAACGCATCGTTGAGGAGGACGAGGTTGTGCCGAAGAGGAACCGTGATGCGCCGTCGCTCGTGTATGCGTCGGCTGCACATGACCCGAACCTGTGCGAGCGTCTACGCGAAGCGGGATGGTCGGTCGGGCTCGTCGGCAGTGCGCACGAACTCGAGCGCACGATGCGGCATGCGACGGCGCCGACGGTGGGCCTGCTCGAGCTCGGCGACGAGCAGCCCGCCGCGCCATCGGGCTCGCCGTCCGGGGCGCAGTTCGGCCCGCAGTTCGGCGCAATAGGCAGCATCGTCGAGCATTGCCTCGGCGCACCGCAGGTGCACTGGATTGCGGCCGTCACGACGAACCAGTTGCGGCGTGCCGCAACGCGCGAGTTGATCGGGTGCTACTGCCTCGATTACGTGTTTTTGCCATATGCGTTCGATGTCGTCGAGTCTGCATTGCGCCGCGCGTTGCGCCTTGCGTCGCTCGTGCGGGGCGTTCCTTACGCGCCTCCGCTATCGGGCGATCAAGCCATGATCGGGCGCAGCGAACCGATGCTGGCGATGCAACGTGAAATACAGAAGGTCGCCTATACGCAGGCGCCGCTTTTTATCGCCGGCGAATCGGGCAGCGGCAAGGAACTGACCGCGCGCGCGGTACATGACGCATCGTCCCGCGCGAATGGACCGTTCATCGCAATCAACTGCTGCGCCATTCCGCCGACGCTCGTGCAAAGCGAACTGTTCGGCCACGAGCGTGGTGCGTTCACCGATGCCGAGCGCCGCAAGATCGGCCACATCGAGGCGGCCAACGGCGGCACGCTGTTCCTCGACGAAATCGGCGACTTGCCGCTCGAATGCCAGGCGACGCTGCTGCGTTTCGCTCAGGACGGCACGATTCAACGGCTCGGCAGCGACGTGTCCATTCCGCTCGACGTACGCATCATTTCGGCCACTCATGTCGATCTCGAAGCCGCGGTCAGCAGCCAGTCATTCCGTTTCGATCTCTACCACCGGCTTTGCGTACTTCGTATCGATGTGCCGCCATTGCGCGAACGAAGCACCGATATCCATTTGCTCGCGTTTCATTTGCTGGGTCTGTACGCGGGCGAACGAAAGTCACGGATTCACGGCTTTACGCCATCCGCTTTGCGCGCCATGCTGCTGCACGACTGGCCAGGCAACGTGAGGGAACTCGCGAACCGGGTCAGGCGCGCGATCGTGATGGCGGATGGCGCTTATATCCGCGCGGTCGATCTGGGCCTCGCGGAACCGCCGGCGCGACGCGCGTTGACGCTTGCCGATGCGCGCGACGAGGCGGAGCGCAACTGTTTGCTCTCCGCGCTGCTTGCGCACGGTAACCGGTCGAACGAAGTGGCAGAAGAACTCGACATATCACGCATCACGCTTTATCGACTCAGAATGCGGCATGGTCTGCAGGACATCGCGGGGCTGATGCCGCCGGACCTTTCGGAGCGGCGCAAGTGAGACCTAACGAAAAGCATATTTTTGTCGCACGCGTCATGCGTGGGACGCTAAAAGCGCTAATGGGCATCGGTTTTGTGACGATGTCGTTATATGCGGCTACGGCGGGCAGCGCGCAAGCGCCCGTAGCCGCGACTGTGGCCGCGTCCGCGGCTACTCCCGATGCAAAGTCGACCGTGAAGCCGACCGTTGCACCCGCAACGAATTCGTTCGTGGCGCCGGTCGGTGCGGTGATGGCCGTGCCCGCGCCCGGCGTGCGCGACGAGCGTAGCTTTATGCACGGTATCGGCCAGGCCGACGCGGGCGACGGCAAGACCTGGGTGTTCTTCAGCAGTTCGGGTTTGCCGCCGCACGGTGCGAATCGCAACGGCAACTGGCCGCACGACGTCTATGTCGGGCAATGGGAACCCGGTGGCGCGCGTCTGACGAATACACGTACGTTCATCAAGCGGCCGGAAGCGCAGGAGCCCGTATCGGTTGCGCAGAACACCAAGGGCACGATTTTCATCACGTTTGAAGACGGCTGGAACGCGCCGCGCAACGTAAGCCAGCGCTACGGCGTGTACTCGCAAAACCTCAAGCCGATCAAGCCTTACCCGAAAGATGTCGAGTCCGGCGGACATTCAGGGCACGTGGCCTCGGTCGGGGAACAGTTTGTCGTGTTCTATTCAGCAGACTGGGTGAACGGCGGCGGCGTCGACAATCTCGGCACCGGCGGCGGCGTCTATGCGAATGTCTATGACGGGCGTGGCCGCTTCTTGCGACACGTCAACGTCGCGGCGCATGTGCGCGAATGGTGGCCGGTCGTCGCGGGTTCGCCGACGCAGGCGCTGCTTGTCTGGCAAAAGTACATTCCGGGCAGCACGATCGCATCGCTGCAATATGCCGTGCTTGACCCGCGTACCGGCAAGATCACGCGCACCGAAGAAGGCGTCGATCCATACCGTGTTCAGTACTACGTCTATGCCGCGGCCTACGTGCCGGCTGTCGACAGGTTCGTGGTGCTTGCAACACTCGATAACGGGCGCGCCGTTGCATTTCTCGTCGACAGCAAGGGACGCCGTACCGCGGAACTCAATTGCCTGCCTGCGCTCGTGCGTGAAAGCAGCGTGGCCGTGGAAGGCAACGCGGTTTTCGTGCCGACGCAGGATGGCCGGCTGATGACGCTTGGCGTGGAAGGCGATCACATCACGCTGCGCGGCACGCAGCGCGCGCCGTTCGCGTGGGGCAATACAGGCGTGACAGGAATTGCCAACGGCGATTCGGTGCATTTCGTATCGCTGTCGCCGGACGGTTTGCGCGAGGCGAATTTCAGCACGCAGAAGCAGATCGCGGCGGGACCGGCCGATCGATGCGTCGTGCGCGCCGCGCAATGACAGTTCAAACCCTTGCCGGGAACGGAGGTAAGCAAGCAGTGCAATCCAAGCGGTCAGATTAAATAGAGAACGGTTTCAGTGGAGGTGGATATGTGTGGAATCGTGGCAGGAGTGACCCAGCGCAATATCGTGCCGATGTTGCTGGACGGTTTGAAGCGCCTCGAATACCGCGGCTATGACTCGTGCGGCGTCGCGGTGCTTCAGCAGGGCTCGGCACGGCGCGTCCGCACGCTGGCACGCGTTCGGGCGCTCGAGACGGACGTGGCCGCCGAAGCGCTCGACGGCTCGACCGGTGTCGCGCATACGCGCTGGGCCACGCATGGCGTGCCGGCGATCGACAATGCCCATCCGATTTTTTCGCGTGACCAGATCGCGGTCGTGCATAACGGCATCATCGAAAACTACGAGGAATTGCGTGAATCGTTGCGCGCGCAAGGATATGAGTTCAACAGCCAGACCGATACCGAAGTCATTGCTCACCTGGTTCATAGCCACTATTGCGGCGATCTTCTCGCAGCCGTGCATAACACGACGCGCGTGCTGCGCGGGGCGTATGCAATTGCCGTCATCTGCCGCGACGAGCCGCGGCGCGTGATCGGCGCGCGGCAGGGCTCGCCGCTCGTCGTCGGACTCGGCGACGACAGCGCGTTTCTCGCATCGGATACCTTCGCGCTCGCCAATTGCGCGCGGCGCTTTATCTACCTCGAAGACGGCGACATCGCCGATATCGTGCACAGCGAAGTACGCGTCATCGATCCGGACGGCCATGAAGTCGCTCGCGAGATTCGCTCGGTCGTCTCGAAGGCGGACGACGCGGAGCTGGGCGCCTATCGTCATTACATGCAAAAGGAGATTTTCGAGCAACCGCTTGCGGTCGCGCGGACTGCCGGACATGTGCATTCTCTCGATACGGAGCCGTTCGGTACCGTGGCGCCTGAGATGCTGGCGGGCGTCGAACGTGTGCTGATGCTGGGTTGCGGCACGAGCCACTATGCGGCATTGACCGCGCGCGGCTGGTTCGAGCATCTCGCGGGCATCTCCGCGCATGCGGAGATATCGAGCGAGTTCCGCTATCGCGATCATGTGAAAGAGCGCGGCACGCTTGTCGTGCCGATCTCGCAATCAGGCGAGACGGCCGATACGCTTGCCGCGCTGCGTTACGCGCAGTCGATGGGCGAAGCGCTGACGCTGACCATCTGTAACGTCGCGGCGAGCGCGATGGTGCGGCAAAGCAGATGGGCGTTCGTGACGCAGGCGGGCCCGGAAATCGGTGTCGCTTCGACGAAGGCGTTTACGACGCAGCTTGCCGCGCTGTTTCTGCTCGCACTGACGATTGGCAGGCGCCGCGGGCGGATCAGCGACGAAGAAGCGGTTGCCTATTTGCGCCAACTCGCGGGCCTGCCCGATGCGTTGCGCAGCGTGCTTGCGCGCGAGCCGCAGATCATGGCCTGGGCGGAGGAGTTGTATCGAAAGGAGAATGCGCTTTTTCTCGGGCGAGGTCTGCATTTCCCGATCGCGCTAGAGGGCGCGTTGAAACTCAAGGAGATCTCGTATATCCATGCCGAAGGCTACCCTGCGGGCGAACTCAAGCACGGGCCGCTGGCGCTCGTGACCGATGCGATGCCGGTAATCGTCTCGGCACCGAACGATGGGCTGCTGGACAAGCTGAAATCGAATATCCAGGAAGTGCATGCGCGAGGTGGGCAGCTCTATGTGATTGCCGATGCGGACACGCAATTGTCGAGTTCGCCCGGGGTGCGCGTGATCCGGATGCCTGCGTATTACGGTCCGCTGTCGCCGGTGCTGCACGTCATAGCGTTCCAGTTGCTCGCCTATCACGTCGCGTGCATGCGCGGAACCGACGTCGACAAACCGCGCAACCTCGCGAAATCGGTCACCGTCGAATGACCGGTCAGTGATGCTGGTAAATATTCGAATTGTGCGGCGCGATCGTGTTGGCCGTTTCGCTGTTCCACTGCATCGGCTGATCGAAGTCGCGTTGCACGCGGCGCGGGCCGTTGCCCGCGCCATGGAACGGATCGACTGCCGGAGCCTTCGTCGCATACTTACGCACGCATCCGCGCTGATTTGCGCTCGTGCACGCGTTGGCCGCGCGCAAGGCGGGCTCGCGACGAGCCGCCGATTGCGTCGTGCGCGCACGTTCGCGCGCTGGCGGCGCCGCTGCGGCATTTTGTTTCTTCTCTGTGGGCCGCGGCGACGCCTCGGCGAGCGGAGCAGCTTCCGACGCGGGCTGCGCTACCGCTAACGTGGCCGATGCCGCGATTTCAGGGTATGCCGCGAGATCGCCGGGCAGCCACGTCATGCCTATCACGCGCGGCATGAGCGCTTCCGCTCGACGCACCGCGGGATTCCCCATTCCTGCTATTGCCACATACCCGCCGAACACCAGCGCGAATGCGCTGAGCGCGACACCCAACCCTATCCACGCGGCCGCGTTATTGTTCTGATCAATCGACTCTGAAGCAGATTCTGAAAAAGGGCCGTTGTCAATCGTATGATGTGTACCACCAGGTATTGCGAACCCCATCGCAATAGGTGGGATGATTATTTTGTCAGATCGATCCTTGTCATTTGACGTTCGTGGTCGGGGTTCACTGAGGTCGAGACTCACACATTCGGCGCTGTCCGAACGCGAGCGATCAAGCGGGGAACGAACGCGACGCAATAACCCGTCGGAAACGGAAGCGAGGTAAGCACGGATGTGAATGGGCATTTTCACCTCATGTGCCTGCGTTTTCATCACGTTTTACTCTAGCAGACAGACGCCCGTTTTCACGACAAAAGATGCGATGTTTTGCGGGCTGTCCCCCAAAAGAAATAAATAGGGGTGCTACGTAATTGTTTATCTTCCGACCCCATACGGCATGCGATGTGCGGTCAAAATTTCAGAATAGACAAGCGCATTTTTCATTCCCGAGTCTTTATTTTTAAGACAACAGAGGGTATCCTCCAGGCTCATTTGTCTGTCATTAGGTTTCGTTTCGCAGTCCACGCGGCTGCTCATCGAAGCCTGCCAACGCGAAAGAAACGAACGTTCGGCGTGCGAGTTTTTCCCTGCACGCAGTCCTGAGCTTCTTTCCTCCAGCTTCGCCAACTCAGCGAATTGGCGTTTTTTTCCTCGGCATCCACCCGAGGTGGCGGAGCTTTTGTCCTTGAAAAAGGACGGCGGACAGATTTACCGCGTCCGCGCCACTTCGGCTAGAGCGGCCATTAATCATAGGAATCCTAAATTTTGCGACTGCCTTCCCTCTCCCCCCGTCTCGCTGCTGCTGGTTTCGTTCTCACGGCCCTCGCAGGCCAGGTCCAGGCAGCGTGTGTCAACAGCCCGGCCTCGCAATCGAATTCGACTTTCCCGACCACGCTCACCGGCAAGCTCGCGTATCACAGCTACGTCAGCTACGGTGACGGCACAAGCCAGATCTTCATCTACGATTTCTCGGCGCATACTTTGACGCAAGTGTCAAAGAGCTCGTGGGGTATCAAGGACCCGATGAACGCGGTGTTCAGCCCGGATGGTAAATGGCTTGTATTCATGGGCGAGACGAACAACGCGTGGAACGTGTTTATGTGGCAGGTCGGCTCGAACAGTGCGCCAATCAACATGACGAACAGCACGGGCCAGACGCGCAACGAAGACCCGAAATTCAGCAAGGACGGCAGCAAGCTGTTCTTCAAGCAAAACGGCGATGTGATGGAAGCGACGGTGTCGTTCACGAGCGGCGGTCCGCAGTTCACGTCCGTTGTCAACATCACGAACACGGCGCCGGGCATTGAAAGCTCGATGCCGTTCCCGTCGCCCGATAACAGTGCGGTGTACTTCGCGACGGGCGTGGGCGCGGCGTCGGGCCTCTACAGGGAAACGATTGCGACGCATCAGAAGGTTGCGTTCGATACGCCGTCGGGCCTCGAGACCTACTACCCGATGGTGCGCGGCGACGGTACGGTGTTTTACGCGCGCTGGAACAGCGCGTCGGGCAAGGCCGATCAGATCTACACGAAGGTCAACCCGGGCGACGCCCCGAACCAGCTGTCGATCAACGACTGTAAGGGCAATAACTCGGATCCGGCGCCGGTCGACAACACGAACTACGTGTTCTTCTCGTCGACGACCCAAGGCGGTTATCAGTTGTACGTCGCCGATATCAGCACTGGCAAGCGCTGGAATCTGGCGCAATTCGGCGTGAACTCGGACACGACCAAGGCGAAGCTCGGTTCGAACTACTGGAGCGGCACCAGCACGTCGACGCCGCCGGGCCAGACGCTGCTGTCGCAAGGCAAGCCGGCCACTGCCTCGTCGAGCTACAACTCGACCCTGACGGCCGCCAAGGCCTTCGACGGCAATACGGCGAACACGTCGCGTTGGGATTCGATCGAGGGAAGCGCCGCGGGTACGCAGTGGATTACGGTCGATCTCGGCGCAGTGAAGACGGTTTCCGCCGTCGATATCTACTGGGATGCAGGCGCGAAGACGTATCAGATCCAGACGTCGAACGACAACGCGAACTGGACGACGATCTACTCGACGTCGAGCGGCGTAGGCTCGGGTCACGTGTCGCTCGCGAACCTGAAGGGCAGCGGCCGCTATGTGCGTATGTACGGCACGCAGCGTGCGACGTCGTGGGGCTATTCGATCGACGAAATGCAGGTCTGGGGTTCGTAAGCAGCGCTGCTTCGCGCGCGTGGGCTCGCATAGGCAGCTACGCGATGGCTGCGCGCGCGAATGCGGGAGACGATAGCAGACGGCGATTCGATACAGGAGCCTGCACGGACATGACAGTTTCCTTAACGGGATGAACCTGTGACGAGTGCGTTTCAAAAGCGCACTCTCTGTCTGCATTCTTCCTTTCCCTGCCACTGCATACATCATTGCGCGCGCAACTTATGTGTCCATCGTCTTCATGCTCGACGCGCAACAGCATGGCAACGCGTTTATTTCCGATCGAACGCGGCGCATGTGACTTTTTCCGAATTGCAGGAGAACGTTTGTTGGTCTATCACGAAAGGACATCCGAACAAGACAAAAAGCGTCGAAAAAGACAACGCTGCTGCAGCGGCGAGTAAATAATTTTCGGACGCCGGAATAGTGATCGTGGTGGCGATGTTCATGCAAATGTGGGCGCCGCTTATCCCACTCCCCCGTGATCACTGAAGGAGTCTGAAAATGAAGTTGCTTGCGATGCTGACGATGTCTGCCGCCGTCCTTGCTTCAACGACGGTTTTCACCAACGCCTTCGCGCAGGACACCACGCGCGCGGATGCCGATCCGACCAGCCAGCAGCAGGTGGTGCGCAACGACAACGCCCAACACACGGGCACTGGCGAAGGCCCCGGTATGACGGGCATGAGCCAGAGCGGCCAGCGGGCGATGACGCCGAACGATACGTCCAACAGTCAGAAGCCGTGTGTCGGTCCTGTGAGTTACTGCAACATCTACTTTGGTAGCTGATACGAAGCGCTCGATTCCGGTTTTCGAAGACCTTTTGACCAATCAAGGAATTCAGATCATGAAGACGCTTATCTATCTGACGTTGGCAGCCGGTGCGATGGCTGTGCCAGCCTTGTCGTTTGCGCAATCGTCGGTGACGCGCGCGCAAGTGAACGAGGAGCTCGCGCAGCTTGTGCGTGCGGGTTACGACCCGTCAGCCGGTGAAAACGTGCACTACCCGGAGGATATTCTTGCCGCTGAAGCGAAGGTCGCCCAGCAAGGTGGGACGCGCGCGCCGTCGGTCGGTAATTCGGGTGCGGGAACGGCAGTGAGCCAGGCGGCCGTCAATGAAGCGCGATAGAAAATGCCTGAACATGGAGCGGGGCTGGTTTTGCCCCCGCTCGATCTTTGCGTCTGAGTGAGCGGTTTGTGTCCTTCGTCTTCCGGTTACCTGTCGACAGATTCGACAAATACCTTTGCGACTGCTTCGAGTCCCTTCCGGTCTTCGTCGTTAAAACGCGCGAGCACGGGGCTATCCAGATCCAGTACACCGAGCAGTTCGCCGTTTCGTGTGACTAAGGGAATCACGATTTCCGATTGCGATGCCGCATCGCATGCGATGTGATCCGCGAACGCATGCACATCCGGCACGACTTGCGTCTGTCGTGTGGCAGCGGCTGTACCGCATACGCCGCGTCCGATCGCGATGCGTACGCACGCCGGTTTGCCTTGAAACGGGCCGACGACCAGTTCGCCGTCGATCAGAAAATAGAAGCCGGCCCAGTTCAGCTGCGGCATCGTGTGATAAAGCAACGCCGCGAAATTCGCTGCGTTGGCGACCTGATTCGTTTCACCGGCTAACAGCGCATGCGCCTGTTGTTCGAGTTCGGCGTAGAAGGCCGGCTTCGGCAGGTTGGTGGAAATAGTGCCCTCGAACATGGGAATGGCCCCTTCTGAAATGATGTAAAGCGCAGAAGCGCGGGATTTCACCGCTGCTTCGCAAGCGCGGACGCCGGTGCCGGCACGCGTCGCACGAGTTCGCCAAGCACGCGCAGCGCGTCGTCGATCTTCGCGTTCCACGGATGGCCGAAATTGAGCCGTATGCAGTTTTCAAACGCGTGCGCGACAGAAAACATCGGACCGGGCGCGACGCTGATACCGTGTTCGATGGCAAGCCGATGCAATTCCATTGCGTCGATCGGCTCGGGAAATTCGAGCCATACGAAATAGCCGCCATCGGGCCGCGTCCATTTCACGCCGGGCGGCATCCAGCGCCGGATCGCGGCATCCATGCTGGCGAGCTGCGCGAGCAAGGCCGAGCGCAGCTTGCGCAGATGGCGGTCGTAGCCGCCGTGCTGCAGATAGTCGGCAAGGCCCGCTTGCACGGGAATACTCGCCGAGAGCGTGGTCATCAGTTTGAGTTTTTGCACCTTGTCCGCGAATTTGCCCGCGGCGACCCAGCCGATGCGGTAGCCGGGCGCAAGCGTCTTCGAGAACGAACTGCAGTGCATGACCATGCCGCGCTTGTCGAATGCGCGCGCCGGCAACGGATAATCGGCCTGAAAATGCAATTCGCCGTACACGTCGTCTTCGATGAGCGGGACGTCATGTCGATCGAGCAATTCGACGAGCGCGCGTTTTTTCTCAACTGTCAGTGTCACGCCGGTCGGGTTCTGGAAGTTCGTCATGAACCAGCACGCGCGAATCGGATAGCTTTTTAGCGCCTGCTCGAGTGCGTCGAGATCGAGTCCGCTACGCGGGTCGACGGGAATTTCGACGGCACGCAAATCGAGCCGTTCGATGGCCTGCAACGCTGCATAAAACCCCGGCGATTCGATCGCCACGACGTCGCCTGGGCGCGTAACGGCCATCAGACACAGGTTCAGCGCGTCGAGCGCGCCGTTGGTGACGACCAGCTCTTCAGCGGGCTGCGCGATGCCCATGCCGAGGTAGCGCAGCGCGATCTGGCTGCGCAGCGCCTCGTTGCCCGGCGGAAGATCGGCGACGGTGCTCCATGGGCTCACGAAACGCGCCGATTGACCAAGCGATCTGGCGAGGCGCTGAAGCGGAAACAGCAGGGGCGACGGAAACGCGGAGCCGAGCGGCACGATGCCCGGATGCTTGGCTGCTTCGAGTACCGAGAAAACCAGATTGCTGATGTCGACCTTGGCCGGTTCGGCGGGCGCTTTGGCGGCTTGCCGCGCATGGCCTTGCGCGACCGCCGCGCCCGGCGCGACGTAGTAGCCGGAGCGCTCCTGCGCGCGTATCAAGCCCCACTCTTCGAGCAGGTAGTACGCGCGAAATACCGTGGACTGGCTCACGCCGTGCTGCGCGATGACCTGGCGCAGCGAAGGCATGCGCGCGCCTACCTTGAGGCTCCCCGAGCGGATCTCCGCGGCCATTGTATTGGCGAGTACTTCATATCGTGTCATCGCGATTGTCGTCGTGAGCGCGCGGATGCGCGCACGACATTATCGCGCGCCGCGTCGCATCGAGCAGAACACGATGATAGCGGCCGCGAGTGCAACCACCGCCGCGACCAGGAACGCATTGCCGAAGCCCGCGCCGTAGCCGGTATGCGCCAGATGCACGACGCTTTGCACGACTGATGGCGGATACAACTGTGTGGCGCGTTCGAAATCGCCCGCGACGATGCGGTCGACGAAACCTGGCTCGGCCGGCACGTTCGCGTTGGCGAGATTACGTAGCACTGCATCGTGCACGCTGACCGCGAGCACGGCGCCGAGGCCGGAAAAGCCGAGCAGAATGCCCGAGAAACGCGACGTCGTGCTGATGCCGGACGCCATGCCCGCCCGGTCGCGCGGCACCGTGCCCATAATCGCCTTTTGCGTTTCCCCGTTCAGCAGGCCACCGCCGCTGCCGAGCAGCGCCATGCCCGCGAGTAGTACCGCGAAGCCTCCGGAATGGGCGGCGACGCTCATCACCGCGTTGCCGATGCCGACCACGAACAGGCCGATCGTCAGGATCTGATACGACGCGAGGACTTTGCCGAGCCGGCGGCCGACCATCGGCAGGAACAGCATCGCGAGCGCGAACGGCAGCATGCCGACGCCCGCATCGAGCGCGCTTTCGCCGCGCGCATTCTGCAGAAAGAGCGGCAGCAGCGACGCCATGACCTGTGCGCAGGCCGCATACGCGAACATCGCGACGATCGCACCGACGAACGGCCACGCGCGAAATAGCGAGAGATCGAGCATCGGATGCGCGCGGCGGCGCTCGACAAGCGCAAAGAGCGCGAACAGAGCCACGCCCGCGAGCGCGCGCAGCACGACCGCTTCACTGGTCCAGCCGCGCTCGGGCCCGAGAATCAGTGCCCATGTGAGGCCGAACATCGCCGCTGCGAAGAGGCCGATGCCGGGAAAGTCGAGCGTGCGCGGCGTTGGGTCGCGCGATTCCTCAATAATCCTCAACACCGCGATGGCAAGCGCCGCGCAGATCGGCACATTGATATTGAACGCCCAGCGCCAGCCGAGATATGCGCTGATCACGCCGCCGGTCAGCGGCGAGACGACCATCGTCAGCCCCATGATGCCGCCCCAGATGGCCCACGCCCGAGCGCGTTCGTTTTCGCCGTGAAATGCGTGGCCGATGATCGCGAGTGCGGGCGCCAGCTGAAACGCGGCGCCGACGCCCTGCAGCGCCCGCGCGACGTAGAGCGCCTGCGCGGTCGGCGCCATGCCGCAGGCGAGCGACGAAAGCGCGAACAGCGTAATGCCGACGATAAACACGCGCTTGCGGCCGAAGCGGTCGGCAATCGAGCCGGCCGGCAGCAGCAGCGACGCGAAGCACAGCACGTAGGCGCTGATCACCCATTCGATATCGGCGAACGACGCGTTGAGGTCGCGTGCGATGGTGGGCAGCACGATGCCGACCACGTTCGTGTCGAGGACGGTCATCGCGCAGCCGAGCGAAGCGGTCAACAGCAGCGGGGTGTTGCGCGACATCGTCGGCGCAGCGGAAATCGAGCTCATCGGAGTTTTGCCGGTTGCGGTGCGTCCGCGAGACACGGCGGCGCACAGATTGAATAAGCCGGTGAGTAGCGGCCCGATCGTTATTCAACCAGCCCTCGCTATTGAGCGCATTATCGGCGTTTGTAAATATAATTAGCTACAGACTAATTGAACGGCGGTAATCGGAAGATGGAGCTAAGACACCTTCGGTATTTCATCGCGGTCGCCGAGCAACTGCATTTCGGCCAGGCGGCCGAGACGCTCGGTATTGCGCCGCCCACGCTCACGGTGCAGATCCAGCAGATCGAGCGTACGCTCGACGCGCAGCTTTTCACGCGCACGAAGCGCTCGGTTGCGTTGACGCAGGCCGGCGAGGCGTTTCTCGTCGAAGCGCGCGCGGCGCTCGAGCAATTCGAGCGCGCGATCAATATCGGACGGCGAGCAGGGCGCGGCGAACTGGGGCGCGTGAATCTCGGTTTCGTCGGCTCGGCGGCGTTTAGCGGCGTACTGCAGCAGCAGGTGCGCGCGTTTCGCGAGGCGCGCCCGCACGTGTTCATCGATACGCACGAGTTTCCGATGGATGACCTGCCGGCGCTGCTCGAAGACGGGCGCGTCGATATCGCGTTTGTGCGCATGCCGGTCGAGCTGTCCACTGCGTTGCGCACGCATGTATTGCTGCGCGACCGCTTTTGCGCAGCGTTGCCGGCCGAGCATCCGCTTGCGCAGGCGGATGCGCCGATCCGGTCGCGCCTGCTTGCCGGCGAGCATTTCGTGGTGCCGGAGCAGCGCGAGGGCACGTTCGAGGTCGGGCGGCGCGGCCGGTTCAGTCCGCAAATCGTCAGTGCGCCCGGCGGGCTCGTGTCGGTGCTGACCGACGTGTCGCTCGGCGTGGGTGTCGCGATCGTGCCGAACGTGCTGACGAAAGCGGTCGAGGTGCCGAATGTGGTCTACAAGGAGATTGCCGGCGGCCCGATTGCGTCGGAAGTGGCCGCGGTGTTCCGGCGGTTCGAGCGCGCACCGGCGGTGAAAAGCCTGATCGATCAGGTCACACGGACGCCGGCGCAAGCCGCATGAGCGGGGCGCGCAGTGAGGCGTTGCGCGCCGCCATACCGCTGAACCGTGTTGCCGACGGTTACGCGGCGTGCCGATGCAGCAGCACCGGAATCGACTTCGACGTCGGGGTATTGCTCACGTCGCCCACGCTATGCAGCGGCACGAGCGGATTCGTTTCCGGGTAATACGCGCCGATGCAGCCGCGCGGAATGTCGTATTCGACGAGGCGGAAACCATCCGCGCGCCGCTCGATGCCGTCTTCCCAGACGGTTTCCATATCGACCCATTCGCCGTTCGCGAAACCCAGCATCTCGAGGTCGTCCGCGTTCATGAACACGACGCGGCGCTGGCCGTACACGCCGCGATAGCGGTCGTCGAGCGCGTATATGGTGGTGTTGTACTGGTCGTGCGAGCGCGTCGTCATCAGCGTCATCACGCGTTCGCCGTGCAACGCGCGGGCGCGTTTGATCGGCGTGTCGCGCTCGACCGGATGAACGATGAACTGCGCTTTACCCGACGGCGTGAGCCAGATCCGCTCGCTCGAGGCGATACGCAGGCGGAAACCGCCCGGGTGCTTGATTCGCTCGTTGTAGCCGTCGAAGCCCTCGATGCTCTTTTCGACTGCGTCGCGAATGCGTGCGTAATCTTCCGCGTACCAGAGCCACGGCACTTTCTTGCTGCCGAGCGTGGCGTGCGCGATGCCGGCGACAATCGCGATTTCCGATTGCAGATTCTTCGACGCCGGAATATTCATCCCGTACGACACGTGCACCATCGACATCGAATCTTCGACGGTCACGCCTTGTGAATAACCGCCTTGCACGTCGATCTCGGTGCGGCCGAGCGTCGGCAGAATCAGCGCATCCTTGCCGTGCACGAGGTGGCTGCGGTTCAGCTTCGTCGTGATGTGCACGGATAGATCGCACATGCGCAGCGCTTCGAAGGTGCGCGGCGTATCCGGCGTCGCGATCGAGAAATTGCCGCCGAGGCCGATCAGCACTTTCACCTTGCCTTCGAGCATTTCCGCGATCGTTTCGACGACGTCGAGGCCGTGCCCGCGCGGCGGTTCGAAGTCGAATGCCTTGCCGAGCCTGTCGAGGAACGCCTGCGTCGGCTTGTCCTCGATGCCCACCGTGCGGTTGCCCTGCACGTTCGAATGGCCGCGCACCGGGCACAGGCCCGCGCCTTCGCGGCCGATATTGCCGCGCATCATCATCACATTCGACAGCATGTGGATGGTCGCGACCGAGTTCTTGTGCTGCGTGAGGCCCATGCCCCAGCACGCAATCACGCGGCGGCCCTTCGCGTAGATTTGCGTCAGCGATTCGATTTCGTCGAACGGCAGGCCCGCTTCCTCGACGAGCAGGTCCCACGATTCCGCGCGCAAGTCGTCGGCAAACGCGGCGAAGTTCGTGGTGTGCGCGTCAATAAATTCGACGTCGAGCACGCGTTCGGTGCCGGCTGCCTGGGCCGCGTCGTCCATTTCGACGAGGCGCTTCGCCACCCCTTTCAACAGCGCGAAATCGCCGCCGAGCTTCGGCCGGATAAATGTCGATGCAATTTTGGTGCTGCCGCCGGTCAGCATTTCGATCGGATGTTGCGGGCTTGCGAAGCGCTCGAGTCCGCGCTCGCGCAGCGGGTTGATCGACACGATCGTTGCGCCGCGCTTCGCGCATTCGCGCAGTTCGCCGAGCATGCGCGGGTGATTCGTCGCGGGGTTCTGGCCGAAGACGAGGATCGTGTCCGCATGCTCGAAGTCGTCGAGGACGACGGTGCCCTTGCCGACCCCGACCGTGCCCGGCAAGCCGCGGCTCGTCGCTTCGTGACACATGTTCGAGCAGTCGGGGAAGTTGTTCGTGCCGTACATGCGCACGAACAGCTGGTAGAGAAACGCGGCTTCGTTGCTGGCGCGGCCCGACGTGTAGAACGCGGCCTGATGCGGGCTGTCGAGCTTATTCAGATGACGCGCGATCAGCTGATAGGCGTCGTCCCAGCCGATCGGTTTGTACTTGTCGGTGGCGGAGTCATAGACCATCGGATCCGTGAGGCGGCCGTGCTGCTCGAGTTCGTAGTCGCTCTGCTCCATCAGCTCGGCGACCGTGTGCGCTTCGAAAAACGCAGGGGTGACGCGCTTGCCGGTCGCTTCCGCAGCCACCGCTTTTACGCCGTTTTCGCAAAATTCGAATGTCGATGCCTTCTCGCGGTCGGGCCACGCGCAGCCCGGACAGTCGAATCCATCCGGCTGGTTCTGGCGGAACAGGGTGCGGTAGTTGGTGCCGGATACCTTCTCCTTGATCAGATTCAGCGCGACATACTTCAGCGCGCCCCATCCCGCTGCCGCGTGTTTATATGGCTCGATGCGTCCTTGCTGCTTCAGTTCCTTGATTTGTTCCACGACGTTGACTCCGCGATCCATTCGGCTGCGACCGCTGCTGCGTCGATTTGCGCCTTGTATTCACGCGGCGTTCGACGTAATGCGGTCTATGCGATGGATAGTAGGGCGGCGCAAGCGCGGCGGGCAGACACACAACGCGCGACGGCAGAGGAGTACAGTCGAGTTTTCGCTGCACGCGAAAGGTGCACAGTGCTCGCCGAGGCTTAGGCGTGACCGATGGCACAATGCGGCTCATTGTCCCGAGCCGCGCGATCAGCGTGACGAGCGGGGCGCGTCCGCGACGGGGGGAAGGGCGTTGAAACTGTACGAGAAGCTTGCCGACGACATCGAGGCACTCGTCACGCAGGGCGTTTATCGGCCCGGCGAGAAGATTCCTTCGGTGCGCCGCACGAGCCAGCATCATCGTTTGAGCATTACGACCGTGCTGCGCGCGTATGCGCTGCTCGAAAGCCGCGGAGTAATCGAAAGCCGCCCGCAATCCGGTTATATCGTGCGTCCTCAAGGGCCGGCTGTTGCAGCCGAACTGGCGCCGTCGAAGCCTTTGGCCATTTCCGCGTCGGTCGACGTGAGCCGGCTCGTGCTGTCGACGCTGCGTTCGATTCGCAGCGACGAAGCGGTGCCGCTCGGTTCGCCGTATCCGGATCCGTCCGCGTTTCCGTATCAGCGGATCAACCAGTACGCGAATGCCATCGCGCGGCGCCCGGGCTTGTGGCACGGCTCCGAAGAGCTGCCGCCGGGCGCCCGGCCGCTGATCGGCCAGATCGCGAAACGCTATCTGGAGAATGGGCTCACCATCGACCCGAACGAGATCGTGATTACCGTCGGCGCGACCGAGGCGATCAATCTGTGCCTGCAGGCGGTGGCGAAGCCCGGCGATGTGATCGCCGTCGAATCGCCGACCTTTTACGCGATGCTGCACGCCATCGAGCGCATGGGCATGCGGGCGATCGAGGTCGCGACGCATCCGCGCGAAGGCATCGATCTCGGCGCGCTCGCGGACATTCTGAAATCGCAGAAGATCGGCGCGTGCATGGTGATGCCGAACTTCCAGAATCCACTCGGTTTCCAGATGCCCGACGACAAGAAGCGCGAGCTCGTCGAACTGCTTGCGCGTTACGACGTGCCGGCGATCGAAAACGACGTCTATCACGAGCTGTATTACGGGCACTCGCATCCGACGGCCCTCAAGTCTTACGACGAGAAAGGTCTTGTGCTGCATTGCGCGTCGTTTTCGAAGAGCCTGTCGGCGATGTACCGGATCGGCTGGGCCATCACCGGACGCTACCGGGAGCAGGTCGAAAAGCTCAAGTTCCTCAATACGCTGACGACGCCGTCGATCCCGCAGCTCGCGATTGCCGAGTATCTGAAGAACGACAGCTACGACCATCATCTGCGCAAGCTGCGTAAAGCGTACGCGCAGCAGGCGAATCTGATGAAGGCGATGGTCAAGCGCTTCTTTCCGGACGGCACGAAGATGTCGGAACCGGTGGGCGGCTATGTGCTGTGGGTCGAGTTGCCGGCCGAGGTCGATTCGATGCAGCTCTATCAGCTCGCGCTTGCCAACGGCATTACTGTCGGGCCCGGTTATATGTTTTCGACGACGCCGAGCTACCGGAACTTTATCCGGCTCAATTACAGTTACCCTTGGAACGAGCAGGTTGAAAAGGCGGTGATTATGCTGGGCAAGCTGGTTGCATCGTGTATGCGGTCGGCAGCTTGAGCGCGGCGATTCCATAAAGAACGGGAGGACATCAATGAGTGCGACTGGAGACGACGCGCCACACGACCCGCAAGCGCCACGCGAGCCGCAAGAACACGACGGCGCGCCGGATATGAACGATCCGCAAGTGCAGCTCGTCGTTGTGCTCGGCGAGCTGTGGGGCGCGCGCGATGAATCGCCCGGCAAGCCGTGGTCGCTCGCGAAGCTCAGCAAGCGCGCGCAACTGCCGATGAGCACGCTGCGGCGTTTGTTGACCGAGTTGACCGCAGCGGGTCTCGTCGATGTCGAGTCGCGGCCGGATGGCACCGGATCGGCCGTGTTGACCGAGCAGGGCGCGCAGGTATGTGCCGATCTGTTTGACGGTTCGTAATGCCCTGATGTGCCGCTTGCCGTTTGCATGACGCGCTCTTTGCGGTTCGTCGCCTGATCGCTGCTTGAGCGCTTGAGCGCCTAGCCGCCGACAAGCGACATCCGCACCGTCGGATAACGCTTTTTTCCCGGCATCAGGCGCGTTGCCTCGCGCAACTCCGAATAGCGGTCGCCACGGCGCGTCCAAACTTCGCGGATTTCGCCCGCGAGGTCGTTCGCGCTGCAGCCGCTTTTCACGAGCCGGCGCAAATCGAATGAATCGGTCGCGAAGAGGCACAGGAACAGTTTGCCGTCCGCGCTGACGCGTGCGCGCGTGCAGTCGCCGCAAAACGGGTGCGATACGCTCGAGATGAAACCGACTTCGCCCGCGCCGTCCGGGTAGCGATAGATCTGGGCGGTATCGCCAAGCTTGTGCTGCTCGCCGGCGCGCAAGGGGAAGACCGCTTCGAGCGCACGGCGCGCGTCGGCGGAAGTAAACACGCCGCTTTGTGTCCACGACGCCGCGCCGCCGACGTCCATAAATTCGATAAAGCGCACCGTCACACCGCTCAAGCGGAAATGGCGGGCAAGCGGCACGATCTGGTGTTCGTTGACGCCGCGCTCGATCACCGTATTCACCTTGACCGGCGCGAGGCCGGCCGCGCACGCTGCCTCGATGCCTTCGAGCACGCGCGAAACCGGAAAGTCGACACCGTTCATCCGGCGAAATACATCGTCGTCGAGACCGTCGAGGCTGACCGTCACGCGTTGCAAGCCGGCTGCCTTGAGCGCGCGGGCCTTCGCGGCGAGCAGCGAACCGTTGGTCGTCAGCGCGAGTTCGACCGGTGTGCCGTTTCGCGTCGTCATCGCCGCGAGCCGTTCGATCAGCCGTTCGAGGTCCTTGCGCAGCAGCGGCTCGCCGCCGGTGAGGCGGATCTTGTCGACGCCTAACCGCACGAATGCGCCGGCAAGCGTCGTCAATTCGTCGAACGACAGGCGTTCCGTTGCACTTAGAAAACGGTAGTCCTTCGTGAAGACTTCCTTCGGCATGCAGTACGTGCAACGGAAATTGCACTGGTCGATGACCGAGAGCCGCAGGTCTTTGAGCGGACGGCCCAGTGCGTCGAAACAATCCGATTGCTGGCCGAAGCCTGGTGCGTGAACAGTTGGGGTTTGCGTGCGCGCGGACGCTTCGCGTATGGATAGCGCCTGCAGTGAAGCGCCGGCGGAGGGTTGTGCATCGGATTGGACTTCAGCTTCCGGTAGACAGACAGTGCTCACGCGCGGGCCTCTCAGTGCGGCGCGCCCGGTTTTACCGGCCTATGCGCCTTACTTTGAGGATAAAAGCATTGAGGTGCGCCGCGTGCGTACAGAGCGTCGGCCGCTGATAGAACACAGTTGGCGCGTGCCGGAAGCGTGCGCCGCGGCATCGCGCGGCTTCAGTGCCCCGCGCCTCCGTACATCACGCAGCTGATGAGCAGTGTGCCGCCATTGTCCGTATCGCCGTTCACGTTCGCCACATGCGATTGCGCATCGCCGCATCGCCATTCGACGACGAAATTGTTGCCGCATGCCGCCGGGGCTGTATGAGCCCCGGCATGCACGACGTATGCGCAGGTGTCGCGGTTGTTGCAGGACGATGCGGCGTCGTTTGTCAGGTTGCCCGCGCGCGCGTCGCATGCGTCGCCGTATGTCGCCGATGCGATGCGGATTGTTCCTGCGGAAAGATCGGGTGAAGCCGCGACGAGCGTCGCGGCTGCGGCCAGCGCGGCGGCGCGTGTGCCGTTAGATGTCCTTTGTGGGTAGCACCACATGGCCGGTCTCCAGCAGCGACTTGAGATTCGACAGGATGCGCGGCCAGCCGCCCGATACCGCGCGGATAAAGTTCGAATCGTCTTTTTCGATCGAGTGTGTGATCGTCAGTTTTGCCGCGTCGCCGGACGTTTCGATTTCCATCACGCACAGCGAATACCCCTCGGCCTTCAATTCCGGCCTGAATTCGTTGCGCCAGCGGATGGCGAGCCGCTTGGGCGGTGTGCTTTCGACGATCTCTCCCGTATCGGCCACGCGCCCGTCCGGGAACATCATCCGCCACGACGAACCGCTCTGCCAGTCGGATTCGCAATGCATGCCGAACCAGTATTGCCGCATGAAATCGGCGCTGGTCAACGCCGTCCAGAGCCTGTCCGCCGACGTGCGGATATACGTGACATACACGAACGTGCTGCTTTCCATGGTAGCCCTCCAGACATCGCATTGCACTGCGGTTGACGAGGTCGCGCGGCGGGCATGGAGCGCGGTCGCGCGTCAGCCGGCGGGTTCGCCTTCGTCCGGCCGTTCGAGTTCCTGCTTGAGTTCCGATAGCGCCGCGAGACGCGGGCGCTCGAACTTGCCGATCCAGCGCTCGGCGATCTCGTTGATCGGCACCGGGTTCAGAAAGTGCAGCTTCTCGCGGCCCTGACGACGGGTCGATACGAGATTCGCGTGTTCGAGCTGCGCGAGGTGCTTCGCGACGGCCTGGCGCGTCATGGCAAGCCCTTCGCAGAGCTGAACCAGCGTCTGGCCGTTGCGTTGATGGAGCCGGTCGAGCAGCAGGCGGCGGCTCGCGTCGGCAAGGGCACGAAAAACGGCGTCGTCGTCCATGTCGATAATAGGCAACTGTTTGGTTGCGTGTCAAGGACGATTATAGTCCGCGCGCGCGTGCTTTGACGCGTGCGGTGCGTTGCTTTCCGGTTCGATCGTGGACGTACTGATGAGCGTGATTCGGAAAATGCCTGAAGACGGAATGCACATACGGAGTCCTGCTGTTTGTGTGATGGGAGGGCAACGTCGGCCTCCGCGCGGCACGCGCCGCGCGCCGACCGGCGTTCGAAGACGGAACGGCCCGTTGCTGCGCCGATGATAGGTCGCCATGCATCGAATTCGGCTATCTGCGGCTGCACAATTTCTTGCACGAAACCGTCTTACGCGAGTACCTGACGTACCCGGCGAACGCCGGTGGGGCGGCGGTTCCGGCGCGGGTGAGTCAACCGGCGCGGGGCGCGGGTGCCGACGTTCCTGTTGTGTTCGCCGCAGCATGTCTGACTAGCTGACGTGAGTGCCATAATCGCGTGACGCCGCCGTCCGGGCATTTGCGGGAGAACATCATGTCCTTCGAAGCGATTGTGCGCGGTACGCCTGTTTGGGTCTGGATTCTGCTGGTATTTTTGCTGTCGCGCGGCATCAAGGCGCTCAAGGGCGGGACTGCGCCGCTCGGCAAGCTCGCGATCGTGCCGGTGGTGTTCGCGGCCTGGGGCATCGCGCATCTGGTCAGCGAGCACGTCGCCGGCTGGCAGTCGGCGGCCGCATGGGTAGCCGGTGCGGCGCTCGGGTTGCTCGCCGGCGCATTGATCGCGCGCAAGACGAGCTTTACGGTCGACCGGGCGCAGAAGACGGTCACGCTGCCCGGCTCGGCGGTCCCGCTGATTCTGATTCTGGTGACCTTTGCGTCGAAATTCTGGCTCGGTGTCGAACTCGCGATATCGGAGCCTGTACCGGTCGATTCAGGTTACGTGGTGCTCGATGCGCTGATTTCGGGGATCGTCGCGGGGATTTTCGCCGGGCGGTTTCTTGTTTATTGCATGCGGTTTCGCGTGCGGGCGGCGGTGCCGGTCAATGACGGCTTTTAGTCGGCTTTGGGTTGAATACGGCTTGGCGCGATGAGAACCAGTATGAGAGCGCTCGCAGCGCCGCATAAAAAGAAACCGCCTTCAAGAGCCTGAGTTCGACGAATGAGACATCCTTCGACGGCCAGATAGGTGAGCACAGACACACGCGATGTGCGCTTGTTGGCATCGGCAAATGTGCGGCCTCGGGCAATAGCCTCGGCGTACATGCCCGCGCTCTCGAACACGTCATCCAGACCCGCATACACTCGTCTGTCTCAATACGACCGGGGGCGCTTTCTAATGCGCCCTCGTTCATACCCGTCCAGGCCAGGCTTGCGATCCAGAACGAACTTGTGTATGAGGATCACGAGCGGTGAATCCAGATTCATCTACTTGCCAATGCCTGTATGACCGACTGATGTTGCTTGTATACGCTATCCGCTGCCTCCAAGATCGCCTTGCGACCATCCGACGTTGCGGTATCGACCTTAACGGTCGGCGCTTGCGTCTGGCTTCTAGCCTTGACTTCAACGCCGTGAATGACGCCCGTTTTTCCTTTCCGAATGCTCATAGGCTTTCCCATTTGCGCAAACAACTGCATGTGAATCAAAGGATTACCCACACAGTGGTTCGCGGCTGACGTCTCACTAGCGACCATAGCATCGCTGGAATGAGGGGTGTCCTCAGCCCGGAACATCGCGCTCACGCCCAGTGCGCCGGAATCCACACCCGCCCGACCCAATGGCCGGGGATCCATACCGCGGGCCGCGGCTTCGGCGCGACATACACGACCGGCGCCGGTGCGACGTAGACGACAGCCTTCGGCGGGGGCGGTGCAACATAAACCGTCTTCGGCGCAGGCGGCGGCATATAGACAGCAGGCGCCGGAGCCACCACCACAGAGGGAGCAGGCGGCGGGGGCGGCACTACCACCACGGCTGCCGGCGGGGGGGGCGGCACGTAGACAGCCGGCGGAGGAACATAAACCGCCGGCGGCGGTGCGACGATCACCGGCGCCGTGCCAACGGCGACCGTCGCGCCGACCGTCGTGACCGAGCCGCTCGTCGTCACCGTCGTGCCGTGCGTGCCGGTGACGGTGCCTGTGGTGACCACCGTGCCGGTCGATACGCGCGTCGCGCTGCCCGAGTGATAGACCGTGCCGCCGTCGCTACCGGTTGCGGTCCCCGAGCGGTAGCACGCATTGCCCGCGCAATTCGTCGATGCCGAGTGGCTGACCGTGTTGCCGTTCGATCCCGTCACCGTGCCCGACGACGAATACTGGCCCGGCGCCGTGCGCGTTACGCTGCCCGACGTCGTCGCGGTGTTGCCGTTCGAGCCGGTCATCGAGCCTGTGTGCGAGCACGTGCCGCCCGCGCAACTGGTGTTGCCCGAATGATTGACCGTGTTGCCCCACGGCCCGACCGCGGTGCCCGAGTTCGAGAACTGGCCCGGCGCGGTACGCGTGACCGTGCCGCTGTTCGTGCCGACGCCGCCCCATGGACCCACTACGCCGCCCGCATGCGAGCAGCTGCTGCCGCCGCACGACGTGTAGTGCCCGCCGCTGTACGTACCGTGCGAGGTGTAGGCCGTGCCGCCGTGGGCCCAGCCGGCCCACGCCGACGCGCTGCCGAGCGTCAGCACCGCTGCCGCGGCCGTCACGACCAGCTGGCGCACCCTCTTGCGCGCGCGTGCGGCCGGTGCGGGGGAAACCGGCATCACGCGGCCGGCGGGAGCGACGTACGTCTGGATGTTCACGGCAAGTCCTTCGAGGTTCGGTTCGGGCCACTTCGAGCTGCATTGCGTGGCGACGGAACGAACTATAGGAGGACCGGCTCTCGAAGTCTGCTGGAGAACTATGTCGAGCCATTTCACGGGCTGCAAAGCCTTATGCAGTGCCGCTTGGGCGAGATCGTACGACTAATCGAACGGGTCTGTCGCGGCGCGTTTCGACGCGTTTTTTCCGCATTCGGTCGAGCGTTCCCTCGTGCGTTTCGATGCACGCGCCGATGTGCGAATCAGCGCGTGCACTGGCGTACGAATCAGCGAGCAAACCGGATGTCGAGCGAGCGCAGATACGTCTGCAAGCCGGCGTCCTGAATCGGAATCACATAACCATTTTCACCGGACTCGTTGAAGTGCGCATGCCAGTAGCCGGGCGGCGTGACGAACGCCATGCCGGGTTCCCAATCGACGCGCTCCGGTTTCACGATCTCGCCGCGCTCGTCGAGCTCGGTGCCGACGAGCGTATAGCAACCCGGTTTGCAATCGGAGATGAAGTCGAGCGCAATCGATTGATGGCGATGCGGCTTCTGCATCGTATTCGGCGCGATGACGCCGAACATCGCCCACAGCGAATGCGTGACCGTGCGCGTTTGCGGAAAGCGTGCGTTGCCGAGCAGAATGCTGACGCGATTGCGCTGGCTCGCGCCCGGCGCATTGGACACTTTGCGCAGTTCTTCCTCGGCGCGCGCGGCGGGGTACAGCGTCGGCGTAAAGCGTGCGCTGCTTGCGCTGACACCGAGATACGCGAGCAGCGGTGCGTCGTTCACGTAGTAAAGGCGCATGGTCGATTCGGCCTCGATCTGCACTTGCGCGCTGCCCGGCATGGTGAAGAAATCGCCCTTCGCGAACCGGAAGCGCGTGTTGCCTTGCGAGGCGATTCCCGCGCCGTCGATGGCGTAGAACAGCAGCGAGGTGGCGTTGGGCGCGAACGCCACTCGCTCGCCGGCGACGACGCGTACGAAATGAGCGGCGAGTCCGGGTCCCGTCGCGGGGCCTGGACAACCGAGCTCCGCGGAAAGATCGAGCGGCACGGTGCGCGTCGGTCCGCTGTCGTGCAGCGATGCGTGAAACGTTCGATACGGTACGCGCGAGATCAGCTTCGCGCCGACCGGGTTCGCTGAAGACGTGTACTCGAAATATTGCGCGTCTGCGGTGATCGCGTCGCTGACTGCGCTGTTCGATGCCAGTGTCGAAACTTCGGTCTTGTCCAGCATGATGCTCTCCGTAAATTGATTGCAGGTTGCCTCACACGCATGCGGTGCTGCTGCGTGCTAAAACCTTGACGTCACTTTAGGACGCGCGCGCTCGCGGCAGAACGGCCCCATCGGCGAATCTGCTTTGCGGAAAAGGAATAGCCAACCGCGACGCGCGACGTTATGTTCCAATGCAACGTTCCAGCCACTCGACAGACCGACATGGACTATTTCGCTGCGGTGCGCGCCTTCCTTCATGCGGCGGAACTCGGCAGCTTCAGCAAGGCGGCCGCGCAGATGGAGATCAAGACATCGACGGTGTCGCGGCATATCAACGAGCTCGAAGCCGATCTCGGCATTGCGCTGTTTAACCGCTCGACGCGCGGGCTCGTGTTGACCGAAGGCGGCCAGGTGTTTCGCACGCATGCGTCGAGCGCGGTGGAAAGCCTCGACGAAGCGAGGCAGTCGGCGTCGTCGTTGAATGCGTCGCCGAAGGGCGTGCTGCGCGTGACGATGCCCGCATCGTTCGGCCGCAGACATGTCGTCCCGCACCTGCCTGAATTTCTCAAGCGGTATCCGCATATCGACGTCGATGCGGTCGTCACCGATGAACCGCTGAATATCATCGAAGCGCGTATCGATCTCGCGATTCGCATCGGTGCATTGCCCGATTCTCAACTCGTGGCGCGGCGGCTGGCGGAGCACCGGCGCATCGTCTGCGCGAGTCCGGCCTATACGAAGCGGCATGGTGTGCCGGCTTCGCCCGCAGAATTGGCCGCGCACGCCGCATTGCGCTTCGCGCTTGCGCCCGACGATAAATGGATACTCGTGAAGCGCAGCGATGCAACGGCTTCAAAGCGCGCATCGCCGCGCCGGTCCATGCTGCAAAACTCGCAGAAAAACCCACGCGAGCAGGCTCGGCAAAACGAAGCAACGGTGCAGCTGCAAGGCCGCATTCGCGCGAACGATACCGATGCGCTGCTCGAACTCGCGATCGCGGGTTGCGGCATCGCGCTGCTGCCTGCGTGGAGCGTCGGCGATGCGTTGCGGCAAGGGCAACTGGTACGGCTGCTGCCGGACTGGGAGGCGCAGACGTCGCGCGCCGCGCCGGCAGTGTGGGCCGTGTATCCGCCGAAGAAGACCGTATCGTCGAAAGTGCGCGCGTTTCTCGACTTCTACGCAGCGCTCTTCGCCGACGATACCTATTGGCGAGTCTGATCGCGCCGTGTGGGCTGCGCGCCTACTTGCCGATGGTCTGAATCACCTCGAAACCTTCGAATTCCGGATGGCCGAGATAGAGCGGCCGGTTGTTGCCCGCACTGCGGTGCGCCGCGCGAAACGCTTCGGATTGTGTCCACGCCTCGAATGCTTGCTGACTTGCCCACACCGTGTGGCTCGAGTACAGCACGTGGTCTTCCTTGTGCGGGCCTCTTAACAAATGGAATTCGACAAAGCCGGGCACTTGCTGCAAGTGCGTATCGCGGCTTTTCCAGACCTGCTCGAACGCGTCCTCGGAACCGGGGACGACCTTGAAGCGATTCATCGCGATGTACATGGGTATCGATCCTATGCGGCGCGTGGAACGTCGATGCTGAAGGGCGAGGTGTCAATGGCCGATTATAGAGCGGCTATTGTGCGACTTCAGCGAAGGGCATAGGCTGTCCTGTGTCGCACCGCGTGGCGCCGCGTGGCGCGCCGGAGCATGCTTCGCAATCAATGCGGGAGCGATCCTTGCTGAGCGACAGATTCATCGTGCAACGGTTTCAGCACACGAGGAAAAGAAAATGACGATCGAATTTACCGGCCGCCGCCATATCGTGGCGGCGTCGCGCGTTGCATTCGAAGCCAAGGTGGGTGGCAAGGAAGTCTGGTGTAGCGTTTCGATGGATGCGTTAAACGATCATTTCGGCAATACCGGGACGTCTTCCCACGAGTTGATTCAGTCATTCGAAGCGAATCGCCCGCGTATCGAGGCGGCCGCGCAGCGCGTGCTCGAGCGCAACGGCGGCCAGTCGGTCGAACTGGAAACGCGCGATCTCGACTAGCGGGCGCCGCCATCATGATGGTCCCGGGGCCTTTTTGAAGAACAAACGCGCCCCGGGCGAGTCCGATCACAGACGTATGCAAAGGCGGCAAGCCGCCCGTCGTTCCGTGCACGGCCCGTGCCGTGGCGCTGTTGCGCGCTTCACGGCAGACCTGGCCGCTTCGACAGTAGAATCGTCCTGACGAGGAGAGCCGACGGGGGAAAGCCCTCGTCGAATGTCCACTGCCGCGGCAGCACGGGCAGGACGCGTTGTGCGCAGGAATTTCATCGTAACCGGCAGCAGGGGACCGCTGCTGTACTTGGCGTGCCCTTTCGGTCGCGAGGAGTTTGCATGAAAGTACTTGCGGTTCACCCCAGTGGCTTGATGTATACCCGTGTGTTCCTTCGACTGGAGCCTCTGGGCCTTGAAACCGTGGCAGCGGTGATCCGCGAAGCGGGTCACGACGTGCGCCTGATCGATCTGCAGGTCGAGACGCATCGCGATCTGCACCGCTGGATACGCGACTGGCGGCCGGATGCGGTTTGTTTCTCCGGCAACTATCTCGCCAATATTCCCGAGATTATCGACCTCTCCAAGGAGATCAAGGAGACGTTGCCGGGATGTTTCGTGTTCGTCGGCGGCCATAGTGTGTCGTTTACGGCGGCCGATTTGCTGCGGCATGCCGATGGCGCGATCGATTGCATACTGAAAGGCGAGGGCGAAGCGTCCGTCGCGTTGCTGCTCGAGACCGTGCAGCAACGCGGCAACCTGCTGAGCGTGCCCGGCGTGGTGACACGCGAAGGCTCGGGGCCGCCGCCGGGCTTTATCGAATCGCTCGATCATATCCGCCCCGCGCGCGACCTGTTGCGGCATCGTCGCAAATACTTTATCGGCGTGCTCGATCCTTGCGCCTCGATCGAATTCGCACGCGGCTGTCCGTGGGATTGCACGTTCTGCAGCGCATGGACGTTCTATGGGCGCACGTATCGTTCGCGCAGCCCCGAAGTGATTGCCGAAGAACTCGCATCGATTCGCGAGCCCGGCGTTTTTATCGTCGACGATGTCGCGTTCGTGCATGCGGATCACGGCATGGAAATCGCGCGTGCGATCGAGCGTCGCAATATCCGCAAGCAGTACTACCTCGAAACGCGCGGCGATGTTCTGCTGCGTAACAAGCATGTATTCGAGTATTGGCGCAAGCTCGGCTTGCAATACATGTTCATCGGCATGGAAGCGATCGATTCGGCCGGGCTCGAAGCGTTCCGCAAGCGGATCGATATCGACAGGAACTTCGAGGCGCTCGAGTTCGCGCGCTCGCTCGGCATCACGGTTGCCATCAATCTGATTGCGGATCCCGACTGGGATCACGATCGCTTCGAAGCCGTGCGGCAATGGTGCCTCGACATTCCGGAGATCGTGAACATCAGTGTCAACACGCCTTATCCGGGCACCGAGATCTGGCTGCGCGAACGGCGGCGGCTGACGAGCCTCGACTATCGTCTGTACGACATCCAGCACGCGGTGTTGCCGACGCGTTTGCCATTGCCTGAGTTCTATAAGGAATTGGTCAACACACAACAGGTGCTCAACCGCAAACATCTCGGCTGGGCGGCGCTGCGCGGTGCGGTGTCCGAGGCCGCCGGGCTGCTGATGCGCGGGCAGACGAACTTCGTGCGCATGCTGTGGCGCTTCAATTCCGTGTTCGATCCGCGTCTGCAACTGGCCGACCATGCGCGCGAAGTGCGCTATGAGATGACGCCGCCGCCCGATACCGCAGGCGCCGACACGCGCACGAGTGCGAAGACGCTTTATATCCACGGCCCGGTCGGCCGCAAAGGCCGCAAGATCGACGATGCGACCGAACGGTTCGTCGATCAGACGCGGATGGGGACGGGCTGAAGCACGGCGTGGCTGCGCCACTGATTGCGCTGTTGCTTGACTCGCAGGGCCGCCATGCGGATACATGGCGGCCCTTTGCTTACCCGCGCGTCATACTCTGCGCGTCGTATCGAATCGACCGCGGCGCCTAGTGCTTGTCGCCTGCCGTGAGCATCGGGTTGAGTTCGTCTTGCTGCGCTGCATCCGCAGTGTCCGTTTCATTCATTGAATAGCCGGACCGCGGTTCCGCGGACAACGTCTGCGTGCTGATGCCGCGCTGCGATACCGGCGCGCCGACGCCCGGCTGGTAGTAAGGCGAAGGTCCGTAACCACTGGCGAAGGCAGGTGCGGCGAGCGCGCACAGTGCGCATGCGCCGGCAAGCGTACGGACAATCGGGGTGAAAGGGCTGCGAGTCATGATAGTGCTCCTGAAAAATCGAACGGTCGAAGGTCGGAGTGCTGCGCTGCCTGATATCGATCAACCCTCCGGAACGTGAAAAAACGTACGTGTTGATCGTTCAACTTCAAAACACGGATGACCGTTTCCGCGTGCATCGTCTGTGTCCGATGCATGCTGTTGCAGCTGTACGTGGGAGTAGTATCTTGACGAATGCCTTTCCGATGAATGATCTGGCGTCCAGAGTTTTTGTGCGGAACGCCGGAACGCAAAATCAACGCGGTTTGCCAGGTTCGCTGAATATGGATGCGGTGTCCGATGTGTTGCGTTTCGTGCGCCTGTCCGGCGCGCTTTATCTGAGCGGCGAATTCACCGCGCCGTGGTGCGTGAGCGGCGAACCGGATGCCACGCTGTGCGCGGGCTTTCTGCCGCGTGCCGAGCGTGTGGTGTCCTATCATCTGATCACCGAGGGGCATTGCTGGGCGCAACTACCGGGCGACGCCGGTTCCGCCATGCGTGTCGAAGCCGGTGAACTGCTCGTGGTGCCGCAAGGCGAAGCACACCTGATAGGCAGCGCGCTCGATCTCACGCCGGTACCCGCGGCGCCGCTGCTGACCAGCCAGTTGCAGGCAGCGCCCGGCGAAGTCCTGCGACTCTCGTACGGCGGCGGTGGCGAGCGAACGCGGCTCTTGTGCGGATTTCTCGCGTGTGACGAAACGCTGAACAACCCGGTGCTATCCGCGCTGCCGCGTATCTTCAAGGTCGATATGCGCAACGATCCGCGTTCGGCATGGCTCGAGGCGTCGCTCGAATTTGCCGCAGCCGAGGCCGCGCAATGGCGAGCCGGCAGCGCGACCGTGCTCGCGCGGCTCTCCGAGCTGCTTTTCGTCGAAGCCGTGCGTCGCTGCATCGACGCGCTTCCCGACGACCGTAAAGGGTGGCTGGCAGGCGTGCGCGACCGCTTCGTCGGCCGCGCGCTCGCGAGCCTGCACGCACAACCTGCTTATGGATGGACCGTCGACGAGCTCGCGCGCAAGGTCGGCCTGTCGCGTTCCGCGCTCGCGCAACGTTTTTCCGATCTGCTCGGGCAGCCGCCGATGCAATATCTGGCGAGCTGGCGTCTCAGGATGGCCGCGCATGAATTGACGTCCGGCAGCAAGACACTCGCCGCGGTTGCCGAACTGGTCGGCTACGAATCCGAAGCGGCATTCAACCGCGCGTTCAAGCGCGAATTCGGCATGCCGCCCGCGGGCTGGCGCAAGAGCCGCATGAAAATGGATGGCTTCGACAACGCGATGTAGCGGCCGCTGCATGCATACCAGTTTCGCACGCGATTCGCGCAAGGGGCACGCGCAAAAAAATGCGCTGCTCGCATCAATCGGCGAGCAGCGCAAAGGGGACCACGGCACGGTCCCTGGGAGACTGTCCATTCGAAGCCAGGCCGCCAGCGCCGGCTCAGCTCGTGTTCATCCACCGCGTCCGCTTCTCGTAACCTATTCGATCACAGACGTCGCGACGCGTGGGGCGATGTAATGGCCGGTAACGCATTGCAGCTATGCATCGCCGTGCGGCTGCGGCACATTGCATCGGTATAGGTGGTCTACATGTGACGCCTGCACGTGATGTCTACGCATGAGTTAACCTGGCAACCGTACGTTTATTCCACGATCGCGTTTTTATCGGTCGTTGACGATGCATCGCGATGCGCGACGCGTATCCCCGAGCCTCGCTTAACCGATGCATGATGGACTTCATACTTACATATGATTTACGCTAAAAGCCCCTGCAGATAGATTGAATTCGCAGTTTCGAGCGGGCACGACTTCGGGCGCGCCTTGTCAATTTGCTTGAAGGATGTCCAGCTTGCACAACGCTTCCATCGTTTCGATCGTCGACGACGACGAGTCGGTCCGGCTTGCCACCGCCAGTCTGATTCGCTCGTTGGGTTGGTGTGTGCAACTCTATGCATCGGCCGAGGCGTTTCTTCGTTCGCGGGAATTCGAACAGACCGCGTGCGTGGTCTGCGATATCCAGATGCCCGGCATGACCGGGCTCGAGATGCAGGCTCAACTCGTCGCGAGCGGCAACCGCGTGCCGATCATTTTCGTCACCGCGTTTCCGTCCGATGTCGCGAGGCGCCGCGCAAACGAAAACGGTGCCCATTTCTTTCTTCATAAGCCTGTCGACGCTGCCGAATTTACGCGCTGCCTGCAGTCCATTCTCGGCTCCGAGCAAACGCAGTAAGCGTTGTTCATTGCGCTGCATATCGATGCGCGCTCGTGCGGATTTGAAATTGCGTCGCGAAAGTCAACGTCCGCTTCCTTCTTTTTGGCTAAGTTTGAAGCGTCGGCTCGCACGCGCGCCGGTGCGTTTGCTGAACTCGTCCTGTGGTTGCTTTGCCAAGGAGGGAGTCATGAGAAAGTTTCTGTTGCTCACGACGTCAGTGGCCGCGCTCGCGCTGACCGGCGTTTTGACGAGCGCATCCGCTCAGTCGACCGGCGTGCAGCCGTCCAGCGCGCAGCCGTCCAGCGCCGGAATGGCGCCGTCGTCCGGCACGTCCGACGAAGGCCCCGGCATGTCGGGCCAGACGGCGAGCGGTAAGTACAGGACCGGCTGGCCATGGCACAGCGCCGGCAATCACAACAATAACTGCGTCGGGCCTATCAGCTTTTGCAATGTTTACTTCGGCGGAGGTTGAATCAGGTTGACCGGTCATACCGTGGGCCGCGCCGCGGTGCGCGCCATGTACGCGCGCCTGCGCGGTGCTGCAGCGCGCAAATTGCTCTCCTTGATCTGCGCCGTTGGCGAGGCGCACTATGTACGGCTCGGGCCGGGACGCCGGCCAAGCCTCAATGCGTGTGAACCGCGCGCGTAAAGCGCGCGGGCGAACCATGCCTGCAAACCGCGCGTGCGAAGCGCTGCCCTGTGCGGCATCGCTCGCGCATTGCTCAAGGGGAGGGAACGATGTCCGAACTCGATCGGCAGCGTGTGGTTGGCGTGCTCAACCGCATTCTCGAATCGGAACTGGCCGGCGTCGTGCGCTATACGCACTACTCGTTTCTCGTGTTCGGATTCGGCCGGATCCCGATTGTCGCGTGGCTCCGGCAACAGGCCGACGAGTCGTTGCTGCGCGCGCAGCAGGCCGGCGAGTGGATTACCACGCTCGGCGCCTATCCGTCGCTCGAAATCGGGCCGTTGCTCGATTCGCACACATTCGATATCGGATCGATTCTGCGCGAGTCGCTCGAGGCGGAGAACGTCGCGCTCGAGCTTTATCGCGAGTTGCTCGAGCTCGTGCAGGACAGGTCGGTCGCGCTCGAGGAATACGCGCGCCAGATGATCCACGCGGAAGAGATGCACGCCGGCGAAGTCGACAAGATGCTGCGCCGGCCCGGTGCGCTGGCGACATCGCCGGGAGCGGCGCCGCTTGCATGAAGTCTTGCGTGACAGCTGCTGCACAAGCGCCGGTAACAGTCGCACGTCATTGCGCGGTTTGCTGGCGCTGATACTCGTCGTGCTTCATCTCGAGGTAATCGACCTTTTCCACCTCGTGCAGTTGGTGCGGATACTGTTCGGTCGCATCGAACCAGCGGTTCAGCCGGTCGTCGAGGCGCTGGCTGGCCGGCGCCGACAGCGATGCCAGGTATGCATCGATTGCAAGGTAATAGCGCATCGTATTGCGCTCGACGAGACCGCGCACGCCGCCGATATAGTCGCCGCCGTCCGCCGATTTCGAAAAACCCACCTTGTCGCTGCCAATCGTCGCCAGATAGGTTTTCATCGCAAGACGGCCCGCGGTGCCGTAGCCGTAGGAATAGGTCAGGTGAATGAACGTGTGCGTGCTGTCGATCGCCACCGCCTCGAGCACGATGTGATAGTCCTTCGTGCTCATCGGACCTTGGGCCGCGCTGAGATCGACCCTGAAATAATCGGCGCGGGTGACGTCCGGGTGATAGTCGAACGTCACACGGAATGTCGACGATAGTTTCTCCTCCACTTTCTTGCCGAGATTCACGTTCAGCGTGCTGCCGTTGGCGCCGGTCGTCGCGTGGCAATACTTGATGTTCAGGTGCAGGATCAGCACGTCGCACCAGTTCGCGGGGCCTTTCTCCGGATTGTTCAACGCGCCGTTGACCGTGGCGAACGGATAATCGAGCACAGCGTAGATGTCGCCTTTCAGTGAATCGTGTGCCTCGGTCGAATCGAGGTGGAGCGGGCGATGGAACGGATTGCTGGCCAGCTGGGCCGAGAGGCTCTGATATTTGTCGCGCAGCGCGGCCTCGTTGTCGGCGCCGAACGACGGCGCAAGCGGCGCGAGGCACGCAAGCATGAGCGCGCTTAGCGCAGTAAGCGCTCGCAGCAAGTCGAGCGTGCGTGAAATCGAAACGCGCGCGATCGTCCGTTGGGCAAATGAGTCCATTTGCTCGAGCCTCCCCACCTTGTTCGTGACGTTGTACGCTGCGTGCGTCGCCTTTGTCCGGCTGCGGCGCGTGACGCTGCGATGCACCAGAACAAAGCATACGCTATCCATCTGCGTCACACGGACGACACGGTAAACGTCGGCAACAAGGAAGCATATACACGGTGTCAACGTCGCCGCTCTCTTCTGGTGCGCACGATCTGAATGATCAGGACTAGGAATATTTGAGTCCCGCCGGGTGTTCTGTAGATACCGCGTTGCACGCTGCGTTCCTGGTGAACGGCATGCGACGCACGCGGGCGTACCGGACGCCGATCGTGCCCGGACAAGTGAGAAAGGAGGCAGGATGCAACATTTGGCACAGCACATCCACGCGAATGTGCGACTTCCGAAAATCACCTATCACTTCGCAGTCGAGCCGGGCGAGGTGTTCTACTGGGACTGCACGCCGGGATCCCAAATCCGCACGCTAAGCGAACGCGTGTGGCTGACCCGCGCCGACTGCGATTACGACTACTGGCTCGAGCCCGGCGGTGTGCTTCGCTTACCGAAACACGAACGCATCAGCATGAGCACCGACGCCGACTGTGCCGCGGAAATTTCGGTCACGTGCGACTATTTCGGGTCGCAGCGCGCGATGCGCGGCTGGTTCGATCGGGTCGTGTCGATGTTTCGCGGCAGCCGGCCGGGGCCGGTATTGCGCCATATGTGAGCGTGCGGCTGCCGCGGTGTGCAGCGCAGTGCTGGCCACATCGCGCGTAAACGCGGTTTTCGGCCGGCGGCGGCGACTGGAAACGGCGGAACACTGCGACAACGTCAAAGATGTTTATAGAAGTACGTGGTCGAGCAGAATTCGCCGTCCGGCATCAGCGCGTACTTCGGCACGTCGCCGACCCGCTGCCAGCCGGCCTGCTCGTATAGCCGCGACGCGGGGGAACCGGTGACGGTGTCGAGCACGAGCACGGTCTTGCCTTCTGCGCGCGCGACCGTGTCGACCGCGGCCATCAGACGTCGCGCAATGCCTTGCCTGCGCACCGCGCGGGAGACGAGCATCTTCGCGACATCCGCGCGATGCGGTTGATTGTCGGGCTGCGCGAGAATCATCTGGACGGTGCCGACAATGCGTCCGGCCTCATCTTCGGCGACGAGCAACGCACGCTCGCCGCGCATCACGCCTTGCACGACATCGCGCCAGAATGCGAGCGCCCGCTCGCGCGGCAACGGCAGCATGAAGCTGACCGATGCGCCGCCTTCCACGCAATCGACCAGCACGTCGGCCAGCGCTTCCACGCAGCGTGCCGCTTCGTGCGCGTCGACGCGGCGCACCATGATCTGTTCGTTTTTATCGCTCATGTTGTTGTCCGTTGATGTTGTTGTTCACGGGTAGCGAGCGGTGTCAGTGTATCGCCTTCGCACGAGGTAGCCAGCGTGCATCTACCGTGCGTTTCGGATACCTCTTGTGCAAATTGAAAGAGGACGGCGGCGACACCGGCCCATCATGCCGTACCCAGTGGGCTTTGCCCCGGTTTTGTCACGCAGACGTAGCAGCGCATTGATAGCGTCTATTGTTTCGATAGGTTTCGGTACCGCCGGAGGTTGCATACGCAACGGTCGGCTGGACGAGCGCGCCGGCGACAGAACGGCGCCCCCCGAAAGACGCCCGCTGGCAGAACTTGCAGTGCGAATGGCATGGATCGATGCATCGATTCGATTGAGTGAAGGCCGTATGCGAACGACACTTACTGCGTAGTCCAGACAAGGTAGGCCGCCGCTTCAGAAGGCGAACGGCTAGCCAGTGACCTTCCACTTTTGGAGCAACGCAATGAGCAAGATCATCGCCGGCATCAAGATTCCCGACAGCAAACTGGCGCGGGAAGCAACCGAACTGATTCGCGACACCGAATCCGACCTGCTGTTCCACCACTCGACGCGCGTGTTTCTGTTCGGTGCGCTGACCGGCGAGCGCAAGAAGCTCAAGTACGACCCGGAATTGCTTTATATCGGCGGCATGTTCCATGACATCGGTCTCACGCAGCGTTACAGCCATTCGCAGAACCGCTTCGAAGTGGACAGCGCAAATGCGGCGGCGGAATTCCTGCGCCAGCACGGCATTGCTGAAACGGACGTCGAGCTCGTCTGGGATGCGATCTCGCTGCACACGACGCCCGGCATTCCGCCGTTCAAGAAGCCGGTTGTGCAACTGGTGACGGCCGGCGTCGAAATGGACGTGCTCGGTTTCGCCTATAACGAATTCACCGAAGAACAGCGTCGCCAGGTGGTGGCCGCGCATCCGCGCGCGGTGAACTTCAAGGAACAGATTATCGATGCGTTCAACGAAGGGATGAAGCATCGCCCGGATTCGACGTTCGGCACCGTCAACGACGACGTGCTCGCATTGAAAGACCCGAAATTCAAGCGCTTGAACTTTTGCAGCATCATCCTCGGCAACGCGTGGGTTGATGATGCACATGGCTGTGCGCATTGCAACGATCCGTCGCATCAGCACGGCTAAAAGTGGCGCCGGCGTCAATCACGCCGGCGCGCGATTTGCCTGTTGCACCCATTGGCTTTGATCGACAATCTGAAAGGAAACCCCATGAGCAAACTCACCACGGCATTCGGCGCTCCTGTCGTCGACAATCAGAACACGCAGACCGCGGGCCCGCGCGGCCCGGCACTGCTGCAGGACGTCTGGCTGATCGAAAAGCTGGCGCACTTTGCGCGCGAAGTGATTCCGGAGCGGCGCATGCACGCGAAGGGGGCGGGCGCTCATGGCACGTTCACGGTTACGCACGACATCACGAAGTACACGCGCGCGAAGATCTTCTCGCAGGTCGGCAAGCAGACGCCGATGTTCGCGCGCTTTTCGACGGTGGCCGGCGAACGCGGTGCGGCCGACGCCGAGCGCGATATCCGCGGCTTCGCGCTGAAGTTCTACACGGAAGAAGGCAACTGGGACATGGTCGGCAACAACACGCCCGTGTTTTTCTTTCGCGATCCGCTGAAGTTTCCCGATCTGAATCACGCGATCAAGCGCGACCCGCGCACCGGCATGCGCAGCGCGCAAAACCAGTGGGATTTCTGGACGCAGCTGCCCGAAGCGTTCCACCAGGTGACGATCGTCATGAGCGATCGCGGCATTCCGAAGAGCTTCCGTCATATGCACGGCTTCGGCAGCCACACGTACAGCTTTATCAATGCGCAGAACGAGCGCTTCTGGGTGAAATTCCATTTCCGCACCCAGCAGGGCATTCAGAACCTGACCGATGAAGAAGCGGCGGCAGTGTGCGCGACCGATCGCGAAAGCAATCAGCGCGATCTGTACGAAAGCATCGAGCGCGGCGATTTTCCGCGCTGGACGGTTTATGTGCAGATCATGCCGGAGAAGGAAGCGGGCTCGTATCGCTACAACCCGTTCGATCTGACAAAGATCTGGTCGAAGAAAGACTATCCGCTGATCGAAGTCGGCGTGATGGAACTGAACCGCAATCCGGACAACTTCTTCGCGGAAACGGAGCAGGCCGGTTTCGCGCCGTCGAATGTCGTGCCCGGCATCAGCTTCTCACCGGACAAGATGCTGCAAGGGCGTCTCTTTTCGTATGCGGATGCGCAGCGTTATCGCCTCGGCTCGAACTACTTCCAGATTCCGGTCAATGCGCCGAAGAGCCCGACGCACAGCTATCACCGCGACGGCAAGATGCGCGTGGACGGCAACCTGGGCGGCACGGCTTCGTACGAGCCGAACACGGTGAACGAATGGCAGGAGCAGCCGGACTTCCGCGAGCCGCCGCTGTCGATCGAAGGGGCGGCGGACCACTGGAATCATCGCGTTGACGACGACTATTTCTCGCAGCCTGGCAATCTGTTCCGTTTGATGTCGGCGGCGCAGCAGCAGGTGCTGTTCGACAACACGGCGCGTGCGCTGCAGGGCACGACGAAGGCCGTACAGGATCTGCACGTCGAACATTGCACGAAGGCTGATCCGGCATACGGCGCGGGCGTGACGAAGGCGCTGGCAGCGATCGCGCAGAGCGGGAACGCGCGCTGAGGCGCGATAGGCCCAGACGAGGCGCGCTGCGCTTACCTCATCCAGTAGGGGGTGTTGAACCCGCTATCGCGATTGCGCGTTAGCGGGATTTTTTTGCAGGCCGCTAGCGATGGGGGTGGCCGCATTGCACGGCTCGCGCACGAAGGACGAACGCCCGAATCAGCGATGCGGATTCGCTTCTTTTTGCGGCGCGGCGAGCGGCCGCCTGTTTGCGTTCGGCCAGAAACCGATGTAGCGGAACTGCTCGCGCTTGTGCTCTTCTTCGAAGTGGCCGAGCGACGGCTTAATCAGGTCGCTGCGCGACACGATGCCGATCAGGCGCATCGACGTGCGATCGGCCACCACCGGCAGCCGCTCGAGGCCGTGCACCGCGAGCCGCGTCGCGATCAGGCGGCAAGTTTCGTGCGGCAGCGCGATAGCGGGCGCGTCCTGCATCAGGTCGCCGACGCGCATGTCGAGCGCGTCGGGCAACCCGTCGACCGCTGCCGAGCCGCTCGTTTCGGCGGTGACGGCGGTGGCGGCGGCCATGCTTTTTTCCGTCGATTCGTGAATCTGTTCGAGCGTCGCGCGGTCGAGTATGCCGAGCACCGACTCATTGCGGATGACGGGGTACGCGCGCCGCTTCTGGTTCGCGCCGAAGTACGTGGCGAGCGCATCGCGCACGGTGACGTTCGCATCGATCGCTTCGACGGTGCGCGACATCACTTCGTCGACGTAATGGCGCTCGAGCGGATCGACGCCGTATTCGCGATAGATGTGGTACCCGCGGCGCGCGATCTTTTCAGTCATGATCGAGCGCCTCATGACGATAGTGGCGAAGCCGTGTGCGACGAGCGTGGCGGCGAGCAGCGGCAACAGCGCGTTTGCATCGTGCGTGAGGCCGAATGCAAAAACGATGGCCGTGAGCGGCGCACCAAGCGTCGCACCGAGCGTGGCCGCCATGCAGACGAGCGGCCAGAGCGCCGGTTCACCACCGGGCAGCACGTGACCGAGCACCGTGCCGAGGCCCGCGCCGAGCATCAGAAGCGGGGCGAGCACGCCGCCGGATGTACCCGAGCCGAGCGCGACGACCCAGATTACCGCTTTGACGACGAGCAGCGCGATGGCGATCTGCAAGGCGATATGTTGATGCAGCAGATCGCCGATCACGTCGTAGCCGACGCCGAGCGCGCGCGGCTCGATAAAGCCGCCGATACCGACCACAAGGCCGCCCAAAGCCGGCCACCACATCCAGTGCAGCGGCAGACGCCCGAACAGGTCTTCGACCTTATAGAGCGCGGATGAGAGGCCCGATGCAAGCGCCCCCGACAGCAGCCCCGCGATCGCGCAGGACACGAGCGACAGCGCGCCCGGCTCCGCGGTTTGCAGCGGAAAAAGCGGCGCCGTGCCGAAGAACACTGCACGACCAAAGCCTGCCACCGCGCACGCGAGCGCGACCGGCAGGAAACTGCGTGGGCGCCATTCGAACAGCAGCAGTTCGACGGCGAGCAGCACGGCAGCGACCGGCGTGCCGAACACCGCGGTCATGCCGGCAGCCGCGCCCGCGACGAGCAGCGTCTTGCGCTCGGCGGACGTGACCTTGAAGCATTGCGCGAGCAGCGAGCCCAACGCGCCGCCCGTCATGATGATCGGGCCTTCCGCGCCGAACGGCCCGCCGCTGCCGATCACGATGCCCGACGACAGCGGCTTCAGAATCGCGACTTTCGGCGACATGCGGCTCTTGCCGAACAGAATCGCCTCGATGGCCTCGGGAATGCCGTGACCGCGAATTTTCTCCGAGCCGTAACGCGCCATCAGCCCGACGATGAGTCCACCCGCGATCGGAATCAGCACGACCCACGCGCCGAGCGTGTTCAGCGCCGGCGAATGCTCGGCGAACGAGACGGTGCCGAAGAAGAACAGGTTCGTGAACAGATGGATCAGGCTGAGCAGCACGAATGCGGCGAGCGTGGCGAGCACGCCGATCACGACGGCAAGCGCGGAGATGCCGGGAAGACGGGCGTTGCTGGAAAAATCGCGCTTGTGGGCGTCGTGATTCATGGCGTTTTACAGATCGATTTGCGGAATCGTGAAGGCGCCCTTGAGCGACCTCAGTTCGGCGCGATGCAGTTCGGCGAGACGCGAAAGCACACGCTCGCCGGCCTTCAGAAGATGAACTTCCACTTGCCGGCGGTCGGTTTCGCTGATGCGCCGTTCGACAAGTCCCAGCGCCTCGCAGCGCGACACCAGCGCGACGACACCGTGGTGCTGCGCCTGCAGCCGCTCGGCAAGCTCGCCGATGGTCGCCCATTCGCGGTCCGGGTAGCCTTTGATATGCAGGAGCAACAGATATTGCAGCGGCGTGATGCCTTCGCCTTGTGCGGCCTGCTCGGAAAATCGTTCGAAACGCCGCATCTGATAGCGGAATTCCGACAACTGCTCGAAGTCGGCTTTGGCCAACTCGCGTGCGAGGGTTTTCATTCGAAGGTTCGCCGGAAGAGAGACTAGAGAAGCCTCTAATGTATCACAAGATGATATAAATCAGGCTGCCCGGTATGCCGGCCCGCGTGTCCGACGGTAAAGGCCGGAGATCAGATCGGCCTGCGTGATGATGCCGGCAAGCCGGCGATGCGCATCGAGCACGGGAATGTGGTGGTGGCCGTGCGTGGCGAAAATCGGCACCAGTTCGACGATCGGCGTGTCGACGGTAACCGTATGCACCTGGGTCGTCATCAGCGACTGGACGACCGAGCGGCGCACCGGCCGCGAGAGCCCAAGGCTCGGGCGCGGGGCGAACCAGCGCCGCGACCACTTCTCGATGAAGCCCGGGCGTGCCTCGGCTGTGCTGCTCGCGAGGTTCGCGCGCGTGACGATGCCGATTACGCGCCGGTCTTCGGTAATCACCGGCAAGGCCTTGATGCCATGCTGGTTCAGCAGATAGGACGCGGTGCCCGCGGTCGCGCCCGGCGCCACCGCGATAACCGGATTCGACATGATATCGCGGCAGGTTAGTTCGCCGAAATTGCGCGCATACGCCTGCATTTCTGTTTCGCGCAGCAGCGTTTCGAGGTCGTCGGGATTCACGTCGAGCAGCTCGCTGCGACGGCGCAGCACGGCTTCGAGATCCGCGCGCAGCGAGGGCGGGTGTGCGGCCGGATCAGCCGTGGCGTCGCGCGAGACGAGCGCGACATGCGGATAGCGGTGTCCGGTGATCGCGTGGTAGATCAGCGCGGCCCCCAGCAGGAATAGCGATTGCACGAACACCGGTTCGAGGATGAAGCCGAAACCAAGCGCGTGGATCGCGGGGCCGCCGAGCACGGCTGTCAATGCGACGGCGCCCGATGGCGGATGGATGCAGCGGAACGCGAACATCGCGGCGATCGCGCCGGCTACCGCCAGTGCGGCCGCGATGAAAAGATCGGGAACCAGCATCCCGCAGATCACGCCGACCGTTGCCGATACGAGATTGCCGCCGATCAGCGACCACGGCTGCGCGAGCGGGCTGGCGGGTACGGCGAACAGCAGCACGGCCGATGCGCCCATCGGCGCGATCAGCATCGGAAACGCGGCGGCCGGGCCGAACACCACCTGCATCAGCGTGGCGGTAAGCGCGAGGCCGATAAACGCTCCCGCGGACGAGCGAATTCGCTCGGGCCACTTGAGCAGAATGGGGCCGGGCATAAAGCTGGCCAGCCAGCGAATCACGTTGGTTCGGGACACGATGAGCGGGTACGGAGCAATGAATGGCGAGGGCGCCGGCGTTTCCCTCTTCTATTTATCAACACCGACGACGGCTTTGGGCAGCTCAACCAGCGATCGTAATTATATTTGAACGTGATATAAATGATCAATTCCCCTGAAAAGTCCGGGTGATTGAAAAAGGTACCTGTCAAGGCTGCGCAAGCGCGGAGAACGCCTGCCCGACTCGCTGAATCGGCTCACGCCATGACATAAAATGAAGGTGAGACATACCGGACCGAAGTCCGGAAAGCCCGAGCAGCAACGCCTTTGCAGGCGAGCACTCGCTCAGGGAAGGAGGCATTGTGATGATCACTTTTCAATCCCGCGCCACGCCCGATGTGGTGATGCTGCGGGATCTCGCTCAATATCTGCTGGGTCTCGTCGGAAAACGGCTCGACGCACGGGGCGTCATTCCGCGCGACGAGTTGCCGGGCGCGATCAGCCGGCTCGAAGCGGCCATTACCGATCACGACAGGGCGGAGGCCGCGCTCGAAGCGTTGCACTATGCGCGCGATCGCCACGAAGACGCCGGCGGCGGGCTCGCGCAGCGGGCCTGGCCGTTTCTCGACATGATGCGTGAAGCGTATCGGCAGGATGCCGATATTATCTGGGGCCTGTAGCGTCATCCGCGCGCATAACGTATCGCGCGCCGTCAGCGCGATGCTCCGAATTGCACGCCGCACGCGCCTGCGTGCGTTCGAACAACGGATGTCGACGTCAGGCGGTTCGGTTCAGCGCCGGGTCCGCGCGCAGCCGCTCGATCGCGAGATCGAGAAACGCGCGCACTTTCTGCGTCGCGTGACGCCCTTCGCGATGCACGACGTGAATCGGCAGCGGCGGCGGCTCGTATTGCTCGAGCAGCACTTGCAGGGTGCCGGCGCGCAGGTGGCTCGCAATCTGATACGACAGCGGCCGTACGATGCCGAAACCCCTCACGGCGGCGGCGATGGCTGCGTCGTTGGTGGTGCTCGTCATGCGCGGCGCGATGCGCAGTGTGTGAATGCGGCGCTCGATCGTGAAGCGCCACTCCGACGAATTCGACGCGGCGCTCGTTGAAATGATGGTGTGATCATTCAGATCGTCGGGCGTGCGCGGTGTGCCGCAGCGCTCCAGATAGGCCGGCGACGCACAGACCACGCGCCGCACGGTGCCGACCCGAATTGCCTGCAGCGACGAGTTCGGCAGTTCGCCGATGCGCACCGCGACGTCGATGCCTTCGTCGACGAGATTGACGACGCGATCGAGGAACCAGCAGTTCATATCCACTTCCGGATAGCGTGCCAGATACTCGACGACAATCGGCGTCACATACAAAGCGCCGAACAACACAGGCGCGGTGATCGTCATCACGCCGCGCGGCGCCTCGTGTTCGCCGCTTGCCGACTGCTCCGCTTCGTCTATTTCGCCGAGAATGCGCCGGCAGTTTTCGAAGTAGCTCGCGCCGGTCTCGGTCAGCCGGACGATGCGCGTCGTGCGCGTCAGCAACCGCACCCCGAGGTGCTCTTCGAGTTCGGTGACGATGCGGCTGACCACCGAAGGGGACACGTCGAGCTTGCGCGCGGCCGCCGAAAACCCGCCGGTTTCGGCGACCGTGACGAAGGTGGTCATTGCCTGCAGTCGGTCCATGCTGATATGGCGTGCTGTTGTTGCCGCGGTTGTTCCCGCGGTTGTTCCGTCAGGCCGCTTGCGGACGGATGGTCAGGTTGATCGGCATCTTGCTCGGCTTCATGATGAAGTCGTTGATTTCCTCGATCTCGGACGGATCGACGGCCAGCTTCGCTTCGAAGTTTGCCGCGAGCATCGACAGCGCGGCGCGCATTTCGACGCCGGCCAGGTGCCGCCCCGGGCAGACGCGCGGGCCCGCGCCGAATTGCAGATACGCGCGTTGTTCGTGCGCGCCGCGCGCGGGGTCGCGCGCATGCAGCCAGCGGTCCGGATCGAAGCGCTCCGGATTCACGAAGTTCGCCGGGTTGTGCATGGCCGGGCGATTGAGAAAAAACATAAACGTGCCGGCGGGCACTAGCACGTCGCCCATCGTCACGTCTTCGAGCGGCTCGAACGAACTGAGCGCGGCGACCGGTTTGAAGCGGCCGGTTTCGGTGCAGACCGCTTCGAACACGTCGAGTTCTTTCAGCTTTGCGTAGTCGGTGCAGACGGGCTCGCTGCCGAGCGCGGCGCGCGCGTCTTTGGCAAGGCGCGCCTGCAAGGGCTGGTCGGTCGCGATAAACATGGTCGACCAGGCAAGCGAATTCGCGGTCGTATCTTCGCCGGCCAGCAACATGGTCAGCACGTTCGCGGAGACCTGGTCGTCGGTGATGCCGGAATCGGGCGTATCGCGCATCGCGAGCATCGCTTCGAGCAGATTGCGCGGCATGTCCGACGGCTCGTCGCGCATGCGTTCGCGCGCGCGCTCCATCATCCGGCGCACATAACGGTGGATCTCGATCAGCGCACGGTCGAGGCGCCTGTCGCGCGGCAGCTTCACGTAATGCCAGTACGGGAACGGCGCGCTCGTGCGCGACATCAGCGCCGGCATGATCAGCTTCAGATGCTCCTGAATGACATTCGTGTCGCGTTCGAGCGTGCGCGGATCTTCGCCAAATGCGAGCGCGCTCGTCACATCGACCGAATAGCGCTTCATCTCTTCGACCATATCGACGGTGCGCTGCTCCTGCGCCGCGCGCATCCAGCGCGTGTACAGCCGGCCGGTGATTTCGGCGAGCGTCGGGTAGACCGCGCGGATATGCGGGATGGACAGCGCCTGCATGACGAGCCGGCGCTGCGGCTCCCATGCCGCGCCTTCCGCCGAAAAAAGGCCGTTCGCGCCGAATTCCGCGAGCACCGTTTCAACCGGCTTGAAGCGGCGGTAGCGGTGCGGACGCTCGCGCGAGATGCCTTGCACGTGATCGGTGTCGCCAAGCACGACGATCTGCTGCCCGGGCATGCGGAACGTGTAGGGCGTGCCCAGTTCGCGGCCCCAGCGTTCGAGGTTCAGGTGAAATGTCCGTAGCGAAACCTGGTGCATGTTGCCGATGATCGGCAAGCCTTTCGGCGAGGGCAGGTCGGTCAGCTGCCGCAGCCGCGTGCCGTCGGTTCGGTTCGTATTGCCGCTTGCAGTGGTACTCATGGATAGTCTCCGGAATGGTCTCCGTTAAGGCGTGGCGCTCGCGCGGGTAAAGCCGCATACGACGCAAGCCGTTTTACGGCCCGCTTGCGGTACGCGTGCATTACTCCGACTAATGCCTGGGCGCCATTGTATGCGGTTCGCAAGACTTTGCGCATGCATACGAAACGAGGTGCCGCGCGGCGAATCTCACACCCGCAAGCATGCATCGTGTGCACGGATGGAGGCAAACGTGGCGGCGGTGCTGGCATATCGGGAATAGAACGTGCATGATCGCTTCACGTGCGGATAACCGGCCGCGGCGCACGAGTCATAGCGGCGATCCGGCCGTACCCACCATTTCGACGCATCGTTCCCGGAGAATCGAGCATGGAACCCAAAGACGCAGCCAATCCGTTTGCCGAATTCAACAAGATGCTGGAGCAGTTCAAGTTGCCCGGCTTCGATGTCCCGGCCGTGATGGAAGCGCGGCGCAAGGATATCGAAGCGGTGATCGCCGCGAACCAGATGGCGCTGCAAGGCATGCAGTCGCTCGCGCAGCAGCAGGCGGAAATGCTGCGTTCGACGCTCGCCGAGCTGCAGGCGGTCGCGGCAAAGCAGGCCGCCACCGGCGGCATGCCGTCCGCGCAAACGGCCGAGCTCGTTCAGCAGACGCTGCATAAGGCGCTCGCCGACATGCAGCAGCTCGCGCAGGCCGCTTATCGGTCGCAAGCCGATTCGTATGCGGTGATTGCCAGGCGTGTCGAGGAAAACGTGCAGGAGCTGAAGACATTGCTGCAAAAGCAGTGACCGGAGGTAACCGGACAAAGGGCGCCGCGGTCGCAATCGCCGCCGTGGTCGCCCTAATGCCGGGGCCCTCGATATTTTCTTTGCGGAAGGCTTGACAGTGTGCGTACGCACATATATGCTGCAAATCATGAACAAGCTCTTGTCCCATGACGAATGCAACTGCTTCGCGCTGCGCCAGGCCGCGCGCTTTGTAACGCAGATCTACGAACGCCATCTGAGCCGGGTCGGCCTGACAGCGGCGCAGTTCACCATCATGGCAAAGCTCTCGCGCAAGCCGCAACTGTCCATGGTGGATCTCGCCGATTCGATGGTCATGGAGCGCACCACGCTGGTTCGAGCATTGAAGCCGTTGCAGCGCGACGGGTTGATCGTCAGTGAGGCGTCCGAGCACGACGGCCGCACGTATCTGTTCAGCTTGTCCGACGCGGGCAAGCACCTGTTCGACCAGGCGGCCATCGCCTGGCGCGAAGCGCAGGACGAGTTCGAAGCAAAGTTTGGCAAGACGCGCGCCAAAGCGCTGCGCGGCGAGCTTTTCAGCCTCACGGCCTGATTTCCTCCGATTGTCCGAAGAAAGTTCTGTTTAACTTGACGCATTATTTGTGTATATGCACTCAGAAAACGAACCAGTCAGCACGCCGTTGTTGCCCGACGATTGCTTTGCGATCCGGCAGGCCGCGCGTTTTGTCTCGCAGATTTACGACCGGCACGTCGGCAAGGCCGGCCTCAAGATCACGCAGTTCTCGATCCTGAACCGGATTCGCCGCAGGCCGGGCATCACGATGAAGGAACTGGCCGAGTGGATGGTGATGGAGCGCACGACGCTGGTCCGCGCGATCCAGCCGCTGCAGCGCGATGGCTTCGTGCGCAGTGACGCATCGGAGACCGACCGCCGGGCGTTCCAGATGCGTTTGACGGCGGCGGGCCTCGAGAAGCTCGAAGCGGCGGTGAGCTACTGGCACGATGCGCAGCAGGAGTTCGAAAGGCATTTCGGCGCGCAGCGCGCCGCGTCGTTGAGGCAGGAACTGTTCGATTTGACGAAGAAACCGACTTAAGCAACGAAGGGCAAGGGAAGGCGCCGGGTGGCGCATTTTTTTAACACTATGAAGTGCATACGCACACAAAAATATGAGCTCAACTCCATCAACAATCGCACCACCGGACGTGGCCGGAACCGCGAAGAGAACACGCCGCATTCCGTGGATGTGGCTTGCGGTTCTTTCCGTCGTCGTGGTGCTGATCGGCGCCGGCTCGTACTGGTATCTCGTTGGCCGCTTTATCGAAACCACCGACGATGCGTATGTGGGCGGTGACGTCACGGTGATGGCGCCGCGCGTGAGCGGCTTCGTCACCGACGTGCTCGTGAAAGACAACCAGTTCGTGCATGCGAACCAGGTGCTGATTCGCATCGATTCGCGCGATTACGACGCGCGGCTCGCGCAGGCGGATGCCGAAGTACAGAGCGCGCAAGCCGCGGTGACCGAGCTGCAGGCCAAGCATACGCTGCAGCTCGCGCTGATCAACGAGCAGGCGGCGGGCGTCCATGCATCGAGCGCGGAACTCACGCGCAGCGCCGCGGACCAGTACCGCTATCGCGAACTCGTGAAAGACGAGGCGGTATCCGACCAGGTGGTCGAGCGTGCCGATGCGGACTTGCAGAAGGCGCGCGCCGCCGTCGATCGCAGCAACGCCTCGCTGATCGCCGCGCAGCGGCAGCTCACGGTGCTCGACGCGCAGATCGGCGATGCGCAGGCGCGTGTGGCGACGGCGAAAGCCGCGCAGCGCGTCGCGGAGCTGAACGTCGAATACACGACGATCCGTGCGCCCGTAGACGGTTACATCGGTAACCGCACGGCGCGTGTCGGCATGCTCGCGAATGTCGGGGTTTCGCTGCTGACGGTGGTGCCCGAGCACGGCCTGTGGGTCGACGCGAACTTCAAGGAAGACCAGCTCAAGCACATGCGCGCGGGCGACAAGGTCGACGTGCAGCTCGACGCATCGAGCGAGCCGATTACCGGTGTCGTGCAAAGCCTCGCGCCGGCGACGGGCGCGACCTTCAGCATCCTGCCCGCGGAGAACGCGACCGGCAACTTTACGAAGATCGTGCAGCGCGTGCCGGTGCGCATCTGGCTCGAGGTGCCGAAGAACATGCATCACGTGCTGCGACCGGGGTTGTCGGCGACGGTGAAAGTGCATCTGAACGAACAGCGCGCAGGCGCGTGATTGACCTGACCGCGGACCCGCCGCGACCAGGTTGCGACCCAGCCACGACCCAATGACGACCCAATGACGACCCAATGACGACCGTCGCGGCCGTCACGATCGCTCGCGATCGATCACCGCCCGCCGCGCAACAGAGACCAGAGACCGCCCAACATGACGCACCCCGCCCACCCGCCCATCGACCCGATGAATCTGCCGATGCGCGAAAAAGTCTTCGCGTTCTCGCTGATGTGCCTCGGTTTTTTCATGGCGACACTCGATATCCAGATCGTCGCTTCGTCGCTTAGAGATATCGGCGGCGGACTGTCCGCGAGCCAGGACGAGCTGTCCTGGGTGCAAACCGCGTATCTGATCGCCGAAATTCTCGTGATTCCGATGTCCGGCTGGCTCACGCGTGTGTTTTCGACACGCTGGCTCTTTGCCGCATCGGCCTTCGGCTTCACGGTGACGAGCATGCTCTGCGGTCTCGCGTGGGACATCAATTCGATGATCCTTTTTCGCGCGCTGCAAGGCGCACTCGGCGCGGCGATGATCCCGACGGTGTTTACCACGGCATTCATGATATTTCCGGGCCGCCAGCGCCTCGTCGCATCGACGGCGATCGGCACGCTCGCGACGCTCGCGCCGACCATCGGTCCGGTCATCGGCGGCTGGGTCACCGACCAGTGGTCGTGGCACTGGCTGTTCTATCTGAATCTCGTGCCCGGCGTGCTGGTGACGGTGCTGGTGCCGCGCTTCGTGCACGTCGACCAGGCCGATGTGTCGCTGCTCAAACGCGGCGATTATCTCGGCATTCTGCTGATGAGCGGCTTTCTCGGCTGCCTCGAATACATGCTCGAGGAAGGTCCGCGCAAGAACTGGTTCGGCGACCATGTGATTCTCGCGTGTGCGTGGATTTCAGGCATCTGCGGCTTTCTGTTCCTCGTCCATGCGTTCACCGCGAAAGAGCCGATTGTCGATCTGAGGGCGCTGGCGCTGCGCAATTTCGGCATCGGTAGCCTGCTGTCGTTCGTCACTGGCATCGGCATTTTCTGCACGGTGTATCTGACGCCTGTGTTTCTCGCGCGCGTGCGCGGCTTCGATTCGCTGCAAATCGGTCTTGCGCTGCTGTCGGTCGGCGTTTTTCAATTGATTGGGCTCGTCATGTATTCGACGGCTGCGCGGTTTATCAACCTGCGCGCGCTGCTCGTGTTCGGGCTGATTCTGTTCGGCCTCGGCTGCTATCTGTATGTGCCGATCACGCACCAATGGGGCTGGTACGAATTCCTGATTCCGCAGGCGCTGCGCGGCTTCGGTCAGCAGTTCTGTATTGCGCCGATCGTCACGATGGCGCTCGGTTCGCTGCCGCCGTCGCGGCTCAAATCGGCAAGCGGCCTTTTCAACCTCATGCGTAATCTCGGCGGCGCGATCGGCATCGCGGTGGTCAGCACGATGTTGAACGACCGGTTGAATCTCCATTACGAAAGGCTCGACGAACACGTGACCGCCGGCCGGCCCGTCGTCGAAGCGTTTCTGCGTGATCAGGCCGCGCATCTGTCCGCGGCCGGCGGCGATATGGTGAACGGACTGCAGGGCAGCGTCGCATCGCTGCATGCGCTGATGATGCGCGAAGCGCTGACGCTGACTTTTTCCGACACGTTTCTGGCAGTCGCGCTGTGCTTCGGCGTCGCGCTCTTCGCGATGCTGTTTTCGAAGCCGTTCAGCTTTAGCGCGCCGCCCCCCGATGCTCACTAGAAGACTCACTGAAGGAACCGCCATGAAACCGATTCTGATGAAAGTGCTGGCCGCCGCGGCGGTGCTGACGCTCGCGGCCTGCGCGGTTCAGCCCGCGACGCACGCCGATTTGCCGGCAACCGTGAAGACCACCGCGCCGGCCGCATGGAGTGTCGACGCGCCGCAAGATGCCGTCGATGCCAACACGTGGTGGACGCAATTCGGCGACCCCGTCATGCACGATCTCGTGCAGTCGGTGCTGAACGACAACCTCGATGTGAAAGCGGCCGTCGAGCGCGTGAAGCAGGCGCAGGACGATGTGACGCAGCGCCATGCGGCGTTGCTGCCGGAACTCGATGCGACCGCGATCGCGTCGCATACGCGGCAGATCCTGCCGCCGCCGCTCGGCTACGTCGATGCGGCGGGCGCGGGGCTTTCGGCAAGCTGGCAACCGGACGTATTCGGCGGCGAGCGTCTGGCCGTGCTCGCCGCGAAGGCGCAGGTGTCGGGGCGCCAGTCCGCGCTGAACGAACTGCGGCTCGCGCTGGCCGCGAACACCGCGGCCGCCTATATCAATCTGCGCTGGGCCCAATCGGAACTGCAGATTCTCAACGACAACGAGCAGATCCGCAGCCGCGCCCTGAAGCTGACGCAGGACCGGCTCCGTTACGGGCTGTCGACACAGCTCGATGTCGCGCGCGCGCAGAATCAGTTGCAGGATCTTCAGGCGCGCATTCCGCGCGTGCAGTCGGAAATCCAGCATCAACTGAGCCTGATTGCGGTGTTTTCGGGCCGCACGCCGGAAAGCGTCAGCCAGCTCGTGCTGACCGATGCGCGGCCGATTCCGGTGCCGTCGCAGGGTGTGCCGGTGACGCTGCCGTCCGAAGCGTTGCTGCGCCGTCCCGATGTGCAGACCGCGTACGCAAAGGTCGAGCAGCGTGCTGCAGAGGTCGGTGTATCGCGTTCCGAGCGCTATCCGAAGTTTCAGCTTAACCTGACGGACGGATTGCTCGCAGCGTCGTGGGTCGGTACGCCGACGCTGACCGATAACCTGTTTAGTGCCGCATTGAGCGCAACGAGCCCGATTTTCAACGCGGGCCGTATTACGGCGAATATCGATGCAAGCGAAAGCCGGATGCGCGAGTCGCAACTCGGGCTGCAGCAGACGATGCTCAACGCGCTCAAGGAAATCGAGGATACGCGTAGCGATCTGGTGAGCGGTGGGACGCAGGTCGACCGGCTCGGCGGCGCGCTCGATTCGTCGGGCAAGGCGTTGAAGCTGTCGACGCAACTATATAAAGGCGGCGCGTCGAGTTTTCTTGATGTGCTCGATGCGCAGCAGGCCTATCTCGTCGACGCGGAAGCGTTGAACGAAGCGAAGCGCACGCACGCACAGGCGGTGGTCGCGCTGTACCGGTCGCTGGGTGGCGGCTGGAATGCCGCGGCAGCGGATCGCGCGACAGCGGCGAATGCGGGCCAGCCGGTTACGGGCACACCGGCAGTTCCTTCGGTGGCAACTGCGCCGTTGGCAACTGCGCCGGCGGCAGTCGCCGCCAACTGATTGACGGGCGAGCAGGCGAAAAAGCCGCTTCGACCGCCGCCGTATGAACATCGGCGCCTCGTGTGCAGCGCGAGCGAGGCTTCCACGTGTAGCACTTCCTGGTGAGGAACAGCGATGACTTCTCGAGATATCGTGATCAGCAATCCGGTCAGAACCGCCATCGGCGCATTCGGCGGCACACTCAAAGACGTGCCGGCCACCGACCTCGGCGCGCTCGTCGTGCGCGAAGCAGTACGCCGCAGCGGCTTCGACGCGAGCAAGCTCGGCTCCGTCGTGATGGGCAATGTCGTGCAGGCCGGCAACAAAATGAACCCGGCGCGCCAGGCCGCGATTGCGGGCGGCGTGCCGGTGTCGGTGCCGTCGCAGACGGTGAATCGCGTATGCGGTTCGGGCGCGCAGGCGGTCGTGTCGGCCGCGCAGGAAATCTGGCTCGGCTTCGGCGACGTCGCGGTGGCGGGCGGCATGGAAAATATGGACCGCGCGCCCTATCTGCTCGACAAAGGCCGCTGGGGTTACCGCATGGGCAACGCGCAGATCTACGATAGCGCATTGCACGACGGGCTCGTCGACGCGTTTTCGAGCGAGCATTCGGGCTGGCACACCGAAGACCTCGTCGCGAAGCTGTCGATTACGCGCGAAGCGCAGGATCGGTGGGCGGCGCGTTCGCATCAGCGGTTCGCGGCTGCGCAACAGCGCGGCGCGTTCGAAGCGGAACGCGTGGCGGTCGAAGTGCAGGGTCGCAAGGAAACGATCCGCTTTATCAACGACGAGCAACTGCGCCCCGATACGACCGTCGAAACCCTGGCGAAGCTGCGCCCCGCATTTCGCCGCGAGGGCACGATTACGGCCGGCAATGCGCCGGGCCTGAATTCGGGGGCGGCGGCCATGCTCGTCGCCGAGCGCGCTTATGCCGAAGCGAACGGCATCGAGCCGCACGCGCGGCTCGTCGCGTATGGCATTGGCGCGGTCGAGCCCGGCATGTTCGGTCTGGGCCCGGTGCCGGCGGTGCGCATGGCCGTCGAACGCGCGGGCTGGAAGCTCACCGACGTCGAGCGCTTCGAGATCAACGAAGCGTTTGCCGCGGTGCCGCTCGCCATCATCCAGCAATTGGGCCTCGCCGAAGACGTGGTCAACGTCGATGGCGGCGCGGTTGCCCACGGTCATCCGATCGGCGCGACCGGCGCAATTCTCACCACGCGTCTGATTCATTCGATGAAGCGCGACGGTCTCAAGCGCGGCGTCGTCACGCTGTGCATCGGCGGCGGCCAGGGCATCGCGCTCGCGCTCGAAATCCTTTGATTCAACTCACTGCCCACGGCGTGCGCGCGATCGCGCATGCCGGCCGGCGCCTGCGGTGTGCCGCACGCGTTTCCGGCGACTCCTGCATACTCATGCGTACGCTTTACTCAAGCACTCAACAATCGAAGGAACCAAGATGCGAATTCTCGTAGTCGGCGCGGGCGCGCTAGGCGGCTATTTCGGCGGACGTCTGATCGAAGCGGGCCGCGACGTGACCTTTCTCGTGCGCGCCGGGCGTGCCGAAGAACTGAAGCGCTCGGGGCTCGTGGTCAAAAGCCCGTACGGCAACGCGACGCTGCGCGACGTGCCGACCGTACTCGCCGACGGGATCCGCGAGCCGTACGATCTCGTGCTGCTGAGCTGCAAGGCGTACAACCTCGACGACGCAATCGAATCGTTTGCGCCCGCGGTCGGCCCGTCGACGATGATCCTGCCCGTGCTCAACGGCATGAGCCATATCGATGTGCTCAAGGCGAAGTTCGGCGACGCGAACGTGCTGGGCGGGCTCGCATTCATTGCGGCGACGCTGAATCGCAACCGCGAAGTCGAGCATCTGAACGACTCGCACTCGATTACCTACGGCGAACTTGCGGGTGGAATGTCCGACCGCGTACGCGACATCGAGCGCACGTTCGACGGCGCCAACTTTATCTCCCAGGCCGTCGACAACGTCGGCCAGCGGATGTGGGACAAATGGACGTTCCTCGCGACGCTTGCCACGAGCACCTGCGTCACGCGCGCATCGATCGGCGACATTCTGAAAGCGCCGGACGGCCGGCGGCTGATCGAAGGCCTCTACGGCGAGTGCCTCGCCATCGCGCAACACAACGGCTTTCCGGTCAGCGATGCGGTGCAGGCGCGCGACCGCGGCGTGCTGCTCAAGGAAGGCTCGCCCATGACCGCATCGATGCTGCGCGATATCGAGAACCGCTCGAAGATCGAAGCCGATCATATTGTCGGCGATCTGATCGAACGGGGCGGCGCGGCGCAGCAGGACGCGGCGCCGCTGTCGCTGCTGCGCGTCGCGTACACGCATCTGAAAGCGTATGAAGCGCGGGAGGCGCGCACCAGCTGAAACGCTAGCCGCCGGCCGGCCGACTCGGGAGGCCGTGCCCTCCCGATCAACCTCGGGGCGTGCCGCGGCCGGTCGTGCGCTCGAAGCGTCATATGCTTGAAGTAGAATCGACGGCACGATAAAAAGCCTTGTGACAGGAGGTGGATCATGCCGAGTCCCCAAGGATCGGTGGTGGCGATCAGTTCCGCTTCGGCAACCGTCTTTTCGATCGGCATGGCGTTTCTCGGCTACTGGGGGATCAACGAGCCGGGTGGCTGGACGCGCACGGACCGGCTGATCGCGGCACTTGCGTTGATCGGATTTGCCTGTCTTGGCGTCGTGCCGTGGATGGCCACCGCGCCTGTCGGACCCGACACCCCGGACGCGAAGATGCGCATCGCGCGGCATCTGTTTATGGCGGGGGCCGCGCTTATCTGGATCGCAATCGTCGTGGCGGTCGTGCTCATCTGAGAAACGCGAGCGAGGTCCGCGCCGGCGTCTGCGTCCACCGCTTCCGTGCGCCCCGGCGCTTCGCGTCTCTACTGCAATTCTCTGCCCTGCAATACGATGACAGACACATTGCGAACCGCCATCATCTACATCGCTTACCTGATCGATCCGCACGCCTACCCAACCGGCAGCGCATTGCCACGGCTGATTCTCGACATCGCGGCTGTGCAGTGCGTGCTTGCCGTGCTGCTATGCGTGCGGCGCGCGCGGCAGAGCGCATGCTTCGGCGTGCTCGCGTTGCTGGGCGCGGCGGCTGTGCCTGTCGGTTTATGGCTTGCCGGCCCGGGCGAAGCAAGCATCCTGACGAGCATGCCGGTGTGGGTCTTCTGCGCACTTCAACTGGCGGTCGCGCTCTACTGGCTCGCGACCCGGCGCACGCGGCTCGTTGCACACGTCGCGTTATTTATCGTGTTTGCCATGCCTTGCGTGAGCTTTGTCGCTGCCTCGCATCTCGCCGACCCTTCCCACCGCACTTACTGAACGCCGGTCTGGTCAGGCGCACCTGCGCTAACGGCGCAGTCGGCTCGCACGGGCGCAAAGGCCGGCATGCGGCCGCCGGGGCCGGGGGTCGTCAGTCTGCCTGGGGCGCGGCGTCTTGCGCCGTGCTTCCAATTCAAGCTGCATCCTGGAGGACCGCCAGGTTCCAAAAGGTGGTGTACAGGTACCTACAAAATGCGACGTCATGACTTTTAACCCGTAAAACAAGCGTCAAAATGTGTCTCCTAGTCTGCGGCGCGCAACAAAAGAGCGTATCGACGCATAAAAGATTCGCGCGAAACGCCTTGGCGCTTGTAGAATCCCGCGTGAAGCGTACACATGTCGTGTGCGCTTCGTGGCTCACTGACCAACAACAGGTAGGAGAAACATGCCGACTTCCGCAAAGAAGGTTGCCAAGAAGGCGACCACGGCAGCGACCAAGAAGGCCGCTGCAACGAAGGCTCCCGCAAAGAAAGCCGCGGCTAAGAAGGTCGCCGTGAAGGCGTCCGGCGCACCGTCGCCGATCAAGGACACCTTCACGAAGGCCTCGCTGGCCAATCACGTGGCTGAACGTGCGGGCGTTGAACCGAAGTCCGCCAAGGCTGTTCTGGCTGCGCTCGAAGACACGATCCTCGGCGCGGTCCACAAGAAGGGCGCTGGTGAATTCACGCTGTCGGGTCTTCTGAAGATCTCGGTGCAAGCCGTCCCGGCCAAGAAGAAGCGTTTCGGCAAGGACCCGTTCACGGGCGAGGAACGCTGGTTCCCGGCTAAGGCAGCTTCGGTGCGCGTCAAGGCACGTGCGCTGAAGAAGCTGAAGGACGCAGCTGCCTGATTTGCCTGAGGGCTGGCACGGCGCGGTTCGATCGTCGCCGTCTTCGGGCGTCGGCGAGCGACTTTGTCCGTGACTCTCTTTAAATCCCCGCGAGGAACACTCGCGGGGATTTTTTATTCCGCTCCCTTGCTTCATCGCCGCCGCGCTCATCGAGCTTCCCTGTTCTTTTCGCAGGCTTCTGCTAACCGGCTGCTTTTGACTGCCTGGTTTGGCCGCCTGGTTCAACCGGCTCGTTATCCGCCTGCTTATCGACCTGCTTATCGACCTGCTTATCGGCCTGCTTATCGGCCTGCTTATCTGCCTGGTCACCCGCCGACTCCCCACCGGATTCCCTAACTCGGGTCGCCGCTGCATCGAACCGGTCTTCGTGCGCTGCACCGCGCACCTTGGTAGCGCATCGCTGCACGGCGCAGTACGATCGACTCGAGCCATTCGCGGCAGCGCTCGACGCTCAAACAGCGTTATGCACGGCGTTGCGCCTTCGCAGTGCATAGCGGTGTGCGCATCGCTCGTCGCGAGGGGCTGATGGCGATGCCGGGGCGATGACCATTGGCCCGCGATGCGCTGCGCGTCAAAGACAATGGCATAACGCTTGCTTGAACTACTGGGACACCGAATGCGCAGCGCATTCGCCTTCTATCCGACAAAAAGAGCGGGGCGTGACATGCGATGCTATGACGAGATGCGTCATCACGACGAAGCCGTGCGGCCGCATTACACGCGCTTCGCGAACTGGCTCGTGCAGCAAGGCAACGAGGCAATCGCGCGCAAACGCGCCGAGGCAGACCTGCTGTTCAGGCGCGTGGGCATTACATTTGCCGTGAATGGCGACCTGTCCGGCACCGAGCGGCTCATTCCCTTCGACCTGATTCCGCGCATCATTCCGCGCGGCGAGTGGAGCATCCTCGAAGCCGGCCTGCGCCAGCGCGTGCAGGCGCTGAACCTGTTTATCCACGACGTCTATCACGAGCGCAATATCGTGCGGGCCGGCGTCGTGCCCGCGGACCAGGTCTATACGAATGCGCAGTACCGGCCCGAGATGCAGGGCGTCGACGTGCCGCTCGGCGTGTACGCGCATATTGCCGGCGTGGATGTCGTGCGTGCGGGGATGGACGGCGAGTTCTATGTGCTCGAGGACAACCTGCGCGTGCCGTCCGGCGTCTCGTATATGCTGGAGAACCGCAAGATGATGATGCGGCTCTTTCCGGAACTGTTCGTGCAGAACCGCATCGCGCCGGTCGCGCATTACCCCGACCTGCTGCTCGATATGCTGCGCTCGGTCGCGCCGGCGGGCGTCGACGATCCGGTTGTCGTCGTGTTGACGCCGGGCATGTACAACTCCGCTTACTTCGAGCACACGTTTCTCGCGCAGCAAATGGGCGTCGAGCTCGTCGAAGGCAAGGATCTGTTCGTCGACGACAACTACGTCTTCATGCGCACGACGCAGGGGCCGCGGCGCGTCGACGTGATTTACCGCCGCGTCGACGACGATTTTCTCGATCCGCTCGCGTTCCGCCCGGATTCGGCGCTCGGCGTGCCCGGCCTCCTCAGCGCGTATCGCGCCGGTCGCGTCGCGCTCGCGAATGCGATGGGCACCGGCATCGCCGACGACAAGTCGATCTATCCGTATGTGCCGCAGATGATCGAGTTCTACCTCGGTGAAAAGCCGATTCTGAACAACGTGCCGACTTACCAGTGCCGCAAGCCCGACGATCTCGCGTACACGCTCGCGCATCTGCATGAACTGGTCGTGAAGGAGGTGCATGGCGCGGGCGGTTACGGCATGCTCGTCGGCCCGGCCGCAACGGCCGCGGAAATCGAAGCGTTTCGCGCGCGCCTCGTCGCGCGGCCGGCCGGCTATATCGCGCAGCCGACGCTCGCGTTATCTGCGTGCCCGACCTTCGTCGAAGCCGGCATCGCGCCGCGCCATATCGATCTGCGTCCGTTCGTGCTGTCCGGCAAGACCGTCACGATGGTGGCGGGCGGCCTCACGCGCGTCGCGTTGCAGCAGGGATCGCTCGTCGTCAATTCGTCGCAGGGCGGAGGGACGAAAGACACGTGGATGGTCGACTGAACAACAATAAAGGAAGGTCATCATGCTGAGCCGCACCGCCGACCACCTGTTCTGGATGGCACGCTATATGGAGCGCGCCGAGAATACCGCGCGCATGCTCGATATCAACCTGAAAGCGCAGCTGCTGCCGCAGACCGCCGAACAGGAGGCCCGCGCGCAGCGCGCAGTGCTGCGCATTTCCGAGCTCGAAAGCGCCTTTTCGCAGCGTTACGCCCAACCGGCACGCGAGCACATGCTCGACTTCATGGTGGCCGATGCCGCCAATCCGTCGAGCATCCAGTCGTGCCTGCAGGCAGCGCGCGAAAACGCGCGCGCGGTGCGCGGCACACTGACGACCGAATGGTGGGAGACGATCAACGACACATGGCTCGAGTTCACCGAGCGCATCGCGGCCGGCCAGTTGGCCGCCAATCCTGCCGCGCTCTTCGAGTGGGTGAAGTTCCGCTCGCACCTGTCGCGCGGCGTGACGATCGGCACCGCGCTGCAGGACGACGCGTTTTTCTTCACGCAGCTCGGCACCTTTCTCGAGCGCGCGGACAATACCGCGCGGATTCTCGACGTGCGTTTCGCCGACGCGGCGCCCAACTCGCGCGACGCGGCGCGCCAACTCGAAGACTTCTATTACTGGACCTCGATCCTGAGCTCGGTATCGGCGCTCGAGATTTACCGCAAGGTCTATCGCGACGTCGTGACGCCGGCGCGCGTCGTCGAACTGATGATCCTCAATTCACAGATGCCGCGTTCGCTGCTCGCATCGCTCGACGGCGTCTGCGCGAATCTCGCGATGCTGCGCACCGAGGGCTCGAATACCTGCGAGCGGTTCGCAGGCAAGCTTCGTGCTGAGCTGTTGTATGCCGATATCCGGCAGATCTTCGAAGCGGGGCTGCATGCGTGGCTCACGCAGTTCCTCGCGCGCGTGTTCGAGCTCGGCAATCTCGTTGCGCGTACCTATTTACTGCTGCCGGTGGCCTGAAGAAAGCCTGGACGGAGTGCCCTTATGTTTCTGACGATCCGCCATGAAACGGTCTATCGATACGATGCGACGGTCCATTATTCGATCCAGCAGTTGCGCCTGACGCCGGCAAGCGGCTCGGCGCAGACCGTGCGGCGCTGGTTTCTCGATGCGCCCGGCAAGCTCGATTCGGCGTTCGACGCGTATGGCAATGTGCTGCACACGCTCGTGATCAACCGTCCGCACGATGAGATTCGCGTGCAGGTGTCGGGCGAAGTCGAGACCTTGCCGCTTGTCGATGGCCGTCTGAACGAAGACGCCGGTCCGATCCCGCTCGAGCACTTTACGTGCAACACGCGTTTGACCGAGGCGGACCCCGCGATCTGCGAGCTCGCTCACACGGCGCCTCCGCTCGATACGCCGGCCGCGCTGATTACGCTGACCGAGCGCATCGTCGAACGCGTGCCGTTTCAGTCCGGCGTGACCGAGGTCACGAGCACGGCGGCGCAGGCGCTCGCGCTCGGCCGCGGCGTCTGCCAGGATCATGCGCATCTGATGCTTGCGTGCTGCCGCGCGCGCAATGTGCCGGCGCGCTACGTGAGCGGCTATATCGAACCCGGCGAAGTCGACGATGCGGCGAGCCACGCGTGGGTCGACGTCTGGCTGACGGGAATCGGCTGGGTATCGGTCGATGTGACGCATGCGGCGTTTGCTTCGAATATCTATTGCCGGCTCGCGACCGCGCGCGATTACGAAGCGGCATCGCCGGTGCGTGGGCGGCGCATCGGCGGGCTCGGCGAGCGGCTCGACGTGTTGGTTGCGGTCAGCGCGTTCGAGCAGTTGCCGCAATAACAGCAATAGCGGCGATACAACGGTCGCAGCGATTGTGGCCGGCGCCCGCGGCGCTGATGTCGTTGATGGCGCTTACAATAGCGGCGTTGTCCGTCTGCCTCCAGGAAATCTGTCATGACGTATTGCGTCGCACTGAGCGTCGATGAAGGGATCGTGTTTCTATCGGATACGCGCACCAACGCCGGCGTCGACCATGTCAGCACGGCGCGCAAGATGTCCGTGTTCGAAAAGCCGGGCGAACGCGTGCTCGTGCTGCTCGGCGCCGGTAACCTGTCGCTCACGCAGGCCGTGCTGCGCGAATTGTCCGAACCGTCCGACCCGCACGAGCCGACGCTGTGGACCGTCGGAACGATGGCCGACGCGGCGGGCGTGGTCGGTCGCGCGGTGCGCAACGTGCATCAGCGGGATTCGCAGGCGTTGCAGCAATTCGGCGTCGAGTTCAATTGCAGCTTCATTCTCGGCGGGCAGATCGCGCCGGGCGACATCGAAGCCGATGTGACGCGCAGCGTGCCGCGTCCACGCCTTTTCATGATCTATTCAGCCGGCAATTACATCGAGGCATCGAGCGTCAGCCCGTATTTTCAGATCGGCGAATCGAAGTACGGCAAGCCGATTATCGACCGTGTGCTGGTGCCGCAAACACCGCTCGACGAAGCCGCCAAATGCGCGCTGATTTCGATGGATTCGACCTTGCGCTCGAATCTGTCGGTCGGTTTGCCGCTCGATCTGCTCGTCTATCAGAAGGACACGCTGCGCGTGACGCGTTTCGTGACGGTCACGCAGGATAACGCCTACTACCAGATGATTCACCGCACGTGGGGTGAGCGCCTGCGGCAGGTCTTCGCCGAGATTCCGGACCCGGACTGGCAGGATACGGCGGCGATTCCGCATGCCGATATCGAAGGCGAGAGCGTACTGTTTCGCGAACCTTCGGGCACCGCGCACGATGCGCTCGACGTGCGACCCGCCCAGACGCTTGCCCAGTCGGACAAGCCGAAAACGCCGCGCTAGGCGCGCCCCGCCAGGCGCACCCTGCGAGGCGCCTCGCCCGACCATCCGCGATACGTCACAAAGAAAAAAGCCAGCCTCGGCTTGCGCCTTCGGCTGGCTTTGAGCTGCAGCGTAGAGCTTTACGCTGCGCAGTTTTGTTGTTGCTTTTAGAACTTGTGACGGATACCGATGCTGACCATTTCCTGCGAGTTCGAGCCTGCCTGGAAGCCGTACGAACCGATCGAAGCCACGGCGTTCTGGGTCGTGTTCGCGTCGACACGCTGCGTGCCGCTCGCGTGCTGGTACGCACCCATCAGGTAGAGGTCGGTACGCTTCGACAGCGAGTAGTCGGCGCCGGCCGACACCTGGTGGTAGTTCGACGACGTATCGCCCGAGCCGTGCGTCCAGGTGTAGCCGAGGCCCAGCAGCAGGGCCGGCGACAGCTGGTAGCCAGCGTAAGCGCCCACGACGTTGAACTTTTCCTGGTTGCTGAACGCCGAGAATGCATCCGGCTTGTACTGCGCGAAGCTGTAGCGACCGTTGAACGTGAACGGACCGAACACGTACTGGGCAGCTGCCGACGTGATGCTGATCGACTTCGCCGATGCGTATGCGCCGTTGATCGTCGAGCCGTCGAACGTTGCGTCCGACGTTGCGCCCGTGCTCCAGCCCGGCACCGTGCCGGCCGGATTCGCTGCCGTCGGCAGTGCGCCGCCGCGAGCGGCGAAGCCGTTGGCGTTGTCCATGCGGAAGTAGCCCGCGGCAACGTTGAACGGACCCGTGCCGTACGTTGCGGCACCGCCCCACGACTGGCCGGAACCGGTCGTGCCGGCCACGCCGCCGAATGCGTACATGCCTTCGAACTGGAAGCCGCCCCAGACCGGCGACACATACTTGAACGAGTTGTTCGTACGCGAGCTGTTGTCGTTGTTATCGACGTCGCCCGGCGTGGCGAACATGCTGCCCCAGAAGTTGTCGGCCGTGATCGGCTGGATCATGTCGACGAGCGGGTCGTACTGGCGGCCCACGGTCAGCGTGCCGTACGTGTCCTGCGTCAGACCGACGTACGCTTGACGGCCGAACAGGCGGCTGCCCTGGCCCAGCTTGCCGTTGTTCGGATCGAAGCCGCTTTCCAGCTGGAAGATCGCCTTCAGGCCGCCGCCGAGGTCTTCAGTACCTTTCAAACCCCAACGATTACCTTGGATGTTGCCTGACTGCAGGTGATAGAGGTTGTCATTCGCCGGGTTGGCGTGATGCACCCACTGGAACGCATCGTCGATGACGCCATACAGGGTCACGCTGCTCTGGGCGTGCGCCGCGCTGGTAGCACCGAGCAGAGCCAGCGAGAGGGTAGACAGTGCGATTCGTTTCATCCAAATCTCCACGCAGATGATTGTTTAGTTGTTGCGAAACGGAGAATAACGCAGGGGGTCCACGCACAAGAAACGAAAAAAATAAAGGTGTATCGAAAATGTGACAGGTAGGCGAAACCCTTGTCTCACAAGCCTAAACGTGATTATTGCGATATGAACAACGTTTTATCGCCTATCTCGCATTATTGTTGATTTAAGGTGAGATATCGTCTAAGAATTGCTTAAACGACTGTTTTTGGACAGTTTTTTGTAATGTAGTTGTCTGAGGCAAATCGTCGCGTCGGCCGGGGGCGTAAGAAAGATGACCGTCTGCTTTCGATTTGAGCGGGTGGACAGTCATGCGAAAATTGGGTGTGGCGCGGGGGCCGCGCGGCTTTAGCGGTTGCCGCCGTCGCCGTCGTTACCACCGTTGCCACCGTTGCGGCCCGCTATCGCCGCGACGATGATCGCGGCGCCTGCCGCGACAAGTACCGAGCCCCAAGGGTGCCGCCGCACGTAGCGGTCGGTGGCCGCAGCGGTGCGCCCCGCCTGAACGAGCGTCGCGGCCGCCGCATGCGTTGCGCGTGTTTCGGCGCGCATGACCGAGCGGCACACGCGAACTGCTTTGCCGATTGGCCCGTGCTCCCGCTTAACGTCGACGCCGGCAGCGTTGCCGGCAGCAGCGGCGGTGATTCCCGGGCCGCCGACGATTCCCGCGGTCGGTGCGACGGGAGTTTGCGCCGCACTCGCCGTCGCCCCGGCCGCTTGAGCCGGGTCCGCCGAGTTACCACGCATCGTCGTGGAGCGGCGCGCCGGATCGACGCCGGCCGTCGGCGCGGCGAGCACGGACGCGATCATCGCGCGGCTCCCCGGCGGCGTGCCATGCAAAAAAGCCCATGCGCCGCGCGGGTCGTGCATCCGGCCGCGCGCGGCGGCGAATTCCGCGCCAAGCAGCAGCACGAGCGCGGAGAAATACAGCCACATCAGCAGCACTGCGAGCGAACCGGCCGCGCCGAACGAGTTGGCCGTGCCCGCATGCGCGAGATACAGCGCAAACAGCTTCTTGCCCGCGGAGAACAGCACCGCCGCGACAAAGCCGCCGACGAGCGAATCGCGCCAGAGCACAGGCGCGTCGGGCAGGAACTTCAGCAGCCCCGCGAAGGCGAGCGACAGCACGAGCAGCCCCACGCCCAGTTGCAGCAGATTGCCGATCACGATATACGGCGAATCGCCCCACAACCAGTTGCCGACGAACGTGATGCCCGCGTCGAGTACGAGCGACACGATCAGCAGGAAGGCGACGCCGAGCACGAGACTGAACGAGATCAGCCGCACACGCACGAGCGCCATGACGCTCGATGCGCGCGGCCCGGTCGCGGGCCACACGATATTGAGCGCGCTATTCAGCGATGAAAATGTTGCGGATGCACCGATCGCAAGCAAAACGAACGAAATGATCGCGGCGGCGCCGCCCGCACCGCCGCTGCGGTGCGCATTCTGCACGATCGTCGAGATCGCGGCGGCGGCGTCGTTGCCGAGCACCGTGTGCACCTGGCGATAGAGTTCGCCGCGCGCGGCTTCGCCGCCGAGAAACCAGCCTGCGACGGCGATCACCATCACCAGTGTGGGCGCGAGCGAGAACGCCGCATAGAACGCTATGCCTGCCGCGAGCGCGGGACAGCGGTCTTCGATGAACTGCCGCAACGCGCCGACCGCCCACGACGCCTGCTTCCGGGCGGCTTTTTCGAACTTTTGCGTGGAAAGAGATTCGAGTTCCATGGCGATTCTTCCTGTCGGGGGGACACGGGAACGGCTCGGCGACTCGCGAGGCTGCGGCTGACGGCGCTTTGCCTGCTGCGCGGGTAGCGGTGCAATCCGTATGCCTGTTGCTGCGGTGCGGGCTCGACACGGTTCGCAGCCGGTTCGATGTTTGCCAGCTTAACCGCGTTTTCCCGCATATCTACCGACGCTAACAGGCCGAAATATTCGACTTATACTTTTTAAGTACCCCACAACCGAACGCGAGGGCTTCCATGCTACAGATGTCCCGGCGTCAGTTCCTGAAGGTGAGTGCAACCACCCTGGCGGGCTCGAGCCTCGCTTTGCTCGGCTATTCGCCCGACGTTGCGCTCGCCGAAGTGCGGCAGTACAAGCTGTCGCGCACCACCGAAACCCGCAACACGTGTCCTTACTGCTCAGTCGGCTGCGGCATTCTGATGTACGGCCTCGGCGACGGCGCGAAGAACGCGACCGCGAGCATCATCCATATCGAAGGCGATCCCGACCACCCGGTCAATCGCGGCACGCTGTGCCCGAAGGGGGCGAGCCTGATCGACTTCATCCATAGCGAGAGCCGGCTTCTCGTGCCCGAATACCGGCCGCCTGGCGGCAAGGACTGGCAGCCGATCTCGTGGAACGATGCGCTCGACCGCATCGCGAAGCTGATGAAGGAGGACCGCGACGCGAATTTCGTCGAGACCACCGCGGACGGTAAAAAGGTCAACCGCTGGCTGACCACCGGCATGCTGGCCGCGTCCGCGAGCAGCAACGAGGTCGGCTATCTGACGCACAAGGTGATCCGCGCGACAGGGATGCTCGCGTTCGACAACCAGGCGCGTGTCTGACACGGCCCGACGGTGGCAGGTCTTGCCCCGACGTTCGGCCGCGGCGCGATGACGAACCATTGGGTCGACATCAAGAACGCAGACGTGATTCTGGTGATGGGCGGCGATGCGGCCGAGGCGCACCCGTGCGGTTTCAAATGGGTCACCGAGGCGAAAGCGCACCGGCGCGCGAAGCTGATCGTCGTCGATCCGCGCTTTAACCGCACCGCGTCGGTCGCGGACTTTTACGCGCCGATTCGCACCGGCACCGACATCGCGTTTCTCGGCGGCGTGATCAATTACCTGCTGACGAACGACAAGATCCAGCACGAGTATGTGAAGAACTACACGGACTTCACGTTCCTCGTGCGCGAAGACTTCGCGTTCAACGACGGCATTTATTCGGGTTACGACGCGCAGAGCCACAAATACGCGGATAAGACTTCGTGGAACTACGAGCTCGGCGACGACGGCTTCGTGAAGACCGACGAGACGCTGCAGAACCCTCGTTGCGTGTACAACCTGATGAAACAGCACTACTCGCGCTACACGCCCGAGATGGTCGAGAAGGTGTGCGGCACACCGAAGGACAAGTTCCTCACGGTCTGCGAAATGCTCGCGACGACCGCCACGCCGAACCGCGCCGGCACGATTCTCTATGCGCTCGGCTGGACGCAGCACTCGATCGGTTCGCAGATGATCCGCTGCGGCGCAATGGTGCAATTGCTGCTCGGCAACATCGGTATCGCGGGCGGCGGGATGAACGCGTTGCGCGGTCACTCGAATATCCAGGGATTGACCGACCTCGGGCTGATGTCGAACCTGCTGACCGGTTATATGACGCTGCCCAACGAGGGCGAACAGGATTTCGAGGGGTACATCAAGAAGCGCGCATCGCAACCGCTGCGGCCCAATCAGTTGAGCTACTGGAAGAACTACCGGGCGTTCTTCGTCAGCATGATGAAGTCGTGGTACGGCGACGCGGCGAGCGCCGACAACAACTGGGGCTACGACTATCTGCCGAAGCTCGACAAGGCGTATGACATGCTGCAGATCTACGAGCTGATGGCGCAGGGCAAGGTGAACGGCTATCTCGCGCAGGGCTTCAATCCGCTGGCCTCGGCGCCGAACAAGGCGAAGATGACCGCGGCGTTCTCGAAGCTCAAGTGGCTCGTGATCATGGACCCGCTCGCCACCGAAACATCCGAGTTCTGGAAAAACTACGGCGAATACAACAATGTCGATTCGTCGCAAATTCAGACCGAGGTGTTCCGGCTACCCACTACCTGCTTTGCCGAGGAACGCGGGTCGCTCGTCAGCTCGTCGCGCGTGCTGCAATGGCACTGGCAAGGAGCGCAGGCGCCCGGCGAAGCGAGGAGCGACCTCGAGATCATGTCGGGCATCTTTCTGCGGATGCGTGCCGCGTACCAGAAGGACGGCGGCAAGTATCCCGATCCGCTGTTGAAGATCAACTGGCCGTATGCGCACCCCGACAGCCCGACGCCGGAGGAGATCGCCATGGAGTTCAGCGGCAAGGCGCTCGGCGACGTGACGGACCCCAAAGATCCGTCGAAGGTGCTCGTCAAGGCAGGCGACCAGTTGTCGAGCTTCGCGCAGCTGAAAGACGACGGCACGACTGCGAGCGGCTGCTGGATTTTCTGCGGCTCGTGGACGCAGGGCGGCAACCAGATGGGCCGGCGCGACAATGCGGACCCGACCGGCATCGGCCAGACGCTCGGCTGGGCATGGGCGTGGCCCGTGAATCGCCGCGTGCTGTACAACCGCGCATCGTGCGACCTGAACGGCAAGCCGTTCGACCCGTCGCGCAGGCTTATTTCGTGGAACGGCAAGGCGTGGACCGGCGCCGATATTCCCGACTATAAGGCGGACGAGAATCCGGATACCGGCATGGGCCCGTTCATCATGAATCCGGAGGGCGTCGCGCGTTTCTTCGCCCGCGATGCGATGAACGAGGGGCCATTCCCCGAGCATTACGAACCGTTCGAAACGCCGCTCGGCTATAACCCGTTCCATCCGCAAAATCCGCTCGCGACGAATAACCCCGGAGCGCGGGTATTCCCCGACGACCGCGCGGCATTCGGCAAAGTCGCGGCATTCCCGCATGTCGCGACCACCTATCGCATCACCGAGCATTTCCACTTCTGGACCAAGCACGCGCGCCTCAACGCGATCATTCAACCGCAGCAGTTCGTCGAGATCGGCGAAGACCTCGCCAAAGAGGTCGGCGTGGTCGCCGGCGATCGCGTGAAGGTGTCGAGCAACCGCGGCTATATCGTCGCGGTGGCGGTCGTGACGAAGCGGATCAAGCCGTTGACGGTCGACGGCAAGAAGATTCAGACCGTCGGCATTCCGCTGCACTGGGGGTTCAAAGGCCTGACCAAACCCGGTTATCTGACGAACACGCTGACGCCGTTCGTCGGCGACGCCAATACGCAGACGCCGGAATTCAAGTCGTTCCTCGTGAAGGTCGAGAAGGCATAGGGGGCGCCATGGCACTGCAATCACTCGATATCAGACGCCAGTCGGCTACCACCGTGCAGCCGACGTCGGTGCGCGAGCCGGCGACCGGCAGCGTCGCGAAACTGATCGACGTCACCAAGTGCATCGGCTGCAAGGCCTGCCAGACCGCGTGCATGGAATGGAACGACCTGCGCGATGAAATCGGCGTCAACACGGGCGTTTACGACAATCCGCACGATCTCACCGAACATTCGTGGACGGTGATGCGCTTTGCCGAATACGAGAATCCGAACGGCAACTTCGAGTGGCTGATCCGCAAGGACGGCTGCATGCATTGCGAGGATCCGGGGTGTCTGAAAGCGTGTCCGTCGCCGGGTGCGATCGTTCAATACACGAACGGCATCGTCGATTTTCATGAAGAAAACTGCATCGGCTGCGGTTATTGCATCGCAGGGTGTCCGTTCAATATTCCGCGGCTCTCGAAGGCCGACCATCGTGTGTACAAATGCACGCTGTGTTCGGACCGCGTGGCGGTCGGACAGGAGCCGGCTTGCGTGAAGACGTGTCCGACCGGCGCGATTGTGTTCGGCACGAAGGTCGACATGATCGCGCATGCGGAAGAACGGATCGTCGACCTCAAGGAGCGTGGCTTCGAGCATGCGGGGTTGTACAACCCGGCGGGAGTGAGCGGCACGCATGTGATGTATGTGCTGCATCATGCGGACCAGCCGTCGCTGTATCACGGCCTGCCCGATAACCCGACGATCAGTCCGATGGTGCGCGTCTGGAAGGGCATCGCCAAGCCGCTTGCGCTCGCAGGCATTGCGCTTACCGCGCTCGCGGGCTTTTTCCACTACACGCGCGTCGGTCCGAACGAGGTGACCGAAGACGACGAACTCGCGGCGCGCGACGAAGCGCGCAGAATCCGCGAGCAGCGCGGTTCGCAAACCGTCGACAGTCCGGAAGGCAAAACCGAGGAGCCGACCAAATGAGAGAACACGATCCGAACCTGATCGTGCGCTATACGGCAAACGAGCGCACGAATCACTGGATTACCGCGATTACGTTCGTGCTGCTCGCGCTATCCGGTCTCGCGATGTTTCATCCGGCGATGTTCTGGCTGTCCGCGCTGTTCGGCGGCGGCCAGTGGACACGCATTCTGCATCCGTTCGTCGGGCTTGTGATGTTCGTGTCGTTTCTGATTCTTGCCTTGCGTTTCTGGCGTCACAACTATCTCGACGACCACGACTGGCAATGGATGCGTCAAATTGACGACGTGCTCGCCAATCGCGAGGAGAAACTGCCCGAAATCGGGCGCTACAACGCCGGACAGAAGCTGCTGTTCTTCGTGATGGTCGTGTGCCTCGTCCTGCTGCTGTTGAGCGGTATCGTGATCTGGCGGGCCTACTTTTCGTTTTATTTCCCGATTGGCCTCGTAAGAGCAGCGGCGCTCGTGCATGCGATCGCGGCGTTCGTGCTGATCGTCGGCATCATCGTGCATATCTATGCCGCGCTGTGGATCAAGGGCTCGGTCAGCGCGATGGTGCGCGGTACGGTCACGCTCGGCTGGGCCAGGAAGCATCATCCGCGCTGGTTCCGGGAGAGCATCAAATAGCGGGTGCCCACGCGTGCGTCCATGCGTGCGCTCGGCCATCTTGCACGGGCTGCGGGTTTTGCGTGCTTGCTGATCGGCGAAACCGACGCCAGAATCGGAAGTCACGCGCGCGCTGGCGCGTGTCGATCATCGATAACCGAGCACGTTTCGCATAACCGGAGCCACGCAATTGGTGCAGCGCATACTCGAGCCGGGGCAGATCGAGTCGCTCGATCAGTCCGCTATTCCACGCATCCGTCTGCCCGAACGGGCGTCTTTCTTTTCCACGCGCGCGGCGCGTTTGCGCACGCTGGCCAACGGCAATCCGATCGGCGGCTATCTGCGGCTGATGGCGTCGCTTGCCGATGCGCAGCAGCAGGTGCTTGCAAGGTTCGAAGCATCGATGCCGGACGCCGATGCCATCGCACAGGCCCAGCAAAACGCGATGCCGCTCGTTCCCGCGCTCATTGCCACGCTTCGGCAGCAGCACGATCCCGCATGGCGCGACGTCCTGCAGCGCGTGCTCGATCGCATCGAGGCTGCCGGCCCGGTGTCGCCGGCGCTTGGCAAGGTGCTCGACGGACTGCGTCTGACGGGTGCCGCGCAGCTCGACGCGCAAGCGGATGCAATCCTCTCACAGCGCTTCAACGAGGTCGATACGGCTACCGCGCCGTTCGTGATGGCTGCGCTCCAGGTGGTATGGACCGATCTCGCCAGCCGGTTCGACGTGCGCGATATTCCTTATCTCGACACGCCGGGCGCGTGCCCGGTCTGCGGCGCGCAACCGGTCGCGAGCGTCGTGCGGATCGGCGGCCCGTACCAGGGTTATCGCTATCTGCAATGCGGGCTGTGCGGCACCGAGGCGCATATGGTTCGCGTGAAGTGCTCGAATTGCGATTCGACGAAGGGGATTGCGTATCACGGCGTCGAAGGCGGCAGTGAGGCATTGAAGGCCGAATCGTGCGACGAATGTCATACGTACCGGAAGATCGGCTACCTCGAAAAGGACGTCGATATCGAGCCGCTTGCGGACGACCTCGCGAGCCTCACGCTCGATCTGCTGATGAATGAAGCGGGCTATCAACGCAGTGCGCCGAATCCGCTGCTGTGGCCTGAAGCAACCTCGGACCGTTAATCGGGAGGCACGCGTGAGCGATGCGGCGACGAGTGAGCGGCGGCGTGCGCGCCTGGCGCGCCTGCCGGCGGTCGAGCGTGTGATGTCGGCGCACGCGGTGCAGGCGTTGAGCGACGCATATGGGCGCACGCAGGTTGTCGATGCGGTGCGTGGCGCGCTCGAGGTGCTGCGCACAGAGATTCTCGCGGGCGGAGGGGCGTCGCACGCGGATGCGCCCGATGACCCGGATGCCGCAGATTCGATATACGAAGCACGAATCATCGCGCACGCAAGCCATGTGCTCAAAGCGCGTGCCTGCAGCCGCATGCGTGCGGTGTTCAATCTGACCGGCACGGTCCTGCACACGAATCTCGGCCGCGCATTACTGCCCGACGAAGCGGTGCGCGCAGTCGTCGACGCGCTCACGCGGCCTACCAACCTCGAATTCGATCTCGCCACCGGCGATCGCGGCGATCGCGACGATCTGGTCGACGACCTGATTTGCGAATTGACGGGCGCTGAAGCGGCGACTGTCGTCAATAACAACGCGGCCGCGGTTTTGCTGACCTTGTCGGCGCTTGCATCGAAAAAAGAGGTGGTCGTCTCGCGCGGCGAGCTCGTCGAGATAGGCGGCTCGTTTCGGATTCCGGACATCATGACGCGCGCCGGCGCGCGGCTGCGCGAAGTCGGCACGACGAACCGCACGCATGCAAAGGATTACGACGAGGCAATCAACCCGCGTACTGCGTTGCTGATGAAAGTGCATTGCAGTAACTATGCGATCAGCGGTTTTACGAAAAGCGTCGATATCGACGAACTGGCGCAGATCGCCCATCGTCATGCCTTGCCGGTTGCGTTCGATCTCGGCAGCGGCACGTTGATCGACCTTGCGCAATGGGGCTTGCCTGCCGAGCCGACCGTGCGCGGCACGATCGGCGCGGGCGCCGATCTCGTCACGTTCAGCGGCGACAAGCTGCTGGGCGGCCCGCAGGCGGGGCTGATCGTCGGGCGCGAAGCATTGATTCGCGCGATAAAGAAGCATCCATTGAAACGCGCGCTGCGTGTGGGCAAGCTCACCTTAGCGGCGCTCGAACCGGTGCTGCAGTTGTATCGCGCGCCGGAATTGCTTGCGCAAAGGCTGACCACGTTGCGTCTTCTGACGCGGCCCGCGGACGATATGCACGCCGCTGCGCTGCGCGTGCAGCCCGCTTTGCAGCTTGCAGTGGGCGAGCGTTATGCGGCGACGGTCGAGCCGATGTTCAGCCAGATCGGCAGCGGCGCATTGCCCATCGATCAGTTGCCGAGCTATGGGCTCGCGGTACGCGTTGCCGGTGCAAAGCGCGGCGGCCGCGCGCTCATGCAACTGGAAAAAGCGCTGCGCGAATTGCCGCGCCCGGTGCTCGGCCGCATCGCCGACGATACATTGCGGCTCGACTTGCGTTGCCTCGATGCAGCGGACGAGGCGTCGTTTATCGCGCAATGCGCGGAGCTGCGCCTATGATCGTCGGCACCGCGGGTCATATCGACCATGGCAAGACGACGCTCGTACGCGCGTTGACGGGCGTCGATACCGACCGCCTGAAGGAAGAAAAGGCGCGCGGCATTTCAATCGAACTCGGTTATGCGTATACGCCGCTTGCAAACGGCGACGTGCTTGGCGTGATCGACGTGCCGGGTCACGAAAAGCTCGTGCATACGATGGCCGCCGGTGCGTGCGGCATCGACGTCGCCCTGCTCGTGATTGCCGCCGACGATGGCGTGATGCCGCAAACGCGCGAGCATCTGGCGATTCTGCAGTTGCTTGGTGTGACACGCGGTGCGGTTGCGTTGACGAAGGTCGATCGCGTCGATGTGGTGCGGCTTGCGCAAGTGCGTGGCGAGATCGGCGCGTGGCTCGCGTCGACGGTATTGGCGGGTGCGCCGATTTTCGAAACGAATGCGACAGCGGACGGCGATGCGGGCGTTGCCGCACTCAATGCGTGGCTTCGCGATGCGGCGGCGCTGGTTTCGCGCGAGCGCCGCGCCGATGCGCTATTCCGTCTGGCAATCGATCGGGTGTTTACGCTTGCAGGCCACGGAACGATTGTCGCCGGAACGGTGTTCGCGGGCCGCGTGGCAGCGGGCGAAACCTTGATGCTTGCCCCGGCGCTCGAACCGGTTCGCGTGCGCAGCATCCACGCGCAGAATCGCGCGGCGGACAGCGGGCACGCGGGACAACGTTGCGCGCTCAACCTTGCCGGTATCGACAAGGATGCGATTGCGCGCGGCGACTGGATTATCGATGCGCGCTTAGCCAGGCCTTCGGAGCGGCTCGATGTCCAGTTAACGCTGCTCGAAGAGGCGGGCCTCGAGGTGCAACACTGGGCACCGTTGCACATTCACCTCGGCACGACGCATCGCGTCGCGCATGTCGTTTTGCTCGAGGGCGAGACGTTGGCGGCCGGAGAAAAGGCGCGTGCGCAACTGGTATTCGATACCCCGCTTTGCGCGCTGCCCGGCGATCGTTTTATTGCGCGCAATGCCCAGGCGACGCGCACGGTTGGGGGCGGGCGCGTGCTTGACCCGTTCGGTCCGGCGCGCAAACGTCGGACCCCGGACCGGCGCGCCTGGCTCGATGCTTTGCAGACGTGGCTCGACGATGGACGTATCGAGCCGCTACTCGAACACGCGCCGCGCGGGATGCAGCGCTCGACGCTCGTCTGTCTGACGGGCGTGCCGCACGACGCGCTGAAGCTGCCGCATGACGCGATCGATATCGCGCTGCACGGCAAGGCGGCCGATGACGGGTTCGTTGTGCTGAGGCGTCACTGGGACGGAATGCGCGAGCGGGTCATCGGCGCCTTGCAGCAGTTTCACACGCGATTTCCAGACGAGCAGGGGCCGGATTCCGCGCGATTGCGGCGCATTGCAGCGCCTTTGTTAGCCGATGCGTTGTGGCACGCGTTGATCGCTTCGCTCGTTTCCGAAGGCCTTGTTTCGAGGAGTGGGCCGTGGCTGCATCTGCCCGAGCATGCGGTATCGCTCGACCAGCGGGAAGAAGCGCTTAAGCAGATGCTGTTGCCTTTAATGGCAGACGGGCGCTTCGATCCACCCTGGGTGCGCGAGCTGGCAGCGGCCGTGCATCGGCATGAAGACGACGTGCGCGCGCTGCTGCGCAAGCTTGCGCGGCAAGGTGACGTGTATCAGGTGGTGCGCGATCTCTTTTACCATCGCGATTCGCTGCGCGAGCTTGCGCGCGTCGTAGCACAACTGGCGGCGGAGCAGGGCGGCGCGCTTTCGGCCGCCGCGTTTCGCGATGGAACGGGACTGGGGCGTAAGCGGGCGATTCAGGTTTTAGAGTTTTTCGATCGTGTTGGGTATACGCGTTTTCAGCGTGATGTTCATTTGTTGCGGGTGGATAGCAGGTTGAGTGAGATGTTGTAGATGCAACGAGTTGTCAAGGGAAGGCATACGCATCTGGTGGTGCGGCTGGACTTCAAATCCAGTAGGGGGTGTCAGACACTCTCTGGTAGGTTCGACTCCTGCTGCCTTCCGCCGTTTGGAGTGAGGTAGTCGAGAAAGATGCGGGGTGTAGAGGTAACCATAAAACTTCCGCCTTGCCCCGGATCGCTTCTTCGATCCTGTACAGCGTACCGATGCGTTCAAGCGCTTCAGTGTTCAGCGCATTCGGACGCGATGCATGCAACTCGTAGAACTGTCGTCGGGCGTGCGCCCAGCACGCCGCTTCTGTTACGCGGCTGGTTTCGTATAGGGCCTGATATCCGCCATACGCATCGGCCTGCAGCGTGCCGCTGAACGACTCGAGATGTTGCTGTGGGTGGATGCCCTTGCGGTCGGGCGTATAAGCGAACCACACGGCCGGCGGCGTCATGTCTGCCGATGCACGATCGTCACGGACATATACCCATAGGCGTGCGGTCTTCGTCTTGCCGTTGCCCGGTACCTCTCCTGAATCGCTAACAATCGACAGCGGACTCGGGAGATCGATGTTGCCATGTATCGTCGCCGGTCCCGCCTCGGGGATCACGCGTGTCGGCTATCCTGGCGCGGCGCTTCCTGAACGCGAAATCTGGACATTGACACATCTGGATGTGCGACACCTCGCGCGCGTTTCGGCGTTACTGCCTTGGATTGAAGCGACGCTAGCGAGCGCGGAAGAATAGTCGCGCGGGCAGGACTGAAGGGTTAGCCATGGTGCGACGCGTGTTGTCGGAACCTTTTGGCGCAACAACGCACGCGCATAGTCGATCATTTGCGCAATTGGAGCGTGAGTTCGCTATAACAGGCGGGAGCCCATACCCCGTTCTACTCCGGCTGAACGCGTCGCCAGAAGTTGTCGAATGCGATGCTGTCGAAGAAGGCGGTTGCCCGGACAATCTTCCCACTGCTCATTGTCAGCAGCCAGACATAACTGTTCGAGTAAAGCTTGCCGTCGTTGGCGATGCCGGCCGCATCGAAATGCGCGATGACGACGTCGCCGTCTGAATAGACGCCGTTGATGCAACGCGGGCGAAAACGGTCGTTGGAGTGCGCAAAACGAGCACCGAACGGTAGCGCGACTGCTGCCAGCTCTTTGCGTCCCCGCGTTGTTCCTGCAATCAGCGAGCAACCTGCGACCGTCCATTCAATATCGTCAGACAGGATCGAAGGGAAGGCGGTGCTATCGCCCGCCATCCACGCGTTAAGCATGGTCTCGACTGTGGTTCTGTTGGATGCAGTCATATCTTGCCTCGCTCAAAGGATAGGGAATTCGACAAGAACCCCGCTGGCAAGCACAAGCTCGGCGAGAAACGATGCCGCCAGAAGCCAGGTCACGGGTTGAATCATCGGATAACCTTAGAGGCCAGTTCAGCCGCCCTTGCAGCCAGTGCGCCAAACTCGCCGGCAACGCGGCGATCTCATCGTTGCCGAGCGAGCGTCGAGGAGTTCGACGCCAGAACGGTCACCTGCGTGCCGACAACGTTGAGCGCTCGCTCGCGCTCCTCAGGCTTCACGATAAAATAAGGGATACTCATGATCATCTCCATAAAACTTCGACGAAGAATACGTAACACATACATGACACTTACCGCTTTCCAGCAGTGGTTACCCGTCGTGCGGAGCGCTTTTTTGCTGTGACACGGCTTAAACAGGCAGCCCATCTGTTTTATTCCGCGTGTTTCTCTGGAGGCATTGTCGACCCGGCGGTGATGAGGCGAGAGGACAAAGTCGCGATGACCCGTGCGAACCTCCCGATGAGCGCGAATATGTCTGTGCGGCCGTTCGAAAACCGCATCGCAAGTATGTCGATCGTGAACTTGGGCCGCACGAGCGAACATTGCTGGCGTCGGCTCAATGCCATCAACCGCACAGACCTGGAGGCCTCGTGTCAGTGCTCGCGTCAACGCGGCATCAATGACATGCTCGGCACCTGACTAGAAGCGATTTTTGCAGTTGGTAATCGGTCAGCCAAGCGTTAAGATCATTCCCTGCCCAATTAAGGAACCCGCCCATGCCAGCTCGCTTAACTGAACAAGAGCAGAACGTTTTGGCACCCCTTGAAGCGCTACTCGAAGGCATACGTAGACGTGACCATCAAGCGATGCTCGCACAGGTGATGCCGGACGGGGGCGCTACGATCATTCGCGGCGGGCGCGTACTTCACTACACGCTGCGTGCGCTGGTCGAAAGACCCTTCTCGGACGGTAATCTGGACGAGCAAATTGATGATCCTGTCATCCTGATTGATGACGATATTGCGGTTATCTGGGTGCCTTACAAATTCTTTATAAATGGGAAGTTGCACCACTGGGGCACCAACGTCGTCAATCTTGTGCGTCAACCCGATGGACGCTGGCTTATCGCCGGCATTGCCGACAATAGCCGAACCCCCGAGGAATAATTTGCGCGTAATCCCTCGAGGGTTAGCGCCGCGGTGATTTCGCCGCCTGTCCTGCGCGGCTAAAAAAGGCTAGCGCGCGCGGATCTTGCGCGAATGCCACATTGATGCGAACCCAAGGGCAACGCTCACTGCCGGGCCTGCACGACGCGCCTGGCGCGAGCGCGATGTCGAATTCGCTCGCGAGTCGAATCAGGGTCTCCGCATCGTGGATGCCGGGAACGCGGGCCCAGACGAAGCTACCGCCGGTGGGCGGACCGGCCACGTTCCAGCCCGCCTCGCCGAGTGCGCACAATGTGGCTGTGAGTGCACGCTGCATCCGGCGGCGTAATTGCACGAGGTGCTTGCGATAGGTGCCGCGCTCAAGCACTGCAGCCGCCACGGCTTCCGCCAGGCGATTGCCGCCGAGGCTCGTCAGCACCTTGACATTGACCATCTCGCGGATGCTGGCCGCATCAGCGATCACGTAACCGATCCGCAACGACGACGAAAGTGTCTTCGACAACCCGCTAATGTAAATCACACGCTTCAGCGTATCGAGGGCGGCGATGCGCTGCGTGGGCTGCGGTTGCAGATCCGCATACACATCGTCCTCAACGATCGCGAAGTCGTGCTGTTGGGCAAGCTGCAGCAGCCGGAACGCGACATGGGGCGCCAGACTGCTGCCGGTTGGATTCTGATAGGCCGTGTTGACGAACAGGAGTTTCGGTCGCATGCGTCGCGCCATCGCGTCGACAGCCTCGATATCCGGTCCTTCCGGCGTGCGCGCGATCGCGACCAGCTTCACGCCTTGCAACTGCAGCAAACCGAACAAATTGTAGTAGCCGGGATCTTCAACGAGCACCGTATCACCGGGACTCAGCCTGGTGCGTACCACCAGGTCGAGCGCCTGGCTGGCACCGTTTGTGATCGCGATATTCGACAGATCGCCGCGTAATCCAACACGGCGAGCGCGGTCCAGCAGCGCTTGCCGCAGGGCGGGAGTGCCCTCGGGCGCCGCGTAGTCGGTCAGGTTGGCGGCGTCGCCCCGGCGCGCCAGGCCAATCGCGTGCGCAATCCCGTCAATATCGCGCCACGCTTCGGGCACGAAGCCGCTACTCAGTTTGAGCATCGGACCGGCCGGGTTGAATTGCTGCAGGATCTGCAAGGAAGCCTCGTCCGCGAGCGTCGAGCGGGCTCGCGCATGATCGACGCGTTGGCGCGCCGGATCGTCGGCGACATAGAAGCCCGAACCATGACGCGAGCGCGCCAGCCCCTGCGCCACAAGTCGCTCGTAGGCCTCGACCACGCAAAAACGGCTGATCTGATGGTCGCTTGCCAACTGACGGATCGAAGGCAGGCGCGCGCCAGGCGGCAAGGCACCGGTGCTGATGCGGGTTTCGAGCTCGCCGGCCAGTTGAAGGGCGAGTGAGGTCCTGCGAACGGAGTGCGAGGTGGACTTCACGCTGTCAAGTGTCTGCTGTTTTCGCTCGGACACTTCGGCGAGTTTGTCCCGAAATGTGCATGGTGTCCGGCCGGGTTTGTGCCGATACTCTACTACAGCGATAAAGATCAAGCGGTGCGCCGGGATGCGCCGCCGCGTCGCGGTCTTCACCTGGCGTGCTCCCCGGCCGCACGCCGCCATGTCAGGAGGGCCGCTGTGCCATTCGTGTCCGTTAAAGCAATCGAGGGCGTTTTCACCCCCGAACAGAAGCAGCGCATCATCGAGAAGATTACCGACGCACTCGTGGAAATCGAGGGCGAAGCCATGCGGCCGATCACCTGGGTGGTGATCGAGGAGGTCGCGAGCGGCGCTTGGGGCATCGGCGGCCGGAGCTTCGGCACTGACCACGTGAAGGTCCTGCAGCGCGGCGAGGTCAGTCTAAGCGACGCGCTCGGACTTTGATAGACACGCCGAACCCATCTGCCGGTCTTGTCGCGGACACGGTATGGCGCCCACCGAGCCGGCATCGCCCATGAGCGCGCCCGTCCCGATGCCGCACGCCTCGGCGCTCGACGCGATCGGTAACACCCCGGTCGTCAAGTTGCGACGCGTGGTGCCGCTCCATCACGCTTCGGTCTATCTGAAGCTCGAGTACTTCAATCCCACGGGCTCATACAAGGACCGCATGGCGCGGACCATGATCGAGGAGGCCGAGCGGCGTGGCGCCTTGCGGCCCGGCATGTGCGTCGTGGAGGCCAGCGGCGGCAGTACCGGCTCGTCGCTCGCCTTTGTCTGCGCTGTCAAGGGCTATCGGCTCCGGATCGTATCGTCCAATGCCTTCGCGCAGGAAAAACTAAGAACGATGTGCGCGCTCGGCGCCGAGGTGGAGATCATCGACAGCCTGTCCGGGAGAATCGGCGCAGACCTGATTCCCGCCATGATCGCGCGGGCTCGGGAAATCGCCGCGCAGGGCAATTGCTATTTGACCGATCAGTTCAACAATCGCGACGCACTGATCGGCTACGAGCAGATCGGCACCGAGCTGATCCGGCAATTTCCCGGCGGCATCACCGCGTTTTGCGGAGCGGTCGGCGTGGCGGGCATGATAATGGGCGTGTCCCGTGCCTTGAAGGCCGCGCGCCGGGACACGCGCATCGTGATACTGGAGCCGGCCTGCTCGCCGTTCATCACCGAGGGCCGCGCTGGCGAGCATCATGTGGAAGGCATCGGTATCGGCTTCGTGCCGCCTCTGCTTGATCGGACACTTTATGACGAGGCATGGGCCGTTTCCGAGGGCGAGGCGCGCGAAATGTGTCGCCGTCTGGCCCGCGAAGAGGGTCTGTTCGTCGGCACCTCGACAGGGCTAAACGTCGTGGCCGCGTTGCGGCTTGCTAAGGAGCTAGGCCCGCAGGCCCGTGTCGTTACGGTGGCCTCCGATACCGGCCTGAAATACACGAACGGTGCGCTTTACGCGAACGCGCAAGAAATCTATCGCGCCGGGTAGTCCATCGCTGCGCAGCCGGATATTGCGATGTCCTTCAACTGGTTTCGCATGAAGTCGATCGTGACGAAGACACTGCTGCATCATGTCCTTCGCCACTCTCATCCGATCATGACAACATCCGCCGATTCTCCCGCTGTTCCCACCGCTTTTGCGACGATCAACTGGCCCGAAGCCGACGGTCGGCAGTCTGCGCGCTGGCGCTCCGAAGCGGGCGTGCCGCCGCCGAAACGCATCGTGCTCGCCGACCATCACACGACGGCCGATTCCGCCTACCGCCTCGCACGCGAAGGCACCGCGCTGCTGTGGCGCGGCGACTTCCAGAACGCGCGCCAACTGCTGCAGGCCATGACGCGCCGTCTCGAGCGCAAGCCGCCCGAGCGCGCATCCTCGCCGCTCGACGCGTTCATCCTGCACCGGCAAGCGCAATCGCAGCGCACACGCACGCACGCACGTTCGGCATGCTGCTGATTCCGCTCGGTGCGGATTACACGATTCCATTGCGTCGCGCGCCGAATGTGCAGAGCGCGTGCGCCAAAGCGTACGGTGCGGCGGGCCGCGAGGCCTCTGTGGTGTCGTTACGCGAACTGCTCGGTCTTAAACGATCACCTTTTACGGTGTTGCTTTAACCGGCGTGGGATGCCGCGTTCGACGTGACCACGACCTACCCACGGTCGGCGCCTGCCGGTGCTTCGCGATTGGCGTAGATCGATACGGTCATAAATTTACCAGCTTGTTGAAAATCGTCATCCTGGTGAACGCTCATTCTCCAATTCGCAGACCTTGCCGTAATGCAGCCGCGAATGCGACAGAGCAAAGCCTGCACGCTCGATGTTCCGATAAGCTGCATTGGGCGGGTCGTTCGCGCCGGGCCTGTCCGTCTCAATGGTAAGTAACCTGGTACCGTTTTGAGCAGCGTCTCGAATGCGCGTGGACAGCAGCGCTCCATGGATGCCCTGGCCGCGAAATGCAGGCAGGGTGGCATCAATACCAAGCCAGGCCATACCCGCCTTGATGAACATTGCGGCAACTCCCACAGGAGTCGCATCGCGAGAGGCAAGATAGGTGTGCCATCCGGGTCGCCCGGGAAAAGCCGACATCCAGGACTTAAAGCTAGCCGGCATTCCGAAGCAGGTCACCGCAGTGGTGCCAAAAACATCGGCGTCTGCGGCGTCAGCCCGCCGTATGACGAACTCGGTTTCAGGCGAATGCTCTACCTGAATGGCGTCGCGCCAGAAAGTCGCAAAGCCTCCGGGCATAGCACGCAACCCTCGCATCTCGATCCAATCTACCAATTCAGCAGGCGAGGCCGCTGGAGTAACTTCCAGACCCCACGTGCTGCTGGCGTGCTCCGTCAGCCAATTGATTGCACGGTCGACTGCTTGCTCGGTCGCAGGCCGATCGACCCCGATTCCCAGCCATCGATTAAATGGCACGCTTGGGACGTTCTTCAGTGCAATCCCGAGGCCATCGTCGCAATAAATTTGGCTCATGGCGGTCTCTCGCGCAAATTCAGGGGAAGCGGCAGCCATGATTTCTTTGCGAACCACGACGTAAAACTGTTCTATTTCTCGGATGCGATCAGATTCCAATTCTTTATTTTGGTCGTATCGATCAGTTTGCAGGGTGGAGGTCATTAAATTCGCCATGTATGATGTCGAGGGCACCCGACGGACTGCTCTTGGTGAATCTGCGAACCGTCAAGGTGCGTCATGATAGGTCGTTACATTATCCATATTTCAAAAAGCTGACCGAAGCACAAACGATCTGTCCGGCAGATCCTGCCCCGCCTTGCAACGGAGCAGCGAGTGACGGCCGTAGGCGTCCACCGGGAAATCCTGCCCTCGTTCATGCCTGTCGTCGGAAGTAAGGGCTGGACTTTGGCCCAAAACACCTCATGCGCCTATCTATTCCGTCGTCGTGGGAAATCCTCCCAAAAAGATGGGTATTGACGAGCGAGCAGTCATGACTCTCCGGTCGCGGGACGATAGCCGAGGTATCACTCTCCGATATTGCGTGAGCGTCACGTACGACTCCCTTCCTCGTCACCCCGCAAGTTGGGTGGCGGCTTCGCTCCGTGTAACGGTCATCGAAGTGCTGCATCACGATTGTCCGCCCCTCGGTCGAAACGGCCGTTAGACATTACCGTTCTCGATGTCGCATGCCTCAACGTCGCGAGCCGACGCCGGTTCGGGTCGCATTCTTCTGCAGGTGGGGCGCCGTCGCCCGGCGCGAGGCCCGACTTTCGCGTGTAAGCCGGGCCGAAACGGAAGCTATTTGGCCAATTTTTCGGAAGGCAATCGGGTTCCTCTACACGGGGTTCCCGTGTCGATCCATCGGCCACACCGTCTGGCATGCGGACGTCTCACTTTACGGCACAGACCTATTCGATTTGGCAAGCGGATAGCAATAGCGGCGCAACGATGCGTCGTCGTTGGTCTCAGGACGTATCGGCGCGGATTGAGTGAAACTGCGTCCTGATACTGCAGTGTCGTAATGCGCTCGTCAGGGCGCAGTGCAAGCCATCTCACCGGACATGGAATGGATGAACATGAATCCCGCTATCGAATCACACATTGTCCTGATGGAAAACGGCATACACGCCTCAGCCAAAGGCGAATTGCTGAATTCCAGCAGCGGCTCTCAATGGCACGGCTTTCCACTCGAGGTCCGCATGATTCCTGGGGTACACGACATTGCACAGATTTGTTGCCCAAATCCGCTCATCATGACGAGTTCCACCATCTTCGGATACACGGAGGTTCGCTCGGGTTGTCATCGCTATTTATGGGATATTTTGCCGGGTAGAACGAAATTGGTGGAAGCGGGTTTCGAAATCGACAGGGGACGTTGGCGCTGTTCCTCGGGTCAGTCCGTGCTGATCGAACTGTCCATGACACATATTGCCTCGTTGCTGCCGGAGCGGCCGCGAGCGACGCTCACCGGAGATCTGTTTAGCGACCGCAGGCTGACCGCATTGATTGAAGCCATGCAAGCCGAAGTGCAGGGTGGCTGCCTCACGGGGCGCCTGTATGCAGAGGGATTGTCGATTGCCCTGCTCGGTTTTATCAGTGAACGAATGTCTCCGCGATTTATTGCTCCAGATACGTCAACCAAGGCCGGTACCGGCCAGCGGTTGTCCTCCGCCAGCATGCAGCGAATTCACGACTACGTTGAGCAAAATCTTGCATCGGATCTGAGCATTTCGACGCTCAGTCGCCTGGTCAATCTGAGCCCCTATTACTTTGCACGCGCGTTCAAAGCCACTTGTGGGACATCGCCGCATGGCTTCGTCATCGAGCGGCGAATCGCGCAGGCGGTCCACCTGCTACGCCGCGGCGATTCGCTGGCCGATATTGCCAGCTTCGTCGGCTTTTCGAGTCAATCGCATTTCAGTCGCGTGTTTCGCGAGAAAATCGGCATCACACCTGCTCAGTTTCGCGTCTCTACCCTGACCGCGCCACGCGGAGAATAGGCTTATCTTTTCTGTACGGGTTATGTAAGCATCAGGGCGAAGGCTGAAATTCCGTCTTGCGCAAAAAAACAGACTAACAACGGTGTGTCTATCAAATCCTTGCGCACTTCATGGCGATTTCTTGCGGTTCCCAATTTGCATCTTCCGCTGTGAACGACTCCGCATGCTATGACGACAATCTCATCGATAATTTACTTCGTGATCCAAACGTTATGGAATGTGACTATTTTGCAGCGTGCTGTTTTCGTCGATTGACGGCCCATAGGCGAAACCTTAATCTTTGACCGTGATTATCGCCTCGCCACTCGAGCGAGTAGACGACATAGCGCTGTTCAGAGAAGATCACGACATTTCTTCGGATGTTGTTTTGATCGACCGGCGCGTCAACTGACTTTTCTTGAACAGGCGCTGCAATGTACTTGTGTTCTGTCGACGAAATGCGTCGTCGTCTGGGGGAGCTAATTTTTGACGAAACAGGCGACACGCGCGCGTTCGCTGAGCTTGGTTATAGACTAGGCTTCGACCTTTCCTTGCCGCGAGTTGCACTCGTTATCGACTTCCTTGGTGCTCATTCTCACACCGAGCGATGCGGAGACATTCATGCGGTCCTGGTGCAAAGCATTGCCAGGTACCTGAAACTTGCTGTCGAGCAACTAGCGTACGTCACGCGGTGTGGTCACTTCGTCGCGTGGGTGCCTCGCGCACGCGACAATTCAATTATGAAAAGTCAGCTCATGCTTTCAAAGGCGCTTGATCGATTTGCCGAGCACAATATGCAGGTGCATGCAATCGGTGTCGGGCTGGCAAACGAAAATTTGCGAGGCTGGACGCGCTCGGCAGAGGAGGCCATGAGTGCCCTTAACGCTTTGCGAGGTTGCCGGAAAGGCTCGGTAAAGGTGCTTTTTTACTCTGACATCGTTATCGAAAAAAGCGTGTGTACCAATGAAAGCGCGCTGCGCTATTTCGCGATGGTGCTCGACGCGCTCATCTATGAGAAAGATCTGATTCGGACACTTCAAAGCTATTTTGACCATCGCCAGCACAGAAAGGCAACAGCCGCTGCACTCAATATTCACCCCAATACGCTCGCGTATCGCCTCAACCGCATCGAAATGCTACTGGACGCGGACCTTAGCGCACCGAGTTGGATCGCACGATTGTTCACTGCGTTGAAGCTGCACGAAGCGAGTCATGCCGATTCGCACCACAGCCGTGCTGCGGCAATAGCTCGCTTCTGTGCCGAGGCCAAAGTTTGCGCCAATTAAAGGTCACTCAAAGCCCACGTTTCCAGCCGCTTTCGTAGGCAATTTCCGCAAGCGGTAAACGTGTTCGCGGCGCCCGCTCGCGTTCGCGGTAGACGGGAGCCAGCTCGTCCACATCGCCGTAATGACCCAATGCGATCATCGCAATGACATCGACCTCATCCGGAATCGCAAATTTGCGGCGGAACTCGCCCACGTCGAGCGTGCTCATCTGGTGCGCGGCGAGACCAAGCGCGTGCGCCTGCAGGACCAGCGCCATTGACGCAGCTCCGGCGTCGTACTGCGCACAACGGTTGACGTCGCCCTTGGCCGTCAGCGTATGCGTTGTAACGGCGATCAATATAGGTACCGGGCCATTCCATCCCTGATTGACTGGCGCGAGCGTCGCAAACGCCTCTTTATATGCGATCGCATCGATGGTGCGATCAAATACAATGAAACGCCAAGGCTGCAGGTTGTACGAAGAAGGTGCCCAACGTGCTGCTTCCAATACAGAGCGGAGATGCTCGCGGGTTACCGGATCCCCGGAGTAAGCGCGAGGGCTCCAGCGGCCGGCGAGGAGAGCGTGAATAGGGAGTTCGGTGGGAGCAATATTTTCTACCATAATCGACTCGTGGTTCCCGGTTATGAAACTGTTGGAGCTCGTTCAGAGACGTTGCAGGTGTCCTGTTCGCGGAGCACTCATGCATGCGTTCCAGCGTCTCAAACTTCTGTGTTTTCGACGAAATAGGGAGGCGCGTCTGGGCCCCATAGACGGAGCGCGTCTTGCGGTGCAAACTCTCCTGCCTGCCAGGATACGTCCGCGCTTACGAAGTCAATGTCCGACGAGAATTCAGAAAACGATCCCCAGGGATCCATCACATAGTGAAAATAGTTCGATCCGAGGACATGACGGCCAGTGCCCCAACCGCGCGTGTACCCAGCCGCGGCCATCTGTGCAGAACCAATGCCGACCTCATTGACGCCATCGACATGCCACGCCGCGTGATGCCAGCCTTTGGCACTGCTCTTTGCAAATGCAACGATATGGTGATCGCTCCCGTGCGCACCATGCATGAAAGCTGCGAAAGGAGCAGCACGATCTGACAGGCGCAGACCAAGCGCGCGCTGATAGAAATTAACGGCACGATCTATGTCTGGAGTGAACAGTCCAACGTGACTCATTCGTCTCGGCCGGACAGTTGCCGTCTGGGAAAGAGGCAGGACTGCCCGTGAATCGCTGCCCGTCTCCTGCCAGCGGGACTCGTGTTTTCGTCGTGGTGAGGTCTTCGGTCCTACGCCGACATGAATAAGATTACCGTCGGGATCATTGAACCAGAAGCCGGGCTGGATATGTTCTTCACTTACCCCAAGCCTTGCGTCGTCACCCTTCGGTGTGCCGCCCGCCTCGCGCAACTGCTGCAAAAGGGGATCGAGATCGCTTTCAAAGCAGCTAAAGCTCAGATAGGCAAGTGACTTCCGCGCAGCGGGAAGGATGCGAGCCCAACGATGACCATCGACCGCGCGCAGCTCGAGATGCGCATCGGCTCCGCTGCCAACCTCACTAACCTGTAGTCCGAATGCACTATAAAAGTGGCGCGCTTCGGCAATGGATGGTACGTCCAGCGCGAAGTGGTCAATCGAATGGACCGCACTGCCATATTTTGGTACTTCACCGCTCATCTCTTTCTCCAGACAATGATAGCGCTGCGTATAGTCCGCAACCGACGCTCCAATGCCCTTCACGATATACGAGGCGAACAATTCCCGGATTTGTGCGTTTCAACAATGGAGATGTTGACGACGAAGGAGCGAATCAAGGCAACGGACCGGCTGCCTTGTCGCACCAGCCTTTTGGCGAGACGTACGTCTGTCCAGGCCCGTTCTCCACATCGACTTTATGTTGAGGTTGCTTCGCGTCGTGCCCCGAAACTTCCGTTTTCTGAAATGGGAGACGTGATTGACCACGCATCTCAGCGGCTGAGAACCAGAGGAAATAACAATCCATTTGTGCAATGTCACAAAGGCGTTTTCCTTGCAGCGCGTGAATGACCCGTGCCGTGCGGCATGCGATCGCGTTGCCGGAACTATGAGGCTTCTGGAGCAACCGGAATGATTGTGCGAGATGCACAGTTATGGAATGTTAAGCAATTCAATGCGAGATATTTGCCCAGGAAGAACACGAATTTTTCGTGCAAATACGGAATGATGTCCCGTCGCTTCGCGTTAGCCACGACTACCCAACACCGAAGCCCTCGCGATTGTCGCAAGATCAGAACCGACATTGAACGCGTTGGTCAGCAGCCATTTGCTTGCAGTTCCAATCTGCTGCGGACTGAGATCCTTGCGATCCCTGATGGCGAATGACATGGCCAGGACAAGTGATACCACGCTCTCTATCGACTCTTTGCGGGATGAGGTGCGCAGTTCGAGTAGCAGCGATGCGAAGTTCGCCTCCATGAATGGAGTACCAAGAATTTCACCCGGCACCGTTAGTATCCACGCTTCTTTGCTCAACCCATATTCACTGAAAACTGCCGCGTGGAGGTCGAGCGTTTGCTGGTAGCCCAGATCGGCACTGACTACACCGGCCGGATCTTCTTGCGCAACGCGCGCTAACGCAAGGACCCAAGCGGTCGCCAGCTTTGACTCAAGCAGGGGGACTTCGCGCTCTGTAAGCAATACGCCGCGGGCTTTGGCACTCGAAACCAGGTAGTTTATTGCCGCCGCTCCGTCAAATCCGGAGCCGGAAACCAGCTGCCCTGCAAAGAGCGCATAGTTGTAGCCTTGGTGGGCCATGAAGGCATAAAAAGCAGCTGTATCTCCCGCCTTGATCACGGCTCGGGCTTGATCCAGATCAGCAACGCTCATTGATACGGACATGATTGACCTCAGCTGGGCTTCATTAGTAACAAAAGAATGATGTATAACCTCGCGCTTTCATTTTTCTTTGTTGAAACGCCGAATCAACCTGCGCGACGTGTGCCAGGTCTCGCACCCGGGATATGGATAATTGCAACGCTCGAGACGCACTTAGCTTATGGCTTCAGCTTCGACGAGTACGAACGGCGTGGACGTGGGTGTCGTCGACGTCAGGCGAAAACCCGAATCTGCGAACAATTGCTCAAATTCGCCAATGCTGCGCTCCTTGCCACCTAACGCCACCATCATTAACAGGTCTGTGAGCGGCGCGTAGCCGGCATCCCCAGGTTCCCCCACCACCATTTCCGCAACTATCAGGCGTCCGCCGTCATTGATATACCGCCTGCAGTTGCGCAATATTGTGAGGCAGGCCTCGTCGTTCCAGTCGTGCATGATCATCTTCAACAGGTACATGTCGGCGCCCGGAAGCGGATCCGTGAAAAAGTCGCCGCCTTTCGTTGAGAACCGGGCATCCATGCCACGTTCATGCGCCGCTCGCTCAGCGGCGGGCACGACAGAGGGAAGATCGAATACTGCGCCCTGCAGTTCGGGATTCGCTTCCATCAAGGCTTGAACAAAACTTCCACTGGCGCCCCCGACATCCACTACGGTTCTAACCGATCGCATATCGATAAGCTTTCCGACTTCGCCGTCGAAGAAACTCGATGCTCTTCTCATCGCGTCTGTAAAGTTTTCAGCTTCCTCTGGCGACGCTTCTAAATGCGTCCAGAAATCATGTCCGAGCGTACTTTCTATTTGTGGCTCACCCGATGCCACCGACTCGCAAATGCGCCCCCAAGGCAACCAGTGAGATGCGGACGTCTGCAGCAATGCAGAACTGCGCAACGACGCCGGATCATCCTTGCGTAGCGTGCGAAGCAGTTGAGTCGAGCCGAACGTCTTCGTCTGACGATCGTAAGTCAGCATGCCAAGCGCGGCGCATGCGCGCATTAACCGAAACGTGGCGACGGGATGTAGCGACTCGACCGCCGCAATATCCTCAGGGGTGACCACACCGTTATCCAGATGCTCTGCAAGCGAATAGAACGCCGTTGCGCGTACAACTTGGGATTTCATATATCCCACAATCATTTCAAGCATTTTAGAATGGGCATTTTCGTGCGTACCGAAAAATTCCTTTTGACGCTGATTATTCTGAGAGTCCATACACATTTCCTGGTAAGGATGACAAAATATTTACGATAGGGAAACCGATTGAGTAAACGCGGCAGACCGGCACAAGCTCAATGAAGACAAATGCCACTTGCCTCGAAAGTTCAGGCGGGGTGCGGCGTCACCAACCTAACGGTGTCCACGTGTCCTGAGTGACAGCGGCAACTCCACGCACAATCCAAAGCTCGAATGACTCTCACGGTATACGAGACAAACAGGTTCCGGAACTGTACGTTTCAACAACGAAAATGTCGGCGGCGACAGGGCGAATCAAAATCGGTTGAACCGATTTAGCAATTGGCTAACAGCTTGATCCAACGTTAAGCGAAGCGCGCTGATCATTGCTATTAATACTTCGATCGTGCCTGTGATAGTGCACATTTCGTTTGCGCATTCGTCCAGTACTCACGTACGCCAATTTATGCTCAGATAGTGCTCTAACTCAAACTCCATGGGGGAGCGGCCCGCCGTAAGTCCGACGCAAGAGTCTGATTTACGCTGTCGTGGGACGGATTGTGAGACATGCGAGAAAGCGATGGACACACTGTACGCAAGCCGAAAGCACGATGCCGCTGACCGCGCTGCGGCGGCACGCAATGCGCCTTTCGCCTCGTGAGTCGGTGTGAACTTGTCAGAGGCCTCGATCCAGATTTTCAAGGGGATACCGATGTCGGCAGTGCGTGATGCAGCGGCGGCTCGGAACTTGATTCCGAGCCATCACAGCCGCTACGATTCGAATATGCTGGAGCCTGCCGCGCGTTCCGGAAGGAGCGTATTTATACAACTACCCAGCGCTCGCCGGCATGAGCGGGCGTGACCGTTCTGATCTTCCCGAGCGTTTGCTGGTTGCCTTCGAGGATAGGTGGCGTGTGCCGCCGCAGTCCGAACCCGCGGCGGCCACAGTTGATAGCGCTGACACACGCACGCCGCCAGAAGCAAGTGCCGGCGAGGTGATCGCATCGCGTTGGACGTTGCAGCGGTCGAACGACGTCGAGCATGCGAGGACGAGCGCCGCAGACGAATACACGGTGGGCATTGCGCTCAAATCAACTCATGTTCATTTTCGTTCAGACTCCGTTAATTTTAATGGACAGATCTTCCCCGGCTCGACGCAAGTAACAGCTCCGGGCGAAAGCGCGAAGGCTGTTTTTCCTGGCGGGTGCGATGTGATTCATTTGTTCGTTCAGCGGAGCATGCTGCAACGGCACTACGAGGAAACGTTCGGCCATCCGTTCGCAGGTGAAATCATGAGCGCAACGCAACCGGTGCGCGTGTCGGCGATAGAACGACTTGCCAAAATGCTTGTCGAAGTACAGCGAGAGAATCTGGCCTTCGCATCGCTTTACGTCGATAGCGTTTGCACCGCAATCGTCGCACGGCTGCTCGAGACTCATTTCTCCCGGCCCGCGTTGCTGCCGGCGTCACGCGAGTCAACCCTGCCAGGGTGGCGATTGCGTCGTGCGACGGAGTTTATAGACGCGCACCTGTCTGAACCCGTACGACTCCTGGACATCGCGTCGAGCGTTGGTCTTTCGCGCATGCATTTTGCCGCGCAGTTTCGCCGCGCGACAGGCTATTCGCCTCATACTTTTCTGTTGCGTCGCCGCGTTGAGCGCGCGCAGCACCTCTTGAGGCACTCGGACATGACAATGCTCGATATCGCAATTGACTGTGGCTTTCGTAGCCAATCGCATTTCACGACAGTATTCGGACGAGTTGTTGGCGATACTCCGAGGATCTGGCGTCTCAAGACATGGCTTGCTTAGGCGGAGGCCTAAGAAAAAACTTCGCGTCGTAAAAGCGCTGCAGCAGGAGCGCGATTGCCCAACGGTAGATAGGAGTGTGGTGCCAGCACCTGCCATTCACCCGACCGCTTTATGGTAGAACGGTTAAAAACGAGCGCCATTTCGTGGGCTGTTCTGCTAGTCTCGATCGTATTTGAGCAAATCCTCAATCCGAAAATCTGTCGTCGCGGGCCTTCATTCCTGCTTCATCGGCCGAACGGGACATCGAAATCGCGCACCGTGTAGTTTTTCATTTGCAAGATGGGACCATCGAACGCCGGAAGCAAAGTATGGATACCGATAACAGATTTTATACCTGGAATGGTACGTCAGTAGATCATCGCGAATGGGTCAACGAGCTGTCGATTCACGGCTGGAAATGTCGCCTCGACGGTTCGCACTTCGGCCCCTCGGCGATGCATATTGCACGCGCGGGACAGGCGATCGTCTCGAACGTCAAGGCAGCATGGTTCGCAGTATCGCCGGGTTCGCCCCATCCCAGTGCAGCCTGGAACGAGGAGCGTCTAATCGTGCAGGTGGTGAACAGTGGCGCGCTGTTCGTCGGACAACACGGGCAAACGACGAGGTTCGGACCCGGGGACGTTGCGGTCCTCGACCCACAGCGTACGTTCACGGAGTCGTTTCGCGATACGACGCATATGTCGGTGCTAAGTATTCCGAAGTCCTCCCTGCGCGAGCGAGGATTACGCGACAGTTTGCCGATGTTCTTGCGCCCGAATCCCGCTTTGGCGGACGTCGATGCGGTACGCGGACTGGTGCTCCATCTGGCTTCGTTATCGGGTAAGGTTAGCGAGACGATGCTGTCGCGGCTCGGCGAGCAGTGCATTGACTTAATGGACGTGCTTATCAATCACTATGACAAACCATCGTTGCGACCAATGGGCTCGGCTAACGTGTTGCTCGCGAAACGACTGATCGCGCGACATATAGGCGACATCGATCTGAATGCCGAGCGGATAGCGGCCGAACTGAATATGTCGAAAAGCAGTCTTGAACGTGCGTTGCGGGCCAACGGCCTGTCGGTGATGAGCTATGTGTGGTCGTTACGTCTTGAGCGAGCTGCGCAGCGATTGCTTGTCGACACGTCGCATGGCGCGATAAAGCGAATCGCATTTGAATGCGGCTTTTCGAACCACGCCCACTTTAGCCGTGCGTTCAAAGCTCGTTACGGCATGACACCACGTGAGTATGCGGCAGAACATAGCGTTGCAGCGAATGGCTGAAATTCAGCCAGTAGCGAGCTGGCGATATTCTCGCTTCCAACGATCCGTTGCACAGAACATCGTTGAGCGCGGCGGAAAGATGGAAGGGGCATGCTGCGCGGCACGCGAGGCGCGCGCCGTTAGGATAGTGCATCTCTACTTCTGCGTGGCAAGGTAGGCGATGATGTCCGCGCGAGTCTTCGGATCCCCCACCGAGAAGAACATCTTCGTTCCTGGCACCAGCTTCTGCGGGCCTTGCAGCCAACGGTCGATCATCTCAGGTGTCCAGACAATGCCCGAGTTTTTCAGCGCGGTGGAGTACGAGAATCCCGGTACGGACCCCGCCTTGCGTCCTACGACGCCGCGGTGCGCAGGTCCGACGTCGTTATCGTCGATGGAATGGCACGACATGCACGCCCCGTAGGCGATCTTGCCTGCAACCGGATCGCCTGCCGCTACCGCACGCACGGCGACGCTGAGCGTCGCCGACACGAACAATACGGCTAAGGAGGCGTTCAAAATAGACCTGCTCATATACGTCTTTCTCCAGTGTGGAATGGCCGAATACAGCCATCGGCCGGTTGCTTTTCAGGCAAGGGTTGTATCGGTCAGCGTCGCTTTGGCAGGTGTCAGCGCGATCTTCACGTCCGTCACGCCCAGCATTTTCGGAAGTTGGGCAGCCGGGACGGTCAGTGGTACAGGACCGGGGCCGTTGCCGGCGGTCGGTTGAGGGTAGGCTGTCGATCGCGCAGTGTGGAACGTCATGTTCCCTTCCACTTTCGAGACGATTTGATGGATATGGCCGTTCAGGACCGTGACGGAGCCAAAGCGCTTCAGGTAGCTCATCGCCTGGTCCGCGTCGCCGGTGCCCCAACCCCATGGCTGGTAAATCGTCCACAACGGCATATGGGCGAAAACGACGATCGGCGTACTTGATGAGCGGCCCGCCAGATCCGCCTTCAGCCAGTCCAATTGATCGTTACCAAGTGCGCCCAGGCCTTCCGGCTGAAAATTCATGACGTTATTCAGCGCGATAAAGTGGACGCCCTGATGATCGAAGCTGTAATAGCCTTTATTGGCAGACGCCTGGCCGAAGCGGTTGAAGTATTCCATGCCGGTGCCGTCCGTCACATCGTGTTCGCCCGGAACGGTATGCAATTCGGTAATTTGCAGTCGCGACAATAACTGCGATGCGTCGTCGAACTGTTGCGGCTTGGACAAGTGGGTGATGTCTCCCGTATGAATCGTGAGAGACGGCTTGACCGGCATGGCGTTGACATAGTCGATCGTCTGCGTCAGCGTGCCGGCGACGTCCGGATTGGCTTCCTTGTTGAAGCCGATGTGAGTGTCGCTGATCTGCAGGAACAAGGGCGTCCCTTGCGCGGCGGCATGCCCCTTGTTGCCGGCGGCCAACGCGACGTCTACGGGCGAAAGCACCCCGCCAGCCAGGACAAACAGCGTCCCTGCGCCGCCGAAGGCGAGACATTTCAAGGCATTGCGACGGGTAGGATCAAATGGAAGTTTGGATGACATATCGTCCTCGCGAGTAGCTACAGGAAGTGGTCCACCGGCGTATCCGGCGATTTCGTACCAGGTTCATGCAGCAAGACTCCGAGGTCACGCGATTTATTCCCGATATCGACGTTGGCGCGGGCTTTCGGTCATACCGACCGCACCCGGCGGCACCGGCTTATGACGCACGAACGCAATGTGCAGGCAGCGGCTAATCGTGAGAGATTTTTCTCGAGAGTGGGAATAACCGCGAGAAAAGCGAGGTCTACCCGATGTTTGGCGAGCGGTGAGAGCAGCAATCGAACATGGCTTTACGCCTTCGAACGCAGCAATCGCCAGTGTCGCATCGCAACCAATGCCGAAGACAGTCATTGCCATGTCGAAGCCATCCTAAGGATCTCCGATGAACGCGCTCTCCACCACCGATGAGGGATATCGGCCGACGCGGCCGTTCCGCGAATCATTGTTTGCGATGTTCGGTATGGCGCTCGTGGCCATTCTGGTCGCGCAGGACCAGACAATCGTCGGAACCGCATTGCCTCAGATCATTAGAGACCTTGGGAAATTCGATCTGTACGCGTGGGTTGCAACTTCATATATGCTGACATCGGTCATCGCGATTCCTTTGTTTGGTCGACTAGGAGACCTTGTCGGCAGGAAGATGCTCCTTCTTGCGGCGATCGTTCTCTTTACCGTGACCTCGCTATTGTGTGGACTCGCGAATAGCATGCTTCAACTCGTAATTGCCCGAGGACTGCAAGGCTTGGGTGGCGGTATCATGACCGGGACGATCTTCGCGACGGTCGCCGACCTTTTCCCCCATCCTCCGTCCCGCCTGCGATGGCAGGTCATCGTCAGTTCCGCCTCCGGAGTCGGCAGCGTCATCGGACCGCTCCTTGGCGGCGTGCTCGCTCAATACTGCAACTGGCGGCTCGTGTTTTTTATCAACGTGCCAACCGGAATCGTGGCGCTTCTGTTTATCCATCGCTTCCTGCCTGACGTGCACTCCACGCGTCGTGCTGATATCTCTCGTGTCGACTGGTTTGGTGCTTGCGTTCTCGTTGTGGCTCTAGCCGCTGCACTCCTCCTGATCGAACTGGTTCCGGGAAAAGGCGCCACCAGTCTGACCGTGTCACTTGGATTGATCATTGCAATTGCCGGCTTCACACTGTGGATCTGGGAAATGCGGGTTGACCATCCGATCATACCGAAAGGCCTCTTTGCGGACCGCAGGCTCATCGCGCTCTTCATTGTGTCCGTGCTGGGCGGGTTTGGAACATTCGCCCTGCTGTTCAACGTTCCGCTGTTATTTCAAGGCGGATTCGGCATGTCCTCGTCTCACTCCGGCATGCTGATCACTCCACTCGTGGCCGGGGTGACGGTTGGCACCGCTTTGAATAACAGGATCATCGGCTGGGTCAAGCGAATCAACCTTACGATGAGCGCGGGGTTCGCCTTGTTCATCATCGCGTGTTTTTGCGTGGTCGCGATAACCGGCAAGATGCCTCATGTCGTGTGGATGACATGCATGGGTGTCGGTGGAGTGGGTCTCGGCCTGGTTGCATCCGGCCTATCTATTTTTTCGCATAACATCACTGCGCGCACCGAACTCGGTGCAACGATAGGGGCGCTGCAATCGCTTAGGACGCTCGGCGGAATGTTAGGCATATCGATGACCTGCTCGGTGTTAAATCACCTGTACACGGGCGACCTGCATAACCTGATTCACTCATACCAGACAACGCAATGGTTCAGGTCGCTCGCCAGTCCGACGCTAATGCCTGATCGCGTAGACCAAAATGTGCTTGTGAACCAGCTTGTCTTTACGGGTCATGCAGGCGACGTCATATTGGCATCGGCACGCCTCGCGCTTATCAGCGCGATTCATACCAGCCTCGTCCTTGCGGCCGGAGTAGCGCTCATTGGCCTTTGCCTTACATTGTTCGTTCCATCGGGGCGAAGCAGGTAGCCGAACGGACGCTGAGCGCACGATTGCCGGACAGTGCCATGGCCACGTCTTTCTAACGGCCGCGTCGCCCACTCCCGGTCCACTCCGGTCGACCGGACGAGCCTGAATCGGCCATCGAGAACCACGTCTTCTCCGGGGCGAGCGACCGTCATCTCAGGTTTAACGAGGCCGTCCGTTTATCGGGCTCATGCTCCAGCTCGATAAACGAATCGCCAAGAGCCGATGCGCTGAACGACATATCCAGGCATCGCCAAAGCTTTTTCGGATACCGTACCTCCTACCGGACGGTTAGGGCGATGCACGCGTTCGCAAGTCGTCCACGAAGCCGCTCAGTTCTTCTTCGCCAGCGTCTGTCACAGCCCAGAAATCCATTCCCGCAGCGTTCCAATGCGCAAGATGATAGCCGTCCCGCTCGGTGATTCGGGTGGACGATCTTGCATCGCTTCCTGGCCAGACATAGAGGTTGATGGGATGAAGCTTATAGCGATAGACCAAGACGGACACCGGCCTTCCATTGACGACATCCATTCGCCCGCCGACGAGCGCATACCCTTGCTGCGCGAGATCGACAACCGGCGGCGTGTAATCCAGCTTGCCGTTGAACCACGGCTTTACGGTGTGCCGATCGGTTGAAATCACATCGATAAGGTGATTTTCCTGCAACGAGCGAATATGGTTATCCAGCAGTTCGTGGGACAACCGACTCTCGCTGGAGGGGATAGACAGGTACAAGCCGGCACTTCCGCTCAGTGCGAGTGCCGAGATGGCGACCGCGCCAACCGGTGCCCATGCAAATGGGTTCGTTCTGCCGGGCAGACGAAACAGCTCACCCAACCGTCTCCACATCGATTTTTGCGTCGACAGGGCAGCGCTAATTCGCCGCGACAAGTCATCCGGGGTCTCGACCTGAAGATGTGCGTGCTTGAGACGAGAACGCGCAAGCTTCTGTTTCGCGAGTTGTTCCTGACAGAGCTGGCATCCCGCAAGATGATGTTCGAAGTCCAACGCCTCGGATAGGCCAAGCTCCTCATCGACATAGCCAGCTATCAGTTCAAACGCCCTTTCATGATCCATCAACACTCCTCATCCGTCGAAGCGAGAAGTTCAGCGAGTTGCTGGCGACCGCGCCCCAAGCGAGACATCACAGTGCCTATCGGTATGCCGACGATGGACGCAATCTCTTTATATGACAGCCCCTCCAACTCGCGCAAAACGAGTACTTCGCGAAATTCCAGTCGCAAACCTTGCAATGCCACGTGCACTTGCTTTTGACTCTGCCTTTGGATGAGCATCGCTTCCGGACCACGGTCGAAATTTTCGAAACCTGCCTCCAGACTATGCAGATCTTCTTCAAACATCGTGTTCTCGCGCATATGCACCTGGTTTTGTTGATGCCACGTATAGAAGGTATTCCTTACGATGCTTAGTAACCAGGAACGCGGATCCTCGTTGCGAAATCCTTCGAAGAACTTGAATGCCCGCAGGCACGCCTCCTGAACAATGTCTTTGGCGTCTTCGTCGTTGCGGGTCAACCATCGCGCAACGTTGAAAGCCGAGTTCATATGTGGCAAAACCAATCGTTCGAAGCGCTTTGCCACGACCGGGTCAATCATGCTGGATTTCCTCTCGAGTCTTCTTTCCATGGTCAAGGACAGAAGACTTCGAGTAAGTCGCTTTTATTCCCGGTAGCGATAAACGGTCGGTACCTGTCGAATTTAAAATATTGCCGGAGTCAGATTTATTTCGCTTTCGTTTTCAATCGTAAAACCGAGGTTATGCGGTTGCGGTGAGAATCGCGAATTAAACCGTAAAATTGCAGTATTGATCTGGATACCATAATGAATGATCTGCTATGTTTTCCGACTAGAACTTCCAGATTGGCGGTGGCGCGCAGAGTCCATTGGGCATCCAGTCCATCAATGCCTGTGCGGACGAGGGCGATCTGAAATCGGACTATTGATCGGGCCCTGTCGGTGAACTGACGCCTGTCCCGGTCAAGTTCAACGCCTGGTTCCTCGAGAGAGCCCGTATTCGCTCCGCCAGTTCCTCGGGCACCTCGACGCATAGATACGCGCTGCGCAGCCGCATATTTAAACCTTCATACACCGCATAGATCTCCTGGCAGCGCTTGCAGGTGGCAAGCTGGTATTCGACCCAGAAAGTCTCGACCGGCCCTAACTCTCGGTCAAGATAGCCTGACAACAGATCGCTTCTATGTGTGTGCCGCATAAATCCCCTGACTTATCGTAATTGACCGATAACAGAATGTTCATTTTTCGCGAGATAAATAGACTGATCTTAAAAAGGAAGGAAAGGTATATTGTGGAAAATGAAAAACGCCGGATTCAATGTAGTGGACTGCATAAGCTCCAACTTTATTCCTGACAAGTTAGCCGGAGTGTGCTGTGCGTTTTCACCAGTTGTGCTCAAAGCGTGGCATACGAATCCGGCAAGGCGCGTATCGAACGGTGCCAGGAGATCGAGGCTGTGCAAGAACGTGGGCGATCGCCTCGACTGAATCAACCGCTGGCGCGAGTGGCAAGGATGCGGCGATTCGTCGAAGTCGCGGACCGCAATCAGGTAACGCTGCTGCCGGAATATCCGGGTGATTTCAATTTCATCGGAAGACAATCCGATCAGAATTTCCGATGTATTCGTGGAAGAACTCGAACTGGCTTCCTTGGGGGCCGAAGGCTTCACGCCAGCAACCACGGGCTGTCGTTTGCACCGCCCTCTCCGGTGGTGGTCAATACCTACATCTGCGCTTGTTTACGGTGGAGCGTTGGCTAGCGGCGCCCTTCGAACGTCGAGAATACGGGGCGACACGTTGTAAATCGAAGTCTTCAATAAAGAACAAACGCACAAGGAGGCTGGAGATACGTCGATAGCCGCATCTCCAGCCATTACATCCCTTTATTCAAGGCAGGCGATCATTTAAAACTTGGTGCGCAGACCTATTCTGGCCACGGCTTGCTGCTGGTTCGACGAAGCCGACACGCCGTTTATATTCGCGACGGCGGCGGCTCCGGTTGAATTATGACCGTTGGCAGTCTGATAGATGACCGCGGAGTACACGTCCGTGCGCGTCGACAGGGAGTAATTGGCGCCGACCGCGTATTGGTTATAGTTGGCCCCTCCCACTGTGCTCGACACCTGGCTGCCGTGCGTGAAGTTATATGAAAGTCCCACGAGAAAGCGCGGCGTCAAATGATATTGAAAACTTGCTTCCGCGTTATTGAACGCAGCTGTCGTTCCCCCTAGCTGGGCGATACCGCCGAACCGTGTGTTGGAAAATGTTGCCCCGAGGGTCGCGGGCCCCAGCGCGTATGAGCCGCCCGCGCCTATCACCTGGTACAGCGCGGCAGTACGATAACCGCTGAAAACGGGCGTTCCGGTCAGTCCATTGGACGTGGCAGTGTCGGACGGATTACTACCAAATAAAGAGGATGCCGGATTCCTCGCGTTCAGGTAAGCGACTCCCAAAGACACCGGCCCTCGCGAATAGCCTGCTCCAAATGAATACACCTGGTTCGTCGCAACCGACCCTGGCACGCCCCCAAAGCTATACACGCCCCCGAACGTCAATCCCGCGTAATTTGGGCTCAGGAATTTGACTGCATTATTAGTGCGACGGGTGTTGTTGAAGTTGTCCAGGTCGCCCGGATGAGCGGCATGTGCGGTACCGAGGCTCGAATCCGCGAACTCCAGGCCACCGACATAATCGACAACGCTATCGTACTGACGGCCTAGCGTCACCGTGCCGAAATCCCTGCTTTTGATGCCGACGAACGCTTGTCGCCCGAACTCGTCGCCGCCTTGTGCAAGCTTTCCGCTATTCAGATCAAAGCCATTCTCTAGCGTAAATACCGCTGACAATCCTCCGCCGAGATCTTCGCTTCCTCGCAAACCCCAGCGCGTACCGTTCAAGCCATTGATCGCATCCAGCCCGAACTTGGAGTGGCCACCGTTTGTGCCCGCTACCGCTACATTGCTTACTGCCTCAAAGCCTTCGTCTATCAAGCCGTAGAGCCACGCTGCTTTGAGCATGTGCGGTTGCGGCCATAGGACACAAAATTGCAAATGCGAAATGGTGCTTTTTCATTGGATTTTTCCCGACATCAAGACTGCCCTGCGAGCAGTAGGTGCACTTTGGTCAACGTCAATTTGGAATGTGTCAGGGCGACCGCGTCCATGAATGAGGTGTGCATCATTCAGTTAGGCTGACGAACTCGTCCTGACTAGGTGCGTTTACCGATCCTGTCAAAGATATATTCCCCGCATCCACAAAATCGAACGCGTCGCGGGGAATCATTTCGAGCCTCGTCGGGAATATCTTGCGTGTGAATCGAGTCTACTCAGCGACGTCACGCATAATTTTTGACAGGAGTGTGAAATGAAAGTCTTTTCGATAGCTGCAGTCTGCTTGGGTTTTCTTGCCTCTACACATGTCTTTGCCCAGGGAAAAACTCGCGCCGAGGTCTACCAGGAGCTTGTCGAGGCCCGGAAAAACGGCCTCGACTATGTCACGGATACCTCATATCCCGACATCGACCCGATGTTCGCGCAGGAGGTTGCTCGCATGAAGCAGCAGCGTGTAGCACAGACCAAGGTAGACACGGGCGACCCGACGCACTAGCCAATCGGGGCAGCGACAGATCAGGGCACTGCAGCGTGTCTATATGGATAACTATGCATATGGATTTGTCGATGTGCTGGTGACCCTATCGCGACAGGGGCGAGCCTGCAGGCATATGCGCGGCAGGGCCCGTTGCTGGTTTGTTTATCGAGCGCCTGAAGCATCTACACGAGAAGCCCAAGGCAACTATTCTGCTTCTGAAAGGACCTTCCGCCCGTGCGTCGCCAAACGCTTCACTTCAGTTTTCTTGCTCGCGTGCTCCACTGGATGATGGCCGCGATGATTCTGTCAATGCTGGTTATGGGTCTGGATGAGAACCTGCTTTGGCTGCATGAGCCATTGGGTATTTCTATATTGGCTCTCGCATTCATTCGGATTTATGTGCGCTTGAACAGCGATGTTCCGGCGCTTCCGGAAGACATCCCGCTCGTTCAGCGTCGCGCAGCCCGAGCGTCTCACTTTGCGCTTTACGCAATGATGATCGTCATGCCGTTGGTCGGCTGGTCAATGATTTCCGCTGAGGGCCCGCCGATCATACTGATGGGTTGGCTGCATCTGCCATCGATCATGCCGCATGATATTCACCTATACCGAGCCCTCAGGAAGGCGCATCTGATCCTTGCAATGGTGTTGGCAGGAACGTTTGCCGTGCATTTTCTGGCCGCGATGTATCACGCGCTGGTCCGAAAGGATGGGGTTTTCTCCAGCATGGCCAGCGGTGGACGAAGCGCCGGCACGGCGTGGCCGCAAGCGACAAGGCGGCGACCTTGAGACATGCAGGAGACACGGGGACAGCAGATAGCGACGGCCTGCACGATGAAGTTCGTGTGTTACTGGCCGCGACCGTGTCGATGCCGCACGCCACCGACACTCGCGGCGACGCCATCGACCGCTGGTCGCTACATCCGGTGTTCGGGCCGATCCTGCTGGCCGTGTCCTGGGCCGCTTTCTCGATGTCGAATCGGGAGGGGTTCCCAACATCGAATGCACGCTGCTACGCAGATTCGCTCAAACCTGATTTCTTGAACGTACCGCTTGACTTAGGTACGGGCGCGTGCCGGGACAGCGCTTTTTCGCCGACAAATGCCATCGCTAGCGTGCACAGAAAACCCACACCCTGGAGCGCTACGATGATCGTCGTCAGGGCCGCATAGTCGAATCGATCAAAGGACGCGAAGGGAGCGAATGTTGCCGCTATGGCAAAACAGGCTATGGCAATCAACGTCTCGGTTCTGGATGAATGAAAGGCACGTACGAGGTTGCCTGACTTGGCGAACTTGTCGGTTCGGTGCCAGGTGAGCTTGAACTTGAAAAGCGGGACAAAGAACGCTTTTAGAAAAGTCCAACGAAGCGCTTCCTCCATCATCACGGCATAGAGAAAGGAAGTGGTGCGGTTTCCACCTAGACGCCTGACCTCTATCCACTTTTTCGCATAGGCCAGAAAGACACTGGCGACGACAACGGCCAGTACGCTTAGCGGTACATCGGTAGACTCGCCGCGCATGACCGCATTCACGGAAAACAGCACCATGACTAGAGCCATCAAGCTGCTGAGCACGGTAGGCAGATACTCGAAACTATGCTTGATTTCCAGCGCTTTTTGCGCGAAAGTCAGTCGGCGGCGCGTTTCGAGGCCGAGGTACAAGCGCCAATGCACCATGAACTGCTGAAGCGGTCCCCCGGACCAACGAAATTGCTGCTTCTTCACTCCTTCCATGGTTTCGGGAATCAGACCCTTACCCCATGTGTCCGCGAACACGTTACCTTTGTATCCTAACGCGTGGAGCCGGACCGCAAGTTCCGAGTCTTCCGTCAACGCCCATTCTGCCCACCCGCCCGCCTGTTCAAGCGCGCTTCGTCTGACGAGGCACATCGTACCCACGGTATAGGCCGCGTCATATTCGTTGGCGACAGGTTGGAACTGCTTGTGGCGCGGCATGCACTCGTAATAGGCACCAGACAGGAGCGGGTTGTTCCGCCACTGCCGGTAATCGTGGCTCGTCTGCACGAATGCCGTTGACGGGTCACAAAATAGCGGGACGAACCTGCCAAGGAAATCGGGGAGAAATGAAAATGCGCTAAGGAGTGTTCCGATCACCGCCAGCGCGAGCGCTAACGACAGGGCCGCATAGTATCCAATCCAGACAGACGTCGGCCAGTTACTACCCTGAACGCTCGCATGAACGAGGAATATTGCGCAAACCAGCAGGTAAAGCCGGCTCGCAAGAAGACCCGCACCGAATGATGTGAGATGCGGGAGAAATGCCCGCACGAGCACGGCGAACAGCAGGCTGGCCGCCAAAGGCAGTAGCAAATCATTGAGACTGCTGGTTACGTGCCAGGTCAGAGCCGCAGCAAGCAGTCCACCGGTCGCCCATATTGTTGCGGAAAGTAAATCTGCCTTCCACGGAATGGCGTGCCTCAGGATAAGCACTACGCCAGCTATTCCTATAAGGAATGCTCCAAAATATAGAGAGTCCATATTCGCCTCATCGGTTGATGGGTTCCAATCGTTGGCGAATCCAACGATATGTACGCTTGAGCGTACGTATCAACAATGAGCACGCAATGAGATGGGCATCCGCGTCGGGCGGGTAGCCGTACGGGAAGGGACGTTGTCGTCAGTCGCTTCACGCTGTTGACGAATTCCTCGCGCTTGATGCGCTTACGTTGCGCGAACACACAGCGCTGGCTGGCGTTGGCTTGGACGTCCCCAGGGCACGGCGGTTAGCGCAGCGGGCTCCCGCCTTGCGTCAACCAGTCGAAGCAGTTTCGCCACAGTCGCGCGTAACCGTTCCAGGAGGAGAACTCCGGCGGTAGCCAATGCACGGACATGTCGCTCGTCCACGCCAAGGTGCGGCCCGCACCGAATTCTCCGGCGGCGAGCAGCGGATGCTCCGTGCCGGGCACTCGTGCGATCAACATCGCGTCGGACTTGAGCTCCACTTCGTTGTAGCCGAGCAGGTGGGGCCATGGGCCATCGATGCCATGAAGCACTGGGTGATCCACCACGGGTTCGGGCGTGAAACCCTCCGGCACTTCAACGCGGTCGTCATACGGCAAGCAGCGCACCGGCAAGACGTCCTCGACCGGCGTGTGTCGAAAGCGTGCGCTGCCGTTGATGCCCTGGAAGCTCAGATAACCGCCGATCATCATGAGGCCGCCGCCCGCGGCGACGTAATCGCGCAGCAGTTTCAACCGGTTCGGCGTGCGCTGGCTTTTGATCCATGTGTCCGGATGCAGCAGCAGCGTGTTGGCGCCGATATCGGACAGGATGATCGCGTCCCACGCGCGAAGCGCTTCCGGTGTCGACGGGAAGTGCGTCTGCGCATCGTGGCTCGGCATATGCGTCACTTCGTAATCGCCATGCTCGAACAGCGCGAGAAACTGCTCCGCGCCGCTGTGGTGCGTGATCGATGAAAACTGATCGAAGCCCTTCGCATGCGTGGCCGTCGAGGTCCACGATTCACCGGCCAGCAAGACCTTCTTCTTCATTCGATATCCTTTGCAATGCGTGAGTGAGTGTGGCCGGCGCTCCTGCTCGCATGCCGCGAGAACACGCGAGCGGGATTTGTCACGAGCATCGTGTCGATCTGCTCGCCGGTTACGCCGTGGCGCTTGAGTCGCGGCACGAAGTGCTCGAGGATGTAGCCGTAGCCGAAGCCGCCGTAATGCGTGAGCATCATTTTGAGAAAGACGTCCTGCGACATCAGCAGCCGGTCGACGTAGCCCGCATCGATCAGTGCGCGAATCGCGCGCGCGTTTTCCTCGTCCGATGGCGACTGCGCGTCTTCGTCCGCGTAGTAGTAGTCCATGCCGATCATGTCGTATTCGAGCCATGCGCCGCGCTGTGCAAGCGCGTGCTGGTACTCGACATCCGCATGGCTCGGGTTCATATGGCACAGCACGGTGTGCCGCACATCCGCGCCTTCTTCTTCGACGATATCGAGCACGCAGTGACCGTGCCGGGCCCAGCCAGGCAAATGCACGGAAAGCGGCACGCCGGTCGCCGCGCTCGCGCGCGCGGCCGCGCGCAGCGACTTCGTTTCTTCGGCGGTGAATGCCGCCGACACGCCGATCTCGCCGATCAGTCCCGCCATCACCTCGGGTTTGCGTTCGAGCGCGCCCACCTCGAACATCAACTGTTCGGCGAGTTCGTCGATCGTCCGTTCGCGCACGTAGGCCGGATGCGAAGGCTCAAGATAAAACCCCGTCGACATCACGACATGCAGGCCCGTGCGGCGCGAGACCTGTTGCAACGCGATGGGATCGCGGCCGATGCCGATATTGGTCGGATCGACGACCGTCGCGCCGCCGCGCTCGCGAAACTTCATCAGTTCGTCGACGGCGAGATCCACGTCGACGAGCCGGCAATTATCGCGATTCATCAGCGGGTTCATGCGCAGCGCGCCGAGAATGCCGATGTGCACTTTCTGTTCGCCGATGTGACGTCCGGCGCAGCAGGACGGTGGCACCCACTTGTTCGATGCGTCGAGCAGGATGTGTTCGTGCATCAGCGTCACGCCCATCTGGTCGACCGGCACAGGGCCGCACACGGTCATCACATGGCCGCTGTCGATGCCGACCGGTAAAGCAGCGGTCGGTTGCGACGCGGATTGGGACTCGGTCATCAGTAGCCTCGCGCAGCGCGTCGAAGTAAAGCGCTTTACAGCGCAAGGTATGTCGATGTCGTCACCAATGTCAACTGGACAAAAAGATCGCGGTAAACGCCGATCATCGCGTCGATCACCATTTCAGTACCTATTTTGCGGGGCTTTTGACGCTTAATCGGTGGCCGTGTTCGGGAAAACACTAGCGCGCCATTTATTTGGAAGTGCTTGACACGCGAGATATGGCCACGTTCAATCAGCTCAAACGAAGGTAAAGCGCTTTACAAACGATGAGCGAATCGCATCCGGAAAGGCCGCGGTTCGAGGTCAGAACTTCAACGAGGCACGTGTGACGCAACGCCGTTTCGTACCCGGTCTGAAGGATGTTGCCCGCACGGCGGGCGTCTCGATGACGACCGTTTCGCGCTACCTGAACGCGGATCTCGTGCTGCCCGCCGACACGGCGCAGCGCATCGATGCGGCGATCCGGCAGCTCGGCTACGTGCCAAACCTGCATGCCCGCAGTCTCGGGCGGGGCCGCTCGGACACGGTGGGGCTCGTGATTCCCGACATCGCGAATCCATTCTTCGCGATGCTCGCCGCGGCGGTCGAGCAGGCGGCAGAAGCGAAGGGTCTCGGCGTATTGCTGAGCGCGACGTCGAACAGCGCGAATCGCGAACTGCAATACGTGACGCGCATGCGGCGCAACCAGGTGAGCGGTCTGCTGTTCGTGAGCGCGCATCACCACACGAGCGAGCTTGCGCAAGCGCTGAACGACACGCGCGGCCTCGTGCTGATCGACGAAGACATCCCCGGTGTGCAGTGCGCGAAAGTGCTGTGCGACAACTATCGCGGCGGGTGGCTGGCCGGCGAGCATCTGACCGGACACGGCCACCGGCGTATCGCTTTTATCGGCGGACCCTCGGAACTCGCGAGCACGCGCGAGCGCTTCGCCGGCTTGCGTGACGCGGCAGCAGCAGCGGGAGCCGAAATCGCGTTCGAACTGTATGGATCCTATTCGGCCGCGCAAGGCGAAGACGCCGCGCGTGCGCTACTGAGCGTCGGCCGGCCGCCGACGGCGGTATTCGTCTCGAGCGGCGAGATCGCGTTCGGGCTGCTCGATGCGCTTAACCGCGCGGGTGTGGCGGTGCCTGGGCGCCTGTCGCTCGTCGTGTTCGACGATGCGGGTCCGCTGCATCTGTTCAATCCGCCGCTGACGGCGATCCGTCAGCCGATCGCCGAAATGGGCACGCGCGCCGTCGATCTCGTGCTGGCCGCCTCGCATGGCGACGCCGCGCAGCCGGAAGTCCGTTTGCCGGTGGAACTCATCAAACGCGCATCGGTGGCGCCACCGTCGTCCGCTTCGTCCGCTTAGTCAGCTTAGTCCGCTTAGTCCGCTTCATTTGCTTGAACCTGCTTAAACCTGTTTAAACCGATCGAACCGCTTGTCCAACCTTCTCTGGAGAAGTCCATGAACAAGGCATTACGTATTGCGATCCTGTGTTGCGCTTTGCCGTTTGGCCTCGTTGCGCGCGCACAGGCCGCCGAGCCCCCGACGTACGCGCTCATTCTGATCAACCAGCAAGCTGTGTTCTTCAACCAGATGCGCAGCGGCGCCGAAGAGGAAGCGAAGAAACTCGGCGCGAAACTCGTCGTCTTCAATGCGAACGATGCATCGTCGGCGCAGGTGAACGCGATCGACGACTATATCCAGCAGAAGGTGGACGGTATCGCGATCGATGCGATCGACGTGAATGCGGTACGCGGCGCGCTGCGCAACGCAAGCACGGCGGGCATTCCGGTGGTCGGCGTCGATGCGGTGCTGCCGCCCGGACCGCAGAAGGCGCAGGTCGGTGTCGACAACGTGGTCGGCGCGAAACAGATGGCCACGCATTTCCTCGACTACGTGCAGAAGAATCTGCACGGCAGCGCGCAGGTCGGCGTGGTTGGCGCCCTCAGTTCGGTAATCCAGAACACGCGTCAGAAGGGTTTTGTCGATGCGCTCGCGGCCAATCCGAAGGTGAAGATCGTCGGTGTCGTCGATGGCCAGAATACGCAGGACGTGGCGTTGTCGGCGGCTGAAAACCTGCTGACCGCGAACCCGGATCTCGACGCGATCTACGCGACCGGCGAGCCCGCCATGCTCGGTGCAATCGCGGCAGTGCAGGCGCAGGGCCGCGCGGGCAAGGTCAAGGTGGTCGGCTGGGATCTCGCGCCCGAGGTGATTCGCGGCATCGAACGCGGCGTGGTGCTCGGCGTCGTGCAACAGGATCCGTCCGCCATGGGCCGTGCATCGGTCGATGCGCTCAACAACGCGCATCAGGGCAAGCCGGTGCAGGCCGTGGTGGCGACGCCGCTCACGATCGTCACCAAAGCGAACGTCGGCGCTTATCGCAGCCAGTTCGCGGCCAAGTAGCGAAAACGCAATGGCAACCATAGCGACAAACCCGACGATGAACCCGCTCACTCCCTCGCAGCCGCCCGCTGCAGCGCACGCCGCGCCATCCCGTGCGCCGGTGCTCGCATTGAAGGGCATCCGCAAAAGCTTCGGTTCGTTTCCGGCGCTGCGCGGCGTCGATCTCGATCTGTATCCGGGCGAATGCCTGGGTCTGATCGGCGATAACGCCGCCGGCAAATCGACCTTGACCAAGGTAATGGCGGGCACCTACCTGCCCGATGACGGCGCAATTTTCGTCGAGGGCAACGAGGTGCGCTTCACCGGTCCGGCCGATGCACGCGCCCGCCACATCGAAATGGTCTATCAGGACCTGAGCCTGTGCGATACGGTCGACGTGGCCGGTAACCTGTTTCTCGGCCGCGAGATCTGCAAGGGCGGCATGCTGCAGCGCAAGCGCATGGTGGCCGAAGCGCGCACGCTGCTCGATCGGCTCAAGATTCGCATTCCGAATCTGAACAACACGGTGGAGCAGTTGTCGGGCGGGCAGCGTCAGTCGATTGCAATCGCGCGCGCCGCATCGTTTTCGCCGCGCGTGCTGATCATGGACGAGCCCACCTCGGCGCTCGCCGTGGCGGAAGTGGAAGCGGTGCTCGAACTGATCAACCGCGTCAAGGCGCAGGGCGTGGCCGTGGTGCTGATTACGCACCGGCTGCAGGACCTGTTTCGCGTTTGCGACCGCATCGCGGTGATGTACGAAGGGACCAAGATCGCCGAACGCCGGCTTGAAGAAACGACGCTCGAAGACCTGGTTCAGCTGATTGTCGGAAGGAGGCACGGATGAGCACCACGCCTTACACCGAGCGCGAACTCGGATCGCGCTCGCGCGACTACTTCGCCGCGCATGCCCAAGTGCTGTCAATAGCGGCATTTTTCGTCGGCTGCTGTGTGTTCTTTTCGCTGGGCAGCGCGAATTTCTTCACCACGAGCAATGCGCTGAATATCTTGCGGCAGCTTGCGCCGATCCTCGTAGTCGGGATCGCGATGACCTTCGTCATCACGACGGGCGGCATCGACCTGTCGGTCGGCTCGATGGCCGCGCTGACCAACGCGCTGGTGGCGATCCTGATTCAGCATGGCGTGCCGTGGCCCGTCGCGGTGCTGGTCACGCTCGCGCTCGGCGGGGCGCTTGGCTGGCTGCAAGGCTGGATTTCGGCGAGCCAGGCGATCCCGTCTTTTATCGTGACGCTCGCTGCCATGACGACCTTGCGCGGCGTCGCGCTGTATTCGACCAAAGGCTTTTCGGTCGCGATCGATCCCGGCACGGGCTTCGACTTCATCGGCACGGGCACGCTGTTCGATATTCCGGTGCCGGCGCTGATTGCGGTAGTGGTATCGGTGGTGGGCTATGTGTACCTGAATCGCGGGCGTTACGGCCGGCGCGTTATCGCAGTCGGCTCGAATGCGGAAGCGGCGCGGCGGGCCGGCATGCCGACCCTGCGCATCAAGGCTTCGGTGTTTCTGCTGACCGGGCTCGCCTCCGCGGCGGCCGGCCTGATTCTCGCCTCGCGTCTCGGTTCGGGTTCGTCGAATGCGGCCGTTGGTTTCGAGCTCGACGTGATCGCGGCCGTGGTGCTCGGCGGCACATCGCTGATGGGCGGACGCGCGACGATCGTCGGCACGGTTCTCGGCTCGCTGACGATTGCCGTGATCGGCAACGGGCTGATCCTGATGCATATCTCGCCGTTCTTCACGCAGATCATCACGGGCGCGATCATCCTTGGCGCGATCTGGCTGAACACACGCGTGTTCGGCCGCTACAAGTCAGCAAAGAAATAAGGCATTCAACCAGATGACGACACCCCACTCGCAGCAAACCCATTCGGAGCGCCTGCTCGCGTCCGCGACCGAGGTGTGGCAGGCGATGCAGGAACACCGCTTCGTGGTCGATATTGAACGCGACAGGCTGCCGCCCGACGCATTCGCACGGTATCTGTCGTATGAAGGACGCTTCGTCGAAACGGCAATGGCGATCTTCGGCTATGCGTTGGTGAAGGCCGATACGATCGCACACAAGCACTGGTTGATCGGCGTGCTGCATGCGCTGTCGACCGAGCAGGTGCCGTACTTCGAGCGCACGCTGGCCGCGCTCGATCTGCCGCCTTCGTACGACGACGTGCCGTTGCCGGCCGCCGTGCGCGCATTCGATTCGGGCATGCTTGATATCGCGCGAAACGGTAGCTATGAGGAGGTCGTCGTATCGATGCTCGCGGCCGAATGGATGTACGGCACCTGGTGCACGCGTGCCAACCGGACACCGGCCAGTAACCCGTTTGTGCGCGAATGGGTCGCATTGCATGCGGAGCCGACCTTCCTTGGCCAGGTGCAATGGCTCAGGGCGCAGGTGGATGGATGGTCCGCGCAACGCTTCGACTTCGAGCGCAGCAGCGCGATCTTTCGCAAGGTGCTTGCGCTCGAAATCGATTTTCACAGCGCGGCTTATGACGCTTGACGCACTCGACGCTATAGGTAAGAAGCGATGAACACTGAAAGCAAACCGGTCTTCAGGACCAAGCCCAACGCCATCGAAACCCTGTTCGGCAAGCGTAAGGCCGTGCTCGGCATGATCCATTGTTTGCCGCTGCCGGGCGCGCCGCGTTACGAGGGGCAACCGATCGGCGAGATTGTCGATTTTGCCGTGAGCGAAGCGAAGGTCTACGCGCAGTTCAACCTTGACGGCCTCGTCGTCGAAAACCATGGCGACATTCCGTTTTCGAAGCCCGAGGACCTCGGGCCCGAGACTGCCGCGTCGATGGCGGTCGTTGCCGATGCGGTGCGCCGCGCGGTCGGCCTGCCGGTCGGCATCAACGTGCTCGCGAATGGCGCGGTACAGGCGCTCGCGGTGGCAAAGGCGGCTGGCGCGACCTTCGTGCGCGTCAATCAGTGGGCCAATGCGTATGTCGCGAACGAAGGATTTATCGAAGGGCCGGCGGCGCTCGCCACGCGCTATCGCGCCCGGTTGCGCGCGCAGGACATTCAGGTGTTCGCCGACGTGCATGTCAAACATGGCGCACATGCGATCACGGCCGACCGGTCGCTCGCGGAACTTGCGCGCGATGTCGAATTCTTCGATGCCGACGCGGCGATCGTCACCGGTCAGCGCACCGGCGATTCCGCGACGATGGACGAGCTGCGCGCGATTGCGCAAGGCACATCGTTGCCGGTCGTGATCGGCTCGGGCGTCAATCCATCGAATGTCGGCGAGCTGTTTACCGTGGCCGATGCGGTGATCGTCGCGAGCTTCCTGAAACAGGACGGCGTGTGGTGGAACCCGGTCGACCGCGACCGCGTCGCGACGTTTATGAAAGAAGCCGTGAAGGCACGCGCATGAGCGTGGCGAACCGGCTGTTCGTGGTCGGCAACGCGGTGTCCGATCTGACCTTGACGGTCGAGCGCCCGGCCCGCGCGGGCGAATCGATTCTCGCCGACGGCATGCAGCGCGCGCCGGGCGGCAAGGGATTGAATCAGGCGGTGGCCGCGCATCGCGCGGGCGCGGCGGTCGTTTTTCACGCGAGCATCGGCGACGATGGCGAAGGCGCGGATATCGCCGCGCGTCTCGACGAGGAGGGCATGGATGCGCTACGCCTTGTGCGACATGCGCTACCGACCGATCTCTCGGTACTCACGGTCACGCGCAACGGCGAAAACTCGATTATCACGACGGCAGGGTGCACGCGCGCATTGGGCGCGGCGGCGCTCGTCGCGCAGATCGCCGACATCACGGCGGCGGATACCCTGCTGATGCAGGGCAATCTGTCGCTGGAGAACAGCCGGGCCTTGATCGACCATGCGCGCGGGCTTGGTGCCGCGGTTATCGTCAACGCGGCGCCGTGGTGCTGGCCCGATGCATCGGCGCTTGCGTCATGCGAAGGCGTAATCGCCAACGAGGGCGAGATTTGCGCAATCGCCGGCGTCGACGATCCGGCGCTCGGTGCGTCGCGTCTGCTCGCGCAAGGTCCGCAATGGGTGATCGTCACGCTCGGTGCGCGCGGCGTGCTGCTCGCGCGCGGCGACGAGCGGGTTCGCATGCCGGCCGCGTCGGTCGTCGCCGTCGATACGTCGGGCGCAGGCGATGTGTTCTGCGGCGTGCTGGCCGCGCTCTATACATCGCATGTCGAGGCCGCGCCGCTGCTACGCGCGATCGAATGCGCGCAACTGGCCGCGGCAATCACGGTCGGGCGGCCGGGCACGTTTTCCGCGATTCCATCGGCTGAGGAATTGCGGCGCGTGATCGATGCGACGCTTGAGAGCGCCGCGCGATGAATTGCAGAACGCCAAAGGCCTTCGTTTGCGGTCACGGCGCTTGAGTTCAGCGTTCCGGCTCACTGACGTACTGCGCGCCGTTCCTGCGTGAAGGGCCAAGTGCGCCGGTTGGACCCATCGCTCAGAGCCCGCACCGTCACCTTCAATGATCTGAATCGGTGGGGATGCCTTCGATCGGACATTCAGGCGTACCCGGTGTCGTGCGCGTGATCGCCTCGGCAACCTTGCGCGCCGCTTCGGGATCGTTGATCCATTGGTGGTAGAACCCGAATGGACATGTCGCGACCCCGTGCATGCCGTCGCCGGAATTAATGGTTCCCGTATAGCCCCGGTGCAGTAGCTTGTACAGGTGATTCTGCGATTGCATCGTGCGCCGCGCGTCGCGAATCAGGCTCAGCGACAGTTCCGCGTACTGCACGCCCATTTCCTCCTCGCCGCATTCACCGAGCGTGCGCCCGTCGAAACCGACAATGGCCGAATGCCCGAAATACGAGTACACGCCGTCCCAGCCCGTTGCGTTCGCAACGGCAACGTAGGTGTTGTTCATCCACGCCATCGTCTTCGCGACCATCACCTGCTGTTCTTTCGCCGGGTACATATAGCCCTGACAGCGCACGATCAGCTCGGCGCCCTGCATCGCGCAATCGCGCCAGATCTCCGGGTAGTTGCCGTCGTCGCAAATGATCAGGCTGATCTTCAGTCCCTTCGGCCCTTCGGAGACATACGTGCGATCGCCCGGATACCAACCCTCGATCGGCGTCCACGGCATGATCTTGCGATACTTCTGCACAATCTCGCCATGGTTGTCGATCAGCACCAGCGTGTTGTACGGCACTTTGTCCGGATGCGCTTCGTGGCGCTCGCCGGTCAACGAGAAAACGCCCCACACATTGGCCTTGCGGCACGCGGCGCTGAACACTTCAGTCTCCGCGCCGGGAATGACGGACGCTGTCTCGAGCATCTCTTCGCGGTCGTACATGATGCCGTGCGTCGAATACTCCGGAAAAATCACGAGATCCATGCCGGGCAGGCCCTGCTTCATGCCGACCACCATGTCCGCGATCTTGCGCGCGTTATCGAGCACCTCGGCCTTCGTATGCAGCCGCGGCATCTTGTAATTGACGACGGCCACGCCAACGCTGTCCTTGCTGCTTGAAATGTCACCATGTCGCATTGCTGCTCCTCCATGTTCAGTTCTGTTGATCGATGGCCGTGCGCCGTGCGCGGCGAACAGCGGATTTGCAAGGCGCGCCGCGCGCACCCGTCAATGGCTGATCATCCATGGCCGTCGGCCGCTCGCCGGGCTCTTCAGCGCGTCCGGCTGCACGCCGCCGCTTGCGCCGGCGAGGGTGATACGCGAACCGCTGCAGCAACCGCAGCCGGACGGATGACGCGCTGCCACGCCGCTCGCATGGCGCGGCTCGTGTGCGGCCCGCTCGTTGGTTGCATGCGCGTTGCGTTGCGTGCCCGACATCAGCGCGAGCGCCGGCGCGCTGATCATGCGCGACGCACTCGTGCCGCAATCGGGGCAGTGCACAGGAAGATCGCGCGCGGCGACGCTGCGCATCACGGCAAACGGGCCGCACGTCGTGCATTGAAAGTCGTAAACCGGCATGGCTCGTCTCTCCTGTCGAACGATGCTCAGGCACGCGCCAGGTCGTACGAGATCGGCACCTCGACACCGCCTTTCACGTGCCGGATCGGACCGTCGGCATTGGGACGAATGTCGAAATCGAAGATCTGCGTCGGCAGCCACAGCGTCGCGCACGCATTGGGAATATCGACGACGCCGCTGATATGCCCCTGCACCGGCGCCGTGCCGAGCACCGCATACGCCTGCGCGCCCGAATAGCCGAACTTCTTCAGGTACTCGATCGCGTTCAGGCAGGCCTGCCGGTAGGCGACGTGCACGTCGAGGTAGTGCTGTTTGCCGCTCTCGTCGACCGAAATGCCCTCGAAAATCAGGTAGTCGTTGTAGTTCGGCGTGATCGGGCTCGGCTTGAAGACCGGATTGCGGATGCCGTACTTCTCGACGCCGCCCTTGATCAGATTGACGCGCATATGCACCCAGCCGGCCATCTCGATCGCGCCGCAAAAGGTGATCTCGCCGTCGCCCTGGCTAAAGTGCAGGTCGCCCACCGACAGGCCCGCGCCATCCACGTACACCGGGAAATACACCTTCGAGCCGCGCGACAGATCCTTGATGTCGCAATTGCCGCCATGCTCGCGCGGCGGCACCGTGCGCGCGCCCTCTGCGGCCGCCTTGGCTTTCGCGTCGCCGGCGAGCTTGCCCATATGCGCGGTGGACGGGTAGGGCGGATTCGCGAGCGGCGGAACGCGTTCGGGCTCGGTCGCGATCAGCGCCGCTTCGCGCGTGTTCCACGTTTCGAGCAGCTTCGGGTCCGGCAGGCAGCCGATCAGCCCCGGATGGATCAGTCCGGCGAAATTGACGCCCGGCACGTGCCGCGAACTCGTGTATAGACCGTGGAAATCCCAGATCGATTTCTGTGCGTTCGGAAAATGGTCGGTGAGGAAGCCGCCGCCGTTGGTCTTCGAAAAGAAGCCGTTGAAACCCCACTGACTGTCGGGCCGCGCACCCACGTCGAGCAGGTCGACGACGAGCAGGTCGCCCGGCTCCGCGCCGCGCACGCCGACCGGGCCGGACAGAAAGTGCACGATCGACAGATCGATGTCGCGCACGTCGTCGGCGCTGTCGTCGTTCTTGATGAAGCCGCCGGTCCAGTCGTAGGTTTCGAGAATGAAGTCGTCGCCCGGATTCACCCAGCAGGCCATCGGGATGTCCGGGTGCCAGCGGTTGTGGACGTTCTCGTTTTCGTAGGCGGACTGGTTCAGGTCGACCTTGATCAGGGTATCGGGCATCTCACACGCTCCTCGTTTCAATGGCTCAAACATGCGCGGCGGCACGCGCCGCCACAGGCAATTCGTTCACTTCGGGACCGCTCGTTTGCAGCGCCCGTTTGCGATGCTCACACGGACAGGTACTCGCGAATCTTTCCGGTATCGCCGGCGTCGCGCGTGCTCTGATGCACGAAGCGGCCGCCTTCGATCACGAACAGCCGGTCCGCCACGTCCAGCGCGAAACTCAACACCTGCTCGGAAACCAGAATCGCGATGTCGCGCGTTTTGCGGATTTCGTTGAGCGCTTTCGCAATGTCCTTGATCACCGACGGCTGGATGCCCTCGGTCGGCTCGTCGAGCAGCAGCACTTTCGGATTCGTCACGAGCGCGCGCGCGATCGCCAGCTGTTGCTGCTGTCCGCCGGACAGGTTGCCGCCTTTACGCTTGCGCATATCGAATAGCACGGGAAAGAGCGCGTAAATGTCGTCGGGAACCTGTCTGCTGTTCGCGTTCTCGAGACCGGTCTGAATGTTTTCCTCGACGGTCAGCCCGGAAAAAATCTGCCGGCCTTGCGGCACGTAGCCGATGCCCTGCGCGACGCGGCGATAGCTTTCTTCGCCGGTCACGTCCACGCCGCCCACCTTCACCGAGCCCCGGCGCGACGGCAAAATGCCGATCAGCGTCTTGAACAGCGTGGTCTTGCCCATGCCGTTGCGGCCCATCACGGCTACGGTCTCCTTGTTCGCGACATTGAAGCCAATGCCGTGCAGCACTTCGCTTTGCCCGTAGCTCACCACCAGATCGTCGACTTCCAGCATGCGCGCCCCCTTTCAATGGCCGAGATAAACGTCGATCACGCGCGGGTCTGCCTGCACCTGCGCCATCGGCCCTTCCGCGAGAATTTTTCCCTGGTGCATCACGGTCACCTTGTGCGCGATGCGCTCGACGAATGCCATGTCGTGTTCGATCACGATCATCGAACGGTTCTGGCAGATGCGGTCGAGCAGTTCCGCTGTGATCTCGCGTTCGCGCACGCTCATGCCCGCGATCGGTTCGTCGAGCATCAGCAGCTCCGGCGCCTGCATCAGCAGCATGCCGATTTCGAGCCACTGCTTCTGGCCATGCGACAGCAGGCCTGCTTCGAGATCGAGCGCCGCGGCAAGGCCGATTTCCTCGGCAACCGACTGCACGCGGTCCGTGACCTCCGAGTCGCGCCGGTACGCAAGCGCGCCGAACACGCTGCGCCCGCGCGGAAACGACACTTCGAGGTTCTGCGCGACGCTCAGGTTTTCGTAGATCGACGGCGTCTGGAACTTGCGGCCGATGCCTTTGCGCACACGGCGGAATTCCGCAAGGCGCGTGATCTCCTCGTTGCGGAACTTGATGCTGCCGGCCGTTTCACGCGTCTTGCCGCAGATCAGATCGAGCAGCGTCGTCTTGCCGGCGCCGTTTGGGCCGATTACGACGCGCAGTTCGCCGCGCTCGAGGTACAGGTTCAGCGAATCGATCGCCTTGAAGCCGTCGAACGACACGGTCAAATCTTCGATCGCCAGCAGAAAGTCGCTATTGCTCATCGCCCGCGCTCCGTTGGTAAGCCGAACCGCGCAGCGCCCGTTGCAAGCGCGCCCGCACATGCTGCTCGTAAAGCCCCGCGAGGCCGTTCGGAAACGCCATGACGACGCCGATGAACATCGCGGCCATCAGGTACAGCCACAGGTTCGGAAAGCTTTCCGAAAACCAGGTCTTGCCGAGATTGACGAGCACGGCGCCGTACACCGCGCCGACCAGCGACATGCGACCGCCGACCGCCGCATAGATCACCATTTCGATCGACGGCACGATGCCGACGAACGATGGCGACATGAAGCCGACCTGCAGCGTGAACATGGCGCCGCCGATCGCCGCCAGCAGCGCGGCGACGCAGAACGCAAAGACCTTGAACATCGCCACGTCGTAGCCCGAGAAACGTACGCGGTCTTCCTTGTCGCGCATCGCGAGCAGCAGCGTGCCGAACCGGCTGCGCTGGATCCAGCGGCAGCCGATGAGCGCCGCGAGCAGCAGGACGGCATTGATGAAATACAGAACCAGCTTCGCGTGCGTCGAGCCGATGTCCCAGCCGAGCAGCGTGCGCAGGTCGGTGATGCCGTTCACACCGCCGGTCAAACCCTGCTGGCCGATAATCAGCACCGACAGGATCAGCGCCACCGCCTGCGTGATGATCGCGAAGTAGACGCCGCCGACGCGCCGCTTGAACATCGGATAACTGACGATCAGCGCGACCGCAGTCGGCACGACGAGCACGGCGAGCATCGCGAACGGCAGCGAATGAAACGGCTTCCACCAGAACGGCAACGCGGTGATCTGGTTCCAGTCCATGAAGTCGGGAATGCCCGGCGTAGTCTGCGTTTTCGTCGAGATCGGATCGGACGCCTCGAGCTTCAGGAACATCGCCATCGCGTAGCCGCCGAGACCGAAGAACACACCCTGGCCCAGGCTCAGCACGCCGCCGTAGCCCCACGCGATCACGAGACCGATCGCGACGAACGCGTAGGTCAGGTACTTGCCCATCAGATTCAGGCGAAACGCGTCGAGCGCGAGCGGGAAGACGATCAGGATGACAAGCGCGAGCAGTACGATGCCGCCGTAGCCGGATTCCTCGATGCGCACGGCGAACGCGCGCCAGCCAGCCGCGGACGGCGCTTTGCCGCGGGTCGTCGCCGCGCCCGCCGGGGGATTCATGGGTTCCATGTCCGTCTCTCCGAACTGGTTGATCGATCAACGGACGCCGGACGCCGGCGCCGTTCGTATGGCGATTCGCGTGCCGGTGCGCTGACCGGCCACACGCATCACGCGCGCCGCACCTTCGACGCGAAAAGTCCTTGCGGCCGCAACATCAGGATGATCACGACCGTCAGCAGCGTCAGCACGCGCGCGGTGGACCCCGACAGGAAGAATTCGCTGATCGACTGGGTCTGCGCGATGCCGAAGGCGGAGGCGACTGTGCCGAGCAGGCTCGCCGCGCCGCCGAAAGTAACCACCAGAAACGAGTCGACGATGTACAGCGAGCCGCTCGTCGGGCCGGTCGAGCCGATCGCGGTAAATGCGGCGCCCGCGACGCCGGCCACGCCGCAGCCGATCGCAAAGGTCACGCGGTCGGTCAGCTTCGTGTTGATGCCGGCGGCGTTCGCCATCGACCGGTTCGCGACCGTGGCCCGCACCCGCAGCCCCCAGCGCGAGCGGTACAGCGCGAGCAGCAAGCCGCCGGTCATCAGCAGGGCGAGACCCATCACGAACAGGCCGCTCACCGGAATATCGAGGCCCTGCGCCGGTTCCCACGAACCCATCAGCCAGTCGGGCAGCGCCGGGCTCACTTCCTTCGGGCCGAACGTCGAGCGGAACACCTGTTGCATGCCGAGGCTCAGTCCCCACGTCGCGAGCAGCGTATCGAGCGGGCGCCGGTACAGGTGCCGGATCAGCGCCCATTCGGCGAGCCATCCGGCCGCGAACGCAATGGCGAACGCGGCGGCGATCGCGAAGAAGAAGTACACCGGCGCGAACGCATGCCACACGTTCTGCGCGAACAGCGAGAACAGGTACACGGTGTAGGCGCCGATCGTCATGAACTCGCCGTGCGCCATATTGATTACGCCCATCTGGCCGAAGATCACGGCGAGCCCGAGCCCCATCAGCAGCAGCACGCTGAACAGGCTCAAGCCGGCGAAACCCTGCATCAGCGTAATGTTGAGAATGTCGGTTGGTGACATCGAAGTTCTCCAGGTTCGGCGGGCGGGCCCGCTGCTGTGCGGCAATCTGAAACGGCTTACATGTAGCCTTTCGGGAACGGATCCGGCTTGATCGGCGCATCCGATTGCGCAACCACCTTGAACTGACCGTCGGCCTGGCCTTCGCCGATCAGCGAGCGGCTCCACAGGTGATGGTTCGGGTCGACCTTCGCGTAGCCCTGCGGCGCGTTGTTCAACTCGATGTTGGCCGACGACGCGACCACCTTGTCGACATCGAAGCTGCCCGCGCGCTCGCACGCGGCCTTCCAGATCCACGGCCCGAGATAGGCCGCCTGCGTGACGTCGCCGATCACCGCGTGCGGACCGTATTTCGCCTTGAACGCGGACACGAACTTCTTGTTGTTGTCGTTGCTGAGCGATTCGAAATATTTCATCGACGAATAGAAGCCGGCGAAATTCTCGCCGCCGATGCCGAGCACCTCGTCTTCGGTGACCGACAGCGTCAGCAGGAACTGCTTCTGCGGCGTGATGCCGGCGGCCTTCAACTGCTTGTAGAACGCGACGTTCGAGCCGCCGACCACGGTGGCGAAGATGCAATCCGGCCGCGCGAGCTTGATCTTGTTCATCAGCGAATTGAATTCGGTCGTGCCGAGCGGGTAGTACTCTTCGCCGACCACCTTGGCATGCAGGTGCTGTTCGATATGGCGTCGCGCGATCTTGTTGGAGGTGCGCGGCCAGATGTAATCGGAGCCGATCAGGAAGTAAGTTTTCGCCTTCTTCGTCTGCGACGCCCAGTCGAGCGCCCAGAGAATCTGCTGCGTCGCCTCCTGGCCGGTATAGAACACGTTCTTCGACTGCTCGAGCCCTTCGTAGAAGGTCGGGTAGTACAGCAGGCCGTTGTCCTTCTCGAACACCGGCAGCACGGCCTTACGCGAAGCCGACGTCCAGCAGCCGAATACCGCGGCGACGTGGTCGTTTTCGAGCAGCTTCTTCGATTTCTCCGCGAAAGTCGGCCAGTCCGATGCGCCGTCTTCCTGAATGATCTGGATCTTGCGGCCGAGCACGCCGCCCATCGCGTTGATCTGATCGATCGCAAGACGCTCCGCCTGGATCGAACCCGTCTCCGAGATCGCCATCGTGCCGGTCGCCGAGTGCAGCTGGCCGACCGTCACGGTCGTATCGGTGACCGCGAGGCCGGTCGTATTGACCTTCGCGGTGGGCGCCCCTTGCGCGAACGACACGCGCGGCATGCCGAGCGCCATCAGCGGCGCAGCGGCGAGACCGCCGATCAGACGCCGGCGCAACGGCGACGGTGCTTCGCTTGCGGCCGCGGCTGCTGCTGCGGGTTGGGCGGCGGCGTCGTTTGCCGGGTCTTCGAATCGGTCGTCTACGGCCATCTTTGTTCTCCTTGTGTGATCCGCGTCGCGGGTGAATCGCCGGCGACATCCGGCGCCATGTGGCCGCAATGTAGGAAGACAATTTCGACGCCGATATACGTCGATTGACGTATATCGGCCAAAAAAAATGGCCCGTAATTTGCTCCGTGCATCGACCCGCCCCAGTGCGCGCACTAAACTGGATCATCCGCTATGGCTCAGGTGCACCAGACCGCATCGCCTTCGTCCACGACGCAGCGCATCGTCAAGATCCGGCGCGATTACAACGCATGGGTGGGCGACGAAACGCTCGAGGACTACGCGCTGCGCTTCACGCCGCGTTCGTTCCGGCGCTGGTCCGAGTTCCGGGTCGCCAATACCGCGATCGGCGCGGTGTCGTTTCTGGCGCTGGAGGCGATCGGCGGCGCGCTCGTGATCAACTACGGCTTCACGAACGCCGTGTGGGCGATCGCCGCGGTGTCGGTGCTGATCTTTCTGACGAGCTTGCCGATCAGCTATTACGCGGCGCGCTACGGCGTCGATATGGATCTGCTCACGCGCGGCGCGGGCTTCGGCTATATCGGCTCGACGCTGACGTCGCTGCTTTACGCGAGCTTTACGTTTATTTTTTTCGCGCTCGAAGCGGCGATCATGTCGCTCGCGCTGCAGCTGTATTTCCATATTTCGATCGACATCGCGTATGTGATCAGCTCGCTCGCGGTGATACCGGTGGTAATGTTCGGCATCACGCTGATCAACCGTCTGCAGAGCTGGACGCAGCCGCTATGGCTCGTGCTGTTCGTGCTGCCTTACGCGGCGGTGCTGTGGCACAGCCCGGGGCTGGTCGCCGACTGGACCACCTTCTCGGGCCTCGCGCCCGGCGGGCATTCATTCAGCGTGATCGCATTCGGCCAGGCGTGTACCGTGGTGTTCGCCCTGATCGTGCAGATCGGCGAACAGGTCGACTATTTGCGTTTCCTGCCGCCGCTCACCGAACACAACCGGCGGCGCTGGTGGATCGCGCTGCTCTCGGCCGGCCCCGGCTGGATATTGCCTGGCGCGTTGAAGATGCTCGGCGGCGCGTTCCTCGCTTTCGTCGCGATCCAGTACGAGGTCGACGTCGGGCCCGCGGCGCATCCCACGCAGATGTATCTGATTGCCTATCATCAACTGCTCGATCCGCTCGGGTTCGCCGCATGGGCGCTGCCGGCGATGACGCTGTTCGTGATCGTGTCGCAGCTGAAGATCAACGTGACCAATGCGTACGCGGGTTCGCTCGCCTGGTCGAACTTTTTCGCGCGCCTCACGCACAGCCATCCGGGCCGCGTCGTGTGGCTCGTGTTCAACGTGCTGATCGCGCTGTTGCTGGTGGAGATGGGCGTGTTCGAAGCGATCGGCAAGGTGCTGTCGCTTTATGCGAACGTCGCGATCGCATGGATCGGCGCAGTGTTCGCGGACCTCGTCGTGAACAAGCCGCTCGGCTACAGTCCACGCCACATCGAGTTCAAGCGCGCGCATCTCTATGACGTGAATCCGGTCGGGGTCGGCGCGATGCTGATCGCCGCGGTCGCCGCGGCGTTCGCGCACCTGGGGATGCTCGGCGTGCTGGCGCAAGCGATGTCGTCCTATATCGCGTTCGGCGTCGCGTTCGTCAGTGCCCCGCTGATTGCGATCGCGACGCGCGGCCGCTTCTACCTGGCGCGCACCGCGGAGCCGCCCGAGGGCGATGCAATGCGGCGCTGCGTGATCTGCGAGAACGAATTCGAATACGACGACACCGCGCATTGCCCCGCGTACGGCGGCACGATCTGCTCGCTATGCTGCTCGCTGGACTCGCGCTGCAACGACCGTTGCAAGCCGCATGCGCGCTTCGGTTCGCAGTTGAACGCGGCCGTCCTGCGATTTTTCCCGGGCGCGGCGCCTGGACCGACCACGTTGCGTCTTGCCCGCTATCTGAGCCTTGTGGCGGCGATGCTCGCGCTGCTCGGTGTCGTGCTCTATGTGGTGTGGGCGCAGAGCGCGCGCACGCTCGCGCCGCTCGATCTGACCGCGTGGCACACGCTCGCGCACAGCTATGTGACGATTTTCTTCGCGCTGTCGCTGATCGGCTGCATCGGCGCGTGGTGGCTCGTGCTCGAACGCGAGAACCGGCGCGTCACGCAGGAGGAATCGCAGCGTCAGGCCGAACTGCTGATGCTCGAAATCGACGCGCACCAGAAAACCGACGCGGCGCTCAAGCGGGCCACCGAGGCCGCGAAGTCCGCGAATCAGGCGAAAAGCCGCTACGTGACGGGCTTGAGCCACGAACTGCGCACACCGCTCAATAGCATCCTCGGCTACGCGCAGTTGCTGCTGCAGGCGAAAGACGACATTCCAGCCGGACGTCATCACGCGATACAGACCATCCAGCGCAGCGGAGAGCATCTGCTTGCGCTCGTCGACGGCCTGCTCGACGTCGCGCGCATCGAGGCGGGCAAGCTGCAGTTGAATGTGACGAAAGTGCTGCTGCCGGACTTCATCGCGCATCTGACGGCGATGATGCGCCCGCAAGCCGCCGAAAAAGCCTTGACGTTCGACGTGCAGACGGTCGGTCGCCTGCCGGGCGTCGTGCGCTCCGACGAAAAATGCATGCGCCAGATTCTGATCAACCTGATCGGCAACGCGATTCGCTTTACGCCGGACGGCACCGTCACCTTACGCGTGAGCCACGCCTGGGACACGGTGACACTCGAAGTCATCGATACCGGCCCGGGCATCGCGCCCGCCGATCTCGAACGGCTCTTCATGCCGTTCGAACGCGGCTATGCGGCTCGCGAGCACGACCATGGTGCGGGTCTCGGGCTTACGATTTGCCGGCTGCTGACGCAGGCGCTCGGCGGCAGCCTCGAGGTCGACAGCGAACCCGGCCGCGGCACGCGCTTCGTCGTCAAGCTGTTCGCGCCAGAGGTGCATGCGGTGGAGGATCAACGGGCTGCCGCGAGCGGCGTGCGCGGCTATCGTGGTGCGCGCCGCACCGTGCTGGTGGTCGACGATCTGCCGGAGCAGAGCGCGATCGTCGCGCAGCTGCTCGCGCCGCTTGGCTTCGCGGTGGTCGAAGCCGGCAGCGGACCCGATGCATTGCGCTGGCTCGGCATGCACACGGCGGACGCGATCATCATGGATATCTCGATGCCCGATATGGACGGCTACGAAACCAGCCGGCTGATTCGCGACAGTCAGTTGAGCAAGGCGCCGATCATGCTGCTGTCCGCGAATGCGTTTGCCGACGACCGCGAGCGTGCCACGGCGATCGGTTGCGACGACTATCTGGTCAAGCCGCTGCAGGTATCGCTGCTGCTCGAGAAACTGGCGGGACTGCTGCAGATCGAATGGATCGTCGCGGGCGAAACCGTCGATGCAACGCCTGCCGGACCACCGGCGCAACGGGTTGCGTCGCCCGCGCGGCACGACTTGCCTCGTGCGCTGCGCGACAGCCTCGAGGCGCTGCTCGAGATGGGTTACATCCAGGGGATCGTCGAGCAGATCGACGCGGCCGCTGCGGACCGGCCCGAATGGCGGCACGAACTGGCGACGCTGCGCACGCTGGCGCAGCGCTTCGAGCTGGCCGAATTCGGCCGCCGGCTCGCTCTACTTGCTCCCGACTCCCATGGCTGAAGACGACGTTGATCTCGCCGGGATGGCCGCGCCGGACTTTGCCGGCAACTGTGGCGTCGTGCTGATCGTCGACGACACGCCGGACAATCTGGCGCTGCTCTCCAATACGCTGCAGGCGGCCGGTTACGCGGTGCTGGTGGCGCTGAGCGGCGAAGCGGCGCTGAAGTGCCTCGCACGCGTGACACCGGACGTCGTGCTGATGGATGCGATGATGCCCGGCATGGACGGCTTCGAGACTTGCAGACAGCTCAAACTCGACAGCCGTCACGCGCATTTGCCGGTTATCTTCATGACGGCGCTGACTGAAACGGAACATGTGGTGCAAGGCTTCCGCGTTGGCGGCATCGATTACGTGACGAAACCCGTGAAGCCGAGCGAGGTCTGCGCGCGGATCGCCGCTCATGTGCAGCGCGCGAGAACGCAGCGCTATGCGGATGCGGTGCTGGGTCTCGACACGCGCGCGGCGCTGATCGCGGCCGCCGACGGCACGATTCGCTGGCAGAACCCGCTGGCGTCCGCACGGCTCGCGCGCTATGCGGCGGCGGGCGGCGAACAGGACCCGGCGCCGCAGCGTTTGCCCGCGGCGCTATTGCAGTGGTTCACCGCATGGATCGAGCGCGGGTGCGACCCGCGGGCCGTGTGCGAATCCAACACGGAAGGCGTGCGCCGCACGGCGCGCGTCCTGGGCAGTCCAGTGCGCAACGAGTGGATACTGGTTCTCGAGGAATTCGACGACACGGCGCACACAGGCGCGCTGGCTGCGCTATTCGGCTTGACGACGCGCGAAGCCGAGGTGCTGCTGTGGCTGTCGCGCGGCAAGACGAATCGCGATATCGGCGAGATTCTCAATATGGCGGTGCGCACGGTGAACAAGCATCTCGAACATCTGTTCGGCAAGCTGCATGTGGAGACGCGCTCCGCGGCGGCCGCGCTGGCGGTGAAAGCGGTGAACCGGCACTAGCCGGTATCGCGGTGTGGACAACGATCGTCGGTCCGCGTTGCGCTGCCAAATCTCGTGAATCAGGGCTCAGAATCGAACGTTTTCGCTACCTTTAAGGGCCAGGATCTCGCGCGCCTCGGCGGGTGTCGCAATCTCGTAGCCGAGATCTTCGAGTATCCGGCGAACCTTGATGACCTGCTCCGCGTTGGAACGGGCGAGCTTGCCGCGCGCAATATGCAACGAATCTTCGAGCCCGACACGGACGTGACCGCCCATCATGGCCGCCGTCGTTGCGAAGTTCATCTGGGCGCCGCCCGCGCCGAGGACTGACCACCGATAGTCCTTGCCGAACAGGCGGTCGGCGGTCCGCTTCATGAAAACAAGATTGTCGAGATCAGCGCCGATGCCGCCCAGAATCCCAAAGATGAACTGGATGAACACCGGTGGTTTGAACATGCCGATGTCCATGCAGAATCTCAGGTTGTACAAGTGGCCGACGTCGTAGCACTCATGCTCGAACTTCACGCCATGTGCTTCTCCCAACTCCTTTGCCGTGAACCCGATATCACGGAACGTGTTACGGAAGATGTACGAGTCCGAGTTGCGCAAATAGGCTTCTTCCCAATCAAACTTCCACTCTTTGTAGCGATCTGCCAGCGGATGCATTGAGAAATTCATGCTTCCCATGTTCAACGAGGACATTTCGGGCGACACGCGGCGTGCCGGCGCGATTCGCTCTTCCATCGTGTTCGTGAGGCTGCCTCCCGTCGACAGATTAATCACGGCATCGGTCGACGCCTTGATTTCGGGGAGAAATTGCATGAAGTGATCGGGATCGATCGATACCGCGCCGTTCGTCGGATTCCGGGCATGCAGATGGAGAATCGCCGCACCGGCCTCGGCCGCTTCTACGGCTTGCCGAGCAATGTCTTCTGGACGATAAGGCAACGCGTCCGACATGGTCGGCGTATGGATGGCGCCGGTGATAGCGCAAGTAATGATGACTTTTTTGTCCTGGCGAGCCATTGTCCGTCCTTTTCTGCTGATTCCATGTGAAGTCTTGCACGCCCGGCATCGACCGGGCCTCGTTCGCGGCCGCGCGTCATCAGGCCGTCTGATACGGCAGCCCGGCCGCGTGCGCCGCAAGCAGGGCGTCAAATCGGTTCAGATCGGCAAACTGATTGACCCCGCGTCTGTTCTGCGCCTCGAGCACCAGTTCGACAATCTGGTCGTTGAACGGTGTCGCTATTCCACGCTCCCGTCCTTTTTCACACACGAGTCCGTTGATATAGCGAATCTCCGTGTCGCGTCCTTTCTCCAGGTCTTGCAACATGCTGGCCTTCAGCGCCGCGTGTGCTCCCCAGATCTTGTTGTACAACGGCATTTTTGAGGGGATATCAGCCGCGGTGTCGAACTCGAATGTTTCGAGGTCTTCGCCTTGCATCGTGACAAGACGCACGCCGTGCGCATGCGCGACCTTGATGCACTCGTCCGCAACGAACGCGAGACAAGTCATCGCCCTGGCGTCGTTGAGCACGTCGCCGAACGTACAGCCCAATGCCGCAGACATGCCGCTGAACGTGGCATTCATCAGGAGCTTGCTAAAGCGTATGCCCATAAGATCGGTGCGAATGTCCGTGTGACCCACGCACTCGAGATAGGATTGCACTTGCGTAAGGCGCGGCCGGACCACCCCGTCGATTTCGCCGACCTCAAACGCAAAGTTTTTCAGCGCGTCGTAACTGGACGTGAGTGACGACACGCCCGGTTTGATCCAGGTCGCCCCAAATCCGACCGCGCCGCCCACAGTACGCTGCGCACCGACGATGCCGGCCACAGCGTGCTCGGGTATGCCGTTTTGCAAGGTGCAGACAATACTGTTCGCGTGAAGGTGCGCAAGCAGCCTGGTCAGAGTCTCCTGGTTGCTGGTCTGTTTGATCAACAGAAACACGAGATCGTACTGACCCGCCATCTCGTCGGGCGTAAGCGCGGTGACGGGAACATTCAACTCGATGGACCCTGTGATCGTCGCGCCGTTCCGGCGGAGCGCCTCGACGTGCTCCCGGTTGGTGTCGATCAGATCGATCTGCTTCCCGGCGTGCGCGATCAATGCGCCGATGATGGTGCCAAGTGACCCTGCGCCTACCACTGCTGCTCTCATACGTTCTCCATCACTACCTGAGTCGGGGGAATAACCTCGTCATTTCCCGGTGTGTGCTGCATCGTCGTGTCGGACGTCTTCTAAAGGCCGTGTGGAAATACCAGGAACGCGACACTGCCCACCACGAGCGCATACAGAAACATGGCGAACGTATAGGGAAGGATGTCCTGGAACCGGACTTTGAACGCCGCCATGAACGGCAACGCCCAGAAAGGTTGAATCAGATTCGCCAGCTGGCCGCCGGTGCTGTACGCGTTGACGACGTGCGCGACGGGAATGCCGAGCTTCTGGCCGGCCGCGATGATGTAGGGCGCTTCGACTGCAAACTTGGAACCGCCCGAAGGGACGAAGAAATCCATGATCGTCGTGTAGATGAGCACGATCCATGAATAGGTTCGTTGAGTCGAAATGGACAGGAACCAGTGCGTAATGATGTCAGAGAGACCTGAGTGGACTATCAGCCCGAAGATGCCCGCGTAGAGCGGAAACTGGATGATGACGCCGTATGTCGTGCCGACACCATGCTTGACGGACTCCGTGAAGCTGCGCGGCGAACCATGAAGCACCATGCCCAGACCGAACAGCATGAAGTTGATTACGTTCAGGTCCAGTTTCGCCGCGCCCATGGTCGCAATAAACCGTACGGACCAGATCAGGATACCTACGCCGAGGATGGTCAACAAAACACGCGAACGCTCCCACCGCTCGGCGGGGCGCAGGTTTTCCGTCGAGCTTGTGACGGTCGGAGCGCTGGTGAACTCCTCGTACACCGCATCGCTGATCTCAACGGCGCGCTCCTTTTGAGGCATCAGTAGTGCGAATATGACCGGCAGCGTGACCAGTTGAAACAGGACAAGAGTTAGCAGAAACGGGGACAACGCCGTCTGCGTGAGTGGAATAAGCCCACCCATCGCCTTTTCCAGAAAATTTCCGGACGTCGCCGCGAGCAGGGGCGCGGACTGGGATGGCCCGTTCGCCATTAACAGCATCATCGTGTACGCCGCAGCCGCCAGAACCGGATAATGGATACCCAGTCCGCGTTTACGCACGGCGATTTCCTTCCCCATGACGATCGCTACCATGATTCCCGCGGCCCAGTGTAGCCAGCTTACGACGCCGACAATCAGGCAGAACAGGATCAAGGTTGAGCGCGCGGTCGAGGTAATGCCTATCACGCGGACGATAGCCGCCTTAACCAGCTTCGAGTCCGCCACGACGAAACCGGTAATCATCATCACGGTCAACTGCATCGCGAACGTAAGCAGAACCCAAAAGCCTTTCGCGTAGTCGTCGAGGAGTTCGAACGGGCCGTGCCGCGTCAACCCAAGCGCCATCACGTAGACGATGAGCGTGAGGGCGACGACAAAGACCATAGAGTCGGGAATCCAGTTGAGACTCCACTCCGTGAACCAGTCCGATAGGTTTCGCCTACCTTGTTTTGCCGATTGAGTGACGCCGCGCCCTGAGCGCTCGGCGTCGTTCTGCACCATCTGCACCATGTCATTTCCCCTTAACGGAATCAAATCGCCTGCTCGAGCGCGAGCACGGTCTGGCATGAGCCATACCGCCGGTCAAAACCCTCGGGTGCCGCTGTGAAAGTCAGGGACTGACAGGATGCGGTGATGGCCGATCACCGCACGGGGGCAAGATGCACCGCAGGGAAGCGGCGTTAAAACCGAAGAAGTGATATCCACGTTGTCTCCATCGTTTGTTTATGTGCAAGCGCGGGAACGCGTGCTTTTCCATGGCTTGTGATTGTGATGGTAGTGAGATATCCTGCCCACCGAAAGGTCATTAAGGGACTCGTGGGGGTCAAAAAGGGACAATCGGAGACGATGGTGCGATCAGAACTTCCATTGCCGAACGAGCAAATCTACGCCCCGTACAAGATCGGCGCCGTAGTGGAGGTGCTTGCGGAGCAAGGCGTCCCGCCCGAAATGAGTTTGAAGGCAAGCGGTGTCGCCATCGACAAGCTGTACGACGCGTTCGAACTCACGTCGGTACGTCAATACCTGACCGTGTGCGAGAACGCCGTCAGGCTCGCCACCGATCCGGCCACTGCTTTTGAGGTAGGGCGCCGTTTGCACCTGTCCGCCTATGGGATATACGGATACGCGTTGCTGTCGTGTTTGTCGCTGCGCGAGTACTTTCGGTTAGCCGTGAAGTACCGCCGCCTGGCCACGCCGCCCGTCAATATCGAATGGACTGAGCAGGATGAGACCGTGACGTGGACCCTGGCCGAGGCGATCGTCCCTGATCCATCGCCGAGGTTATGGGAATTCCTGATCGAACAACAGGTCAGCCTCAACGTTGCCCACCTCCAGGAAATTGCGGGTCGCGAATGCCCTCCGTTGCGTGCGACTTTCTCGTACCCGGCGCCGGCTCACGCCGACATATACGCGAGGTATCTTGGTTGTCCTTGTGAGTTCGACGCACCTCAATGCGAGCTCATCTACGACCGTGCAATACTCGATCAGAAACCGCAGAAGGCCCACCGGCTGACAACCGCGTTATTGCAAGAGACCTGCGACCGGCTTGTCGGGCAAGAAAAGACTTCGAGCGGACTATCGGGGGAAATCTATAAGGTTTTCCTGACTCATCCCGGTGATTTTCCTTCCATGGATGCAATGGCTGCGAGATTCAACATGGTGAAGCGAACGCTTCGACGCCGCCTGGAAGCGGAAGGGACTTCTTTTCAGTCGATTCTGGATGATGTCCGATCTTCCCTCGCGCAAGAGTACCTGCAGACCACCAGGATGAACGTGAACGACATCGCCACCCTGCTTGGCTTCAGCGATGCTGCAAATTTTCGGCGAGCGCTCAAACGTTGGACGGGTAAGGGGCCGAAAGAACTGCGCAGTTAGTTGGTGGGTGGGCATATGGCCATGAAGAGCCGGTCGACGTTGGTGGCTGGATGATTGACAAAGATCGCTCACGTGCTTGAGTACTGGCCGGAACCATACGAGGCGCCATTCGACAGGGCGCAGTTTGTGGAGAGAATTGAGTGAACCGTCCTGTTCGTTGGTCAACCTGCTTCACAATTTCGAATTGTTGTGTCAGTATAAATTTTATGGAACTCCGTAACGTCTTGAACCAACTCTGTCATCACGGCCGCAAACCATTGCGCCGTGGTTCGTTACGTCCATAGCAGGGAATCGACCTCACCGGTCCATCTCCATGTGCAAACGACCAAGGCGCCGACGGCGCCTTTTTTATTTTCCAGCAACGAGCAGAAGATGACCGAGCCGATAAGCTATCGACGCGCAACTATCGATGACATCCTGACCGTCTGCGAACTGGGGCAGATCCTGAACACGATCCACCACCAGGCACGCCCTGATATCTACGCATGCGCGACCGCGGAGTTTGCTCGCGACGAGCCGCATTGGCTCTCTAGCCTCCAGGGAGAAGATCGGGCCATGTTTCTGGCCGAACATGGCGCGGCGGCGGTCGGCTTTATTACCGTTCAACTGATGCAGCCGATAAGTCCACTATTGCAACCGTTGATCTTTGGTCGCATTGGCTCGGTCGCTGTTTCGGAGCGGATGCGCGGACGCGGGGTCGCGACCGAGCTGATGAACCGCGCGGAGGAGTGGGCTCGGAAAAACGGTGCCAGCGACATGAGACTGACGGTTTGGGCATTCAATCAACAGGCGATCGATCTGTACCAGGAGCTGGGTTACGAGCTTCGCGCGTTTGAGATGGGAAAGCAGTTGCCGGTTGCCGGAGATAAGCTCTTCGCGTGAGGAATGCCTTGAACGCTTTTCGGGAGATGGACAGCCATGGCATATCATCGGAAAACGCCGCGATTTCCTACGCTTGCAACTTCGCGATTGATGTTGCGGGAGACTTCACCCGACGACGCGGCATCGCTTTTTGCCATCCACGGTGACGCAGAAGACATGCGCTGGTTCGGTACCGATCCGATGACTGAACCGGCAGAGGCCGATAAGCTCATTCAGGTATTTGCCGACTGGTGGCGTCATGGGTCCGGTGTCCGCTGGGCCGTCGTGAGGTCTTCTGACAGCGCGTTCCTCGGTACTTGCGGTCTCTTCCGATGGAATCGCAACTGGCGAAGCTGTGTTGTCGGCTACGAGTTGGCTCCGTTTGCTCGCGGCAATGGGTATATGCAGGAAGCGCTTCGTGCAGCGATCGAATACGGTTTTGAAACGATGCAGATAAACCGGGTTGAAGCCCAGATTCACCCTCAAAATGCACCCTCCATCCGCTTATTGGAGAAGCTGGGTTTTCTCCGGGAAGGTCATCAACGTCAGGCAGGGTACTGGCGTGGCGCCTATCACGACCTCTCACAGTTCGCCTTGTTACGCGCCGATTTCCTACGTCGTCGCTAGGAGACTTCTGGATCGGCGTTCGCACTTTGTTGCGCTTACCCCTTTTCCCTGAGTGGTCCTGGTTCGCGCACGTAGTAGATATCCCATTCCGCTTCATCGATTTGCACGAAGCCATGTCGCTGATAGAAACGGTTGGAATGACTGTCACGCAAAGCGCCCACCCGGATGGGCATGTGTCGCGCATCGGCATCTGCAAAAATCTGCTTCAGCGCAATTGCGCCAATTCCTTTTCTCTGATGCTCGGGCAGAATGTAGAAGTGATCGAGGAGCCAGTGACCTTCTTGAGGGCGAATCAGAACAAAGCCGGCACGAATGCCATCGGCATTGATAAAACGGCATAACGCTGGGTCAAAGGACACCAGAAAACGTTCGCGCGCGCGCTGCTGATTAAAACGCCCGATATGTTCAAGGCTTTCGCGCATCGCGGCGATGCGAATGGCCACTAGCGCGTCGGCATCGAGCTGAGTCGTAGGGGAAAAAGTAATGTCCATTGAGGTGCCGTCAGGAGCGCCGACACGGCCTGCAGCACAACGGTTGCTGCTGCCGGCACCGCACAGGCGAAGGAATCAGCGGAAGCCACTGCTCATTGAGTCTATCGTCACGACGCCAATGGTTCCGGTCTCGATGCATCAGGTCGACTCCTCAACAGCGGCGCGATCGATTCGATACCCTGGTTGACGACGATCCCGTTCGAGCAGCCCGTACAGCGCGCTGTCGGACACCTCGTCGCCGACCACCCAGCGCTCACGCACGAGCCCCTCGCGGACGAATCCCAGCCGTTCAAGAAGACGTGCCGAGTCCCCGTTACGCGGATCGATATCCGCCTCGATCCGCCGTAACCGTCGCGTCCCGAATGCGTGTTCGATCAGAGCAGAGGCCGCTGCGTACATATAACCTCTTCGCCAATGCGTAGCCAGAATTGCAGGTTCGAACGGCTGCACCGTCACTCCTCATCGGCTCGCTTTGTTCAATTCGCATGAGGCTTCGACCGCACCCGATATGGCCGAAGACACGCGTCCAAGTGCTCCTTCTACCACTTCAAAAAAGAGATTTCAGACGGGCTGCTTTTGATGATAGCCAACCGCAATTTCGGGGCGGCCTGAGTCGACAGCACCTCGTCCAGCCTTTCAAGCCGTCATGGAGCGACAAGGAACCGAACACTCGGCGAATCGGCTTGTGCCCGGTCATTCGTTTAGTGAACGAGTTTTCAGATGCCTGGCTTGACCGTTACCTTTCAATTGAGAGGAGATCCGGTCCACGTTGGAAGCAATGAAATCCCGAAACGGCTCTTCAGATTTTGGGAAAGTGGCCGTTTACCTAGCACACACATAGTTCCAGAAACGCGTTCGGAAGAACATGCGGGTCGTGACGCTTACTCAAAAAGGGGTTTTGTAATATGAAGCTGTCCTTTGCTCAAAAGCTGTGGCTGCCGCTGGTTTTAGGCGTGTTATGTCTGGCCGCCGTATCGGTCTACAACGCTTACGAAACGCGCGACATCCGTCTCGCCGAGCGTAAGGCCGAACTCACGCACGCATCGGAGATCGCGCTGAGTGTGGTCAGGACTTTTGGCGACCAGGCCAGCACCGGCAGCATGCCTGTGGCGGAAGCCCAGCGGCATGCCATGGATAGCATCCGCAACATGCGGTACGGCGACGAAGGCTATTTCGTCGTGCTCAACTCGAAGCCTACGATTTTGATGCACCCGATCCAGCCAGCGTCGATTGGCAAGTATGTCGGCGACGTCAAGGATCGGAACGATGTTTACTTTTACCGGGATATAGTCTCCGCCATCAAGCGCGATGGTAAGGGGTTTGTTGCGTTTGAATTTCCTAAACCCGGAGCAACCGAAGCGTCGCCAAAGGTCATCTACGCCTCGGCATACCAGCCTTGGGATTGGATCGTTACCACAGGTCTCTATGTCGACGACATCGACGCGGCGTTCCGTTTGTCGTTGTACTGGAGCCTCGGAATCCTGGTGGTGCTTGCCGGCGCCCTGTCGTCCATCGTCGTGTTGCTCAATCGCGGCATCCTGCGCTCGCTGGGCGGCGAGCCTTCATATGCGGCCGAGATCGCTAACCGGATCGCCGATAACGATCTGACTGCAGCGGTGAAGACAGCACCGGATGACAAGTCGAGCCTCCTGTTTTCGATCAAACGCATGCAGACGCAACTCGCGCAAACGATCGGCACGATCAAGGTGTCGGCCCACTCGATCGCTACCGCGACTCATCAGATTGCGGCGGGAAACCAGGACCTGTCGCAGCGTACCGAGCAACAAGCGGCTTCACTGCAGGAGACCGCGGCCAGCATGGAGCAGCTAACCTCGACCGTCACGCAGAACGCCGACAATGCCCGTCAGGCCAACCAGCTTGCCTCGCAGGCGGTTGCTGTCGCGGAACAGGGCGGCATGGCGGTATCGCGGGTGGTCGAAACCATGAAGGGCATTAATGAGAGTTCGGACAAGATCGCTGACATTGTCGGCATCATTGAGAGCATCGCGTTCCAGACAAATATTCTCGCTCTGAACGCGGCCGTTGAAGCCGCGCGTGCGGGCGAGCAAGGGCGAGGGTTTGCGGTCGTGGCGTCGGAAGTGCGTTCGCTCGCGCAGCGCTCGTCGACCGCATCCAAGGAAATAAAGGAATTGATCAATGATTCGGTCGAACGTGTCCAGGCAGGCGCCGGTTACGTGCGCGAAGCTGGCGCAAAGATGGGCGAAATCACACACGAGATCCGGCGCGTGACCGACATCATGGCGGAGATCACCGCCGCATCGGAGGAGCAGACCAAGGGGATTGGCCAGGTGAACCAGGCGGTGTTGCAAATGGATGAAACCACACAGCAGAATGCCGCCTTGGTTGAACAGGCTGCTGCGGCCGCAAGTTCGCTGGAGTCGCAAGCGAGCGATCTGAATACCGCAGTCTCGATGTTCCGGATGGCAATCTAGCACTACGCCGGTGCGCCCGGCGCTCGTTGCGCATCCGGACGCCCTTACACCGACATCACCGTGACCGCCTTTGACACGAGATACGGCTCGAGTGCTTCCGGGCCGCCTTCGGAGCCATAGCCCGAATCCTTGACACCGCCGAACGGCATGTCCGCACTCGGCGTAGCCGGCTGGTTGATCCACAGCATGCCGACTTCGAGCGAGTGCGACAGCAGATGCACATTGCTGAACGAACGCGCGAACGCGCAGCCCGCCAGACCATAAGGCAGGCGGTTTGCCTCCCAGCCGCGCCGCGCTGCGGCGACCGGGCGCTCGAGATCAGTCATCCCTGCGTGCGCGACTGTGCCGATTACGCCGCCGGTGGCGGGATTGACGACGTCGATGGTTTTGCCGCTTGCGCCGGCGCACCATTCTCCGTCAATGAGCAATAGGGTGTCGGGTAGGTCGAGGCATTCATATCAGGCGGCGGCCGTTGCCGTTTCCCTTAGCACGGTTTCAAGAGTCGCAAGCGCTTCATCGAAGATGGGGTCTTCGATGGTCAGCGGAAACAGAAAACGGATGACATTTGCGTGGACGCCGCAGGTGAGCAGCAGCAGGCCACGTTCGAGCGCGCGCGTCTGCACATGTTTCGTGAACGCCGCATCCGGTTCGCCGTTGGTGCCCGGTCGGCAGAATTCAGCCGCGACCATCGCGCCCGGGCCGCGAATCTCGGCAATCTGCGGCACGGCTTCGCGCAGTTGCGTGAGCTTCGCCGTCAGGCGCTTGCCGAGCGATATCGCGCGTGCGCACAGCGCCTCGCTGTCGATGATGTCGAGCACCGCGTGCGCGGCTGCGATCGCAAGCGGGTTGCCGGCGTAGGTGCCGCCGAGTCCGCCGGGCGCGGCGGCATCCATGATCTCCGCGCGGCCGACCACGCCCGACAGCGGCATGCCGCCGGCAAGGCTCTTCGCGATCGTCATCAGGTCGGGCACGACGTCGTAGTGCTGCATCGCGAACAGCTTGCCGGTGCGAGCAAAGCCCGTCTGCACTTCATCGGCGATCAGCACGATGCCGTGTTCGTCGCATATCGCCCGCAGTGCGCGTACGAAGTCGGCCGGCGCGGGATTGAAGCCGCCTTCGCCCTGCACCGGTTCGAAGATGATCGCCGCCACGCGTTTCGGGTCGATGTCGGCCTTGAACAGATGATCGATGGCCTTCAGCGAATCGGCCGTCGTCACGCCATGCAGCGGATTCGGAAACGGCGCGTGAAACACGTCGGCGGGGAAGGGGCCGAAGCCGAGCTTGTACGGCGACACCTTGCCGGTCAGCGCCATGCCCATCATCGTGCGGCCGTGGAAACCGCCGGAAAACGCGATCAGGCCAGGGCGGCCGGTTGCGGCGCGTGCGATTTTCACCGCGTTCTCGACGGCTTCGGCGCCGGTCGTGAAGAACGCGGTCTTCTTCCGGTGCGAGCCAGGCGCGCGCGCATTGATCTTTTCGGCCAGTTCCACATACGACGCGTACGGCACGATCTGATACGCGGTATGGGTGAAGCAATCGAGTTGCTCACGCAGTGCCGCGACAAGTTTCGGATGCCGATGTCCGGTATTGACGACCGCAATGCCCGCGGCGAAATCGATAAAGCGGCGGCCTTCGACGTCCCATAGCTCCGCGTTAAGCGCGCGCTGCGCATAGAAATCGCACATCACGCCGACGCCGCGCGGTGTCGCGGCATTCTTCCTGTCCTGCAGACTTGCATTGTTCAGGGTCATCGTCCTTTCCTTCCTGATGGGAACGCCGCGGAATCCTTGCCAGCGTCCGGCCGCGCATGGGCGTGAACGGCGGGTACCGACATGCCCGCGCCGCCCAACCGTATGGTCGATGACTATAATTTGCGGTGGCTCTTTTCCCGAGAGCCATTTCGATGAAAATGAAGGAGCCATTGATGCGGACCAGCCTGCTGTCCGACTTTTGCGCAGCGGCTCGACCGCCGCGGCGAGCGCCCGCTTTATCGTCAGTTGCACGAGCTGCTGCAGCACGCCATTCTGGCGCGTGAATTAGCGGCCGGAATCGGCCTGCCGTGTTCGCGGCCGCTGGCGGAAGAGTCCGTTCAGCGCACCGGGTCCGACAGGCGCTTGATCATGCGCATAACGGCGGCAATCTGCGGTGCGCTTTTCGAATAGAAGTCGGGATTCTGCGGATCCGAACTCGTGTAGCCCCAGAAATCCCAACAACCGAGCGGATTCTTCTCCGACGCTCCGGCCTGCGGATAAAGAACGATGATGCGATTGCTCTCCGCGATCTCGTTGTAGCCGGCGCTGCGCACGAAGACGTCGCCGATCTTCTGTGCGTTCTGCAGGCAACCGTGAAAAACGACGTGAATGCGGCATGCGCTACCCGGCTGCGCGCAGCCGGCCGGCACATAGACGTAACCTGTCGGCCCCAGCGAAGCCTTATCGTTGGGATCGAACGGACCCTGATCGAAACTGAGCAGATTGCCCTCGGGCGTTGTCGCCGGCGCGTTCAGCTGGCCGTAAATCCAACGCAGAATGTCTTGCGACTGTTCGAAGCCGCAATTGTTGATGAACGGTGGCTGTGACAGTGCACATGCGGTATTCGCGCTGTTATTCGTGATGAGTCCATGACCTGCCGCCACGCTGTCGACATACCGGATGTGGTCGTCGGGTGCGCCGGCGAGCTTGTAGAAAAGCGGCACCTGTGCGACGACGCGGGTCGCGACGACATGGTCCTCGGTGCCGCTGAAAACGTAGATGCGTTGCGAGGCGAGCCCGCTCGCATCGTCGATGCGCTTCTCGCGCGCGAACTTGCGCGCCGCCGCCAGCGCGTCTTGCGCGCGCGGCCCGGCATTGCCGCTCGGATTCATGCAATGGGTTTGCGCGGCGCTGGCGGGATTCGCAAGCGGGAACAGGCCCGCGCAGTAGAACGGACCTCCCGCGACGATGCCGGCGCCCACCAGATGTTTCGACCACGCGACGTCGAACTGCGCGGCCATGAACGCGCCCGAAGATAGCCCCGACACCGAGGTTTGCGTCGAATCCGCGCCATAGCCTTGCAGCGGTGCCGCGCGCAGCGCGCCCGCGGCAACCATGCCGACGGTCGCGAACGCGGCGCGAGCGAAGCGCCCGCGGATGCTCCGGCTCAATCTCCATCTATTCATTGCATGCTCCCGGATCAGGCCGATGAGGTATCTGCATCGGCACGATGCCATTTTCTTCTGATCAGGAGAGTTGAGCGTTCGTAAATCGAAGCAGAAAGCGCATCGGCATATTGCAGAACGAAGCCGCCGGTGAGGTTATCGCTTGCGGGTGTAGCTGGATGACTGAGCCGGCGGCATGCAGGTTAGAGCGCCCGCTGATCTGCCGCCTACGACGATATGGTCGTACGAGTCAGTCAAGACGTCGGCTGTGGTAAGTGGCCAAGCAGACACTCCCGCGTGGGCACATTCAACGCCGACATCGGTCGTCAACGGAACCTGATGCGCTAAACACGACTGACGATCTTATATCGTTGCATTTCGCATCGACTATCCTGAAACGTGCCTGATTCATGACCAGAACGTTTATGCGCTGCCGTATCGGTTGACAAGACGACATCTGGATGTAACACGGTCATCGGAAACCGGAGACACGACTTGCCGGAATATATCTAGCACTCCAGATGTTCTCCGGTACGCGCAGGCACAATGAACAGGTGGCAGATGTGGAAGTTTACGGAAGTCAGGTGTGTTGAAGGCTCTTTGACGGCCCGTGAACTGACCGGCACGTTTGCTCCGCGTCGCGCAAGCACGAACCGCTCGCACTTTTTCGGCTTGTCATGTGGCGCCCACAATGATTTCCCGTTCGGTATCGATCAACTATTGGAGATGTTCCGTGACGCTCGCCATTGTCGAATATCCTGCAAACCCTTCGTCAACGCAGCGGGAGAGATGGAGGTACGAATTCGAGAATCAGTGTGGCATGACGGCGGATCCCGGGGAAAATTCCACCTCCTGGACCAAAACGTGGTACGCCGGTCAGGTGGGCGTCCTTGATGCCCGCGCGAAAGATCAGACATGGGTCTCCCTATCGCAGGGCAAATCCCCGGTCAGTGAAGATTGCGTGTTCGTGAAGGTCATTGCGAGCGGGTCGGTCGTCATCTCACAGCACGGTGAGGAAAGAGTGTTCCCCGAGGGTAGTGTGCTGACCGTAGACGGGGCATGGTCGTTTCAGGACCGCTTTCTCAGTTCGGCTCGCATCGTAGCTTTAAAAATACCCAAACAGGCACTCAAGGCGCGCGGATACCCCCACGGTTCGCGTCGAATCGTTGTTCCTGAACTGGAATCTCCGGACGTTACCTTCTTCAGGGACCTCGTAATCTGCATGGCCGGTCGAATGGAACTGCCAGGCTTGCAATTTCGAGAGAAAGTGGGTGAACAGACACTGGACATGATGGAAACGTTATTGGGCGGCTCGACCGGTTCGGTCGTGTCCGGACGATCCGACATCATTGTTCTTCGCGCGAAAACAGTGATCGCGAGACGTCTTGGCGATTCCCGATTGAGCATCGACCAGATTGCCACTGAACTTCGTATCTCGGCGAATTACCTGGCGAGACGCTTTCGAATGGAGGGAACCACTGTTATGCGATACGTTCTGCAGAAGCGCCTTGATAGGGCTCATAGCCTCGTAAAGCAATGCGGTCAGCACCGCATGCAGATACAGGAGATCGCATACACATGCGGCTTTGAATCGCCCTCGCACTTTAGCCGTATGTTCAAGCAGCACTTTGGGGTCTCTCCCCGCGACGTCGCGGCCGCATGACCACGCTCTCAGCGCGATGTTTGCGTCGTCACTTTCGTGAGTTGGACTTGCCCTCGCGCCACCGAAGTCTGCGGTCCGCTTCGCGCACACGTTATTTGAATCGGAAGCTCTATGAAACTCTTTCTTTGTTTCCCTTGCCTCCCTTGGCTTCCTCGAGGTCGAACGCATCCGACTCGTAGCTGGCGCTGGCTACGTCGATGAGCACCGCATCCTGGTGGGTCACCCGATTTATCTGACGCGCCCCCGTTTGTGAATCAGGCCAGGGAAGCAGGATCTGGAACAGAACGCACCGCCAGGCCTTAAACTGATCGCTCTTAAGCGACGCGGGATGCAGACGGCCTCATCAAAGCCTGATTGTCAGGAAAGTGCAGGCTTCGACGCGACTGTTCCTGTCACCCGGCGGTTTATCCCTGAAACCATTCACCAGGAGAGTCGGTATGAAAACCTACAACCACTTCATCGATGGTCAATACGCCGAGCCAGTCGACGGGGAATGGATGGATACCATCAATCCGTACACGGGCGAGGCATGGGCGCGCATCCCCAAAGGCAGCGCGAAAGATGTGGATCGTGCGGTACAGGCGGCGAAAAGGGCGATGTCGTCGGGGCCGTATGCAAAGATGACCGCGTCGGAGCGCGGAAAAATGATGCTGCGCCTTGCCGATCTGGTGGCCGCAAACGCGCAGCGCCTCGCGGAAATCGAAGTGCGCGACAACGGCAAGCTGCTGTCCGAGATGCGTGGCCAGCTCAACTACCACCCTGAATGGTGGCGCTACTTCGGCGGCATTGCCGACAAGCTCGAAGGCGGTGTCGTGCCGATCGACAAGCCGGATCATTTCGCCTTCACCACGCATGAACCGGTCGGCGTGGTGGGTGCGCTGACCGCATGGAATTCGCCGCTGATGTTCGTCGCGTGGAAGTGCGCGCCGGCGATCGCGGCGGGTTGTTCAGTGGTGGTGAAGCCTTCGGAGTTCACGTCTGCCTCGACCCTGGAATTCGCCGCGCTGACCAAAGAGGCCGGCTTTCCCGACGGGGTGTTCAACGTGGTGGCGGGACTGGGGCCTACGGTGGGTGCGGCGCTGGTCGATCATCCGGATGTTGCGAAGATTACGTTCACAGGCTCGGATGCGACGGGCGCGGCGATCTATGCGCAGGCGGCCAGGACCATGAAGCGCGTCACGCTGGAACTGGGGGGCAAATCGCCGAATATCGTGTTCGACGATGCGGACCTCGACAAGGCTGCGAGTGGCGCGATCTCCGGTATCTTCGCGGCGACGGGCCAGACATGTATCGCCGGCTCGCGGTTGCTGGTGCAGAACTCGATCAAGGATGCGTTTACCAAGCGTCTGATCGAACTCGGCGGCTCGGCGAAGAAGGGCGATCCGATGGACCCGCAGACGAATATCGGTCCGGTCACGACGCCTGCGCAATATAAGAAGATCCTCGACTACATCGACATTGCGAAGGCCGAAGGTGCGCATTGCGTGCTCGGCGGGCAAGCGGCAACAGCGCTGCCCGGCGGCCAGTTTGTCGAGCCGACAATTTTTGTCGACGTCACACCGACAATGCGCATTGCGCGCGAAGAAGTGTTCGGCCCCGTGCTGTCGATCATCGGGTTCGACGATGAAGAAGAGGCGATCCGCCTCGCCAACGACACGATTTATGGGCTTGCCGCAGGCGTGTGGACCGAAAACATCGGACGGGCGATGCGCATGTCGAAGGCACTGAAAGCGGGCACCGTCTGGGTCAACACCTATCGCGCGGTCAGCTACATGATGCCGTTCGGCGGCATGAAGCATTCCGGCATCGGCCGCGAAAGCGGCATCGAGGCAGTGAGGCACTACCTGGAAACCAAGAGCACGTGGATTTCGTACGCAGAGGGCGTGCCATCGAATCCGTTTGTCATGCGTTGATCATGTCGGGCGCGCGGCATAGCGGCGGTGCTGCATTGCGCATGGTTCGTTGCGTCTCGCTGCGGCGGGGCACCAAGGGGCGGCCGGAGACGCCCCGAGACGCCCCGCATCGTTCGGCCTAGCGTTTGATTCCAATGTGAATGCCAGGCCCATGTACCCGTTCGGCGTAGGACATGTAAACCTGTAGCGCCTGTTGTTCGAAAGGAGAGACGGCTGTTTCTGGCGCGCTTTCAAGCTTCGCGCAGGTGATCATGCCCACAGCCAATGCGAAGTCTTCCTGCGAGAAGTGCTCGCGCCCCGCCTCGGCCATTCGCGCCCACTCGTCGGCGGATATATGTTTTTCAATCACCGGCAAGGCCCTCGATTCTTCGAGCGACATATGGTCGAGCAGCGCCGGGAGTAACCGCCCGGCCGTGTGTGCCAAAGCCGAAGCCAAAGCCGAAGCATGTTGTGAGCCGGTACTGCCGCGCCACGCCTGTAACTCATTGTCGATCTGGTCGAGAATGCGCGCCATGCCTGAGTGGTGATCCTCCATCAGAAGAGAAACTTCGGCCGCTTCCGCAGCGCCCCGGTTCTTCAGCCTGGGCCACAGGAACTCATCTTCAAGCGTGTGATGCTCATGCAAGATGGCGCACAGGAACCGAATGTGATCCGCCACCAGGTTTGTCCGTTCCCGGTCATTCGGCGGAACGCCGACGATCAATGCAGGAACTGGAAGAAACTGCTGCCTGAACATGGCATGGACCTCAAGCATTTTTCGGGTATCGGCCAGAGGTCCTTCAGGTATGGGTTCTCTGCTCATGATTCCGCTCTGTTTAGTGAGTTCGCTGAGCAAATGCCGCGCGAAAGCGCAGCAATGCCTTCATGGGCAATGCTAACTGAGCGCTTAGGCGAGCGACGGGTGCGCTGTTCAAGAGCTTCGTCTGACGACTGTCCGCTTCGCCCCCGGGCAGAGGACGCCGGAAGGGCCCGCAATTATTGGGCGGTACGACGGAGCGTGACGATCTGACTGAACGTGCCGTCCGGCAGAGGTTGGGTGACTAATACGCCGTGATATTGCTGATAGGCGCCCGTGGTGCCTATCACTGGAAGGGTCGATGGTCCCGTTGCTGCTTCCTGACCACCGATCGTGATCGTCCCGTTATCAAGCTGCAAGGTCCATTGGCATTGCGAGAAAACGCCCGGCCGCACGGTGATACAGAATCCGCTATTGTTGCCGATCGCCTTGTGCTGGGCATTCAGCAACGGCTGATCGAAAACAAAAATATCGCCTTGCGACGGACCGTGTTCGCCCAGATCGACATTGTGCTTCGTCCCTGCGTTCGCATCGGCGATCGTTTTCAACACGATCACACTTTGTGAAGCGAAAGCAGGCAGTGACACACCAAGCGCTGAACAAACGAGAAAACGCACGCCTGCTCTTGCCAGACTATTCAATTGCATGTTTGACCTTCTATATGCGTGAAAGGGGGCTCTCCGTGGCATGCCGCGCTGCCGCGCAAGATATTGTTGCTCAAAGGTCGGGATGCAGGTGACGAACCGGGCTGACCGATTCGAGCATGCCTGCGAGACGCAGGATGGTCGACTCGGCCTGCCAGCTGCCGACGACCTGAACGCTGATCGGCAGCCCTTCCTGACTCGTACCGAACCGCATCGAGATGCCAGGCAAGCCGGTGACGTTAAGCGGTACCGCCGCGCCCCGGATATAGCTGGTGTCCACGGTCTGGCCGTTGACGGTGAATGAGTCGAGACCATGTTGGTGAGCCGGTATCGGCAACACATGCGTAATCAACGCATCGTACTTCATGAAAAATTCGGCGTATCCGTCGCGCAGCCGCTCGACGGCCTGTTCCGCGTCAATGTAGTCCTTTATCGATACGTCGGGCCGCGCGAGCATTTTTTGGGTCGTCTTGTACAGTTCGTCGTGATTGCGCCCGGCAGTGGCTTCTGCGAATTCCCGCTTCATTTCCATCACGTGCAGACGGTTGAACACGTCATTAGCGAAGTCTCGCTCGAGCGCGGGTATGCGTACGGGCTCCACAAGGTATCCAACGTGCTTTAGCGCTTCCGCTGCCGCTTTAACTGTGTCGGCGACTTCGGAATGGACTGGCCCGAAGCCGGGTTCCACCATCCAGCCCACGCGCAGCTTCGTACGGGGCGAATCGCCGATTCCCGCATCTAACGGGACCGTGCTGGTCGCGAAAGCGTCCAGGCCGTCGGGACCGCGCAGCTGTGAAAATGCGAGTGCGAGGTCACGGATACTGCGAGCCATTGGGCCCGCATGCCAGAAGCGGCGCGGCGCGCGCGGCCAGACTCCCGTCATTGGTACCCGTCCGTGCGTCGCCTTGAGCGACACGATGCCGGTCTGCGCGGCGGGTCCGCGCAATGAGTTCCCGAGATCGGTGCCGAGCCCGATCGGCGACATACCTGCCGCAATGGCCGCCGATTCCCCACCGCTCGAACCGCCCGGTGTGCGCTCGAGGTCCCACGGATTGTTCGAACGGCCGCTGAGAAGATTGTCGGTTTCGAACGAGTAGGAGAATTCAGGGAGGTTTGTCTTCGCCAGCAGGATCGCGCCTGCCTTTTTCATGCGCGCGACGCTGGTGGCGTCGGTGTCGGGTATGCGCCCCTTGAAAATCAGCGAGCCGCGTTGCGTCAGCACGCCCGCAGTGTCGATGGAGTCTTTCACGGTGAAGGGCACACCGTGCAGCGGTCCAAGTTCGTGACCTTGCAGCACCGCGGTCTCCGCGATCTTCGCGGCCCTTAGCGCGTCATCTGCAACGGTGACGATAGCGTTGACTTTGGGATTGATGGCTTCGATTCGATCAAGATGCGCCTGAACGACCTCGACCGGCGAAATTTCCTTTGTGCGGATCAATTCAGCCAGGCCCGTTGCGTCCTGATACAAGATTTCTGACTTCATGGTCGGACTCCGACGGTTGATGAAGCGACAGGTAGCGGCGACGGATTCGCTAACATGTCGCCATCCGCTCATCTTTCTACCTAACGTATGTTAGGCTACACTTTAGGCCGTGTAATTTCAGTCGTCAACGGCTGTTTTCAAAGGGCATCGCAGCAGACGCGCCAGCCGGTGTCATGGAAGTGCCTCAGGTGACGGCCGGCCAAGGCATATCGCTTTTAATCCTTGTTAATATGTGCATATACACCAAACGACATGAGCTCTTCGACCGCCGCGCCTTTGCCGAATCCCATGGACCTGCCTACGAGCACGAAGCTCTTTGCGTTCGGCATCATGTGTCTTGGCTTCTTCATGGCAACCCTTGATATCCAGATCGTCGCTTCATCGCTTCGTGACATTGGCGGTGGACTCTCCGCTAGCCAGGACGAGCTTTCATGGGTACAGACGGCTTACCTGATCGCAGAAATTATCGTCATTCCGATGTCGGGCTGGCTGACCCGGGTTTTTTCAACGCGCTGGGTGTTCGCGTTCTCCGCACTCGGTTTCACGATCACCAGCATGCTCTGCGGGCTCGCATGGGATATCGATTCGATGATCCTGTTCCGCGGTCTGCAAGGTGCGCTTGGCGCCGCCATGATCCCCACGGTCTACACCACCGTGTTCGTGATCTTCCCACCGAAGCAACGACTCATCGCATCGACGACCATCGGTGCGCTCTCGACGCTAGCGCCGACGATCGGGCCGGTTATCGGGGGATGGGTGACGGCCGAGTGGTCGTGGCACTGGCTGTTCTACCTGAATGTCGTACCGGGCATCATCGTTACGTTATTGGTGCCGCGGTATGTCAATTTCGATCACGCGAATCTGTCCTTGCTCAAGAAGGGTGACTATTTAGGCGTATTGCTGATGTCCGCCTGTCTGGGGTGCCTTGAGTATGTGCTCGAGGAGGGGCCGCGCAAGAACTGGCTAGGCGACGACGCGATTCTCGCGTGTACGTGGATCTGCGCTATATGTGGTTTCCTGTTTCTCGTGCATGCATTTACCGCCCGCGAACCGATTGTCGATCTGCGTGCGCTGGCGGTCCGAAACTTCGGGATCTGCAGCGTTTTGTCGTTCATCATCGGTATCGGCATCTTTTGCACGGTTTATTTGACGCCCGTGTTTCTCACGCGTGTGCGAGGCTTCGATTCGCTTCAAACCGGCATCGCGCTACTGTCCGTCGGATGCTTCCAGTTGCTCGGCATGGTGGTCTACAGCCTGCTCGCCAAATTTATCAGCATGCGCTATCTGATGATGACAGGTCTCGCGATGTTCGGTATCGGCTGCTGCCTTTATGTACCGCTAACCAACGACTGGGGCTGGCAGCAACTGCTGCTTCCCCAGGCGCTACGCGGATTCGGTCAGCAGTTTGCCATTCCTCCGATTGTCATTCTGGCTTTAGGGTCCTTGCCGCCTGAGCGGCTCAGAGCGGCGAGCGGGCTTTTCAATCTGATGCGAAATCTCGGTGGTGCGATAGGCATCGCGGTGGTGAGCACGATGTTAAACGATCGCCTGAATTTTCATTATGAAATTCTGGCGGAGCATGTCAGTGCCGGCAGACCGGTAGTTGGGGCGTTTCTGCAGCAGCAGGCCGAGCGGCTCTCGCACGTAGCCGGCCATACGATCAATGCCGCCCATGCCAGCATGGGCATGCTGCAGTCGCTGGTGATGCGCGAGGCACTCACGCTGACCTTCGCCGATACGTTTCTGGCCGTCGCGCTGTGCTTCGGCGTGGGTCTCGTCGGCGCGTTCTTTACGCGGGCGACCGGCAATACCGCACCTCCGCCCGACGCGCACTGAACGGGCTCGCTTTCGGTTCGTGGATGCCACCGCTGTGCAACCAGTGAAGCCACGCCGCGCGGATTGCCATGTTAATTCCGGGTCGGCTTGTCGCTTTCACAGCGTTCGAGACCGGACAAACGCTCGAGCAGCACACTGAGTGCTGTCTCGAGCCCGATCAGCGCCAACCTGTAGCCGATGTAGCCGTGAATGCCGGCGCCGAACGACTGCGGCCGCTCTTCGTCGCGATCGATGTCGCCGTGCCGCGCAACGACGCTCCCGAGGTCACGTTTGCGGCGGCTAGGAGCCGAAGTAAATATCGCAGTAGCTCACTGGGCCCACGCATGTACTGCCGGAGTGCTGCGCCGCGCTGGACGCTGGCAAGGTCGTGCAACCGGTGAATGCAGCCGACGCAACGGCAAGCGCAACCCATCTTTTCCATCGAATGCGTGGCGTGTCGGCTCGCATTCGATCGCCGCATGTAGGTCCGTTAGCTTTGCATGCTGGCGCGACAATGCATTGTTGGCTAGTTTTAGTCATTACCGGGTTATCCATAGCAGTATCGGGTTGAAAATCAACCTCTCTCCTCTTCTTTGTTGCTCCGTGTGTGCCGCTGTTCGATACGTCGATGTGTGGCGGCTACCGGTGCGTAAACCGGTCAACGTATTCCGTTATTCCACGCAGGGTGCGAAAAAAGTCGCGGCGTGCCGGATAGGCGCGTCGCCACGCTTCAAACGGCGCCAGGCCGGATAGCAGAGCGAATTTGTTTTTTAGAGAACGGAATACTGATCGCTCTCATCGGTTTACCCGCATAGAAATGTCCGGGCACGCCTGCTTGCGCGAGTGGCCGGGATTTCGCGCTTCGCCACGTAATACGGATATCTAATGAAGTGGCGGGTATTTCAACAAGTTGAAACGGAGGCACTCCGATGAAAAAGACATTGGTCGCGATCGCTACGACATCGACGTTCGCATCGATAGCGCACGCACAAGGCAGCGTGACGCTTTACGGTCTGATCGACGAAGGTTTTGAAGCCATCAGCAACGTCGCTACCTCGGGCGGTAGCGGGGCACGGCAGTACAGGCTTGATTCGGCGAGCGGCCTGAACAGTTCGCGCTGGGGCTTGCGCGGAACCGAAGATCTCGGCGGCGGGTTGAAGGCAATCTTCCAGCTCGAAAATGGCTTCGAGCTGAATAACGGCCGCCTCAGTCAGGGCGGCGCCGAGTTCGGCCGGCAAGCGTTCGTCGGCGTGAGCAGCGGCAGGTTCGGTACGATCACGCTTGGCCGCCAGTACGACAGCGTCGTCGACTTCGTCGGCACGTATGCCTTTGCCGATACGAGCGTCGGCACGGCTCACTCGGCACATCCCGCTGATCTCGACAACTTCAACAACAGCCGGCGCACCAACAATGCCGTGAAGTTCAAGAGCGCCGACTATGCGGGCCTGACCTTCGGCGGTGTCTACAGCTTCGGCGGCGTGCCGGGTTCGGTCGGCACCAACCAGATCTATTCGGTCGGCGTCGGATACAAGCACGGTCCGATCAATCTTGGCGCCGCCTATCTGGACGCGCGTAACCCGGCCTCGTCGTTGTTCGGCAGCAACCCGAGCGACACGCCAACGTCGAACGGCCTCACCGGTTCACCGGTATTTAGCGGCTATGCGAGCGCGAGTTCGTACCATGTGGCCGCGGCCGCTGGCACTTACTCCTTTGGTGCGGCGACGATCGGCGCGAACTGGTCGAATGTGCGTTTCGCGGGTATCGCGGCGCTGAACCACGCCACGGCGGTATTCAACGATGTCGAAGCGAGCGTTCAGTATCACATCACGCCGACGCTGCTCGCCGGCGTTGCGTACAACTATCTGCATGGCAGCGCGGCGAACGGCACCGTGGGTGGCGCAAACTACAGTCAGTTCGGGGGCGGCGTCGAATATGCACTGTCGGTGCGCACCGACGTATACGCCGCAGTCGACTATCAGGTAGCCAACGGACACGATTCGACCGGGCACGGCGCGACCGCGAATCTCGCCGGCCTGTCGCCGTCTTCGAATCGCTATCAGACAGTGGGCCGCGTCGGTCTGCGTCACCGCTTCTGACGTGTGCGACGAAGCGCGGGCAATCGCGCTTCGTCGGTCCTGGCGACAAGGCGTCGCGCTGCCGCCGTGCGCCTGTTGTCGCGATGCCTTCTCCGGTCCAGGCTAATGCACTGTAACCGACGGCTTTGCGGCAACGAATGACTTCCTACCCACCATACCGACCCACCTGCCGACGTCTTCCGCGCGTTCCCCTGTTCTCAGTACGACATACGAAATTCCCATCGCCTGCGGGTGCGACGAGGCGCTGCCACAGCGCATGCGCAGGCTGGATTCCTCGGGCAAATGTGTGCGACGTGCAGCTCCGCCGACCGGCTGGCGTTGCCGTGAGTGCCGGGCTTTGACAGGAATTCGTCAGATTGCGACGACAATCGCCCGCTTTCGGATTCGACGATCTGATTTGACGATTAACAAGCAGCCCTTTCTTGTTGCAGTCACTCTAATAATAAGAGTATAGTGCCTGCATGCACCTGCGGTGCCGCTGCTCGCAGTGACTGCGCGGCCATACAGCATATGGATCGACGTGGGACGCGAGCCGATGTGGACGTCAGGCGATTTTGATTTCATTTGGAGAGTCACATGGAGCCGAACCCCACCGACTTTTCCGGTAACCGTGTGCTTGCGTTTGCAGTCAGTGTGATTGCGGCCAGCGTCTGGTTTGTCGTGGTTGTCGCCGTGCCCGAACTTGAACGCTCGTGGTTATCGGTTATCGCCGTTTGTATTGTCGTGCCGCTGTTGTTGCTCGGCGGCGCATGGCGGGCGCTTGGGCGCACCTCGCTGACGGCATCACAGCGGAGGCGGACCTGGATGGCGATCGCCATCCCGCTCGCGTTATGGCTTGGCGGGGCATGGGCAATCGCCGCAATGGGGTTTCTGCTGCCCGGCGCAATTCGAATTCCTTTACTGCCCCTGCTCATTGTCGTCCCGACCGCCGTCGCTATCGCGGTGCTTGCGCAGTCAATCCATATCCGCAAGCTGCTCGATGTCACACCCGTTGCCTGGTTGATCGGCATTCAAGCCTACCGCGTCGTCGGTGCGGTGTTCTTGCTCGGTTGGATGGCCGGGTCCATGCCGGGCGTCTTCGCGTGGCCCGCCGGCATCGGCGATGTCATCACCGGCCTGATGGCCTTGCCGGTTGCCGCGGCGCTCAGGAGTGGAGGGCCAGGCAGTGTGCGCGCAGCCGTGCTTTGGAACGCGTTTGGTTTGGGGGATCTGATCCTTGCGGTTTCTTTGGGTGCACTGACCGCGCCGGGGCCGCTTCAATTTGTGGCTTTTGAACATCCCAACCTTGGAATAGGAGCGTACCCGTACGCCGTCATTCCCGCCTTCATTGTTCCTGGTTCCTTCGTTCTGCATGTCCTGTCGCTGCGCCAATTGCTAAGGCAGCGAGGTCGTCGCAATAGCATTCCGCCCGCTACGATTCGTGGCGCAGACGAGTTTCTGTGATCCTAAGTTTTGCCTGAGAGGCTACTCGGGTTGTTGTGCAATATCCAAACCGCTGGAGAAGAAATCAAATGGCTGATTTGAACGATGCTGCCCGACGGGGTTTCCTGAAGACGGCGGCAGCGCTGGGAGGAACGTCCGCGCTTGGGGTTCTGCCGATTCCCGCAAGCGCAGATGCGCTATCGCAGTCTGACGCTCCACCCACCACTCTTAAGGACGTCCCTTTAAGTTCCGGTGCGAAGCTGACCGTCGAGCGCCGTGGTGCAATCGTCCTTCTTGGCATCAATCGTCCGGACGCTCAAAATCGCGTCGATCCCGATACATTCAGGGAACTGGCCGAGGCTTACTACCACTACGACCACGATCCATCGTTGCGTGCCGCGGTATTGTTCGGCCATGGCGAGAATTTTTCGAGGGGCATCGATATTGACGGCTTCAGATCGCTGGGCGGAAAGCCCCCCATCTCACAAGCGGATGCGATCAACCCGCTTGCGACAACGCCGGGGCCGCGCCTCACCAAACCTCTGGTGGTGGCGGTACAGGGTGACACCTGGAACATGGGCCACGAACTGTTTCTCGTTGCCGATATCCGTGTTGCCTCGGCCGACACCCGCTTCGCTCAGGACGAGAATACGCACGGACGTTTTCCCGGGGGAGGGTCGACCGTTCGGTTCGTTCGGGAAGCCGGATGGGGCAATGCCATGCGCTACATCCTCACCGGCGATCACTGGAGCGCTGAAGAAGCACACCGTATGGGAGAAGTGCAGGTCATCGCTCCAGACGCAAAGGCCGCGCTAGAGGCCGCCATTCAGTTGGCGAACAGGATTGCCGATTGTGCACCGCTCGGTATCAAGACATCTTTGGCGTCGGCTCATCTGGCGATCGATCCGTCAGAACAGGAGGCCTTGTTCAAACTCACTGCGCAATATCGCACGCTGTTCGAGACGCAGGACTTTCGGGAAGGCCGGAGAGCCGAGATAGAAGGCAGAAAGCCGGCCTACGAGGGGAAATAAGCGCGCTGTTACTTCGATGGCGAGCTTCGCCGCCTGACCGGGCGGCGTCCCGCCTCGCGAGTCGGCCCGCTCTCGAGCTCACGTTCCTCACGACGGCGCGCGGCATGCGATAAGCGCCAACGCACGAGGTCATCCGCGCCGGGACCTTCCTTGATCCCCAGGTCCTGGGCGCCGAGCCGCTCACCGGTTTTCTCGTCGATAAAGCACCATGCCACATCGGCGCCGGTTTTCAGGTTCACGAATTTCAGCGGCGGCGCCGAAGCGCCGGAAACCTGCCAGCGATCCCCAATCCTGGACAGCATCAGCATGACAGGGGCAATTTGCCGGCCCTTATCGGTCAAGAAGTACTCGAATCGTTCCGGGTTGACCTGATAGCGCCGCCGCTCAATGAGGCCATTGGCTTCCAGATGCTTAAGCCGATCGCTAAGCGTGGCATTGGTCACGCCGGACGATTGGCGAAAGTCGTCGTATCGGCTAAGACCGAAGACGAGGTCGCGCAGGATCAGCAAACCCCAGCGATCGCCGATCGCCGCCATGACGCCGGCGATCGAACATACCATTCCATCAAAACCCTTCGAGCGCATGTTTCACCATCCTTGATTGTCCAAGGGCAATAGTCGCACAACTCTCATCATGAGAGTTAACGCAATTCGGTCGATTCGAGTCTCTTTTGCCGAGTTGGCCGCTTGCCCGTTTAGTCACTCTTATTATAAGATCTACATAGCGTCCGGCGATGATCCGCATGTGGCCGGAACCATCCATTCAATCCAGTCCAAGGAGTCTCGATGTCCTCCTGCATAACCTCCAGAATCTTCGTCGTCGGCGGCACGGGTGCTCAGGGCTTGCCCGTCATCAGCGCCCTCGTTGCCGACCGACAATACTCGGTCCGAGCCCTGAGTCGCGATCCCAATTCGCGTCGCGCAAAAGCACTGCTCGAACTCGGCAACGTGTCCATCGTCGAGGGAACGTTTGCCGACGAAGCGGTACTACGGGAAGGGTTCCGTGGTTGCGACGGCGCATACATCAATATCGATGGCTTCAATACCGGGGAGAAGACCGAGATTTACTGGGCCATTCGTAGTTACGAGATCGCTATCGAAGAAGGGATCCGGTTTTTCGTCTATGGGAATCTCGACTATGCGCTCAAGAAGTCGGGCTACGACTCCCGCTTCCGGGCCGGCCACTATGATGGCAAGGGTCGCATAGGCGAATGGATTCTGGCTCAAAACCAGGTGAACAGAGACAGGATGGGTGCGGCAGTATTCACCACGGGCCCGTACATGGAGATGGCGATTTCGGGAATGACGCCGATGGCGCCCTCTGTGGAAGATGGGGTAGTGACCTGGCGGGTCCCGCTCGGCAACGGGGCTGTGCCCCACGTCGCGCTCGACGATTGCGGATATTACGCACGGTGGCTCTTCGATAACGCGGAGCGCGCGAATGGCATGAATCTCGAAGTCGCTATCGAGCACGTCGAGTATCACAGGCTCGCTGCGGCATTCGAGAAGGTAACGGGACATCCGGCACGGTACATCGACACGGACATGGACGCGTACTGGAGCGGTGCGCTCGGAAAATCCGCTGCTTTGCCTGCCGGGTACAACGCGGATATCAACGACAAAAGCACCATGACTTTCAGGGACAACTTCACGGGATTCTGGAATATCTGGAAGCACGGTGTCATTCAGCGAAACTATGCACTGCTGGACGAAATTCATCCCAATCGGATCAGAAGCGTTGAAGCGTGGCTTAGGCGGGAAGATCAGCTGGGCAGAGAACTCGGGAAGGGGAGCCTTTGGGAACGGGTCCAGCCGGAAAACCTGTATAAATCGGCGCCGCTTCTGAAGTTAGCCGAGGACAGGAGAATGGGGAGGCTTTAGAACCCCGGCGGCGTGACGAAAGCACAAACAGGCAGGCCGGCTTGCGCCAGACGAGAAGAGCTGCGCCCTGGGTCGGGTGGCCTTCCAAAAAAACCGCCCGACATGGTCGGACGGTTTTTCACGATACTCATGCCGCGAAGCAGCGGAAATTACTGTCCAGGCGAACCAATCGATCCGGAGTTAGACGGTTCCTGTTTGCCGCCGAGCACGCCAACCACTGCGTCGACATAGTTTGGCGCCGATGTCGAAAGCGTATCCCACACCGCGGAAACCTTCGCACTGCCACCGGAGATCGCCGCGCCAGCATGATTTCCGGCGGCCACGAGCGTGGCATTCAAACCTGAAGCCGTGGGAATCGCCACCGTCGTGCCGTCTCCTTGCGCTGCGTTGATCGTCGTGCCGTAGTTCATGGCCGCCGCCACATTACCGTTCGCGTCATAGACGACCACCGCATCGCCTTTACCTAAACCGATCGGATTGCCCGCATCGTTATTGACGTTCAACATCGCAACCACCGGAACCGTATTATCGAGGCCCCAGGTTCCGCGGAACGTATCTTCAGCCGTTCCGGGCACACCCGGGACAACGACCAGATGCTCACCCGGCGCGAGCACCGTACCGGCCACGAATGCCGCGCTATTGTTGGCATCGTTGACGTCGGCGTGATTGTCGCCCCACTTCCAGCCGGTCAGATCAATCGCCGTGCTGCCATAGTTATAGAGTTCGAAGAAATCCTCGCCACCGTCCGCGTTCGAGTTCACCTCCGAGATCAGCACGGTCGGCGCCGGTGCGCCGGCCGCTGCCGTCGTGAAGCTCTGGGTCGTGCCCGCATAGGCGTTGCCATACAGGTCAGTGATCACGCCGCCGGCCAATTGCACGGTATAGCGAGAGCTGTCCTGCAACGGTGTCGTCAACGTGACGGTCACGCGGCCACCGTTGAATTTGACCTGAGTCGTGTCGTCCACGGACACCTTGCGCGTATCGGAGCCGTTGCTGATCACAAGGTTGCCCGCGCCCGCCTGCACGACTTCGCTGAACGACAGTGTCATGTGGTTGCCGATGATGCCTGTCGCGCCATCGACCGGCGCAGTGCTGGTCAAGGTCGGGGCAGTGTGATCAACGGTACCGATCGGCTTGAACGAGAAGGTCGCCGGGTCGGACACGGCAACGGTATCGGCTCCCGCTGCCGTCTTGATCGCCCCCGCCGGATACGTGACGTGGTACGTGGTGCCGGCAACCATGTAGAACTTCGGATGGATCTTCACGACGTTCCCGCTGAACGTCACCTGCGCGGTGTCGGTTACGGGAATGGTCCGCGTATCGTCGGCGCCGTTACTGAGAACGATACTGCCCGCGCCCGCCTTCACCGCTTGATCGAACGTCAGGTAGAGATTGCTGCCAATGCCGACATTGTTCGCGCCGGTAGTCGGCTTGAAGATGGTCAGGCCCGGCAAGCTCGGTCCCGCGGCCTGTTCACCAACCGCGTAAATGGTGCCGTCCGGACCCATCGTGACACCCTCGTTCTGGGCCGTGGCGCTCATATACAGGTTGCTCAGCAAATTGCCCGAACGATCCATCTCGACGATCCTGCCATCCGGCGCGCCGATGATGATGACGTTGCCGTAGTCCGGAGCGTTGCTCGCCACGATATTCGACAACGAGAAAACGTCGTTGAAGGCGGACAGGCCCGTGTTGGCCGCATTGAACAGCGCCGGCGGATTGTCTGTGCTCGACGAGATGGGCGTACCGTTCGAGGCGGTCGCCGACCCGGCTGCAAAATTGATTGCGGCCTGGAAGATGCTGGTGGGCTGCGATTGGCGCACGGCAATATAGCCGCCTGTCGCCGGGTCGAACGTGACGCCTTCGATACCGACATTGGCCACCGTCGTGCCTAGTTTGACGGACTGTACGTCCGCTCTGCGCAGTAATCCGCCGGGAACGTAGGTGAACAGATCGACTTGACGCAGACGCTCTTCCACCAATACGAACTTGCCGTTTCCGGCATAGGTGATGCCTTCGGTGTCCTGGAAATCGCCGGCATTGAGCTCCATCGAATCGATCACGTGACCATCGATCTTTGAAACCTGCACGACCGAGGTCGCACCGTCGCCTACGACAAACAGCGAATCGGTGTCCTTGTCGTAGGTCACGCCCGATGCTTCCGCGTTCAACAGATTGGCGCCCGTCCCAACCTGCAGAGGAAACATCGCTGTCTGCGTGTAGCCGTTCAGATCAAAGGTGCTTTGCGGATTGGCAAATGCAAGCGAGGGCGTTTTTTGATCCGCAGGCACAGCGTTGCCGCCACCACCGCCAACCGTGCCACCGCTACTACCATCACCGCCACATGCGCTAAGTCCGGCTGCCAGAATGACAGAAATTAAGATTTTTTCTTTCACGGTACTTTAAGAAAGTGGAAAAACTGGGGGGAATTAGTAAGGTTCCGCGAACATATCGGGCTTGTGTTGCAACTTCATGACGCCTGGATGCTTAAGCAACTCAAGCCGGCATGACCTGCCCAGACCGACGTGTGCAAAAACACGTTGATTGTTGCAGCCCGGGCAACACGATGAACGCCTTCGCGACGCTACCGGCGCTCGCTCCGCTAACTACAATCTGTCGCACGGTGAGTCGAAGCGCGAGAAAGCGAAGCGCGCGAAATTTGTAGTCGTGCTCATGAACCGCGCGGCCCAGTGCGGCTTCCCCCACTTAACGAACAGGACTATTGAAGATGAGCGAAACAACCCGCAATGTGCGGCCGGTTACCGCCAGCCTCGGCAAGGAAGGTTCAGGCGAACTCGTGTCTTCGCGCTACGCCGTGCGCGTCGGTGACGTCGATGTCGTGCTGATCAGCGACGGCGTGTTGCCGCTGCCGACCTCCACCATGTCCACTAACGTCAGCGAAGCAGACCGCAACGCATGGTTCGATGGCCGCTTCCTGGAACGTGACATGTTCGACTGGGCGCTGAATATCGCGCTCGTGCGCAGCGGCGAACGTCTGGTCCTGATCGACTCGGGCGTCGGTGACGAATTCGAATACTTCACGCGTGCCGGACAGTCGGTGATGCGCCTGGAGTCGGCTGGCATCGACCTCGCTGCGATCACCGATATCGTGATCACGCATATGCATATGGATCACGTCGGCGGGCTCAACGTCGATGGCGTCAAGGCCAGGCTGCGTCCCGACGTGCGCATTCACGTGTCGGCCGCGGAAGTGGCGTTCTGGAAAAATCCGGACTTCAGCAAGACGGTCATGCCGGAATCGGTTCCGCCCGCGCTGCGCAGGGCTGCTGCGAAGTTCGTGGACCGCTACAGCGAAAACATTGTGCAGTTCGATCGGTTCGTGGAAGTCGCGGCGGGCGTGACGGCACGCGTGACGGGTGGGCACACGCCAGGACACTGTGTCGTGGACGTCGCGTCAAACGGCGAGAGGCTGACGTTCGTGGGCGACGCGATTTTCGAAGTCGGCTTCGACAATCCCGCGTGGCAAAATGGCTTCGAGCACGATCCCGACGTGGCCGTGGACGTGCGTATCGCGCTGCTCAACGAAGCCGCTGAAAGCGGCGCGCTGATGGCCGCAGCGCATATTGCATTTCCGTCCATCGGTCACATCGCGAAGCACGGCAAAGGCTTCCGTTTCGTGCCGGTGCAGTGGGACTACTGATCGAGCGGCGCGGCGCAGCCGCTCCTCGCCGATGGATTCCATAACCAGACTACCCACGCCCCGGTCATTGTGCGTTTGCGCCTTGCCTACCGGGGAGCCGCCGGGATCGCGGCGGCGGTAGGCGAGGGCGCCATGGCCGCGGGCGTGCCGAACAACGAAGGCAAGAAACCCGCGGCGATGGCAGGCGAGGACGGCGAAATTCTGAGGTCGTCGTAGGTCTTGCGGTCGGTGTCGGCAATCGCACTCGTAAACACGACACTGCTGGCGTCGAAAATCTGCCCGGGAACCACGAACGGTTGCGCGCCGGCGTCGATCTCGGCTGTGCTTCCGCCGATCACGATGTTACGGTTGAACGCGTTGCCAACCGGCGCGCCGAGATGGTTCTGCAGAATATTGGGCAGCGTCGGATATTGCGTCGAGTAGGGCGGCTGGTTGTAAGGCACCGCGCGCAGCTCGGTCTGGAATATACCGTTCGGATTGACGACATCGGGGTTCTGCCATGACAGGCCGCGCGAATCGACGTAAAGCGCCGGCGACGAGTTTGCAAAGAGATTATCTTCGACGATGTTGTCGCGACCGCCGCCTATGAACACGGCCTGGTTCACGCGCGAGAATACGTTGCGGCGGATGAGGGTGCCGCTTGCCTCGTCATCGAGATACACGCCGATCGTCGCGTCTGGCTGGGTCGTAGTGCCGATGTCATGGATGAAGTTGTCCTGAATCACCGTCCCGCGCGTGGTCCAGTCACGGCCCGTATATATCGCGCCGGCATCGGCGGTTTCGGTCACGACATTGTAGATCTCGTTGTCCGAGATCAAATGATTGTTGCCCGTGAAGATGATCCCTGCGTGCGGGCCCGAGTAGATGGTGTTGCCGATTACTTGAGCGCCTACGCCCGCCACATTGATCGCGGGACGATACGCATGCGTGCGCCGCGCAAAGTCATGGAGATCGCTGTTGTAAACGAATGTGTTGCCCGGCGCGAGCGTCGTTCGATTGCCATTGACGATCACGATGCCGCCTTCGCCGGTGTGCGCAAGCTTGATCGAGTTGAAGCCGCTGCTGCCCGCGTTGGAAAATGCGCCGCGATCTCCCGTATTGCTGAGGATCGTGTTGTTCACCACGATGTTGCCGCCGCCGTTGAGATCAATGCCGTCGCCGCGTGCGATATCGAAAGAGAGGTTGCTGATCGTCAGATTCACCGCGTTGTTGACCGTGAGCAGCGTGTCGACGACCGACGCCTGCACATCGCCGCTGGCCATGGGCAGCGGCGGCCAGAGGAACACGCGCGCGCTGGCCCGGTCCACGTAGTACTCACCCGGCTGATCGAGTTCCGAGAGCGCGTTCTGAATGACCACCCGTTGACCTTCGAGCAGCCCGAACTCGGGGGCGGGCGCCTGCAGCGTCAGTGCGCCCGACGAAGGGTTCACCGACGTGACCGGAAGCGTCGTATCGGCCCAGTCGCGCGCCCAGTAACCCATGGCTTCGAGTTCCGGTTCATGCTGCCACGCGCCGGGGTTACCGCCCGAGACGGTGAAAGTGAGGCCCGTCGGCCCATTCGGCAACGACTGAATCTTGGCGAAGCCCGTGTTGGGCCAGCGCGCCAAGGTCATCGGTGCATCACGAAAAAAAATCTCGAGCGGAGCCGGTGTGATCGCGATGTCATAGCCGTGCCGTTGCCTTATGCCCAGATCAGCGATGCCGTTATCCTTGAGGCTTGCCACGACTACGCTGCCTCGTGCGGCGGACGGCAGCCGCGCAAGCGATGCGGCATCGGTGACGGGCGTGAAGCCGGACAGTAGCTTGCCGCCCGTGATGATGGCGCGGCCGCCACTGCTTGGGCCCGTGATCGAGATCGGTGTGCTGCTCCATGTCGGATCGGGGGACAGCACGAGCGGCGCCGTGAGACGATAGGTGCCCGCCGCAAGGACAATATTCAAACTATCGATGCCGCTTCCGACGAGCGCCTTGTTCTTGCTGAGCAAGGAGAGCGCGTCGCGCAGGCTCAAGTTTGGCGAAGTGAGCGTGATCGGATTCGGGGCGGGCGTCTGACCGCTTTCGCGTGCATTGGTTGCCGCCGCTGTCAAATTGACGTCCATTGCCGCGCACGGTGCGCTCAACATGACGAGCGCGAAAAACGAGAACATGGATACGCACGACGCGTCGCGGCAGCGAGAATTCGCGTATCGCAATGGGTTCGCGGAGATATCGCTAACGCGTGCGTGACACCGCGTCAGTCTGCGACGAAAGGAGTGAATGAACGTCATGTCGATTCCCGCGGGTTCGAGATTCTTCAAACCCTACGCGAGGCCTCGCAAGATGGGTACTCAATGATTGGATAGGTTTATCACATTACGGATAGCGCAAAACGAATAAAAAATAATGGATGGGACGGTAAAATTGCTTCATTCATTGCTTCAGATTGCCCGCCTGCGGACGATCGTGTCCTGATACATCGATCACCACCGTATTGGCCAGCCGGTCATGCAAGGCCTGCTTCCTCGGATTGAACGGCACCCAGAGGAAGCCGGTGCCGCCTGTCGCGAAGGTAAGCAGATAGCCCAGCGTGCGTAACGCGGCTTGCTTGACCGTCATCGCGTCGCCCGTGTCCGCGTCCACGATGCGTAGCCGCGTCGCGCGCTTGCCTGGCGACGTGCCCCAGATAGCCCAGAGAATTCCGGTCACGACGATCGGAATGCATTGGCCAATTGCTGCCCATATGAGCAGGGTCGCGCCGGGATTGCCTGCTGCCATCAGGTCGTCGAGCGAAGGTCCGAGGGGGACGAACAGCACAATGACCGTCCACCATATCGAGTCGATGAAAAGCGCGCGAGCGCGCTTCGTCCAGCTAGCGTAATGCATCGGCAATCGGCCAGAAGCGGTCTTTGGATAGGCACACATGAATTGCCGGTCATTGTGCCGGGTATTCGCTTTTGGCGCACGACCGATCCGTCGGGTCGATCTTGCCGCTGGTTAAAGCGTGAGGGCGCTCGCTCTACGTTTGTCTCGAGCGCACGTCGACCAGCCGGTCCCGGATCGCGCGCCAGATGCGCGGCACCACGCGGAGCCCCGCGGTCATGCCGGGATCGTGGTAATGCACGATCAAGGTACGGCGCTCGCCCCGCTCGACATGCAGGTTCGCATGCCGCGTGACGAAACCGTTGAACGCATAGACGTTGCCCGGCACGCACGCGATCCGGTCGCAGCGTTGCCGCGCGAGATCGCGCCGCGTCTGTGCGCGGCGAATGGCGAGCGGCAGGCGGCGCAGCGCGATCATCCAGGCCTTGGCCATCACGTTGGTCGCCGCCGACAGCATGCGACGCGGCCGGCGATAAACGATCAGATCGCCGTTTTCCTCGGTATTGTGCGCGGAGCGTAGCGGAATCAGCAGCGTCAGGATGTGCGAGTCGTAGTGCCGCAGATGACTCTGCGCAGGCAACGTGCGGTTTATGCAACGCAATACGCAAAGCGCCTCGCCATCGACCTTCAGCCCCTTCTGCGCGGCCCAGCGTTGCGAGGTGGCGCGCGCCAGTCGCTCGACGCGCCGGAATTCGCCGCCCTGGCGGAGCAGCTCGACGACGCGCGCGGTTGTCTGCGTCGCGCGCCGGCCGTCGGCCGGTTGCCAGGCGTCGCGTGTTTCGTCGATGGTCGCGTTGATCTGGTCCAGCAGCGTGCGCGGCACCACGTTCTCGTACAGGCGCACGTCGGGCGGCACGATGTCGGTGTCGTCTTCAAGCATTTCTGGAGACTCCACGAGGGACCACTTTGCGATGCGCGGCGGGTCTGAACGAAAGCCGTGTTGCGGCTGGAGCGCGAGGCGCGCCGCCCGCGGCGCACGCACAGGTCCGCGTGCGTGGCGGGCGGGTCCGGTTCGCAGATGTCGCAAGCGGCCGGACGGGCAGCAGATCGGGGTAGAGGGAGAGAAGCGATATTCGAAGCAAAATCGGGGAGTAACCGGTCGGGAACGTGTCATTACCACCTTAGGTCATGCGCTGTCTGCCAGATAGACAAAACATATCCCCGATCCGCCACATTTCTGCTTCACCGCATACGGCACTCAGGCGCGCTGCGCTTATGCAAGCACCTTTGTCAGGAAGTAGGCCCGGCTGTTCTCGTGAACCGATTCGTCGAGCGCGATATCGTCGGCGCTCGCCCAGCGGTAGTCCGAATGCTGATCGAGCGGCAGGTGAGAGAGGCGCTGGGCCACGCGGTAGCGATAGCCGAGCACGACATAGTGTGTCGATATGCCGTCCTTGCCGCTGAAGTTATCGTCGTAGAAGTGCTCGTAGACGCCGATCAGTTCGGCGTTGGCGCGATCCGCGCGATGAAGGCCCAGCTCTTCGAGCATGAGGCGCGTGAACGCATCGTCAAGACGTTCGTTCTTGCGCACGCGGCCGCCGGGGACGAACCATGCGCCCTGCGCGGGCCGATTGACGCGCCGTCCGAGCAGATAGCGATCTTGCTCATCATGAAGGATCAGGTCTAGCGCGATCAGCGGCGTGTTCGAGACGACACTCAGAAATTCGGTATTGCCAAGCTTTGCCATGGGGGATCCTCAAGCAATCAGTCAGAGGTCGCGCTCACGCAGCCCGAGGGCGCTGTCCACTGCTTCGACGTCGATGCAGCGCGCGCGCAGGGTCGACTCGAACTCGCCGAGCACGCTATCGCGCGAGAGCGCGGCGAGTGCATAGTCGCGGCCCGCGCGGCCGAGGCGCTCGCGCCGCACCGGATCGGCCGCGAGCGCGACGATCGCCGCGACGAGCGGTTCGAGCGCTTCGGGCGGCACCACGACGCCGCGCGGCGCAACCGTATCGAACAGTTCGGTGCCTTCGTGAGCCATCGCGATCACGGGACGGCCGCTCGCGAGCATGCCGGTCAGCTTGGACGGCATCACGAGGTCGGCCGCGTCGGCACGCTGCGGCAGCACGTGAATGTCGGCGAAATTGAGCAGCTCGTTGAGCTTGTCCATCGGCTGCAACGGGATAAAGCGCGTATTCGGCAGATCGCCGCATACGGCGGTCAGGACGTCTCTCGCCGGTCCCTGTCCGCAAAACACAAAGACGATATCGCTGCGCCCGGCAAGCGAGAGCGCGACGGACCCGAGCACCTCGAGGCCCTGCTTGGCGCCCATGTTGCCGGAGTAGAGCACCACGGTCGCATCGGCGGGAATATCGAGTTCGGCCCGCAGGGGGATCTTTGCACCGGCCTGCGCGTCGAGCGGATGAATGGCCGACGTATCGACCCAGTTCGCGAAGTGAACCACCTTGTTGCGCGGCACGCCTTTATGCAACGCATGCTCGATCATCTTGGCGGAGATCGTCGAGACGGTATCGAAGCGACGCAGCAGATGGCGTTCGATCGCGAGCGCCATGCGCTTGCGCCAGTCGCCTTTGAGCACGCCGAGCTTGAATGCGGCATCGACCTCGTAGTCCTGCACATGCAGCCATGCATGCGCACCGCTCAAGCGCGCGACGAGCCAGCCGGCCGGCGCGTTGAGCAGGCTCGGCGCGATACTGAGCACGGCGTTCGGCCGCCAGAGCACGTGACGTAGCAGGACCGGGAAGCTCGAGAGCGCGAAGCTCGCAAGATGCACGAGGCGGCGTGCGCCCTTGGGCTGGGCCGGTACCCAGAGCGGGGCACGCCAGATATGCACGCCTTCGCTGCGCTCCCTGGCATAGCGAATCGACGAGAAACCGGGCGCTACCCGCCAGGCGGGATAGTAGGGCGGTGCGCAGACCACGCGCACATCATGGCCGGCGGCGACGAGCGACGCGGCCATGTCGGCGGTATAGCGGCCGATCCCGGTGAGCTCCGGTGCGTAGTTGATGCCGTAGACGAGAATCTTCATCGGGCCTCACGATGTGTCGACGCAAGACGCATTGCGTGTGGAGCGCATCTTGCCCGCACTGCAACATCGAGACCCGCCAGGATATCGCCGTGCGCCGCCAATCGCGACGCGCGTTTTTCGCGGCAGCTTTACGACGCCAAATTACCGTTGCTATCCGCCAAAAAAATAAATGCGCTTGCGTTGTGTTTCGACGAGGCGCTTTACTCCTGCTACGCATCCCCCTTTTTTCTTAGCGAGATTGCCTCCATGTCGAAAACCGCATTGATCACGGGCATCACGGGCCAGGATGGTTCGTACCTGGCAGAGTTCCTTTTGGCGAAGGGTTATACCGTTCATGGCATCAAGCGGCGCACTTCGCTGTTCAATACGGAGCGTATCGACCACCTCTACCATGCTCCGCAGGACAAGGATCGCCGTTTTATCCTGCATCATGGCGACATGACGGACTCGTCGAACCTGATCCGCATCATCCAGGCCGTGCAGCCCGACGAGATCTACAACCTCGCGGCCCAGAGCCATGTGGCGGTGTCGTTCGAAGAGCCCGAGTACACCGGCAATGCCGACGGCCTCGGCACGCTGCGCATTCTGGAAGCGATCCGCCTGCACGGGCTCACGAGGAAGACGCGCTTCTATCAGGCGTCGACGTCCGAGCTCTACGGCAAGGTCCAGGAAATTCCGCAAAAGGAGACCACGCCTTTCTATCCGCGCAGTCCGTATGCAGTCGCGAAGATGTACGCGTACTGGATGACGGTCAACTACCGCGAAGCGTATGGGATGTATGCGTGCAACGGCATCCTGTTCAACCACGAATCGCCGCTGCGCGGCGAGACCTTCGTCACGCGCAAGATCACGCGCGCGCTCGCGCGCATCTCGCTCGGTCTGCAAGACCGTCTGTATCTCGGCAATCTCGATTCGCTGCGCGACTGGGGTCATGCGCGCGACTACGTCGAGATGCAATGGATGATGCTGCAGCAGGACCACCCCGAGGATTTCGTGATCGCGACCGGCAAGCAGCATAGCGTGCGCGAGTTCGTCGATCTCGCGGCGCGCCACGTCGGCATCGAAATCCGCTGGGAAGGCAAGGGCGACGACGAACGCGGCATCGTCTCGGACGTCACGCTCGATCCGCGCGTGAAGGTGGGCGATGTCATCGTCGAAGTCGATCCGCGCTATTACCGGCCGACCGAAGTGGAGACGCTGCTAGGCGACCCGAGCAAGGCGAAGGAAAAACTCGGCTGGGAGCCGCGTACCAGCTTCGAACAGCTCGTGCGCGAAATGATGGTCAGCGACCTGACCGAAGCCCGCAAGGACTCGCTCGTGCATCAGCACGGTTTCCCGGTCTACGAACGCCAGGAGTAAGGACGTGATCATTTCCAAACGCAAGCGCGTCTTCGTCGCGGGGCACCGCGGCATGGTCGGCTCGGCGATCGTGCGGCGGCTCGAGGCCGACGGCAACGTCGACGTGGTCAAGCGCAGCTCGAAGGAGCTCGATCTCACGAACCAGTCGGCGGTGCGCGACTTCTTCAGTTCGCAGCGTATCGACGTCGTGTATCTTGCCGCGGCGCGCGTCGGCGGCATTCACGCGAACGATACCTATCCGGGCCAGTTCATCTACCGCAACCTGATGATCGAATCGAACGTGATTCACCAGGCGGCGCAGACCGGTATCGAACACCTGCTGTTCCTGGGCTCGTCGTGCATCTATCCGAAGCACGCGCCGCAGCCGATCGTCGAGGATGCGCTGCTGACCGGTCCGCTCGAAGAAACCAACGAGCCGTACGCGCTCGCGAAGATCGCGGGTATCAAGCTTTGCGAGTCGTATAACCGCCAGTACAAGGTCGATTACCGGAGCCTGATGCCGACCAACCTTTACGGGCCCGGCGACAACTACCATCCCGTCAACAGCCACGTGATTCCCGCGCTGATCCGCCGCTTCCACGAGGCGAAGGAAAGCGGCGCGCCGAGCACGGTGCTGTGGGGCACGGGACAGGTGCGCCGCGAGTTCCTGCATGTCGACGATCTCGCGTCGGCCTGCGTGCTGACCATGAACGTGCCGAAGAGCGTCTACTACTCGGTCGCCGCACCGCGCTGTTCGCATCTGAACGTCGGCTCGTCGACCGATGTGACGGTGCTCGAAATTGCGCAGCTGGTCGCGCGCGTGGTCGGCTACACGGGCCGTATCGAGCACGATCTGACCAAGCCGGACGGCACGCCGCGCAAGCTCATGAGCAGCGAGAAGCTGGCCTCGCTGGGCTGGGAGCCGCGCATCGGTCTCGAAGAGGGACTGCGCGGCGCGTACGAGGACTTTCTCGAGTCCGAGGCACTGGCCGTCGCGCAATGAGCCGGCAGGGACAGGCGATGGAAAGCGGCGGCGAGGTGTCTCGTGGGCACGCGTATCGTGGCCCATCACCCGTGCCGCCCATGCAGACCATGCCGCATCCGC
>NZ_BAAILL010000032.1:305056-307602 GCF_054589215.1 Paraburkholderia sp. 2C | reverse complement strand
GTCGATGCGGCCACGGAACCCGGCCGCTATCTGAACCTCTCCCTGTTCAAGGTGCCGGCCGGCTTTCGCGGCCGGCCGGGCTGGTATGTGCAGCTCTGGTGGATCGTGCAGGCGTTGCTGTTCCGTCCGTCGCCGCAGATCGCTTACGGCTGGCGGCGCATGCTGCTGCGTTGCTTCGGCGCGCGGGTCGGCGTCGGCGCGATTATCCGGCCGACGGTCAGCGTCACGTACCCGTGGAAGGTCACGATCGGCGATTACGCATGGATCGGCGACGACGTCACGCTGTATTCTCTCGGGCCGATCGATATCGGCGCGCATTCGGTCGTTTCGCAGAAGTCGTATATCTGCGCGGGCGACCACGACTACGAAACCGTCGACTTTGCGATTCGCGGACGGCCAGTGCGGATCGGCACGCAGGTCTGGATCGCGTCGGATGTGTTCGTCGCGCCTGGCGTGACGATCGAAGATGGCGTCGTCGTGGGCGCGCGCAGCACGGTGGTGCGCTCGTTGCAAAAAGGGTTTGTCTACGTGGGCAACCCCGCGCGCGCGGTGAAACCGCGCAACGCCAGCGTGTGAACTTCGCTCGCCTTCATCGAGGGTCGGTTGCGCCGAACTTGTAGTTGTCGGTCGGCGCGGTGTCAGCGCGCGATTTATAGATCGAATTCGCGTTGCGTCCCGTCTCGTCGGCGCCGTAGTTATAGTCGTACATGCTGTGCGACGGCGTGTCCGCCGTCGCTTCGCTGGCGGGTTTGAGCTTCAACTTCGGCGCCTTGTTGCCGGACGATCCCAAGCGCGAAGCCGACGAGCCGGTCGCGTTGCCCCCCGCGCCGCCGGAGCCCATTGCCGGGCCGCGTGAACCATGCTGTCCGAAGCCGCCGCTCAAGCTGTTGCCGAGGCCGCCGGCCGACGAACCGAAGCCGCGCCCCTGCGAGGACATGCCCGCGCCGCCGCCCGATGAACCGGTGCGCGGCGATGCGGATAGCCCCCCTACGCCATTCATTCCGCTCTTGTGATTCTGATTGCCGCCCAGGGCGCTTTGTGCGTTCGCACGCGCGGGCGCGAGCGGCGCGAGCGTGGCGACGATCATCATGCAGGCGAAGCAGGCAACCGATGGCGTGACCACGGTGGTTCGGCGGATTATCGCGTTCATAGGGTTAGCGCTTCCGTGAAGAGGATGCGAGGCTCACGCTGCCCACCAGCCGGCGCGCCGCCGTCTCGATACGGAAATGACGCTGGTAGCACGCGAGCGCGGTATCGCGCATGGCTGCGCGCGTGCTGGCCGTCGTCGTCGCACCGAGCGCCCAGCGTCGCAGCGCGTCGGCCACGCTTTCACGCGTATCGTCGCAGACCCAGCCGCCACCCGACGCTTCGATTTCTCGCCAGATGTTGACCTTGTTCGTGATGATGACGGGCGTGCGCGAAGCCAGCGCTTCGACGACCGCGATGCCGAAGTTCTCCTGGTGCGACGGCAGCACGAACACCTCGGCCGTGCGCAGCGCGCTCCACTTGAGTTCGCCGGCGAGCATGCCGGTCCAGACAATGCGTTCGGCGACGCCGCGCGCGGCGGCCTGGCGCTTCAACCGCTCGAGCAGGGCGGGTTCGCCCGGACCCGCGATCACAAGGCACAGGTCGGGGTCATGGGCCGCGACGTCGGCGAAGGCGTCGATCAGCAGGTCGCAACCTTTCTTTTCGTGGATGCGCGAGAGGAACAGCAACACGCGTTTGTCGCGCACCGCGGGAAACGCGTTGCTGAATGCTTGCGCGGGGATATCGTCGTCGTCGGGCACCGCGTCGATGCCGAAGCCGTTAACCGCGAGCCGGTGCCGATCATTGAGAAACGGCCGGCGCGCGAGCTCGAGCTCGGTCTCGCAGGTGAACAGCACGCGTTCGGCGCGATTGAACACCCACTGTTCGAGCAGGGCCCAGTAGATGCGTTTCTTCAGATGCTTTTTCGGGTAAGTGTGCTGGAACCACGGGTCGAGCATGCCGTGCGGGAACACGAACAGCGGCGTGCGCGAGCCGACTACGCCCGACCACGCGGCGACGCTGTGGAATTGCCAGATGCCGTGCACGACGAATGCATCGAAGCGCGCGCGGTTGGCGCGCAGCCAGCGCACGAGCGGCACACTCAAGCCATAGAAGCCGCGGCCGGGCCCGACGCGATGCACCGGCGCGTCGACGCGATCGAAAGCGGGACCGTCGGGGGCATCGAGCGTCACGACCTCGCTCGCGCAGCCGAGCGGCGTCATATGCCGGACCAGCTGCACGACCGCTTCGGCGACGCCTCCCATGCGCGGATCGAGCGACGGCAGGATATGCAGCACGCGCAGCGGGAGGCGGCTTGCGGCCGACGCAACCGCGAGCGCGGGCGCGGACGGGGACGCCAACGCGTCATGCGAGGCTGGCGAATCGACTGGATTCACAGATAGAACTCCTTGGGCCGCGGCGCGCCGCCGATCCGATGCCGGACGATCTGTTCGAAATACGAGGCGCCAGCGCGCGCGGTCAAGCGTTCGCGGGCCCATTTCATGCGAAGACGACGCGAG
>NZ_BAAILL010000032.1:292050-304928 GCF_054589215.1 Paraburkholderia sp. 2C | reverse complement strand
CTCGCGCGGCTGTCGCCCGGCCGCACGACGCGGCCGTTGCGCGGACTGTCGAGCAGGATCGACGCGCCCGCGCGACTCGAGCCGACAACCGCCGCGCCCGCCATCAAGGCCTCGCTGACCACCGCGCCCCAGCCGTCGTCCTTGCTGATCGACGGCAGCACGAGCACATCGAATTCGCGCATGCGGCGCTGCACCTCTTCGATCGGCAGCACGCCGCAGAACTCGGTGTCGACGCCGGACTCGCGGGCTTGTTTCACGAGCTGTTCGCGCAACTCGCCGTCGCCGATCAGCGTGAGCCGCACGCGAGGTCCGAGCTCGCGCATCGCCGGCAGCAGGAACTGCACGCCCTTCTTTTCGATAAGCCGGCCGACATAGGCGATGCGCAATTGCGCGGCGCTCGTGCGCGTTTCGTCGACCTCGGCCGGCGGCGGCAGAAAGTACGCGAACGGAAACACGCGCTCGCGCCGGTAGCCGACCGAACGGAACCACGGCGGACCATGCCGTCCGATCGCGAGCACGAACTGCACGCGGCGGCGCAGCGCGGCTTCGGTCACCCAGGACTGGAGGTAGCGGACCGCGCCAGCGAAACCCGCGTTGTCGCGCGGCTCCGACATGATCGCGAACGCGCGCCGCTCGCGCTGCACGATGTCGAGCGCGGTCGTCAGCGTGCTGAACCAGCGAATCCCCGAGAACACGTGCAGGCATCGATCGCCGCCGCGTTGCACGAGCGCGGCGATTTCTTCACTGGACGGCGCGACCACGGTCGGCGGCAACGCCACCGACCCGTCGCCCCAGCCGAGCGCCTGACGCGCCTCGGGCACGCCTTCGTGCGCGACGCAACTGACTTCGACGCCGGGCCCGAAGCGTTCGGCGACGGCATTGATGAACGCCGACTTGTGCGGCGACACGCACGGTTCCCAGAAGATGATGCGTGAATAGAGCGGTGATCGCATGTTCATGTCAGTACCCGCTTGGCGATCGCCGGGCAGCCGGCGAGCAGGGTGTCGGCCGGATAGTCGCCGGCCCGCAGCAGCGCGCCGGCGGCAAGGATCGACGCGCTGCCGACCGACGAGCCGCCGAGCAGCACCGAGCCGGTGCCGACCCAGCTGCCGTCGGCGACCGTGATCGGCAGCGAATAGCCTTCGCCCGCGCGCCGGCGCTGGTCGCCGATCCGATGCGAGCCGGTGTGAAAGATCACGCGCGGCGCGATGTCGCAGCGCGCGCCGATCACGATGGCCGCATCGGGGGCGACGATAAACAGCGTGCCCAGCCCGATCCACGTGTCTTCGCCGATCGCGATCCGGCCGTGTCCGTAGAACTTGACGCCGCCGGTCAGTTTGCAGCCGGCGGCGATCTCGAAGCCGAGTGCATTGAGCAGTGCACGCTTGAGCGCGAAGCAGCGCGTCGCCGGCAGGATCGCGAGCGCGAGGTTGGCCACGGGGTTGCGCAGGGCGCGGAGGATGCGTTTCATCGTGTGCTGAGCTCTGGAGTGACGCCGAGGAATTCGACGAGACGCCGTCCGACCGACCGGCGGCTGCACCGCTCGACGATCCTGCGCTGACCGGCGGCGGCGATCGCGGCATACCGCTCGGGATCGGCGGCGATCGCGGCGAGCAGGTTCGCGAGCGTGGCGGCCTCCCCATCCGGCAGGATCGCCGCGGTATCGCGGTCGAACAGCAGCGGGATATCGCTGATGTCGGTGGTCAGCACCAGCAGGCCATGGCTCGCGAGCTCGATGACCTTCGACGGGAAGGTCGTCGCATTGAACGCGCTTTCCGGCAGCTTCAGCGAGAGGCCGACATCGGCGTGCGCGAGAATCTGCTTGTACTCGTCGGGACCGGTGTCCTGACGCACGTCGAGCGTAAACCCCGTCGGCGCGAGTTCGCGCGCGAGCGCCGCGAGTGTGTCGCCGCCACCGAAACCGGTCACGACGAAGTGGGTGCGCGCGGCGAGCTCGGGGCGCTCGCGCGCGAGCGTGCGCAGGGCCGAGGCGAACAGGTCCAGACCGGTGCCGGTGCTGATCGAGCCGCCATAGAGGAAGGTGACGCGCGAGCCGAAGGCCGTGCGCCGCGGTCCGATGTCGGGCGACACGCCGTTGACCACGCACGCGTCGTCGATCTTCATCACGTCGGCGAGCTGCCGCGAGACGACGATCGCGCGCGGGCTGCAGACGCGCGACATCAATCGCAGGCTGAAGCGGTTCATATACCCGCGCAGGTTCTTTTCGTCGGCGCGCGGACCGTCCTCGAGATCCATCACGACCTTGTCGCGGCCGAGCCGCCAGCGCAGCAAGGCCGCGACGGGCACGTATTCGGGGAAATAGTTGTAGAACACCACGCCGTCGCCGCGTCGCATGTGCCGCAGCGCAAAGCCCAGATAGACGAACGCGGCGAACACGCGGTTCAGCCCGCGCAAGCTGATCGCCGGCAGATAGGCGCAGGCAAGCTGCTGGTCGCGGCAGACGAAACCGCCGAAGTAACGCCGGCCCCGGCTCGCAGTGACGATCGGCGAGCTCACGATGAGCGACGCGCCTGCCTGGCTGCGCACCCCGGCCGCCATGCCCATGACCTTGTTGGAGGCGGCGTTGACGGGGAACGTCGTGCCGTTGGCGCGGTTATAGCGGGGCAGGACGATCGGCGCGAAGAAGAATTGGCGTGGCTTCATGGGTCTCGATGAGAAGAGCAGGGCACGTGACGGTGGCGGGCGGCGCGCGCTTTATCGCTCACGCGCGGCGGCGCCGCGGCGCCGTGATGCGGGTCAGCGTATAGAGGTCGTTCGTCGCGCGAACGTGGCGCGCGACGTGAATCGCGAAGACCGCCATGACGATCTTGTCGAAGTCGAACGGCGCGCCGTTCTGGCAAAACAGCAGCAGCAGGAACAGCGCGCAGATGCCGCCGCCTGTGGTGCGCAGGAACATCGCGAGCACCACGAAGCCGAGCCAGCCGAACGCGAACAGCACGTTGAACGCGCCGTTCTGGAACGGCGCGTCTTCGAAGCGCTGAACCATGCCCACGCGGATGAAGTATTCGAGCGACGCCGTCGTAGGCACGCCGAACGGCACCTCCCACAGCACATGATTCAGCACCTGGAACGGCTGGAACACGCGCAGGCCCGCCGATACGTCGTTGCCCGAGAGGATCCGCTCGATGCGGCTCGGTTCCGCCGCGAAGATCGGCAGCGCGAGCGTGGCGAGGCCGAGCGCGGCGACGCAGAGCATCACGCTCTTGTTGATATGGCGGTGGTAGAAGGCCCCCATGATGATGAGATTCGCGACGAGCCCGAACATCGTCTGCGAAATCACGCAGGCGAGCAGCGCGGACATATTCGCGACGAGCCGCGCGCGGCCGCGCAGCGTATGCAGGCAGACGAAGTTCAGAAACAGGCTGACGCCGCCGAGATACGACGGCTCCGAGAAGCTCGCCGACGGGCGGATCTTGAAGTCGTAGCCGTGTTCGCGCGCCTGCTCGACCCAGGAGGCCGCGAGCGAGACGTCGTTGCTGTTGATGAAGAACTTCGTCGGCACATAGAGCGAAATGCCTTTGCGGCCCGCGACCGACTGCAGCAGCGCCGCACCGGTCAGCGCGAGCAGTGTCAGCAGCGGCCACCATCCGTTGAACCTGTCGATGTCGTGGCGCGGCTGACCGTTCAAGCCCCACGCGAGCAGCAGCATGCCGGCCGCGAGCCGCGCTTCGCGCGGCATATTGGGAACCTCGGGCAGATAGACCGCGGCCCAGATCAGGCTCATCGAGACCGCGACCACGATCACGCCGGTCGTTGCCGGCGTGATGCGCAGGCGCGAGTAGTAGGCGAGCGCAATGAACAGCAGCGCCGCGACCGACGCGAAGTAGTTGAGCCCGAACTGGATCGCGGGCAGCAGCAGGATCAGCCCGTGCGCGAACGGGTTCGCGCGCAGGTCCGCGATCATGCGCACGACGATGCGTTTCATGGCGAGAGCCTCGTTCGGCAATGCATGGCCGCGCTCACGCGGTAACCGGGACGCTTTCGACGTGGCGCACGCTGAGCAGCCGGCTGTACAGCGCCTTGCCGCCGCGCGCGCCGAGCAGGCCGATCGCAAGCCAGAACGCGGTGCGCCTGGAGCCGCGGTCGGCAATCAGCGCACGGACAAAAAAATTAACCGCCGCGAAGTAGCTCGCGTTGAGCCGCGCCTTGCCGTTCGCGATCAGCGCGTCGACGAGAATGCGCCGCCGGAACGCCGCGAAGTCGGTGTGCGCGCCCATTTCGGCGCCCCACTTCTTTTCGATCGCGGCGAGGCCGGCCATGCGCCGCTGCAGGTTCACGCTCGTGCGGTCGCCGCCATGCTGGATGAACGTGACCAGCGCGTCGTCGACGTAGCCGAAATCGCCGAACGCGAGGCAGCGCAGCCACATGTCGAAATCCTGGAAGCTCGGCAGCGTTTCGTCGAACAGGCCCGCGTCGACGAGCACGGCTTTCCTGACCAGCACGAGGCTCGTCGAGGTCGGGCACTCGCCGCCGAGCGCCTGCGTGCGCGTCAGCACGGGCGCGCTCGGGCGGCAGCGCCGCGCGTGATTGAATTCGACGTCGACGTCGATGTACTGGCACGCCGCCGCAACGTAGCCCGACCGTTCGAGCAGCGCGACCTGCTCGCGGATCTTGCCGGGCATCCAGAGATCGTCGTCGTCGAGAAAGGCGATGCACTCGCCGCGCGCGCGCAGGATGCCGGTGTTGCGTGCGCCGCACGCGCCTTTGGTGCGCGCGTTCGGAATCACCATCACGTTCTCGCCGAGGCCGGCAAGCGCGTCGCGCACCGCCTGCTGTTCGGCGGGCTCGGTATTGTCGTCGACGACGATCACCTCGAGCGCCGGATAGTCCTGCGCCAGCACGGCTTCGACGGCGCGACGGACCATCTTCGCGCGGCGGTAGGTCGGGATGACCGCGGTTACGAGGGGCAAGTTCATCGATAAAGTCCTCATGGTTCAGGCGAAGCGCAGGGCGCGGCGCAGCGCGAACATCTGGTCGGGATTGAAGCGGCTGATGTGCCAGAGGCCATAAGCGACCCCCACGAGGCCCGGCACGATCAATCTCGCCAGGGCCGGCCAGTCGAACGAGCCGATCGCGCGGCTCGCGAGCGTCGCGACCAGACAGACGCCGACGCCGAGCACGACTTGCCAGCGCAACGCGCGATAAAGCGCGCTAAACGGCATCTCCAGCAGGCGTGCTGTCACGGCGAGGTGGATCGGCGCGCTTGTGAGCGTGGCAACCAGATAACCGGCGGCGATGCCTTGCAGCCCGAAGTGCGCACCGATCAGCCAGCACACGATGTGCAGCAGCGCGACGCAGAAGTTCAGCATCAGCAGCCAGTCGGTGCGTCCCTTGACCATGAATACCGCGGGCGCCGTGCTCAGGACCGACTGCACGAAGCCGACCGGCGCGAGCCAGACGAGCAGCGTCGCGACGCTTGCCCATTTGGGCCCGAGCGCGACCGCGATAAACGGCTCGCGCAGCGCGACGAGGCCGCCCATCAGCGGCGCGGTGATCAGCGCGACAAACGACACGCTTTGCAGATAGCTCGCGCGCTGCTTGTCGGGCTCGGTCTGCTGCGCGCTCAGCACCGGGTACAGCGCCTTCGAGGCGACGAAGGCGATGCTCTGCAACGGGTACAGCATGATCTTGAACGCGAGCGAATAGGGCCCGAGCGCGATCGCGCCGAGCACCCTGCCGACGATCATCGAGTCCGCGTTGCGGTTCAGGTAGATCACGAGGTTCGACAGCGTGAGGTTCGACGAGAAGCCGAAGATGTTGCGGACTTCCTTCGCGTCCCAGCGCAGCTGCGGGCGAAAGGACGACGCGAGGTACATCTGCAGCGACGACATGCTCGCGGTCACGAGCGCCTGTACAACGAGACTCGTGAGCCCGAGGCCCAGACGCGCCGTCACGATCGCCGCGCACATGCCGCTCGTGTACGACAACACGTCCGAACGCGCGACCGTGCGGAACTGCGACGCGCGTTCGAGCAGCGCCTGGTGCGCGGCGCCGAAGGCCATGACCGGGAACATCAGCGCGAGCCAGCAGAGCACGTGGCTCAGCGACGCCGAGTGGAACAGCCTCGCGAGCGGGACCGAGAACACGACGATCGCGAGCGCGATGGCCGAGCCGGCGCTGATGTTGACCCAGAACACCGAGTTCGCGAGTGTCGGCGACATGTCGCGGCTGCGGATCAGCGCGGGTCCCGTGCCCATATCGCGCAACAGGCCTGCGAAGTTGGTCACGACGGTCGCGAGCGCCATCACGCCGAAGTCGGTCGGACTGAGCAGATGCGACAGGATCGACAGGCCGACGAGCTGGACCACGCTCTTCGCGATCTGCGCGGTGGCGAGCCAGCGCGCGTTGCGTCCGACCGAAGGTTGAGGAGTGGACATGGTCGGATCAGCTCCCTTCGAAAAGCGGGCGGAACAGCGGGCTCAACCGCCGGCTGCCGCGTTCGCTCAGGTGATCGCCGTCGATATACAGCGGAATCAGCGCCTGCGAGCCGTAGCAGCGGCCATCGCGGCAAAGCATGGGCAGCGGATCGAGCGTCTTGACGCCGCAGCTCGTCGCGGCACTTTCGATCGCCGCGCGCGCGAGGGCGTTGCGCTTGTAGTAGGCGGCCTCGGTAATCGACACGTCGTGCGTGGGCTTGCCGAGGATCAATGACTTCGCGAGCGTGCCCGGCACATCCTCGTTCATCTCGGGGATCGGCATCAGCACATAGGTGGGCCGGCTCTTCGCGAGCGTGCACAGGTCGTGGGTCAGGAAGCTCGAATAGCGCGTGCGGCGCTCGGCCGGGTCGGCGAGCGGCCGTTCGCCGTCGTAGCCGATCAGAATGGTCGGGTCGTCGCTGTCGTTCTTGCCGTCCACATAGGCCGAAAAACGCGCGACGACGATGACCGGCACGCTCGGCGGGTACCGCTTGAGGTCTTCGGCAACGCGCTTCGCGAACAGGCGGCACGGCTCCTCGGTGTGCTTGCCGAAGCGGCTTGCCCCGACGAACGGCGGGCAACCGGAGGTGCCGTAAAACATGACGCTGTCGTTCGCTTGCGCGGCCGCCGAGACGACGCCGGGAATGACCGCGTTGCCGTGACTGTCGCCCCAGACGATCGCACCGATCTTCGACGATGTGCCGTATTTGCAGCCGATCTCGCCGGAGCCGTCGAGCATGCGCTGCACGCTGTTGGTCAGGCATTCGGTGCGGCGCGGATCCACGTCGCTGCTTTCGGCGGAGACGAGCCTGATCTGGCTCGGCAGCCGCGCGGCCGCGCCGTTTGCGAAGGTGACGGCCGCACAGGCGAGCACCACCGCGACCGGCGCGAGCGCGAGCGTGCCGAGTCCGCGCAGGCCGAACCGTTCGCGCACGCCCGAGGCGCGGCGTTCGACGAGTTCGTACGAGAGGAAACCGAGCAGGACCGAGAGCGCGAGTCCGGTCGCGATGACCTTCGGGTCGTGCGCCGGCAGGTCGAGGTAGTGGATCAGTACGGTCAACGGCCAATGCCACAGGTAAATCGAATAGGACCAGCGGCCGAGCAGCTGCAGTGGCGCGAAGGTCGCGAACGCGCTGTCGTTCGCGGCCGCAAGGATCACGAGCGCGGCGCCGAACACCGGCACGAGCGTCATGACGCCGGGCCAGTCGTAAGCATCGGTGAAGAACAGACCCGCGCCGACGATCGCCACGAGACCGATGGCCTGGAGCGTCGCGGCGGTGCGCGCCGCAAACGCGAAGCGCCCGGCATTCAGCATCACGAGGCCGCCCAGCACCATTTCCCAGGCGCGCGTCGGCAACAGGAAGAAGTTGGCCTCGGGATGGCTGCGCGCGATGACCGGATCGAGCGCGAACGAGACGAGCCCGATCAGCACGAGCAGCGCCTGATAGACGCCGCGCCGGTTGCCGAGCACGCGCGCACCGAGCATCAGGATGATCGGGTAGACGATGTAGAACTGCCACTCCACCCCGAGCGACCACGTGTGCAGCATCCACTTTGTCTGCGAGGAGGCGTCGAAGTAACCGGCTTCGCGCCAGAACACGAAGTTCGAGACGAAGGTCAGCGCGGCGCCCGCGTGCTCGGCGAGCACCTTGTACGCATGCTGGTCGAGATAGAACCAGCCGAACACGAGGAGCGCTGCGGCGAGCGCCGCGAGCGCCGGGACGATGCGCGTGAAGCGCGCCACATAAAAGTCCCAGAGGCTGAAACGCCCCTTGTCGAGACGGCCGACGACGATCGCCGTCATCAGATAGCCCGAGATCACAAAGAACACGTCGACCCCGATAAAGCCGCCGTTAAAGCCGGGAGTCTGGAAGTGGAACAGCGCGACGAGCGCGACTGCCACTCCTCTTAAGGCATTGATGTCGTTTCTGAAGCGCATGATGTTGCTGTCCCGTGTGAGGGCCCCAAAGGGTCATTGCCGGCGATCGGTTCCGACTACGTGCTGTCACTGCGTCCTGCCCGAGTACTGGTTGCTATCTGCTGTCTGGTGCTGCGCGTTGCTTGCCGGCGCCCGCCGCGTCGAGCGGGCGAAATGGCGATAACTGGAACGCCTCGTGGAGTGCCGGCGAAGACGGTGCGATCTGAAGATCGGCGAACGTGCCGCGCTGCGCGTCGGGCATCGCCTTGACGAAATGCACGTCGCTTGCGCCGAACACGGGTCCGATGTCGATATACGGGGTCGCGCGCAGATCGATCGAGGCCGCCTTGCCGCCGATCACCGCATTGCGGCGCAGGACGTTGCCTTTCGGTGCGCCGGGCGCGTCGTCGAGCAAGGTCGCGAGGCTCGGGTAATGCGTCGAATACGGCGGCTGGTTGAAGCGGACGAGGGCGAGCTGGTGCCGCAATTGGCCGTTCGGATCGTCGGCGAGGCCCTTCTGCCACGACAGTCCGCGCGAATCGATATAGATCGCGGGCGTGCAGTTGACGAACAGGTTGTCTTCGACGAGGTTGTCGCGGCCGCCGCCAATGAAGATCGCCTGGTTCACTTTCGAGAACACATTGCGCCGGATCGTCGCGCCGCCGCTCTGGTCGTCGAGATAAATGCCCATCGTCGCCTGCGGCTGCGCGGGGCTGCCGATGTCGTGCAGGAAGTTGCCTTCGATCAGCGTGCCGCGCGCGGTCCAGTCACGGCCCGTGTACAGCGCGCCGGTGTCGCCGGCTTCGCGTGCGACGTGGTCGATCTCGTTGCCGCTGATCACATGGTCGTTGCCGTTGAAGATGATCGCCGCGTGCGGGCCGTTGTAGATATGGTTGCGCTCGATCCGGTCGCCGACGCCCGAGATGCTGATGGCGGGCCGGTACGCGCGCGAACGCAACGCGTAGTCGTGGATCACGCTGTCTTCGATCGAGACGTTGCCGGCCGCGAGTGTCTGACGGTTGCCCGCGAACACCACGAAGCCGCCTTCGCCCGTGTTCGACACGTTCATGAAGCGGTAGTGGCTGTTGCTCGCGGTCGACCAGACCGCGACGCTGCCCGCATTGCGCACCGTCACGTGATCGATCTCGACGTTCAGGCCGCTGTTGATCTCGATTGCGTTGCCGCGCGTGCTCTCGAAGCCGAGGTCGTGGATCGTCAGGTTCGAGGCGGCGGTCGCGACGAGCAGCTGGTTGCTGACCGACGCTTCGACATCGCCGTCGGAGAGCGGCGCGGGCGGCCAGAAGTAGACCGTCATCGACGCGCGGTCGAGATACCACTCGCCGGGCCGGTCGAGCTGCGACAGCGCGTTTTCGAACACCATGCGCTGACCCGTCTTCAGGCCGAACATCGGCGCCGGCGCGGCGAGCGTGACGGTGCCCGAGGATGGATCGACCGATTCGACGGGCAGCGTCGTATCGGCCCAGTCGCGGGCCCAGTAACCCATCGCGCGCAACTCGGGTTCGGTTTTCAGCGCCTCGAGCGGCGCACCCGCCACCGTGAAGCTCGTGCCCTTTTCGCCGCCGGGCAGCGAGGCGATCGTCGCGAAACCCGCGTTCGGCCAGCGTGCGAGCGTCTGCGGCTCGCCGCGATAGAACAGGTCGAGCGGGGCGGGGGTGACGCGGATGCCGAAACCCTGACGCTCGAATGCACCGGCATCGTCGATGCCGCTGTCGGCAAGCTTCGCGACAAGCACATGAGCGCGTGCGGCGGCCGGCAGTCGCGCCGCGGCGGTATCGCTCGCGCCCGGTGCATGAAAGCCGCGCACGATCTTCGCGCCCGACAGAATCGTACGGTCCGCGCCCGCGCCCGATAGCGTGACCGGTGTGCCGTGCCAACTCGGGTCCAGCTGCAGTTGAAGCGGTTGCGCAAGCCGGTAGGTGCCGGCGCCGAGCACGATGTCGAGCCGCTCGACGCGGCCGCCCGCGAAACGCGACTTGCTTGCGGCGAGCACGGCGAGCGCCGCGCGTAAGCCGACCGCACCGTTTGCGTTGGTCGGCGCGGTGGTGGCGTTGGCCTGCGCGTCAGCCGGCGTATCGGTCGCGGCGGTGCTCACGTGCAGCGTCAGCGCGTGCGCGAGGACCGGCAGCAGGCACGCGCAGAGTCCTAGCCAGCGGGCTGCGCGGAGTGCCGGCCGCGACGGGCGGCATGAGGTACGGCATGAGCTGGAAAGCGTCATGGTCAGGCCTTCGATGCCTTGGCGCGCGGGCCGGGATAGCTGTACATGCCGTAACCGTAGGTCTTGTCGCCGGGCCGCGGCTTGACGCCGTTGAGCACGAGCCCGTCGAGCGTGGCACCGACATGCGCGAGGCGCTTGGCCGATTCCTTGATCTGTGCGACGGTCGTCGAACCCTGGCGCACCACGAGGAAGGCCGAGCCCGCAAGCTGACCGAGCGCGCCGACGTCGGCGACCGCGAGCACCGGCGGCGTGTCGATCAGCACGACGTCGTACTGCCTCGCGATCTCGCTGACGAAGTGCGTGAAGCGCTTGCTCATCAGCAATTCCGACGGATTGCTCGGTGCGACGCCGCGGGTGAGCACATCGAGGCGCGGCAGCACTGCGCGATGCACGAGTTCCTCGAACGGTTTCTCGAGCGCGATCAGATCGGCGAGGCCTGGGCCTTCGCGCTGGCCGAAATGACGATGCAGGTCGCCGTCGCGCATATCGGCGTCGATCAGCAGCACGCGCTGCTGCGAGTTCGCGAGCACCGCCGCGAGATTGGCCGAGGTGAACGACTTGCCCACGCCCGGCGTCGGCCCCGACAGCAGCACGATATTGTTGCTCGCCTCGAGCAACAGGAACTGGAGCGCCGTGCGGAAGCTGCGCAGCGCCTCGATCGGCAGGCTATCGCTGTCGGTATGCGCGAGCAGCGTGACCCTGCCGGCCTGCGCCGGCGACCACATGCGTGCGTACGAGCGCGCATCGCGCGCCTGCTGGATCTTGCTGTACGGCACGCTCGCATAGACGGGCAGACCGGTGTCGCGCTCGATGTCGCGCGCATGCATGATGCCCTGCGACAGTTGTCGACGGAACCACGCCAGCAGGCAGCCGCCGAACAGGCCGACCATCGCGCCGAGCACGACCACGAGCTTGCGATTCGGCTTGACCGGATTGCCCGAGACAACCGCCGTGTCGACGAGCCGCGCGTTGCCGGTCTTGCCCGCGCGTGCGAGCCGCAGCTGCTCGGCACTGTTGAGCAGACCCGTATAGAGATCGGTGTTGACCTGCACGTCGCGCTGCAGGCGCAGCTCGGTTTGTTCGAGCGCGGGCAGCCGGCGCGTCTTCGAGTCGATCTGCGCGAGGCGCTGCTTGAGCACGGCCTCCTGATTGAGAATCGCGATGACGGCCGGGTGGTCGTCCGTGAAGCGTGCCGTCAGTTCGTTGCGCTTCTGTTCGAGGTCGGCGAGCTTGTTCTGCGCATCGACCGTCTGCTGCAGCACGGCGGAGCCTTCCTCGCTGAGGTCGATCATCGCGTTGGCCGTGCGGAACTGGTTATACGCGCTTTCCGATTCATCGAGCTGGTGCTTGAGCTGCGGCAACTGTTCGTTGAGGAACGCGAGCGACTTCTCGGCCTCGGCGGACTTGCGCTCGATGTTCTGCGTGATGTACTGCCGGCCGATCTCCGTGAGCACCGCGCTCGTTTGATGCGCGTCGCGGCCCTGCAGGCTCGCCTGGATCACGTCGGAATCCTTGGTGGTCTGCGCGATGCGCATGGCTTTTTGCAGCGACTCGACGGCCGTGACTTCGGAGACGCGCGTGAGCATGAAGGTGCCGCCGGGCTGCGCATAGAGACTCGTGACGTTGGCTGTCAGCGGCCCGTCGCCGGTTTCCGCGGTAAGCGGCACGCCGACGTGACCGGTGACGCGGATGCCCGCGTGATCGTTCTCGATCGTGTACTGGCCGTTCGGACCCGCGATCAGCTTGAACGGCTTCCCGTAGAGCGTGGTGGGCGGATCGAAGGTCGCCACCGTCGCGCGCTCCTGTGCCCAGACGTAACCGCCGTGGCCGAAGAAGCCCGGCGTCGACAGGCCTTTCTGGAGGGTCGACCACCAGCGGCCGAACACCGGGAAGCGGCGTGGCTCGACGTCGATCGTGAGCCCCTGGCTGCGGACTGCGGGGGTGAGCACGAGCCGCGACTGCAGGATGTCGACCTCGTCCGAGGCGGCGGACTTGATGGCGAACAGCTGCGATACGCTCGACAGCGCATCGGTTGGCGAGTTCGGGTTGTCCTCCACCTGAATCAGGATGTCCGACTGGTAGATCGGCGCGGCCAGCACCGCATAGCCGACCGCGACCGTCGTCGTGAGGATCGTGAGCCCGGCGATCAGCCAGCGGCTTCCGTAGAGCGTGTCGATGAACGCGCTCGCATCGACGGGCCCCATCACCGGCTCGAGAATGGGCACCGGATTGATACTGGCCACCCTCAGGCCGCGCCCTTCGTTGGCGGGTTGCTTGTGAGACACGT
>NZ_BAAILL010000032.1:217254-291931 GCF_054589215.1 Paraburkholderia sp. 2C | reverse complement strand
ACGCCTCGGGCAACGCGGGCGTGCCGCGGCCATCGGGCCGCGGCACGGAGAGCCGGCGCACAAGGCGAGGATCTCGTTCACCGCTCGGGTTCTCGCGGTGGAGATCAATTGCCATACGCGTTCCGGCTGAAGTACGCAGCCTCCGCGCTGGGTACGACGTTGTTGATGACGCGGCTCCACCGTACGACCGGCGCCGTATCGACGAATATGACGTCCTTCGCCTTCAGCTCGAAGTTCTCCGCAAGCGCGAGCGCGGCCGGGTTCGATGCGTCGAGATGAAAGACCTGGTGCGTGTCGGCCGTGATGTTGCGCACGATGTAAACCTGGCTGCCGTCGCCGGTCTGCTGGCTCACGCCGCCCGCGTCGCCGAGCGCCTCGTTGAGCGAGAGCTCGCCGTTGCGCAGGAACAGCGTGGTGGGACGCGTGACTTCGCCCATCACGAACACCTTGCTGTCCTCGCGCGCAAACACGCGGACCATGTCGTTGTTCTGCAGCATCACGGCCGATGGATTGATGCCCGCGGCCACCAGCGCGGGGATGTCGACGATGACCGCGCGGCCGTTGCGGATCACCGCGATGTTCGCGCGGTCGCCGACCGGGGTGAACCCGCCCGCGCGATTGAGCGCTTCGGTCAGCGACATCGGCACGTCGTTGAAGATCTGCAGTCCGGGCGTGCGCACTTCGCCATCCATATAGACGCGCTTGCTCCGGTACGACTGCACGCGCAGCGTGATCTGCGGGGCTTGCACGTATTTCGCGAGGCGCGTGGTCAGGGCGTCGCGCGCCTGCATCTCGGTCAGTCCGCCGACACGCACGGCTCCGGCATAGGCGAACTGGATCATGCCGTTCGAGTCGACGGTGTAGCCCGTCGATACCGATGCCGAACCCGTGAAGTCGATGCCGACGGTCTGCACCGTCGAGGTCGGCAGGTTCAGTTCGGGATGGTCCCAGACCATGATGTTGAGCACGTCGCCCGCGCCGATCGTGTACGGCGTGGGCGGTGCGAACAGCTCACGCACGTCCCGCGGGATGCGGGTCGGTTCGGCAAGCCGCTCGGCCTTGATCAGCGCGGGCGTGATTTCGGTCAGCGCGCCGGGCGGCGGCTGGTCGTTGTTGGCCGCGGCCGGGCCCGCGGCGGGCGGCGCGCCGGGCACGCCCGTCACGCTCGTGCCGTAGCGGTCCTGAGTCGAGCTGTTGTAATGCTGGCCCGGGTCGAAACCGCACGCGCCGAGCGCCAGCAGCAGCGTGAGCGCGCCGCAGCGTCCGAATGAGCGCACAACGCGTGAAGCGCGCGGCGGCCGGGTGGCCGCCGACGCGTCATGAGCCGGCGAGGATGCCGGCGGGGAAGCGGTATGTCCGATCTGATTCATCTATATCGCAGCTGAACGACTAAAGGCCGGCAGACGTGATCCGCCGGATGAGCTACCGGTAGAGGAGTCAACGACCGCTCAGGATGCGGCTTTGGCTTGGGCCTGGCGATTCTGCAAGCGATATTCGGTTGGCGAGACGAAGAGCCGCTTGCGGAAAATCTTTGCAAGCCGGTCGCCGTTGGCCATGCCGATGCGGCGTGCGATCTTGTCGACCGGCAGGTCGGTTTCGATCAGCAGGCGGCACACCATGTCGAGGCGTGCCCGCAGCAGATACTCGGACGGCGTGATGCCGATTTCATCCTTGAAGCGGCGCAGATAATTGCGCTCGCTCATCGCCGCGACCTGCGCGGCGTCGGCGACCGATATGGAACGCTCGCAGTTGTCCTTGAGCCAGCGCGCGGAAGCGCGGACCTTGTCGGCCACGCTGGTGACGCCCGCTTCGGCGAGCAGCATGGCCAGCTTGGCGCCGGCGCCGGGCAGGACCTGTTCGCCGACCTCGCGCGCGATGTCATGGCCGAGGTCGTACTTGACGAGCATCAGCGCGCTCGCCATGGCGGAAAAGCAATCTTCTTCGCTATCGGATTCGGCGTGGCCCTGGCCGGGCAGGCCGGCCCGGTCGACCACGCCCATCAGGCCCGCCGGAGCGGAGGTCGAGCGTGCGATCGGTGTGTTGCGCAACGATCCGCTGGCGTAGCCGAAGCGCATCCGGCCCAGCAACGCTTCTTCCAGCGATGCATCCTGCGCGCCCTTGCCGCCGCCGATGAACAGCGCGTCGAAGTTCTGGTACTGGCGTACGTCGAAGCGTTCGGTCCACAGATGCACCGATGACGAGCACGGCACATTGCCGCCGGCGAGCGACAGCATCTTGACCGTATATATCCAGTTCACTGCGCTTCCCGCGACGGCCAACTGGTTCGCCTTGTTGAATACCTCGGCGACGATGCCGGCGCGCAGCAGCGAAAAGCCCTCGAATAGGACGATACCGATCTGGCGAGCGGGACCCCGCGCCGCCGTCCACGGCTCGGGGCTATTGCCAGAGATCGTTGCCACTTCTTTGACTAGGCGCGGAACGATACGGTCTGACTCTTCAAGGTGTGCAACATACGGCATGTCGTTTCCTCAGAAACGTTTCCCCGGGATGTCGTCATTTTTTTGTAGGTCGTGCTGCTACTGCCTGGTGCTTCACGATTGCTTCATATAGGGCTGAGTTGCTCCTCCGTGCCGTCCGAAAGTTGACGTGCTTTTGATTGCTGCTTGCCCGCGCCGTCGGGCGCGGGCTTCAACCGTGCAGGATTGATGTTGTCGATGCAGCGCGCGTTGACCGCCACCATCTCCGTGCCATCCGGCATCTCGCTATAAAAGAATGTCTCGACGCCGCAGACCGCACAAACCTGGTGCTTGCTCGCCTGCCGGTTGAACCCCGACACCTGCGTACCGCCATTGGCGGTCACCTGAAAACGTTCCGGCGCCGCGAACCAGAAGATCAGGCCGCGCTTCCTGCAGTTCGAGCAGTTGCACGCGATCGGGTGGTCGAGGTCGAGATCGATGGTGAAGCGCACGGCGCCACAGTCGCAACCGCCCGCGTAGTGCTGCTGTGCCATATCTCTCTTCCTCATTCGCGTCAAACGCGCCCAGGTTCATGGGCGATGGGGCAAGCCCGCTGCACTTGTGCACCGCGCAAACTTCAAGGCACGAGCAGTATATCGAGAACAAATGATTGCACACGCAACGACACTGCGAAATTCTGAAATTAATTCCGAACGAATGCCGGTCGGGACGCCAGTTCACATTCAGTTCACATTTGAAAAATTATTCGGAATATTTGCATGCGAGATGCATCCGGAAGCCGGGAAATTTTTTGGGATTTTTTTGTTATAAAAATGTCGCAAAGCTTTGCTAGAGCCTGGTCTCGGGGTGGTTGCCCAAATGTTGAAATCCGCCGGTTGGTTGAGCATGCAACAACATCTTTTATTGGATAAATTCCAGATAAATTTCCTCTGCCGCGGCCTCAGGGCATGGCATACAATCCCGAACAAAAAAGAGCCTGGCTGGCCGAAGCCAACTCGGAAAGGTTGCAAATTTAACTTCCCTAAAGTAGTGCCGTGCTTTAGATTGGGCGGCGCCGCGTCGACCGGCCAGCCGGACGCGTCGACGGCGAGGCCGCCAGCAGCCTGCCGAGCCGGCTTTTTGCGTTGCCTTGCGATGATGAAGACGGCCATCGCCTGCGGTGGCGGCGTACCGATCACTTGAAGCGAAACACTCCGCATGGTTAAGGGCGTTCCAGATTCCGGTATCCGCGTGGCCGCGAAGAATCACATGAGAAAGGCACGCGCTTGCCAATTAGCAGTCGCCAGGCGAAACCCCATCCGGAGCAGAGCGCATGAGCAACGGGGACATTGAGACGCCCGACTGGCGCGTGTCGCCGGGGCGCAGTCCGGATGCGGCCACTCGCGCATCGAGTACGGTGCGCATCGCGATCGTTCACGACTGGCTTGTCACCTATGCGGGCGCCGAGCGTGTCCTCGAACAGATCGTCGCGTGCTTTCCGGACGCTGACCTGTTCGCGCTCGTCGACTTTCTTGAAGACCGTTCATTCCTTCGCGGCAAACCGGTACAGACGACCTTCCTCCAGAAGCTGCCGCGCGCGCGCACCAAGTACCGCTCGTATCTGCCGCTGATGCCGTTTGCCGTCGAGCAGTTCGATCTGTCCGGTTACGACGTCGTGATCTCGAACAGCATTGCAGTCGCGAAGGGCGTGCTGACGGGCCCCGATCAGGTGCATATCAGCTACGTGCATTCGCCGATCCGCTATGCGTGGGACCTGCAACACCAGTATCTGAACGAATCGAAGCGGCCGACCGGGCTCAAGTCCCTCTTCACGCGGCTGCTTCTGCACTATTTGCGTACGTGGGATATCCCGCCCGTCAACACGGTCGACTCGTTCATCGCCAACTCGACGTCCAGTGCACGCCGGATCTGGAAGGTCTATCAGCGCGACGCGGCCGTGATCTTTCCGCCGGTCGACGTCGAAGGTTTTCCGCTGCATGTGCAAAAAGACGATTTCTATCTGACCGCGTCGCGGCTCGTGCCGGACAGGAAGATCGACCTGATTGTCGAAGCGTTCGCGAAGATGCCCGAGCGGCGTCTTGTCGTGATCGGCGACGGTCCGGACATGCACAGGGTGCGCGCGATGGCGGCGCCGAACGTCGAGGTGATGGGTTACCAGCCGTTCGCGGTGTTGCGCGAACGGATGCGGTGCGCGAAGGCGTTCGTGTTTGCCGCCCAGGAGGACTTCGGCACCGCGGTGGTCGAGGCGCAGGCGTGCGGCACGCCGGTGATCGCATTCGGCAAGAGCGGTGTGCTCGAAACGGTGCGCGGCCTGCCCGACGCGCACGCGACCGGCATGGTGTTCCGCGAGCAGACGGCGGAGGCGATCGTCGCGGCGGTCGACGAATTTGCGGCGAACCCTGGGCGCTTTTCACCCAGCGATTGCCGCGCGAATGCCGAGCGCTTTTCGGCGGCGCTGTTTCGTACGCGCTTCTTCGCGCACGTGCGCGCGAGGGTCCCGGCGTTGCGGGACTCGACACTGCCGCCGACTGAAGCGTCCGCTCACGGACGCGTGCGCTGAAGCGAGTCATGCAGGCATCCTGATCGGGTGCCGGAAAAAATCCGATCAGTCGGACATTCAGTCAGGCATCCTGCTTGCACACCTTCGACAAAAGCACGTCGCACCGTCCAGCGCGCCGCCTGTTGCACGCCGGTCAGCCGGAAAACAATCGGCACGACTGCAAACCGCGACCTATACTTTTCGCTTGCCCCAATCCGTACAACGCACGGTAAGCCCGCTCGCAGCCTGACGTTTCCAGACCGCCATCACCTCATTCCGGGGGCGGTCGCCGGCGCTGCCGATGCCGATGCCGATGCCGGCGCAGCGCTGCCCAGTGCCGTTTATTACCACCTGGGGCCCGCTTGTTTCTGGGTTATTCCTAGGTTGTTCCTGCGTTCCGCTCTCTCAAAGGAGTCCGCGATGCACCATACCGCCACCCGTTCCGACACCTCGGCGAATTCCACCGTAGACGAGCGTCGCGACAGCCGATCTCCCGGCACGACCTCCATATCGCCGCCCACCATGTCCGTCGAATTGTCGGTGAACGGCAAAATGTACCAGCTGGCCCTCGATCCTCGCACCACCTTGCTGGACGCCTTGCGCGAGCACCTGCATCTGACCGGCACGAAGAAAGGCTGCGATCACGGCCAGTGCGGCGCCTGCACCGTGCACGTGAACGGGCGGCGCGTGAATGCATGCCTGTCGCTGGCGGGCACGCTCGAAGGCGACGAAATCACGACGATCGAAGGGATCGGCAGTCTCGCCGCGTTGCATCCGATGCAGCAGGCTTTCGTCGAATGCGACAGCTACCAGTGCGGCTACTGCACCTCGGGGCAAATCATGTCGGCCGTGGCGCTGCTCAGCGAACCGGTCGGGCCCGCCGATGCCGATGTCCGCGAAGCGATGAGCGGCAACCTGTGCCGCTGCGGCGCCTATCAGAACATCGTCACCGCGATCCAGCGCGTGCGCGAGAAAACCTGAGGACGCCGCCATGGAACTGTTCCAGCTCTCACGCGCGCGCGATGTGCGCGAGGCCATCGCGGCGGGTGCGGCCGTGTCGGGCGTAGCGGAAGGCGCGCAGGTGCGCTTTCTGGCCGGCGGCACCACGCTGCTCGATCTGATGAAACTGAATGTGGAACGCCCGGGTCGGGTGATCGATATCAGCCACCTGCCGCTCGATCAGATCGAAGCCACGCCGGACGGTGGCGTCAAAATCGGCGCCACGGTGCGCAACGCGGAACTCGCGGTGCATCCGCTCGTCAGCGACCGTTATGCGGTGCTGTCGCAGGCTCTGCTCGCGGGGGCATCCGCGCAATTGCGCAATATGGCCACGACCGGCGGCAACCTGCTGCAGCGCACCCGTTGCGTGTACTTTCGCGATACCACGATGCCGTGCAACAAGCGCACACCCGGAACGGGCTGTGCCGCGATCGGCGGCTTCAACCGGACGATGGCGATACTCGGCGTCAGCGACGCGTGCATCGCAAGCAATCCCTCAGACATGAACGTCGCGCTGACCGCGCTCGATGCGACGATTCATATCGAAGGCGTGAAAGGTCCGCGCGATGTTGCGATCGATGCGTTCTTCCTGTTGCCCGGCACGACGCCGCAACGCGAGACCGTGCTCGAAGCCGGCGATCTGATCACGCACGTCACACTGCCGCCGCCGCCCGAGGGAAGCCGTTCGCTCTATCTGAAGCTGCGCGATCGGGCCTCGTACGAGTTCGCGCTGGCGTCCGCGGCTGTGGTGGTGAAGGTGAACGATGGGCGCATCGGGCATGCGCGCGTCGCGTTGGGCGGCGTCGGCACCAGACCGTGGCATTCGACTGAGGCCGAGGCCGTGCTGCACGGCGCCGCTCCGGATGCCGCGACGTTTGCACGGGCCGCGGACGTCGCACTTACCGATGCGCGGCCGCAGAGCCAGAACGGCTTCAAGGTCGAGCTGGCGCGCAGGTGCCTCGTGCATGCGTTGACGCAGGCTACTCGCAACGATTGATCTTCGATAGGACTTCATCATGTCCACCGTGAGTGACACTCCGCTGTCCGTGATCGGGCAGCCGCAAGCGCGCGTCGACGGACCGTTGAAAGTCAGCGGCGCGGCGACGTATACGTCGGATGTCGATCTGCCGGGACTGCTGTATGCCGTGCCGGTATGCAGCACGATTGCGAGCGGGCGCATTACGTCGTTTGAATTCGCGATTGCGCAGAGCATGCCGGGCGTCCATGCCGTGCTTCATCGCGGCAATATCGGCCGCTTCTATAGGATCTCGGGCAATTCGATCGACACGGGCTTCGTCGACGAGCAGCGCCCGCCTTTTGAAGACGATGTGATCCGCTACTACGGCCAGTACGTTGCGGTGGTGATTGCCGATACGTTCGAAGCCGCGAGCGCCGCTGCCGTCGCGGTGAAGGTCGGGTATGAGGTGGACGGGCATGACGTGAGCGATAAGCTCGACAGCCATGACGAACTGCATGTCGAAAGCGAACGCGGCGACGCCGCGCGTGCCTACGACAGCGCGCCCGTCAAACTGGACGCCACCTACGTGACGCCGGTCGAAACGCATAACCCGATCGAACTGCATGCGACGGTCGCGCAGTGGGATGGCGACGGCTACACGTTTTATGAAACGAGCCAGGCGGTATCGAATCATCAGGGCACGCTGATGCAGATGCTCGGGTTGCCTAAAGAGAAAGTGCGCGTGATCTCGCGCTTTCTCGGTTCGGGCTTCGGCGGCAAGTTGTGGATGTGGCCACATTCGCTGCTCGCCGCGGCGGCGACACGGCATACGGGGCGGCCCGTCAAGCTGGTCGTGAGCCGCAAGATGATGTTCCAGAATGTCGGCCATCGTCCGGTGACGCAACAGCGCATGCGGCTGTCGGCCGATCGTGACGGCAAGCTCACTTCGATCCGTCACGAGTACGTGAACCACACGTCGATCGGCGACGACTATCAGGAAACCTGCGGCGAAATCACGCCGTTCCTGTACAGCGTGCCGAATCTGCGCGTGAGTTCGGGGCTCGTGAAACGGCATGTCGGCTCGCCGACGGCGATGCGCGGGCCGGGCGCGGTTCCCGGGCTCTACGCGCTCGAATCGGCGATGAACGAACTCGCGCGCGAACTGAACATCGATCCCGTCGAGTTGCGGTTGAAGAACGAGCCGCAGGTCGACGAAAGCACGGGCCTGCCGTTTTCGTCGCGTCATCTCACGGAGTGCCTGCGTACCGGTGCGGAGAAATTCGGCTGGGCGCGGCGCACGCCTCAGGTGGGATCGATGAAACGCGACGGGCTGACGCTCGGTTGGGGCGTCGGCGCGTGCGGGTGGCCGGGTTTGCGCTTTTCGGCGCAGGCGTCGGTGGATCTGCGCGCGGACGGGTCGGCGCGCGTGGTGTGCGGCACGCAGGATATCGGTACGGGTACCTACACGATTCTCGCGCAACTGGTTGCGTCGCAAACGGGTTTGCCGCTCGAGCGCATCGATGTCGAACTCGGCGATACGATGCTGCCGCTCGGACCGGTTTCGGGAGGTTCGGCGGCGACGGCGTCGGTGATTCCCGCCGTGCTGCAGGCGGTGCGCGCGGCCGTCGATATCGTGCTTGCGCGTGCGGGGGCGATTGCGGAGTCGCCGTTCAAGGGCGCGAAACGGGAAGAGCTTGCGTTCACCGCGGGCCGCGTGCATCGCAAGGATGCGGCGCCCGAAACGGGGGTGCCGTTTGGCGCGATACTGCAGGCGGCGAAGATGTATTCGGCGTCGGGTAATGGCAGTGCGCAGGGCGGCTTCGACGATCCGCTGAAGAAGGAGTATTCGATCTATTCATACGGGGCGCACTTCGCGGAGGTGACCTGGCAGCCGGAGATCGCGCGACTGCGCGTGAGCCGGGTGGTGACCGTGATCGACGCGGGCCGCATCCTGAACCCGCATGCGGGACGCAATCAGATCGAAGGAGCGGTGGTGATGGGCGTGGGCATGGCGCTGTTCGAACACACGATGTATGACCCGCGCAGCGGGGCGCCGATCAACAGCAATCTCGCCGATTACATCATCGCGTCGCACGCGGATAGCCCGGCGCTCGATGTGACCTTTCTCGATTACCCCGACACCGTGTTCAATGAACTCGGCGCGCGAGGGATTGCGGAGATCGGTCTGGCGGGGATTGCCGCGGCGATCACGGATGCTGTGTATCACGCGACGGGGGTGCGGGTGCGTAAGCTGCCGGTGATGATTGAGGACTTGTTGGGTGCGTAGTCTTGCCCCGTCTCGATGGCGTGCAGGTCTTTTCACCGCATGGCGAGTTGCTCGGACACATTGAATTGCCGGAGCGATGCATGAACGTCTGTTTTGGCGGCGAGCATCGCAACCAGCTATTTATGGCAACGGTCAACGGCCTCTATGCGCTGTATGTGAATGCGCAGGGTGTGATCTGAGGGTTACGCGCCAGGCGCTTCCACCTTCAACCACTGATCCATCGCCCGGCACACCGCCAGCGGCTGTTCCAGCATGATGTTGTGCCCGCCGTCAATCGTCGCTTCAGTCAGCCGCTCGCAATCCTCGCGCATCGGCTCGGCGAGGCGGCTTACCGTCGTATCGCACACGGCGTCGTGGGTCGCGTGAATAAATAGCGACGGCAGCGAGATGCGCCCAAAGTTAGGGGCTTGAGCCGCATAGGCAAGATTGGCCGCGTCGTTCATATACCATGCGTTGGCGCTGGCGAAGCCCGTCTCGGCAAACGCCGCCACCATCGTGTCGAAATCGTCCTGGCCAAGCAGCACGCCCTCGCGCGGAGTCGCAGGTGCACGGCCGGCTGCGCCGAACCAGCCGTTTTGCGCGCGAATGCCCGCTGTGAAGGCGGCCACACCGGGCTCGCGCTTAGGCCTCCTTTGATACAGCAGCGCGAGCGTCGCCTCCGTATCCGCTTCGAAGTCCTTTGCGGCGCGTGCGAAATGCTCGCGGTAGAAGAGCCAGTAATCCCACTGACCGACCGGATAGCGGTCTTGCGCATAGAGATCGCGGTCGATCAAAGGCAGTATTGAAGGCAGCGCGAAGCCACGCGCAACATAAGGGACGCAAAGATTGACCACGCCCCGGCATCGCCCGGCATGATGCGAAGCGATCGACCAGGCAACCGGGCTTCCCCAGTCGTGCCCGACCCAGACAGCCGGCGCGCCGCCCAGCGCATCGTGCAACTCGACCATATCGGCAACGAGTTCGGGTACAGCATAGGCGCTCGTGCGATCCGGCCTCGACGATCCGCCGTAGCCGCGCATGTCCGGCGCGACGCAACGCCAGCCGCGCGCGGCGAAATGCTCGATCTGCCGCCGCCACACCAGCCCGAGTGCCGGCCAGCCATGCAGAAAGATCATCAGAGGTCCTTGCTGCGGACCGGCCTCGATCCACGCTGTCCGATGCCGGGCGGTCTCGATGTAATGTCCCGTTGAGATCCGTTCGTTCACGATTCGACTCCTCACCATTTCATTCACCGGGCGGACAAACCCCCTTCCGGGCAGGGTGGTTCATCCGGCGCGGCTTGAAGAGGCCATTCGCGAAGGCAGTGTGCGCGTGACGAAGATTCTCCGACGATCAGGTAACCGACCCATTCAAACGCCCGCGAACCAGTCGTATCCCTGCTTCTCCCAATACCCTCCGGGAAACGAATTGGTTACCTCGATGGCTTCGATGTTTTTCGCACTCTTAAAACCGAGCTTGGTCGGAATTCGCAGCCGCACCGGAGCGCCCCATTGCGGCTCGAGCGGTTGCGAGTCGAAATCGAGCGCAAGCAGGGTTTGCGGATGCAGCGCGCTTGCCATATCGATACTGGTCGAATAGCCGTCGAAGCAGGTGAATGCGACATAGCGCGCATTCAGATCCGCGCCGATATGGCGAAGAAACACATGCAACGGCACGCCGCGCCACTGCCCGATCTGACTCCAGCCTTCGATGCAGATATGCCGCGTAATCTGGCTCTCCTGCGGCAGCGCCATCAGCGCTTCGAGCGTCCATGGCCGCTTCTGGGCAACCTGTCCTGCCACATTCAGCACCCAGCCGTCCGGCACCGCGCGCACCTGCCAGTCCGGGTAATACGCATTGAAGCGAAAAGGCCGTGTAATCGCGCTCGCCGGATACGTCTGCACGAGCCGATTGCGGCTGAACAGCGCGGCCTGAACCCGATCGTCGAAGCGAAGTATCGATTCGAGCGCCGCGTCGACGCCCGAATGCGTCGAGAGATCGCAGCCGCTCAGCAATGCGAGGCCGCCGAGCGAAAGCGTGCGCTTCAGGAAGCCGCGCCGGCTGGCGCGGGCCAAGTCCGCCTTGATGTCGTCGGCGCTTACGGCAACGAGTCTGCGTTTGTCTGTCACCGTTGTTCCTCCGTTTCGCGCGGCGCGGCAACGATCATCGATTTCAACGTCCGCGGATGAATCGCGACGAGCGTCACATGAACGACCGCGAACGCGACAATCCCGAACATGATCGCGAGATGGATATGACGCGCGAGCGGATAGCCGCCGAATGCGGACGCAAGCCAGCCAAACTGCACCGGCTTCCAGACCGCGAGCCCGGTCGCCACCTGCAGCACGACGGCGACGATCACGCCCACATAGAGCCCGCGTTGCACCGCGTTGTAGTGCCCGAGCCGATGCCCGAGCCGAAAGCGCAGGGCCGCAACCATATCGCGCGCAAACGCGCCGATCGAGGGCGGCCGCAGATCGTCACGGAAATGACCCGATACGAAGCCGTAAATCAGATAGGCGAGCCCGTCGGCGCACAGCAGCCACATTGCGCTGAGATGCCATGCGAGCGCGCCGCCGAGCCAGCCGCCCAGGCCTGTCCAGGCCGGAAAGACAAACGGCAGATCGGGCGACGCATTGTAGATTTCCCAGCCGCTGAAAATCATGCATCCCATCGCGTAGACGCCGATCCAGTGCATCACGCGGATCGGAACCGGATGAGCGGGCCGCGATGACCCGGGAGCCTTGCGCATCGGCGTCTCCTCAGAATGAAGTGGGGGTGATAACAGCCCGGTAGGTCACCGGGCTGCGGCTTACATCGGGGGCTTGACACCGTCGATACCGACGGCGACGAGGCCGGCCGTCGCCTGGCCGCCGTTGGTCACCGCCTGCACGAAGACCGATGCGCCTTTCATCAGGTCCGCCGTCGAACCGGGGCGAAACGTGACGATCGGTGCAGTCGGCGGCACGATGATGCTTTGCTCGCCGCCCTTGTAGGAAACGGTCAGTTTCTTCACGCCGTTCTGCGCGGACGCCGTGCTCACGTTGCCGTTCGTCATCGCGCTGTTCACGCTCGCGCCGGAAGGCGCGGAAACCGACGCGACATTGCCGTTCGTCATTGCACTCGCCGTGGTCGAGTGGCCGCCGGACAGCGTCGTATCGGGCAGTTTGTCCCACGCGTAATGGCCTTCGCCGATGCCTTTCATCGCGGCCGGAAAGACCACCACTTCGAGCGCGACCTGCGTCGGGCCGACGCTCTTGGTGGCCGTGCCGATGTAGCTGCCTTGCTCGATCTTGTCGAGACTCGAATTGATCACGCCAAGGTATTTCGTGTCGGCGTTGAGCGCGATCGGGAGATCGTCGCCTGCCGTGGTATGCACGACAATCTTGCCCGCATCGACCGACGAAATGGTGCCGCGAATCCGCGCAGGGGCGGCGGGCGGGGCGGCGATGGCCGTTACGCTGGTGAACAGGAGGGCCGCAAGCGCGATAGTCATTCGTTTCATTATCGTTTCCTTTCTGGGTAAGTGAGTGGACCGGCTGGCACCGGGATGCGTATGGCTGCATCGAGCCCGTAGGTCACAGCATCGCGCTGCACGGGCTTTGCCGGTATCGGTCAAATATCCGATGCAGACGATCCACTGACCAGAACGGCCGGTGCAGCGGGGAATTCCGCGCACAAAAAAAGACCGGGGCGTGAGCCCCGGTCCGTCTGCCGCATCCGGCGCAAATATGCACATTGCCCATTTGCGCGTGCGGAATCGCGCCTTATACCGACATCACCGTCACCGACTTGGTCACGAGGTACGGCTCGAGTGCTTCCGGGCCGCCTTCCGAGCCGTAGCCCGAATCCTTGACGCCGCCGAACGGCATTTCCGGACCCGGCGTGGCCGGCTGGTTGATCCACAGCATGCCGACTTCGAGCGAATTCGACAGCAGATGAACATTGCGGAACGAGCGCGTGAACGCGTAGCCCGCGAGACCGTACGGCAGGCGGTTGGCTTCCGCAATCGCGTCCTCGAGCGAATCGAAGCCGCGAATCGCGGCGATCGGACCGAACGGCTCCTCGTTGAACACATCGGCGTCGAGCGGCACATTGGTCAGCACGGTCGGCCGGAAGAAGTTGCCCGCGTCGAAGAAGCGCTCGCCGCCGGTCGCGACGGTCGCGCCTTTTTCGCGCGCATTGGCGACGATGTTTGTCATCGCGGTCAAACGGCGCGGATTCGCGAGTGGCCCGAGCGTCGTGCCTTCGGCGAGGCCGTCGCCGAGCTTCAGCCCTTCCGCGTGCTTGACGAGCGCGCGCGCGAAATCTTCGCGCACGCTGTTGTGCACAAGGAAGCGCGTCGGCGAAATGCAAACCTGGCCTGCATTACGGAATTTGGCGCCGCCCGATGCGCGCACGGCGAGTTCGATATCGGCGTCTTCCGCGACGATGACCGGCGCATGGCCGCCGAGCTCCATCGTTGCGCGCTTCATATGCTGGCCGGCGAGCGCCGCCAGTTGCTTGCCGACAGCGGTCGAGCCCGTGAACGTCACCTTACGGATGGCCGGATGGGCAATCAGGAAGCGCGAGATTTCCGCGGGATCGCCGTACACGAGGCCGACCACGCCGGCTGGTACACCCGCGTCGACAAACGCGCGCAGCAGCTGTGCAGGCGACGCGGGTGTTTCTTCGGGTGCCTTGACGATAAACGAGCAACCCGTGGTAAGCGCTGCGGACAGCTTGCGCACGACCTGATTGACCGGGAAGTTCCACGGCGTAAACGCCGCCACCGGCCCGATCGGCTCCTTGATGACGGATTGCTGCGCGGCGAGATTGCGCGGCGGCACGATGCGGCCATACACGCGGCGGCCTTCGTCGGCGAACCAGTCGATGATATCGGCGCCCGACATCACCTCGATGCGCGCTTCGGCAAACGGCTTGCCCTGTTCCAGCGTCATCAGCCGGGCAATCGAATCGGCGCGCTCGCGCAGCAGCGTGGCGGCCTTGCGCATCATCGCCGCGCGGTCGAATGCCGGAACCTTACGCCAGGCTTCGAAGCCGCGTTGCGCCGCGGCGACCGCGCGCTCCAGATCGGTCACGCCGGCATGCGCGACCTTGCCGATCACGTTGCCGGTTGCGGGATTGACGACGTCGATGGTTTTGCCGCTTGCGCTAGCGCACCATTCGCCGTCGATAAGCAAAAGGGTATCGGTGTAGGTGGCGGTGTCCATATTTCTCCGGGCTGAGTTGGAGTAAAGGTTGGCGCGACCGCTGCGCGAGCGGCCGGGCGTGGCGGGGAAGGCTATGTGTGCAGGTGAGCAGACTGTAAGCGAAACGTCTCCATCCCTTAATGTTACAGAGAGTTCGGGTCGCCTGCTTGAGGTGCGCTTTTCGGACCGGTTATCGAGTTCTGTTTTTCGCGGCCAATTCCCTCGGGCCTGCTTTCAGCTAACGGCTTCGCGTCGGCTCGATTCGCTCAATTCCTGCATCAGCTCGATAAAGCACGAGCGCTGGAATGTGTTGCCGTCGTCGGCTCTGAAGACGAGGTAGACCATGCTCGTCGTGTGCGTGCTCGCCACGAGCTCGCGCCAGACCACATCGACCATCGATATGGCCTGCAGCGACGCGGGCAGGATCGTGACACCGAGCCCTGCCGCGACGAGGCTCAGAATGGTGGCCGCCTCATTGGCCTGCTGTTCGAGATGCGGCGTAAAGCCCGCGTCATTACACAGTTCGTAGACCTGTTCGTAAAAGCCCGCTCCCACGCCATTCGGCCGAAGCACGAATGGTTCGTCGGCAAGGTCTTCGATCGCGATCGGTCTTCCGGAAAGCGCAAGCGGATGCCTGGCGTGCAATGCAACCATCAGCCGGTCGCGCCGCACCGGAATGGCGGTGATGTACTCGGGCAAGACGGCGCTTGTAGCGGGCCTGATCAGTCCAACGTCGAGCTCTGACATGCGTAGCGCTTCGAGAATCGGCTCCGTCGTGGAGAACTTCAGCGAGAGATGCACGCGCGGCAACTGGCGCCGATACGCCTGCACCACCTTCGAAAACTCGCGCGTGAACGGCGCAGTGGCCGTGAAGCCGAGACGCAGCACGCCGACCTCGCCGCGTCCCGCGCGCTTCGCGGTGTCGACCGCATGCGCGGCCTGAGTCAACACTGTCTTCGCTTCCGCGAGAAAGAGCGCGCCCGCCTCGGTCAACGACACGTGACCTCGATTTCTATCGAGCAGCACGGCGCCCAGCTCCCGTTCGAGATCCTGAACGTGCTGGCTCAGCGGCGGCTGACTGATGTGCAGACGGCGTGCGGCTTTGGTGAAGCTCAGTTCCTCGGCGACCGCGACGAAGTATCGGAAATGGCGTAACTCCATGGTTATAGGCATTCCAGATAAGTGGTCGGTCCAATCGGTATTAGACGAAGGTTTTTTTCGCGGCGAAAGTTTGCCCGGTGCTGCTGATCATATCTGATCGAAAAGTTTGAGAAGAGAGGGAATACACGATGAGCACGACGGAAGAACTAAGAAAGAAATGGGTGCGGGACGAGCCCGTGTTCGGCGGATGGGCCGCGCTGCCGTGCGCTTTTGGTGCGGAGCTGATGTGCGTGCCGGGCGTCGACTATCTGTGCATCGACCAGCAGCACGGCCTCGTCGACTACGCCGACATGGTTGCGATGCTGCGCGCGATCGAGGGGCGTGGCGTCGTGCCGCTCACCCGCGTGCCGGCGAACGTGCCATGGATGATCGGCAAAGCGCTCGACGCCGGCGTGCAGGGCGTGGTCGTGCCGATGGTCAACAACGCCGCGCAAGCCGCGGCGGCCGTTGCCGCTTGCCGTTACGCGCCCAAGGGCGTGCGCTCGTTCGGCCCGGTGCGTGCGTCGATGGTGATGAACACGCGCGATATCGAGGTGGTCGGCGACAGCGTGCTGTGCTTTGTGATGGTCGAAACGCGCGAAGCCGTCGAACGCATCGATGAAATCGCGAGCACGCCGGGCCTCGACGGCATCTACGTGGGTCCGGCCGATCTCGCGCTGGGTCTGGGGCTCACGCCCAATCTCGACAAGGAAGAGCTGGAGCACGTCGCCGCGGTCGAGAAAATCCTGAACGCGTGCAAGCGGCACGGCGTCGTGCCCGGCATTCAGTGCGGCTCGGGCCGCTCCGCGTATCAGTTTGCGCAGCGCGGCTTCCGGCTCGTCACGTTTGCGAAAGATTCATCCCTGATCCCGTCCGCGATGGATCGGGAAGTTGCGGCGACGCACGGCGGCAGCGCGTCGGACAACATCAAACAACGAGGATACGCATGATGGAAACGTCGAAAGACCAGTATCGGGACGCGGTGGCGGAGCTGATTGCCGGTTACGTTGCGAAGGTATCGAAGTCGCTCGATGCACGCACCGCGCACGCGGCGAAGAGTGTACTCGTCGATTCGCTCGCGGTTTCGCTCGGCGCGCTCGGCCATCCGGCTGCGCGGCTTGCGCGCCGCCACGCTCATCGCTTTGCGATGCCGGAAAGCGGCTGCGTCGTGTGGGGCACGTTGCATCGCACCACGCCCGAACTCGCGGCGCTCACGAACGGTGTCTTGCTGCGCTGCTACGACTACAACGATTTCTTTGTCGGAAAACGCAACAGCGGCCACCCGAGCGACATGATCGGCGGTGTGGTCGCGGCGGCCGAATGGTGCGGGGCGAGCGGCACCGAATTGCTGTCCGGGATCGCGGTCGGCTACGAGATCGTGGCTGCGATGTTCGACTGCTTCTCGACGGCGCCGGGCGGCTGGGACTATACGAACCTGACCGCGATCGGCGCGGCGTGCGGGATCGCGTCGGTGCTCAAGCTCGACGCGGCGCAGATTCGCGAGGCGCTTGCGATGACGGTCGTGCCGCATCTGGCCAGCGACGAAATCGAATCGGGCGACCTCAACGCGCGCGGCGACCTGACGATGTGGAAACGTTTCAACGGCAGTGATGCGGTGCGCAATGCACTGCAGGCCTGCCTGCTCGCTTCGGTCGGTATCGAAGGCGCGGTGCGGCCGTTCGTCGGTAAATACGGCTTTATCGGCAAGCTGCAGAACAACTGGGATATCGCCGCGCCGCTCGCCGAACTGCTCGATGCGAAAAAGCCGTTGAGCCGCGTTGCGCAAACCTATATGAAGCGCTGGCCGGTCGGCTCGGTCGCGCAAAGTGCGATTCAGGCGGCGCTCGCCGCACGCGCCGAGGCCGGCGCGAACGCAACGATGGCGTCCATCAGGCAGGTGCGCGTATTCGCGGAAGAAGGCGCCTACGACCACCTCGTCAAGATTCGCCAGGCGCCGTGGCAGCCGATTTCGCGCGAAACGGCCGATCACTCGCTGCCGTATATCGTTGCCGCCGCGGTGCTGGACGGCTATATCCGCACCGACAGCTTCGACCTCGAGCGCGTGCTCGATCCGAAACGCCAGGCGTTCCTGAAAGACAGGATCAAGGTCGAACCGGCGCCCGAATTGGGCACGCTCGCGGGCGGCAAGCACAAGCGCGCCGAAGCCGGCTATCTGTCGCGCGTCGAACTCGAGCTCGAGGACGGCCGTGTGATCGAGGGCGCGGCCAAACCATTCCCAGGGCATCCGAAGAATCCGTTCTCCGACGCCGATCTCGCCGACAAATTGCGCGAAAACGCCGAGCCGCTCGCGGGCGCCGCGCACGTTGAGCGTTTGACCGAGCAGCTGTTCACGCTCGATGCGCTGAAAAACACGCGCGAACTGACAGCGTTGCTCGCCTTCGACGCCCGGTTCGATGAAGCGTCCGAGCCTTCGGTCGATTCGCGCGAGACCGCCTGAAGCCAACACCGGGAACGAGCGGCGCCTCGTCGCCGCGAAGTCCCCGTTCAGACATGAGAGTGAGGATCGACGAATGTTGACTGCTGAACAGAACGAAACATTGACGCGCACCGGCCCCGGCACCAAGTTGGGCGGCCTGTTCCGCCGCTACTGGATTCCGGCGATGCTGGCGAGCGAACTGCCCGAGGCCGACTGCCCGCCCGTGCGGGTGGGCCTGCTGTCGGAAAAGCTGCTCGCGTTCCGCGATACCGATGGGCGCATCGGCCTGATCGGCGAATTCTGCGCGCACCGCGGCGTGTCGCTGTGGTTCGGCCGCAATGAGGAACACGGCATCCGCTGCCCGTACCACGGCTGGAAATACGATGTCACAGGACAATGCGTCGATGTCCCATCGGAAGCGGGTAACGGGTACTGCAACAAGATCAGGCTGGTGTCCTATCCCTGTGTCGAGATGGGCGGTGTGATCTGGACGTATATGGGACCGCCCGAACAGCAGCCGCCGCTGCCGTCGTTCGAATGGGTCGGGCTGCCGGACTCGCACCGCTTTCTCTCGAAGCGCATCCAGGAGTGCAATTACCTGCAGGCGATGGAAGGCGGCATCGATTCGAGCCACGTGTCGTTCCTGCATCGCGGCGAACTCGATACCGATCCGCTCCATCGCAATACGAAGGGCGCGAAATACGCGCGCTCGACCAATACGGTGTTCGACATTCTCGACGTGCCGGGCGGGCTCGCAATCGGCGCGCGGCGCGACGCCGAACCGGGCATGCACTACTGGCGGCTCACGCAATGGATCATGCCGTGGTACACGCTGATTCCGCCATACGGCGGCGGTCACGCCCTGAACGGCCATGCATGGGTGCCGATCGACGACGAGAGCTGCATCGCGTGGACGATGACGTTTCATCCGCAACGGCCGCTGTCGTCCGACGAACTCGATGCGATGAAAAACGGCCACGGCGTGCATGTCGAGCTGATCCCCGGCACCTTCCGGCCTGTCGCGAACTGTCACAACGACTATCTGATGGACCGCGAAAAGCAGAAGTCCGGCCGCTACTACAGCGGCATTAAAGGGCTCGCGATCCAGGATGCGTCGGTGCAGGAAAGCATGGGCGCGATTGCGGACCGCACGCAGGAAAACCTCGTTTCCACCGACAACGCGATTCTGCTGGCGCGTCAGCGGCTCTTCGCCGCGCTGCGTGCGGTCGATCAGGGCAAGCCCATACCGGGGCTCGACCCGTCGCATCAGCAGACGCGTTCGGCGTCGTTCCTGCTCGAGGTGGGCGGCAACTTCCGCACGAAGGCGGTCGAGTCGGCGGTCGTGCGCGACGGCGAACCGCACGTCGCGGTCTAGTCCGCGCGGTAGTTCAACTCACGAAGTCCTCTGGAGGGCGTCATGCAAGTGTTGGACGAAACGACGACGCGCATCGAGCCGCGCCGGCGTGCCCGCCGCACGGCGCGCCGCAGTTCGCGGCGCTGGGGCGAGCGCGCGCTTGGCTTTGCGTCGCCGCTCGCGTTGCTGATCGTGTGGGAGTGCGCCGCGCGAGCGGGTCTGGTCGATGTGCGGTTCTTTCCTGCGCCCAGCAGCATCGGTCGCGCGATGTGGGTGATGGCCAGTTCGGGCGAGCTTCAGCGCAACACGTGGGCGACGCTGCACCGGCTCCTGATCGGCTTCGTGGCGGGCGGCGTGCCTGCGCTCGCGCTCGGCATTCTGATGGGCGTGTACCGGCCCATCCGGCTTGCGATCGAGCCGCTCGTCGCCGCCACGTATCCGATTCCGAAAAGCGCGATTCTGCCGCTGATATTGCTGATTTTCGGCCTCGGGGAGTCGTCGAAGATCGTGATGGTGGCGATCGGCGCGTTCTATCCGATCGTCATCAATACGTCGGCCGGCGTGCGCGAGATCAGCAGCATCTATTTCGATGTCGGCAAGAACTTCAACGCGGGCCGCTGGGATACGTTTCGCACGATCGCCTTGCCCGGCGCGCTGCCTTTCATCATGACGGGGGCGAAGCTCGGCGCGGGTCTGTCGCTGATCCTTATCGCGATCGCCGAGATGATGGGCGCGAAGAAAGGGCTCGGCTACATGATCTGGAGCGCGTGGGAGACCTTCGAAGTCGAGCAGATGTATGTGGGCCTGTTCGTGATTGCGCTGATCGGCTTTCTGATCACGATTCTCTTCGACGAACTGGAACGGCGCGTGATTCCCTGGAAGACGAACAAATGAGAAACGCCATCGCGGCATTCAACGCCGCTCCCCACCTTAGCGCCGCCCAGCGGCCGGCGCCGGCGAAGATCCGCATCGACCGGCTGACCAAGCAACACGGGCCGTTGACCGTGCTCGACAACATCACGGCCGAAATTGCCGACGGCACGTTCTGCTGCGTGGTCGGCCCGAGCGGCTGCGGCAAGACGAGCCTGCTGCGCATTCTCGCGGGTCTCGACCAGCCGACGCACGGCAGCGCCAATATCGTGCGGAACTCGCCGATGCCGCTCAATTCGGTGGTGTTCCAGGGCGACTCGATCTTTCCGTGGATGACCGTCTGGGACAACGCGGCGTACGGGCTGCGCATGCGCCGCGCGCCCGCTGCGCAGATCAGGGAGGTGGTCGGGCACTTTCTCGACCGCACGGGCCTCACGCGCTTTTCGCATCTGTATCCGCATCAGCTGTCGGGCGGCATGCGGCAGCGCGTATCGATTGCGCGGGCCTTCGCCAACGATGCCGAAGTGCTGCTGATGGACGAGCCGTTCTCCGCGCTCGACGAGCAGAACAAGACCATCTTGCAGGAAGAGCTGCTGCGTATCTGGGAAGAGCATCGCAAGACGGTGGTGTTCATTACGCACAGCGTCGACGAGGCGGTCACGCTCGGCGATCTGATCATGGTGATGACGGCACAGCCGGGCCGCATCAAGACGGTGATCGAGGTGCCGCTCGAGCGTCCGCGCAACGTACTCGAACTGCGTCACGAGCCGAAGTACGGCGAGATCGTCTATCGCATCTGGGGGCATCTGCGCGAAGAGGTGACGCATCCGGCGCGCAGACAGCCCGATCCGCTTTGACGCGGGTGTGCCTCGACGATTTGATGTGACGTAGCAGCCCAATGTTTTCTTGAGGAGAGCGTTCAAATGAATTACGCCATTGCGGTACCTGAAGTCGCGACTGTCGAGGTCGTGGGCGGTGCACCGTTTCCGGTGCGGCGAATTTACTGCGTGGGACGCAACTATGCGGCGCATGCGCGGGAGATGGGCCACGATCCGAATCGCGAGCCGCCGTTCTTTTTCATGAAGCCGAGCGACGCGGTCGTGCCGAGCGGCACCACGGTTGCCTATCCGACGAAGACGCAGGAGTACCACCACGAGATCGAACTCGTCGTCGCGCTCCAGTCGGGCGGCCGCGATATTCCGGTCGAACGCGCGCTCGAGTGCGTCTACGGCTATGCGGTGGGGCTCGATATGACGCGTCGCGATCTGCAAAGCGTGGCCAAGAAAATGGGCCGGCCGTGGGATCTGTCGAAGGGCTTCGATCAATCGGCGCCGTGCGCGCCGATCGTGCCGGCCGGTCAGTGCGGCCACTTCGAACGCGGCGCGATCTGGCTCAAGGTGAACGGGCAGATGCGCCAGCAGGGCGACCTCTCGGACCTGATCTGGAGCGTCGCGGAAACGATCTCCTTTCTGTCCGAGTACGTCGAGCTCGTGGCCGGCGACCTGATCTTCACAGGAACGCCCGAGGGGGTGGGCGCGGTTTCGCGCGGCGACGAGATGACCGGGCATGTCGACGGTCTGCCGGACCTGCACGTGAGCATCGCCTAGAAGGCCGGCGTAACACGCCAGGCACAGCACAAACACTTCGATTACCTGAACGATTACCTGAATACGCCATTCAATGGACCGCGCGATGCCAAACCCGACTAAAACGTCAATGGCCGTGCCACTCGTCGTGGCATGCGCGTACTTCATGGAGAACTTCGACGGCACCGTGATCGCCACGGCGCTGCCGGCGATGGCGCATTCGTTCGGGCAGTCGGCGGCGGCGGTCAGCGTGGGCATTACCGCGTACATGCTGGCCGTCGCCGTGTGCATTCCGATGAGCGGCTGGGCAGCCGACCGTTACGGCAGCCGCTCGGTATTTCGCGCGGCGATCGTCGTGTTCGTGCTTGCGTCGGTGGGATGCGCGATGGCGAACCGGCTCGACCTGTTCGTCGCGTCGCGCGTCGTGCAGGGCATCGGCGGCGCGATGATGGTGCCGGTCGGACGGCTGATCGTGCTGCGCAGTGTCGACCGGGCGTCGTTCGTACGCGCGATGTCGATGGTGACGGTGCCCGGCGTAATCGGCCAGGTGCTCGCGCCGCCGGTCGGCGGGTTCTTTGCGAGCTATCTGTCGTGGCGCTGGATTTTCTACATGAATATTCCGGTCGGCGTGATCGGGGTGTGCTTCGTCAGCGTGCTGATCGACAACGTGCGCAGCGAAAGTTGCCGCAAGTTCGACTGGAGCGGCGCCGTGCTGGCCGCGGTCGCGCTCGGATGTTTCACGATCGGGCTCGACCGTGTCGCGGCGGGCGGCGCGTGGATGCCGTGCGTCGCGATCTTCGCGGTTGCCACGGCATTCGGCGCGTGGGCCGTGCATCACATGCGCCGCTCGAACGAGCCGCTGCTCGAACTGTCGCTGTTGCGCATCACGACATTTGCCGTGGCGATCGCCGGCGGCGCGTCGTTCCGCATGGCCGCGGCGGCGATCGGCTTTCTGTTGCCGCTGCTGTTGCAGATCGGCTTCGGCATGGCGGCGTTTCCCGCCGGCGTGCTGGTGTTTTTCTCGGCGCTCGGCGCGTTTCTGATGAAAGCGTCGTCGCCGCCGATTTTGCGGCGTTTCGGATTTCGCCGCGTGTTGCTGGCCAACGGCGTGCTGAGCGCCGTGTCGATTTTCGTGTGTCTGCTGCTCGACGTATCGACGCCATGGGCCGTGATGGCGGCCGTGCTGCTCGTGGGCGGCTTCGTCCGATCGCTGCAATTCGCCGCGCTCAATACGGTGGTGTATGCGGACGTGCCGCCGCCGCTCGCGAGCGCCGCCACGAGCTTCGCGAGCATGGTACAGCCGCTGGCGAGCGGCGCGGGTGTGGCCGTCAGCGCCATGCTGCTGCGACTGTTCGCGAATGCCGGCGCCACGCATCCGCCGGACCGGTTCGATATCGGCATCGCGCTGGGCGCGGCGGGGTTGATCGCGCTGATCGGCACGCTGCCGTTCCGCACGCTCGCGCGCGACGCCGGCGGCGAACTGAGCGGCCACGGTTGGCGAGCGAAAGCCGAATGACCGGGTGCGCACGACCTTACTTGAACGATGCGGCCGCACGCACTGTGGGGCGCATGCGCAAAGGAGCTAAACGATGGTGACTCAAGCGAGCCCGACCGTGCTGTGCAGCGCAGCCGAGGTGACCGAGGACACGCCCGTGCGGTGCGACGTGGGCGGGATGTCCTATGCGGTCTTCAGGCTCGAAGGCGAATATTTCGTGATCGACGATCGCTGTTCGCATGGCCCCGGCTCGCTTTCGCAGGGCTATGTGGAGGGCGGCGAAATCGAATGTCCGTTTCATCAGGGGCGCTTCGATATCCGCACCGGCTGCGCGGTCGGCGCGCCGTGCACGGAGCCGGTACGCGCGTGGCCCGTGCGGATCGTCGACGGCATGGTGACGGTCGATCCTTGCGAGGAGCGCATATGCGAGCGCTGATTTCGCCGCGCGCTGCCGGCAAGCCTGAGGTCGTGCTCGTAGTGCCCGTTTTCGAGGCGACGATGGAGGCCCTCGAAGCCGAGTTCACCGTGCATCGGCTGTGGGAAGCGCCCGACCGCGAACGCGCGCTCGCGCAATGGGCCGACCGCACGCAGGCGCTCGTGACGTTCGCGGATGGTCGCGTCGATGCCGCGCTGCTCGATGCGCTGCCCCATCTGAAGATCGTTGCGACGATGACGATCGGCGTCGATCACATCGATCTCGATGCCACGCGTGCGCGCGGAATACAGGTTACGCACACGCCCGATGTGCTGACCGAAGCGGTCGCCGATCTGGCGATCGCGCTCGTGCTCGCCGTTGCGCGGCGCATCGTCGCGGCCGACCGCTTCGTGCGGTCTGGCGGATGGACGCAACGCCCATTGCCGCCCGCGCGCGGCTTGAGCGGCGCGCATGTCGGCGTCGTTGGGCTGGGCCGGATCGGACTTGCGTTCGCGCGCCGCGCCGAGGCATTCGGAATGAACGTGAGCTACTACGGTCCGCGCCGTAAGCCCGCTGTCGACTACGCGTACTACGACGATCTGCGGCAGCTCGCGCGCGCTGCCGACTATCTCGTGATTACCGCGCCGGGCGGTCCCGGGACGTATCACCTCGTCGATGCGCCGGTGCTCGCGGAACTTGGGCCTAACGGCACGCTGATCAATGTCGGGCGCGGCACGATCGTCGACCAGGCGGCGCTCGTCGCCGCGCTGCTCGACGGCTCGCTGGGCGCCGCGGGTCTCGACGTGTTCAATGACGAGCCGCATGTGCCCGGCGAACTGTTCGCACTCGACAACGTCGTGCTGTTGCCGCATATCGCGAGCGCGACGGTCGAGACGCGCGCGGCGATGGGGCGACTCGTGATCGACAACCTGCGGGCGTGGTTTGCGGGAGAGGCGTTGCCGACACCGGTGCTATGAGCGGGGCTTCAGCAGTTATTGGCGGTTTTCCTAACGATAAGGAGTCTGGAAATGGGCAGGAAACTATGGCGCTATCTGGCGTTGCTGGCTGCCGCGTGGGCGCTCTGCGGCGTGGCGCGTGCGGACGATCTGCCGGTGCTCGATGTCGGCATCGCGAATACGAGTTCGGATGTCGGCTTTTTTATCGCCGACGCGAAGGGCTATTTCAAGGACGAAGGGCTCAAGGTCAATCTGATTCCGTTCGCTTCGGCGGCGGGCATGATTGCGCCGCTCGCGAGCGGACAGCTGGAAATCGGCGGCGGTACCGTATCCGCAGGGCTTTATAACGCAAGCCTGCGCAATATCGATATGAAGATCGTCGCTGACAAAGGGTCTATCGAAGAGGGCTACGATTATTCGACGTTGCTTGTCAGAAAGGATCTGGCCGACAGCGGCCGCTATAAGTCCTTCGCCGACCTCAAAGGCCTGAAAATCGCGGTGGCGGCGAAGGGTGCCGGTTCGGAGTCGGCGCTCAACGAGGCGCTCAAGAAAGGCGGCCTGACCATCCATGATGTCGATCTCGTCTATCTCGGCTTCCCGGAACACTTCGTCGCACTACAGAACCGCAAGATCGACGCAAGCGTGACGAACGAGCCGACCGTGACGCTCGCGATCAGCAAGGGCGTCGCGGTGCGCGCGAGCGAAAAGGCGATCTACCCGGGGCAGCAGACCGCGGTGGTGCTGTATTCGCAGAACTTCATCAACGACCATCGCGATCAGGCGCAGAAGTTCATGAACGCCTATGTGCGGGCACTGCGCTACTACAACGACGCGCTGCAGGACGGCAAGCTCGCCGGCCCGACCGCCGACGACGTGATCTCGATCCTCACGCAGTACACGAAGATCAAGAATGCGGCCGTCTACCGCGCGATCACGCCGAATGCCGCCGACCCCGACGGGCACGTGCATATGGCGGCGCTGCGCAACGACCTGAGCTTCTTCAAGGAGCAAGGGTTCGTGCACGGCGACATCAAGGTCGAGGATGTGGTCGACGATTCGTTCGCCAATGAAGCCGCGAAGAAGCTCGGACCCTACCGTCCGATGAGCAGGGCGAGCGTCGCGGCGCACTGAGATCGACGCTTGCGTTCGCACATCCGAATCTGATCGCCGAGGTGGAAATTGACGCACGTGCCTGACAAAGCCGCACGCATCGTGATCGTGGGCGCCGGCCATGCCGGTGGAAGGGCGGCCGAAGCGCTGCGCGAAGCGGGGCATACCGGACCGCTGTCGCTGGTGGGCGGCGAGCTTTATCCGCCCTATGAACGGCCGCCGCTGTCGAAGGACATGCTGAGCGGTGCGATGCCCGCCGAGCGCACGTATCTTCGGCCGTGGCAGTGGTATGCGAATGCGTCGATCGTGCTGCGCACCGGCAGCGCGGCCGTGGAGATCGACCGGTCGCATCGGCGCGTGCGTCTTGCCGACGGCGATACGCTGTCGTACGACCTGCTCGTGCTTGCGACGGGCGCGCGCGCGCGCCGCCTGAATGTGCCCGGCGCCGATGGCGCGAACGTCTTTACGCTGCGCGGTATCGACGATGCACTTGCGGTGAAACGCCGTCTCGCCGCGGGAAAGCGGCTCGCCGTGATCGGGGCGGGCTTCGTCGGCCTCGAGATCGCCGCGACGGCCCGGCGCTGCGGCATGGAAGTCACGGTGCTCGAGACGGCGGCGCAACCGCTCGCGCGCGTGGTCGCCAGCGAGTTCGGGTATTTCTTCGCGGATCTGCACCGACGCGAAGGCGTGGAGATCAGAACGGGCGTGACGGTCGACGCGATCGACAGCGATGCGCGCGGCGTGCGTCTCTACACAAGCGATGGCGTGACCGTGACCGCGGATGCCGCGGTGGTCGGGATCGGCGCCGTGCCGAACACCGAACTCGCCGAAGCGGCGGGCCTGACCGTCGACGACGGCATCGTGGTCGATCAGTGGGGGCGCAGCAGCGATCCGCGGGTGCGCGCGATTGGCGACGTGAGCCGGCATTTCAATCCGTTCCTTAACCGGCATATCCGCCTCGAGAGCTGGCACAACGCGCAAAGCCAGGCGGTGACGGTGGCGCGCGCGATGATGGGCGATGCCGCGCCTTACGCGGAAGTGCCGTGGTTCTGGACGGATCAGTACGACGTCAACGTGCAGATCGCCGGTGCACCCGTGCGATGGGACAGCGTGGTGGCGCGCGGCGAGCCCTTCGAGAATGGCTACATGCATATCTTTATGGAGCAGGACGTACCGGTCGGCGCGATAGCAATCAATAACGGACGCGAGATGCGGTCGCTGCGCAAGATGATCGCGCAGCGCGATCGCGTGGACCGCGATGCGCTCGGCGATCCGGCGCGCAAGCTGCAGGATCTGGCAGCCGGCGCGAACAAGCAATGAAACGAGCAACGAAACAAGCAATGAAACGAGCAACGAAACAAGCGACGATGTTCCACATGGACCAACGGGCAGCAACAGGTGAATTGGCTGCAATCTGAGCCGATCGCCTGATGTCCGGTTTCCAGCGCTCCTGACGCTGGGCTAAGAGAAAAACATGAAACCCACGACCTTTGACTCGAACAAATATTTAGGGTTACTGATAATGCTTGCCGTTGGTGCAACCGTCACCAATCCGGCGCATGCGCAGAGTTACGTGACCTTGTACGGGCTGCTGGACGGCGGCCTGACCTATGTCAACAATGCGGGCGGCCAGCATCAATATTCGGAAGCCGACGGCGTCTACACAGGCAACCGCTGGGGCGTGATCGGAAACGAAGATCTGGGCGGCGGCATGAAGGCCGTGTTCAATCTGGAGAGCGGGTTTCAGATCGGCACCGGCAAGGCGCTCGGCGGCGGCGCGGCGTTCAGTCGGCGCGCGTACGTGGGCATCGGCAAGGACGACCTCGGCACGGTGACGCTCGGTCTGCAGTACGACTTTATCAACGACTTCGTCGCGATGTACAACGTGAGCGGCGATGTGACCGGCTACGGTTCGCATCAGGGCGATTACGACCGCATGGGCACCGACCGGCTGCCGAACGCCATCAAATATGTGAGCCCGACGTTCTACGGCGTCACGTTCGGCGGCATGTATTCGTTCAGTAACGTGGCGGGCGACTTCTATGACGGCAGCGGATGGAGCGCGGGCATCCGCTACTCGAACAGGCCGCTCACGATCGGCCTCGCGTACACGCGCCTGAACGGCACGACGACCGACCCGTATGCCAAGATCGGCTTGAAGAATTTCCTCGGCACGACGGTCGCAACGGTCAATCCGACGACCGGCGCAGTGACCGATCTGTTCGCGAGCGGCAACTTCCGGCTCGATTATGCGGGCGCCCTGGTGCTCGGCGGCGTGTACGACTTCGGCAAGGCGCGACTGATGGCGAACGTCACGCAGACCACGCTGAAAAGCAACGGCGTTTCGTCGAACTTGCGAACGGGCGAGATCGGCACGATCTACAACCTGACCGTGGCGCTGCAGGGAATCGTCGCTTACCAGTACACGACGTTCGAGCACAAGCACTGGAACCAGTTTGCGGCGGGGTTGACGTATAACTTGTCCAAGACCACGTTCGTCTATGGCGGTGTCGACTATCTGCGCGCATCGAGCGGAGTCGACCCGGTGATCGGTGGGCATTTTGCGCCGTCCACCTCGAACGAACAACTGGACGCTCGCATCGCCTTGCTGCACAAGTTCTGAATGCGAAGAAGCCGAGCGTGGCCGGGGATGGGCGTCGCGGCGCCGGCGTGATACAAAGAAGGCCGGATGAATATCACGAGACCCCGGAGATGACGATCGAAACCCATCTGGCAAGAATCCGCGCAAAGACGGCCAACCGCGAGCGCCTGATCATCGGTCTGACAGGCGCGCCCGGAGCGGGCAAGTCGACGCTTGCGCAAATGCTGGTCGAACATCTGGGCAGCGAGGCGGTAGTCGTGCCGATGGACGGCTATCACCTTGCGAACACGGTGCTCGCGCAACTCGGCCGCGCGGACCGCAAGGGCGCGGAAGATACATTCGATAGTGCGGGCTATGTCGCGCTGCTGCGTCGGCTGCGTGTGCAGGCTAACGATGAAATCGTCTACGCGCCGCTGTTCCGGCGCGAGATCGAGGAGCCGATCGCCAATGCGATTCCGGTGTTGCCCGAAACGCCCGTCGTTATCACCGAGGGCAATTATCTGCTGCTCGAGCACGGCCACTGGCGGTATGTGCGCGAGCTGATCGACGAAATCTGGTTCGTCGATGTCGACGGCGATTTGCGTCGCGAGCGGCTGATCGCGCGGCACATGCAGTTCGGCCGGTCCGCCGAGGCCGCGAAGGAATGGGTCGAACGCAGCGATGAAGCCAATGCGCGGCTGATCGATTCCACGCGGGATCGGGCGGACTATGTGATCGATCTCGAAGCCGGCCAACGATGAGATAGCGCGCGCCTTCCGCCCATCAATTGCGTCCGGCCATCACGCCGCCGTCGACGTCCCAGATCGCGCCGGTGACCCAGCCGGCCTTGTCCGATAGCAGGAACGCCACGACTTCGGCGACATCCTGCGGCGTGCCGATGCGGCCGAGCGGATGGAAGCCGTTGAAGCCTTGCAGCGCGCCATGCACCTCGGCCTTCGGAATAAAGCCTTCGTAGATTGGCGTGTGCACGACGGCCGGCGACACCGCGTTGACGCGAATCTGCTTCGGCGCCAGTTCCATCGCGAGGTGCTGCGTCAGCGAATGCAGGCCCGCCTTGGCCATCGAGTACGCCGACGACGGCGTGGCCGCAATGGCTTGCCGTGCCCACATCGAACCGACGTTGACGATCGCGCCCGGGCGATTGCGCGCCACGAGATTGGCGACGACCGTCTGCGTGATGAAGAAGGTCGCCCTGTTCAACTTCAGGTACTGGTCGTAGTCGGCTTCCTGATGCTCGAGAAAGGGCTTCGGGAAGAACACGCCGGCCGCATTGACCAGCAGGTCGACGTCCGGATGCTGCTCGTCGATGATCTTGCGCAGCGCGGTCACGTCCGCGTCGCTGCTCAGGTTTGCCGTCAGCGACGCAACCTGGCCTGCCGCGGCCAGATCCTTGCGTGCCGCTTCGGCCTTCTCCGGACGATGGCCCACGATAACCGCGCTGCCGCCTCCGGCGAGCACCGTGCGCGCCGTTTCGAGACCCATGCCGCTCGTGCCGCCGACTACCAGCAGCTTCTTGCCCTTGAAGGATTCGTTCATCAGACATTTCCTTTTCCTGTCGACCGACAGGAATCAATTGAAAGAAAGATTGGCGCCATGCTGAAAGAAAAACTTGATATTCGCGCTGACACCGCATGCGCCCGTTGCCGGCGTCGAACTCGACGCAGCCGATTGCGACAGGTCTATGTTTAGCAGAGATTCTTCGCCGGTTCACTGCGGACGGCAAACGAGATAAAGTTTGATTTATTGAAAGAGAAACTTTACCGTCACCACGGCATGAAATCGCCTGTCCATCTGAACGCCTTGCGCGCCTTCGAAGCGAGCGCCCGTCACCAGAGCTTTTCCGCGGCGGCGGCCGAACTGCACGTCACGCCCGCCGCGGTCGGTCAACTCGTGCGTAATCTCGAGGACTGGCTCGGCGCGCCGCTGTTTCACCGCGGCGCCAGTGGGCGGGCGCGCCTCGTCCTCACTGAAGCCGCCGAACATGCGCTGCCGGATATCCGTGCGGGCTTCGACCGGCTCGCGCTCGGGCTCGAGCGGCTCAAGGAGGGCGCGGCCGACAGCGGGGTGCTGACCGTGACCGTCAGCCCGGCGTTCGCCGCGAAGTGGCTGCTGCCGCGCATCGACCGGTTCCAGACTGCCTGTCCCGACATGGACGTGCGCCTCGAAACGAGCCTGAAGCCCGTCGATTTCATCGCGCGGCGCATCGATATCGGCGTGCGCTACGGCATGGGAAGCTGGCCCGGCCTCGTGGCCGACAAGCTCATGGACGAAGAGGTTTACCCGGTCGCTTCGCCGGAACGGTTGCGCGGGCCGCGGCGCCTGCGCAAGCCCCATGACCTCGCACGCGAAACCCTGATTCACGATCTGTCGATGGAAGGCCACGCGGGCTTTCCTTCCTGGCACGCGTGGCTGAAAAAAGCAGACGTGACGGGCGTTGCCACCAACCGCGGCATGAAGATCAACAATTCGGCGGCCGTGCTGCAGGCCGCTATCGAAGGCCACGGCGTCGCGCTCGCACGCAGCGTGATGGCGCGCGACGATCTCGCGGCCGGGCGGCTCGTACGGCTGTTCCCTGATATCGACTTTCCCGCGGCGCTCGCATACTTTGTCGTTTATCGGCCCGAACGCGCGAACCTCCCAGGATTCGTGGCATTTCGGGAATGGTTGTTCAAAGAGGCGGCGCTTTAGCCGATTTATGCCGCGCGAATGTCGTATTTCCCGCGACAACGCTTACGCGCCGCGTGCACCTGCCGTCCCGTTGATCCACAGCAGTCCCGTTCCTGGCCTTGCATGGGCAAGCATGGAGGATGCGCCAATGATCGATATGTGGTTACACAATCTTCCAATATGGCAAATGGCGATCTTCTCTTTCGCCGCCAGCTTCCTTGTGGGAGCACTGATTCACGTCGTCACCGGCCGGCTTGCCGCCGGCCCGCATGGGCGATCGTGGATGACGGTTTCACCGGGCCTGTTGTCGCCGATCGGCGTGATCTTCGGTCTGCTCGTCGCGTTTACCGCTGCGCAGGTCTGGACCGATACCGAGCGCGCCACGGCTGCGGTCGCCGCGGAAGCCAGTGCGCTCCGATCGGTTGTGATCGTGTCCGCCGTCTTGCCGGAAGATGCACGCAACCAGATCCGGGCGCTCGTCAGGGAGCACATCGAGCACGTCGTCAACGAAGAATGGCCGATGATGGCCCGAGGCGACGTGACGCTTAAAATCAGTCCGCCTGAGCTGAACAAGGCGCTTCAGCTCGCGCTGTCGTTGACGCTTGAATCGCCGGGGCAGCAGACCGCGCAGCGCGAGGCGGCCTTGTATGTGGAACAGGCGCTCGAGGCTCGCCGTCAACGTATTCTCGTGAGCCGCTCGGAAGTGAACCAGGTCAAGTGGCTGTCGCTGATCTTTCTCGGCATCTGCCTTCAGGTCACCGTCGCGCTTGTTCATTGTCACAACCGGCTTGGATCCGCGGTGGCGGTCGGACTTTTTTCCGCGGGTCTCGCCGCGGCCATGCTGCTGATCCTCGCGCACGATCGGCCGTTCACCGGATACATCGCCGTCAGGCCTACACCGTTATTGCAGGTGATGCCCGATTTATGACCGCGCCTCGATACGCCGCCACTCGCTAGAGCGCTAAAGCGCTAAAGCGATGCAACCGGCAACGGTGGCGTCGAGCCGGGAACAGTCCGCGCATCGCAGACCGCGCAGAAGGCCGTGTACAACAGCCGCGTGCTCGAAGAGATCGCGCAGATGGCTTATCTGACGCGCACGATCAATCCGGTCGCGCCGCCGATCAAGGAAACGCTGATCCGCAAACACTATCTGCGCAAGCATGGCGCCGGCGCCTACTACGGTCAGGCGGGGCAGCCTGGGCAGGCGGAAACGCCCGTTAATGGCCGACGGATTAAAATAGCCTGTGGATAACCCGCGCGGCATGCGTTTTCGTGGCCGCATTTCGGACCCGGATTCGATGCCCGCGCCTGAGAAAACCACAACGGATAGCGCACTGGCCCACCACCGCCGCGAGCTGATTCTCGACGCGCTGGCCAAAGGCGGACAGCGTCGGGTGACCGACCTCGCACCGCCATTCGCGTTGTCGCCAATGACGGTGCGGCGCGACCTGCAGGTGCTCGAAGAGCAGGGCCGGCTGCGCCGCGTGCACGGCGGCGCGGTGCTCGTCGATTCCGAAATCGACTATCCGCTGCGCGCCCGCGAAGGGCAAAGGCAAACGCAGAAGCAGCGCATCGGGCGGCAGGCTGCGGCGCTGATCCGCAACGGCGTGGTGGTCTACCTCGACTCCGGCACGACGGCCATGGAACTCGCGCGCCGCCTACGCGAAGGGCTGCCCGATGTGAACCAGCTATCGATCGTCACGCATGGCATCAATCTGGCGATGGAACTGGCCGGGCATCCCGCGTACGATGTGCATCTGATCGGCGGCGAGCTGTATCGCAACGGGCTCGCCACCGTGGGGCCGGTGGCTTTGGCAGGTCGGGCAACTGCATTTCGATCTGTTTTTCATGGGCGCGCGCGGCATCGACCTCGAGGCCGGATGGACCCCCGCGAACCAGTTCGAAACGCAGCTCAAGCATGCGGCCATCGAACGCAGCCGCGACGTATGCGCGATCGCGGACAGCACGAAGTGGGGGCAAGGCGGTTTCGTCTCGATCGTGCCGTTCGCGCGTGTCTCGATCTGGGTCTGCGATAACGAGTTGCCGCAGGCCGCGCGCCTCGCCGCCGACAACGCCGGCATTGAATGGCTGATCGCGAGCTGATGCCGCCCATGCTGCATGGCTCGCTAAAAGCCCGTTGATATTTTCGAAGACACGACTCAATGCATCGACAATTGGACTTTTTGCGCTGTAAATGTGTGCTGTTCGATATGGACGGCACGTTGCTCGATTCCCGTGCGCCGATGCACCGCGCGTACACGGAGTGGGCGAACCGCTATGGGCTCGATCCTTCGCTCGTGATCCGCGCGGCGCAAGGGCGGCGCACGATCGACACGCTGTGGGCGCTCGCGCCGGCCGGTACCGACGTCGAAGCGGATACGGTCGCGCTGATGCAGCGCGAGTACGAGGACACCGAAGGCATCGTCGAGATTCCGGGCGCGGGCGAACTGCTGCGCGCGTTGCCGCCCCACCGCTGGGCCGTCGTGACGTCGGCCGATCGCGCGCTTGCGCAAAGGCGCCTCGCGGCGGCCGGCCTGCCGGCGCCGCATTTGCTGATCAGCGCCGAAGACGTCGTGCGCGGCAAGCCCGCGCCGGACGGGTTCGAACTCGCGGCGCGGCGCATGGAATTCGACGCGCGCCATAGCGTGGTGTTCGAAGACGCGCCGGCCGGCATCGAGGCCGGCATCGCGGCGGGCGCGAAAGTGGTGGCCGTCGGCTTTGCGTCGGCGGCGCAGGGGCTCGGCGAGGCTGTTCGCGTGCATGACCTGCGCGGCATTCGCGCGCCGATGGATGGCGACGACATCCTTCTACAGGTTACCGCCTGAATCCCGCCTGAATAATCCGCCTGAAGGTGGCGGCGGGTAAGCCCTGGCTGCCCGCCGGGCCTCCCGCAGAATCATTTCGTTCAGGAAAGCGTTATCCTTCGCATCAGTGCGATGGGGCCCGCGGCGGCGAACCGGCCGAGGGCGTGCCGGCTTGACCGCGAAGCCGATCAGCGACCTTTAGAACGAATCAGATGAGAGACGATCCGTTGCCGCGCATTGTTGTCGTCGGGAGCGTGAACATGGATCTCGCGACGTACGTGCCGCGCTTCCCGCGACCGGGCGAAACCCTGAAGGGGAGCCGGTTTCTCGTGGCGCCCGGCGGCAAGGGCGGAAACCAGGCGATTGCGGCGGCGCGGCTCGGCGCACAGGTCGCCCTGATTGCCTGCGTCGGGAATGACGAATTCGGTGCCCGGCTGATGGCGAGCCTCGAGGCCGAAGGGATCGATTGCTCGGGCGTCGCCGTCAGCGAACACGCCGCCAGCGGTATCGCGATGGTCGTGATCGACGAAGCCGGCAACAATTCGATCGTCACGGTGCAGGGCAGCAATGGCGATCTGACGCCGGAACTCGTGGCCCGCAATCTTCAGATGCTCACTGTCGCGCGCATGATCGTGTGCGACCTGACCGTTCCGCTCGCGACGGTCGAGAGCGTGCTCTCGACTGCGGAACGGTTCGATATTCCCGTCCTTTTCAATGCGTCGCCTGTGCAGAGCGCGTTGCCTACGCGGCTGCTGCGGCAGGTCGATTACCTCGTTGTAAACGAAGTGGAAGCCGCGGCGCTTGCCGGGCGTTCGCTCGATTCGATCGACGACGCGATCAAAATCGCACGCGCGCTGCACGACGCCGGCGCGCCTCACGTTCTCGTCACGCTCGGCGCGCGCGGCGTAGTCGCGTATTTCTCCGACGAAGCCGGCGCGCAGGTCGAATTCTTTCCGGCTGCCGCCGTGACCGCGCTCGACACGACCGGTGCCGGCGATACGTTCGCCGGCGCTTTTCCGCCATCGTCGCCGGCGCGTCGGGGCCGCGCGCGGTCGCGTTCGCGCAGGCAGCCGCGGCGACCTGTGTGACGCGCGCCGGCGCGGCGCCGTCAATGCCCTATCTGCACGAGATCGGCATCGAAATCTAGAGCGGGCGATGAAATCCGTTAGGGCCCGTGCCGGCTGATCCTTGGCATCGCAAACTGAGCGCTTGACGCGAAGCATGCGACAAACACGAAGAACGCGAAGCGAGTGCCGCGCTTCGCGACGCTGAAAGTCGCCTGACGGCGCTTAGCGGCAACGCCGCGACCGCGAATCGACTCGTCCGTCACGCAGCGCACCGATCTCGCGCTCCATCGTTTTACGGACCAGTTCCAGAAAAGTCTCCACCACGGGGTTCGCCTGCTGCAGTTGCGGACACAACGTGAACCCGCGGAACAGGATGGCCGGCGTAAACGGCCTGAATGCAATACGGCGCGGGTTCGCATCGAGCGCCGCGAGCGGGTTCACGATACCGATGCCGAGGCCGCGCGATACCAATGCACAGATCGTCGCGCCATAAGGCGTTTCCACCACGGGCACCTGGTCCGCGCCGGCGGGCCGCAAGACGCGGTCGAGCGGCGCACGCGTGTCGTCCGCGTATGAAGGCAGGATCAGGCGTTCGCCGCGCAGATCGCTTGCATCGATGCTTGCGTGCGCCGCGAGCGGATGCTTGACCGGCAGCGCGCAGAGCCCCGGCAGCCGGTAGAGGTCGGCGCTCGTCACGCCGAACGCATCGGGCGTCACCGTCGCAAACCCGACGTCGCAGTATGCGGACGACACCCACCGTTGAATGGTCCCTTCACTGCGCATTTCGAGCGATACGATCACGCGCGGATACGCGGCAAGAAATCGCTCGATCACCACCGGCAGGAACGAAAGGGCGAGCACCGGCGCCGCAACGATACGCAGACGCCCGGTGCCAAGCTGGCGAATCTCGCGCGCCGAATGCTCGAGCTTCTCGAGCCCCACGAAGCTGCGGTCGACTTCACGATAGAAAGCGCTACCCGCATCGGTCGCGCGAATGCGGCCGCCGATGCGCGCGAACAGCGCAAGGCCGGTGGCCGCTTCCAGTTCCGCGATCAGGCGGCTGATGCTCGGCTGCGAGGTGCCCAGCTCTTTTGCCGCGGCTGTCATCGAGCCTCGCAGCATGACGAGGCGAAATGCTTCGACCTGCCTGAGATTCATCCATCCTCCGCTACTGACGGCGCATTGAACCGCTAGCTTGCCATATCAGAAATGAATAGAAGCCCTTTTTGGCGCTATTTGACCGGATGACCTGCGTAAATCTAGACTGGCCCCAACCCCGCTGCTCACGCCCGGCACCCCGCTCGAAGCAAGCCCATGCGCCCTGACGCCTTGCTGTTCCATGAAGCCTTTCGCTGCGCCCCTTACTGGTGGGACGCCGCGCCGCCTGAAAGCGCGCTGCTGCCGCTGCCGGCCAGCGTCGACGTCGCGATCATCGGCAGCGGCTACTGCGGTCTGTCGGCTGCCGCACAAGCCGCGCTGCACGGCGCGCGCGTGGCCGTGCTCGATGCGGCCGAAATCGGTGCGGGCGGCAGCACGCGTAGCGGCGGCATGGTCTCGAGCGGACAGAAGCTGGCGTTGACGAACGCGATTCGCGGCGTATCCGCCGAGCGGCTTGTACGACTGATGCATGAATCGATGGCGAGCTTCGACTATCTGCAGAAGCTCGTTATCGGCGAGAAGCTCGACGCCGATCTGCACATCACCGGCCGCTTTTTCGGCGCTTTCACTCCGGGCCATTTCAACGAGTTGCGACGCCAGGGCCAATTGCTAGGCGAGAAGACCGGTGTGACCGTTCATGTGATCGAACGTGACGCGCAGCGCGCGATTGTCGGTTCCGACTACTACTATGGCGGCATTCTCGTCGACGAATACGGCGGTCTGCATACGGCGAAATATCACCGCGCGTTGCGCGAGCTCGCACGGTGCCGCGGCGCAACATTGCATTCGCATGCCGAAGTAGAGCGCATTGAAAGAACCGCGGCGCTGACACCCGATGGCGCACGATTTCGCGTGCATACGCGTCGCGGCACACTCGATGCGAAGCACGTGCTGGTTGCGACTAACGGCTACACGGGGCGCCTGCTGCCTTTCTTCGCGCGCCGCGTGCTGCCGGTTGCGAGCTATCAGATCGCGACCGAGCCGCTGCCGGCCGGTCTCATGGATGCGCTCAACCCGGGGCGACGGATGATCAGCGATTCGAAGCGCAATCTTTTCTATACGCGTCCGTCGCCGGATGGCACGCGAATGATTTTCGGCGCGCGGCCCGCCATACGCGAACTCGACGAACGCGGCGCGGCGCGCCATCTGTACGCGAAGCTCGTGCAATTGTGGCCGGCGCTGCGCGACGTCCGGATCACGCATGCGTGGAAGGGTTATGTCGCCATGACGAGCGACAAGCTCGCGCATACGGGCTCGCACGACGGCATTCACTATGCGCTCGGCTGCAACGGCAATGGCGTCGCACTGATGAGCTATCTCGGTCATCGCATCGCGAAGCACATGCTCGGCATCGAGCGCGACGCCGGTGCGTTCGGCGAAGGGTCATTTCCGTTGAGCGGCGCGGGCATGGCAAGGCAGCTTGCCGTGCCGCTCGGCAGCGCGCTTTACCAGCTCGACGACATGTGGCGCGGCCGCGTACGCGCCGCGTTGTCCTGAGCGTCGATCGAAACAACCATGAGCATGGCTTGCGCAACCGTCAGCCGGGCCTGGTTTCGTTCACCACCGTTTCTTTCGGGAGGAGCCTCATCATGCGTTTCAGTCACTTTGCACGCTGTCTTGCGATGGCGCTGTCGTTGTGCGTTGCCGCGGTATCGGCTGCCCATGCCGAGGATGTGGGAACGCTGACGCCGGGCAAGATCGTCGCCGGCGTCGATGCGAACAACAAGCCGTATTCGTATATCGACAATGGCAAGATGACCGGCTTCGACGTCGAGCTGATTCGCGCGATCGCGGCAAAGCTCGGCCTTACTGCCGACTTTCGTGCACAGGACTTCTCGGGATTGCTGCCGAGCGTCGCAAACCAGCAGATCGACCTTGCCGCGGGATCGATCTCGATCACGAAGGACCGGCTCAAGATGGTCGATTTTTCCGAAGGGTATCTGACCGGACTGCTGAGCGTCGCCACCTTGCCGGGCAGCACTATTTCAGGCGACGCTGGGTCCGTTAAGGAAAAACGCATCGGGGTCATTCAAGGCACGATCGAAGACACCTACTCATCGAGCTACCTGCCGGGCGCGCAGATCGTGCGCTTTCCGAACCTGAATGCAGGTTTCCTCGCGCTGCGCAATAAATACATCGACGGTTACTTTGTCGACAAGACGCTCGTCGAAGGCTTGCAAAGCAAATACCCGCAGATGAACATCGCGGACAAGCTCGACATCTCCGCGGTGAACTTGCCGGCCGGCTTTCCGGTCCATAAAGGCAATACGAAACTCGAGGCCGCGCTCAACAAGACGCTGGGCGAACTCGTCGCCGACGGCACATGGATGAAGCTCTATCTGCAATTCCATCCTGGCTACCCGAAACCCACAAGCCTGCCGCCGTATGAGATGAAAGCGGGCACCTGATCGGGCAACCGGGCGGCACACGAGAGGCCGTAAGACGGGACGGACTTCAGTCGACCACGCTTTTCCGGAGCGCGCGCATATGGACGCCTTTTTGCAGAACTTCCTCGACTGGCCGCTGCTGATCGATTCGCTGCCGAGCCTGCTCGGCACGGGTCTCGTGAATACGCTGATTCTCTCGGTGTTCTCGACCGTGCTCGGCATTATCGCGGGCCTCGTGCTTGCGCTGATGACCGTGTCGAATATACGGTGGCTCATGCTGCCCGCGCGGATTTATATCGACGTGTTTCGCGGCCTGCCGGCGGCGCTCGTGATTCTCGTGGTCGGACAAGGGCTTGCGCCGGTCGGACTGGCGTTGTTCGGACCTAATCCGTATCCGCTCGCGATCGTTGCGCTCGCGTTGATTTCATCGGCCTATATTGCCGAAATTTTCCGCTCCGGCATTCAGAGCGTCGGCCATGGCCAGTTGTATGCGAGCCTGGCACTCGGCATGACGTACTGGAGCAGCATGCGCTACGTGATCGTGCCGCAAGGCATCCGGCGCATCCTGCCGGCGCTGGCGAATCAGTTCATCGCGATTGTCAAGGATTCGAGCCTCGTTTATTTTCTCGGGCTCCTTACGTCGCAACGCGATCTGTTTACGATCGGCCAGAATACCGCGGTGAACACCGCGAATCTGTCGCCACTCGTAGCCGCGGGGGTGGTTTATCTGCTGATCACGGTGCCACTCACGCATGCGATCAATCATATCGACCGCTGGACCAACCGCTTTGCGAATCCGAACATGCGCACCGGCCACCGCGCGGCGCGACCGTCGCGGCGCGCGCAGGCGCTGCAATCGCAGGCTGCCGCGGCCGCCGTCGCCGAGCGGCACCACTGACACCATCCATATAACGCACAACGACACATCATCATGGGACCGCAAGTCGACATCGTCGCCGACGATATCCAGATACCGGAAGAGACCGATGTCGTCGTGATAGGCGGCGGCATTATCGGTGTATCGACCGCGCTTCATCTGAGTGACAAGGGCCTGCGGGTCGCACTCTGCGAGAAGGGCCATATAGCGGGCGAACAGTCGAGCCGCAACTGGGGCTGGGTGCGCGTCACGCGGCGCGATCCGCGCGAGTTGTTGCTGAGCATCGAGAGCCTGAAGATCTGGCGCACGCTCGATCGCGCGCTTGGCATCGACACCGGCTTCAACGAGTGCGGCATTCTCTATGTGTCCGACGATCAAAAAACGCTCGAACGTCATAGCGACTGGCTGGCGCGCGCGCGAGAGATCGCGGGCGATGGGCTCGATACGCGCGAAGTCGACACGAGCGCGATTTCGCAACTGCTGCCGGGTGCGTCGCGTAGTTATCGCGGCGGCATCTTTACGCCGAGCGACGCGCGTGCCGAGCCGCAAAAAGCCGCGCCCGCGATAGCGAATGCGCTGCGCCGCCGCGGCGTAAAGATTCTCACGCCGTGCGCGGTGCGTGGCGTCGAGACGAGCGGCGCGCGCGTGAGTGCGGTGGTCACCGAGCACGGGACAATACGCTGCCAGGCGGTCGTCGTCGCGGGTGGCGCGTGGACGCGGTATTTCTGCGGCAATCTTGGCGTCGATTTGCCGCAACTGCTGACGCGCGCGTCGGTGCTGCGTACCGAGCCGCTCGAAGGCGGCCCGACATGCAGTGCAAACAACGAGGAATTCGCGTTCAGAAAGCGCGCGGACGGCGGCTATACGGTCGCATACGGCATGCGCACGCATACGGACCTGACTCCCGATTCGTTTCGACTGTTCTTCAAGTACCTCGAGGCGCTGAAAAGCCAGATGGGCGCGCTGCAGATTCACTTCGGCAAACGCTTCTTCGACGAACTGAAACGGCCGCGCCACTGGCCGCTCGATCGCCCGACCCTGTTCGAAGCCGTGCGCACGCTCGACCCCGAGCCCGTCGTTCCGTATGTCGATAACGGCCTGCGCGAGTTCGTCAGCGTCTTTCCGAAGCTCGCCGATGCGCGTATCGCCCAACGCTGGGCCGGCTACATCGACGTGACGCCCGATGCTATCCCGATCATTTCGCCGGTCGAGCGCGTGCCCGGTCTGTTTATCGGCACGGGCTTTTCGGGCCACGGCTTCGGAATAGGACCGGGCGCGGGCCGGCTGATGGCGGATCTCGTCAACGGCGATGCGCCGATTGTCGATCCGCATGCTTTTCGCCTGAGCCGCTTTAGCGACGGCACGAAGATCACGATCGACGCTGGCTTCTGACGCGCAGCGCGGGAAGCCCCTCACGAAAGGAAGCAACCGATGACCAAAGTGGCGATGATTTCCGGCGCAAACCGCGGCATCGGCCGCGCGATCGCGCTCGAGTTGCACCGGCGCGGATATCGGCTTTCGCTGGGAATGCGTGAGCCGGCTTTATTCGACAACGACCTGGACGCGTTCGTATGCGCCTATGAAGCACGAGATAAGGATGCGGGCCGGCAATGGGTGAACGCGACGATCGGGCAGTTCGGCCGTCTTGACGTATTGGTCAGCAACGCGGGCATCTGCAAGATGATCTCGTTCGACAACGGCACCGATGATTTGCTCGAGGAAACGCTCGACATCAATGTCAAGGCGCCGTTCCGGCTCGTGCAGGCCGCGCTTACGCATCTGAAACGCGCAGGCGCCGGGCGTTTTGTCCAGATCGCGTCGCTATCCGGGAAACGCGTAAAAAACCTCAACGTCGGTTACCCGATGTCGAAGCACGCGGCGATCTCGCTGACGCACGCGGTGAGGCGCGCGGGCTGGGACCATGGCGTACGCGCGACGGCCGTGTGCCCTGGATTCGTCAATACGGATATGGCAGCGAGTCTTGCGGACCTCGAGCCATCGGCGATGACGCAGCCTCACGATATCGCGACGATTATCGCCAACACGATCGAACTGCCGAACTCCGCGAGCATGGCGGAGTTGCTCATCAACTGCCGGCACGAGGACATGCTTTAAGCGGCGGCCCCATCCGTCGTTCAAGCGGTCACCACGTTCACCGCAGGCGTATTCGCATCGACCGTCACCACTTGCATACCCGCGATCGCAACGTTTGCCGCCGGCACCTGCGCACCGGCATCGGGTTCATCTTCGTGAACGTGCGCGACACTGCGTTGCCGCTCTGGATCAGTCACGGTCCGGTTCGAACCGTCGAACGTCGATCAATGAAATCGCTGCTTCGTTTTTCTGGTCGCCGTCGGGCTCGGACTCGGGCGCGGGCTCGGCGATCGATTACGGTGCGCGCGGCGAAATCGTCTTTGCGAAGAGCGAGGAGCGAAGAGCGACGAGCGTACGGACGCGGTGCGCGCGACGGCGCGGTGTTGCCGGCAGGTGGGTCGGCAGCACACCCGCCGTGGTTGGCGAGCTAGCTGAGGCGTCGCATAACGGTCGCGTGGCCGGGCGAGGTGCCAAGGCCGGTTCAAGGCTTGGCAACGATCGCCTGTATCAACGCCGCTCTTCCTTCGCTCAGATTGCGGGCCAGATTCTTCGTCATCTCGGCGAACCCGGGCCCCATCACGATATGAAGCCCAAGCGCGGGCTTGGCGGCCATCGCTGCGCGCGCTTTCTGCACTTCCGCAAACCATTCGATGGCGGCGTCGGTGCTGTCGGCCCATGAGACGACCTTGAACTGCTGCTCGAGCAGCAGGCTGCGCATGCGGTCTGCGGTTACAAGGAAACTCGTCTCGGGTGTGGCCGACCACGGAAGCGGATAGTGCAAAGGCTCGCCCGACGCCGCGACCACATCGAATATCGCAAAGCGGCCGCCCGGCCGCAGTACGCGAAACGCCTCGCGATACAGCGTCGCGCGGTCCGCGATGTTCATCGCCACATGCTGCGTCCACGCGACATCGAACGATTCGGCTTCGAAAGGAAGCGAGAGCGCATTTCCACACGTGTAATTGACGCGATCGGCAAGCCCCGTTAGCCCCGCGAGGAATCTTGCCGCATCGACATAGGCCTGGCCCAGGTCGAGTCCGCAGACGCTGCAGCCATACTGGGCGGCCAGGTAGCGGGACGGTCCGCCCAGACCCGAACCGATATCGATCACACGCGTCGCCTGGTCGATGTGCAATGCCTGCGCGAGTTCCACCGTGGCTTGCAGACCGCGGGAATGAAACTGGTCCAGCGGCGCAAGGTCTTCCGGACGGAGTGTTTTCTCGTCGAGACCGTCCGCTTTGAGCGCAGTGCGCAGGCGTTCGATCAAACTGGCCTGCCCATAGTGCTGTTCAACCTTTGCTGTATCGATCATGCCTTTCTCCAGCTGTTGAGCCTACGTTAGGCTGTTGCCCGTTCGGACAATTGTGTCTTGACGGCGGTCGGGCTTTCGCCCGGCGCGCTTTGCCGTTTCGCGGCGTGTATCTTGCGCGCGGCGAGCTCGGAAACGATCAGCGAAGCAGCGACGAATACCGCTCCAGCGTACCCCAATGCGTGACCGCCGAACATCCGGATTCCCGCGGCGCCGAGCATGCCGCCCGTCGTCGCGCCGAGCACCTCGGGCGCGACGATCATCGGCGCGGAGCCCGTTGCAGTCGGCGAGTAGATAGCTGCGCCGAGGCCTGCCAAGGCACGTGTGGCGAGCGCGAAACCGAAGCTCGGTGCGAACGCGGTGCCGAGGTTCGCCATGACGAATGTGGCAAGGCCAATGAGCAGCAGATGCTTGCGCGGAATCTGGGCGGCAAGCGTGGCGATCACCGGTGCAAGCACCGCATACGTAACGGAATAGACCGTCGTCATCTGTCCGGCGGCTCCGATGCTGACATCGAAGCTGCGTGCGATCTCGGGCAATACGCCAGCCATGACGAAGTTGTCGGTGCCGAGCGCGAACATACCGAATGCCAAAACCAAAAGCCGTTGATCCACATGTACTCCTTTTGCCGCGGTGTCGATTTCGTCGAGCCCGCGGCATATGACGCGTCTGTCTCTAACCGTGCCGGACCTGGTTACTTGCCCTGGATCAGCATGCCGAGCGGCGCGAGCGGACCCATCGGAATCAGTTCGAACTCCGCAAAGCCTTCGGCCGCGAGCGGCAGTGAATGCACGGTGGCTTTCGCATCGTCGACGGACTCCACGTCCATCAGAAAAACCACGCCGGGTGCATCCTGGCGATACCAGTACTGCTCGACCTTGCCGTCCAGATAGAGCTGGAGCGTGGCGGGCACTTCGCGCGGCATGATCTGTTGACGCTGTTCCGGCGTAACGGGTTTGACGATCGATCCAACGGCTAGAACCTTCATGGGAATCTCCTCGGTGACGTATCGACTGCCTTGTCGACAATGGGTTGATTGCGATGTACGACAAGGACGAGTGTAGTCATCGCGCTCCCTGGCTGGTACAGTCATAAACGACAACTTTAGGGGCATTTACGCCATGCGAATTTCAGTGCTCGCACTTGATGGCTTGTTCGATACCGGCCTGTCCTGCACACTCGATGCGTTCGGGGTGGCGAACAAGGTCGCCGCCAAAACGATGGGGGGGACACCGCGCTTCGATGTATCGGTCGTCGGCGTGCGCAAGAAAGTGCGTTCGAATCACGGCTTCGCGATACCCGTGCAACCGGCGACGGAGTCGCGGCGAAAGCCCGACTGGGTGATCGTTCCTGCGCTCGTCACGCCGTCGCCTGAGGAGGTGCTGGCTTCGCTCGAGAGGCCCGACGTGATCGACGCCAAGGCGCAGTTGAACGAATGGCGCGCGAAGGGCGTTCGGGTGGCCGCTTCATGTATCGCGACGTTTCTGATTGCGGACGCGGGCATTCTGGATGGTCGCGAAGCGACGACCAACTGGCCGCTTGCTCCGTTTTTCAGGCAACGTTATCCGGCAGTGAGCCTCGACGAATCCCGTATGCTGGTGCCGACCGATATCGGTGTGACGGCGGGCGCGGCGATGGGGCATCTCGATCTCGCACTGTGGCTCATACGTACGGCGAGTCCCGAACTTGCCACGCTGGTTTCGCGTTATCTGCTCGCGGATATCCGTTCGAATCAGGCCGCGTATATCATCCCCAACCATCTCGCGCAGGCGGACCCGCTGATCAAACGATTCGAGCAGTGGTCGCGCGAAAATCTGAAGACGGGGTTTTCGTTGCAAGCAGCCGCGAGTGCGCTCGCGACGAGTTCGCGCTCGTTGCAGCGGCGTTGCCAGGAGGTGTTAGGCAAGTCGCCGCTTGCGTACTTTCAGGATTTGCGTGTGGAGCACGCGCAGTCGCTGATTCGCAGTAGTGGGCTCGATGTCGAAACGATCGCGGCTGAAGTGGGGTATGGCGATGGCGCGACGTTGCGTGCGCTGTTGCGTCAACGGCTTGGAAGGGGAGTGCGGGATCTGCGGTCGGATTTGCTTTAAGGGGGCATCAAGTGGCGAGTTCGCGCTTCTTCTTGTTGCGTTTCGCCTCATACATCGCGACGTCCGCCGATTCGAGGACGGTGTCTATCGCGCTACCGTCACCCGTCACCGAAGCAATCCCAATGCTCGCGCCGATTCTGACCGTGACGTCGTCGGTCAGATGAAATGGCCTTTCGATCTCCGCGATTACGCAGTTCGCAAACGCGTGCGGCTCCATGGCGTAGGGTGGTTGATCGACGATCACGAATTCGTCGCCTCCCATGCGGGCCACGAGGGCGTTGGGCCCCGCGAGTTGCCGAAGTCTCGACGCGACCTGGATGAGCAGCTTGTCGCCGCACTCGTGTCCATAAGCGTCGTTGACCGCTTTAAAGCCATCGAGGTCGAGGTAGAAAACAGGTGCGCCTGCCCCTTTATGAGCCGTCTCGGCGAGCTCGCAGGTCGCCGCGTGGAACAGGCCCGCGCGGTTGAGCAGTCCGGTCAGGCCATCGTGGCGTGCGCGGCGGTCGTTCTCGCGCTCGGCCTCCATCGTGGATATCAGCATCACGTTCAGTTTTTTCGCGGCGACGCTCATCGCGAACAGATAAAACGGGATCTGGACCAGCGTCAGCAGCAGCACGGGTTCGCCGGACAGCACGGCACCGATACAGCATGGCCCGAGCGACAGGAAAATCATGATCGCGACGAGGCGCGGTGCGGCGAAGTTTCGAAAACAGATGCCGCCCACCATGGCGGCGGCGGAAAGAAAGGACAGCGTGGCCGCCACCCAGTCGCCGCTGGTGGCGCTGATCAGCGCGCCATAGCCGACGGTCGCGCCCCATAGCGGCGCCAGAAGAATGTACAGGTCCGTCGGCGTGGGCTTGCCCTGTTGCGCGCGCCGATGCGAAAGCATCAGCAGGACAAGACGCGCGAGACAAACCGCGATCTCCGAGAATAGCCAGAACAGGAACAGCGGGCTCGGATGACGATACGCGAGCGCCGCGGCGACCGCGATGGTGTTGAACACTCCACCGAGGAAAATCGGCAAGGTGCCGAATAGCGTGGAAACGAGCGCCGCGCGAATCGCTAACGGCGTGTCTCTCCCAGGGTAGACGAGCCAATTGGCCAGCTTTCCCTGCGGCATGCTGAATGATTCAAAGGACTTCGTCACCTGAGCACCTGCGAATTGTCGCGCGACAATTATTTGTCTCCCGTGTGATGGCTACGACAATAACGCGTGATTGGTTAACGGTGCCTGTCGGGAAAAGTTGAGACGCTGTAGTTAAGCCCCGTGATGTGAAAACCCTTAGAGTATAACGACGCGCGATCGGTGCACGTCGCGACGCGTGATATTCCGACGAGCTTTCATATCAAGGGATGCGACGCGGAAGTCGGCACTTCCCGCGCCGCAAAGCACGTGATAACGTTTGCCGCGATGCTCATGCAACTAATTTTCTGCCTCAGCCGCGGTCGGCCAAGCCCGGTCGACCGGGATCCGGTTCGTATCAAGAGCCGCAGCGGTCGGGCATTTTCGTTAAGCTTTAGCCTAGCTTAAATCGCTGACTCGCGATTAATCGGCATGTGAAACGTTTGCGTATTACTGCATTACAAATTAGCGCCGTGCGCGCATCGCATTTTAAGCAATTTCTCTATATATGGCTTGGATGTGGCGATAAAACGGCGTTACCATGAGCGGCTATGCCAGACATAATTTCTGTCACGCACAGTACACGTTGAACTATTAGCGTGCTGGCATCCATTCACGATTGGCTAGCCTCATCATGCATCCAGCGTTTTCGCGGTTTCGCCGTTCCGGCGCGCAACGGGATCCACGGTCTGCCGGGGAACTGTGTCAGGAGGTGCCGGCGGTCCGTTCGGACGATCCTAATTCGCTAGTCATGCAAATCTTCTCTTCGCGTCGCGATATGGCAAGTCTCGCCGTCACGGAAGACGATCGTCCAATCGGGCTTATCAATCGCGATATTTTCCTGTCGCAGATGAGCAAGCCTTTTCATCGCGAGCTTTACGATAAGAAAAGCTGTGTCGCGTTTATGGACAAGGAGCCGCTCGTTGTCGACGCGGACATGAGCATCGAAGCGCTGACATTCAAAACTGTCGAGGTTGGCGAAAAGGCGCTAATCGATGGTTTCATCGTGACGCGAGACGGCCAGTTCGCCGGATTGGGCAGCGGCTTGCAACTGCTTGGCGCGGTAGCGGAAATGCAGGCGGAGAAAAACCGCCAGATTATGCAGAGCATCGAATATGCGAGCGTGATCCAGCGCGCGATGCTGCGCGCATCACGCGACACGTTGTCGGCAATGCTGCCGGATGCTTCGCTAGTGTGGGAGCCGCGCGATGTGGTGGGCGGCGATTTTTATCATTTCGCCTCGTTCTCCGACGGCTGGTTCGGTGCCGTGGCCGATTGCACTGGGCATGGCGTGCCCGGCGCTTTCATGACGCTGCTGGCCTCCGCATCGCTGTCGCAGGCGCTCGAACAGATCGGGCCGCGCGATCCTGCCGCTTTGCTGGCGGCAGTGAATCGCAACGTCAAGGCGTTGATGGGGCAAGCGAACGGTACAGCGGAAGCGTCTCAATCCAACGACGGACTCGATGCCGCGTTCTTCTGGTTCGACGCGTCGCAACGTCAATTGCAGTTTGCCGGCGCGCGTATCGCGCTCAACGTGCTTTTGCCCGATGCCGGGCAATTCGAAACGATTGCCGGCGATCGCATGGGCGTCGGCTATGTCGACAGCCTCGTCGACTATGAATGGCATTTGCGAACCGTCTCGCTGCCGCCCGGCAGTCTGCTGTTCGTTTGCACCGATGGCCTTATCGATCAGATTGGCGGATCGAAACATATCTCGTTCGGGCGGCGCCGTGCCTTGAGTCTGATCGCGCAGCACCGCGCGGAATCGGCGTCGGCAAGCTGTGAAAACCTGCGGCGCTCGCTTGGCGAATGGCAAGGCGCGCAAGCGCGCCGCGATGACGTCACTTTATTTTGTGCCCGTGTTTAGCGAATAAAAAACAAGCATGTCTTCCATACCCGAACAGGACAGCGCCTTCTACGACCTTGCGCAGCGGCGCAACGTGCTCTTTTATCACAAGGGCTACTTTTCCCATAACATCGTCGCCTCGATGGGCGAGGTGATGAGGCTGCAACTGGAAGTCGCGGGCGTGAACGGCCCGACGCGGCGCAAGCTCTTTTCGGCGTTCGTCGAGCTGTCGCAGAACATCGTGCACTATTCGTCGAATGCGCTGCAACCGGACAGTCAGAACGGCGGCGCCATTCGTGAAGGCGCGGTATGCATCAGAAAGGATGGCGAGCGACATCTGATGCTCTGCGTCAACCCGATTGCAACCGCCGACGTCGAGCATCTGCGCACCAAGCTCGAACCGCTGCGCAACATGTCTCTGGAAGAAATCAAGCAGGCGTACAAGGTCTCGCTGCGAGCCGAGACTCCCGAGGAAAGCAAAGGCGCAGGGTTGGGTTTTCTGACGATGGCGCGCGACGCCTGCGCGCCGCTCGAATTCTCGTTTCACCCGCGCGCCGACGATCCTGACACCACGCTGTTTTGCCTCAAGGCCATCATCTAAAGGAGGCGTACGAGCGCCATGGATAACCTGTACATTGCCGCAACGGCGACCTCTCCGGAAGTCGATTTCCGCTTCGACCAGCACGCGCTGTTATTGAGGGGTGAGTCGTATCCCGAGAATGCGGCGGCGTTTTATGCGCCTGTCATCGAGCAATTGCGAACGTATCTCGCCGGGTGTGTCGACGCGACAATCACCATCGATGTCGTGCTGACCTACTTCAACAGCTCGAGCACCAAGATGCTGTTCAGCATGTTCGATGCGCTCGATGTCGCGGCACAGTTGGGCAACCGCGTTCTGATGAACTGGTATCGCGACGAAGAAGACGAAACCATTGCCGAGTTTGGCGAAGAACTGAAGTCCGATTTTCACGCCATCGAATTCACCGATCGCCCGGTCTCTCACCAAGGACAATAAAGTGTCCAGGATCTCCTCTGCGGATGCCTCTCTGGGCGACGTGCCGGATCTCTTCCAGAACGAGAATTGCGCGCTGGAAAAGGCGCGCAGCATACATGCGAATGCCGATGTGGGCGAGCTCGGTTACCGGCAGTCGCTAGGGGAGCTGATCGCGCACTTCGAGCGCCTGATGCGCGAGACAAGGCGCCTGATCGGGCGCAGCGACCGCGCCGAACGCGAGATGCAGGCGCTTGCGCAGCAGCTCGCGTATCGCGCGACTCGCGATCCGTTGACGGGCGTGTTCAACCGCAGTGCGGTGATCGAGCGGACGACGAAAGTCCTGCAGACCAGCAGTGCGGTGATGGTCGTGCTCGATATCGACGAGTTCAAACGCATCAACGACGATTTTGGTCATCCCACCGGCGATCGGGTCATTATGGGCGTGGTGGAGTGTCTGCGCCGGATAGTCGGCGAAAAGGGTCTGGTCGGCCGGGTGGGCGGAGAGGAATTCACCGTGCTGCTGCCCAGATGCGATCCGGCCGATGCGCGCGTGCTGGCCGAAAGCATGCGGCAAGCGATCGGCAGCTATGCCTTTGCGCCGCCTGTGAACCGTCGCGTGACGGCAAGCTTCGGGGTCAGCGCGAACCAGCAAGGAACCGATTTCGATACGGCGTATAGCCTTGCCGACGCCGCTTTATATCGCGCCAAACGAAACGGGCGCGACCGCGTGGAACGGGCCGACCAGTAAGCTTGCCGTTCGAGCGGTCAAGCCGCTCATTCTTCCCTCATTATTCACGGGCACACTGCATCCATCGCTTGTCAACGAGGGGGCAGTCATGGAAGCGGGGGAAAACGCGGCGTTTCGGCCCTACGTCGATCTTCTGCTCGACCAGTTGGAGAAACGTGCGAGTGGCACGGTGCTGCGCTATCTCGACGAAGACGTAACGGGTCACGCATTTCGCGCTTCAATCTATCGTCACGCTCGCGCGCTTGCGACGCTCGGCATCGGGCGCGGTTCGCTCGTTGCGCTCTTCGCGCCCAATTGCCCTGACGCACTCGCCATTCGTTACGCGGCGAATCTGCTCGGTGCCGCGTCGATGTATCTGCCCGCCATTGCGTCGGCGGAGCATCGCGCAGCGTTTGTCGCGCGCTTGCAACCCACCCTACTGATCGCTTTCGCGCAGACGGCGCATCTTGTGCCCGTGGACGTCGAGGTACGTGTCGTCCATGTCGATACGGGGCCCGCGGGTTCGCGTTTCGACCAGCTGGTACGCGTTCAGTCCGCGCTGCCGATGCGCAGTTGTGCGATGCCCGACGATCTCGCGGTCGTGGTCTCGTCAGGCGGCTCGACCGGCGTGCCTAAAGCGAGCCGGCGCAGCTTCGCCGCGTATTCGATGCTGGTGAGCGCGCCGAGTCGCGGGGATCGTCGTCAGCTGGTCAATGGTGCGCTGGCGTATCTGTCGCAGGTGCTCGTCGACGGCACGTTGATGGGTGGCGGCACGGTTGTGTTGAAGCCTCGCCACGATGCGGCCCACACGCTCGAGACGATCGAAGCGGAGCGCATCACCGATGTGCTGCTGGTCGAGCCGCAACTGTTCGACATGATGGATCACCCCGACGCGCGCCGACGCGATCTTTCTTCGCTGCGCTCGATCGCGCATATCGGCGGATCGGCGCCGGCGATCTTGCGGCGCCGCGCGATCGCCCGGTTTGGGCCGGTGCTCACGCATATGTATGGTGCGAGCGAAGCGGGGCTGGTAAGCGTGCTTTCGCCTTCGGACTATCTGTCGGATCCGGGCCAGCTGCAGAGCGCGGGGCGCCTCCGGCCCGACGTCGCGGTGCGCATTCGCCGCGCGGACGGTACGGTCGCAAACGATGGACAGGTGGGCGGCATCGAAGTGAAATCCGCGGCGGTGGCGCAAGGCTATTACCACCAGCCGGTCGAGGAAGCGCGCAAGTTTAACGACGGCTGGTGCGTGACAGGCGACGTGGGTTTCGTCGACGGGAAGGGCTGTTTGCATGTGCTCGGACGTGCGGCCGATGTGGCGACGATCGATGGCGCCGACATCGGGCCGGCGCAAATCGAGTCGCAGTTGTGTGCACTGCCCGAAGTGCGCTATGCGGTAGCGGTGGCGACAGAAGACCGCACGCGCGGATATGTGTGGAACGCCGTGGCGGTGCCGTGGCCAGGCAAGCGGATCGATACGGGCCATTGTTCGCGCAAGCTTGAAGCGACGTGCGGTGTGAACGTTGCGCGAGCGGTGAATGTGGTGGCCGCACAGGATGTGCCGCTCACCGAGCAGGGGAAGGTGGATCGCGCGGCGATCGGGCGCATGGTTTGGCTTATGGGCGCGGTGCCCGGTGCGACGTGCGCCTGATTCCATCGAGCGCGCGGATCGATCCGGAACGCTTGACGCATTCGGATCGCCGCTCGAACGCGTTGCAACCTCAATCCGGCTGCTGCACCTGCTGGCAATCCGTCGCATACCACTGGTCGACCCGTTGCTGTGCCGCTTGCAGATCGGCCGGATAGTAAGGATCGAAGCCCCAGGACGGGTTGTAACCCGCTGCTTCGAGGGCAGCCAGTTGGCTCAGGTTGCGCTGACGTGTGAGGGGTTCCTTGTTTCGCAGCGCGGTAAGGTCGCGGCATTGCGCGGGGCTCAGATGCGTGCGCGCGCTTTGCTGCGTGCCGCCGCCAGCGGCACAGCCGGCGAGCGCGCACGCGAGCACCGACGCCAACACGGACGCAACAAGCAGCGGCCGGAGTTTCAGCGAGTGGTTCATCGCACGTCTCCCTTCAATGAGGTAACGCTGATCACGCATGGTTTGTTCCCAACGTTCCAGCGCCACGCTCCCTGACCGTTCGCATACAGCCATCGCCGCAAGTGCGAATCGATGACACCACCGGCGAAATTCCCCGCACCCGCTTGACCCATATTTAGATGGCATATATCTTCTAAAGCCACTTGCCCCTGCCTGCATGCCGACCGGCTTGCGTCGCGATTACATGACGAATTCCCACCATGCCGCTGCCCACCTCACTCGGCTTTGCCGGTGCCCTCTCGCTGGTCAATCTCTGGCTCGCCTATCGCTGTGTGCGCATTCGTCTGAACGGTCCCGGCGGGGTGGGGGACCTCGGCATTCCGTCGTTGCTGGCGCGCATGCGCGCCCATGCCAACTTCGTTGAATATACGCCGTTTGTACTGATCCTGATGGCGCTGCTGGAATATGCGGGCGGCTCGCGGCCATGGCTTCAAGGGCTCGGCGCAGTCTATATCGTCGGGCGTATCGTGCACGCCTTCGGTATCGAACGGCCGAAATTTACAATGCAGCTTATCGGCGCCTTGATCACATGGGCGGTGCTGCTCGCGCTGGCAGTCTGGGCGCTCCGGCTATCCATGCATTACTTTTGAACGGCCTCACGCCGAGCCGCGGTGCGATGTGACGCGGTGACGCACTTTCCTGAAGAAGCGGCGTGATGCTATTTGCGCGGCTTTGCTTTTGCGGCGCGGCCGGTGTCGGCTTTACGCGCTTCGTCCCGTTCGATGCTCCATTGCTTGAGGAGCGTGCGCGTCTGATCGCGTATGGTCGACTTCAGCAGTTGTGCCTTTTCCGCATCGATGCTTTTCCAGCGCAGCGACGCAAGCGTCGAGCGATGCGCCACGTGGAAAATCACCATTTGCCCGTTCAGACTGAAGCTACGGATGGCCGTGATCGGATCGTCGGCGGCGAGCCCGGAAATTCGCGCAATAAGCGCGGCGCACGCCTGGTTTAGCGGGTCGCGGATCTTGCAAACGAGAATTTCCGACGCGCTTTCGGGTTCGTATCCGGCCTGCTCGCGCGCAAAGAACATGCGCCGGCCGGGCTTGCTCGTTTTGGCGAAGGCGGCGTCGGCGATGGCTTCCTGAATGCGCAGGAACGCATCGATCAAGACTTCCGTATCGGCGTTCTCGCGCAGCACCTTCTGCGCATGTTCGACGGCCGGTCCGAAGGTTTTCCACGCTTCGTCGGCCAGCGCTTCGACGCACGCGCGATATACACCTTCCTTGTTTTCGAAGTAGTACTGCAGCGCCGGTGCGTTGACGCCGGCGCGTGCCGCGATATCGCGTGTCGAGGCGCCGTCGAAGCCGTATTCGCCAAACAGTTCGACTGCTGCATCGATGATCCGATGGCGTGTTTCGTCGCCGCGCGCGTAGCCGCCATCGGGCGATCGGCGCAGCTTCTTTGCGGGGTTCATGCATTTTCTCCGTTGCTGCGGAGAAATATAACACTTGACACAATTTTAACGACTGGAATAATTATGCCAGTTGGAAAAAATTGGACCAAAAGAATGTCGACAACCGCAGGCTCTCCTTCCCATCCCGTCCCGGCTGCACCAGCGGAAGACTCGCCCGCAACGGGCGCGAGGCGCCCCAGCCGCCGTATGGTGCTGATCGTGCTGGGCGTGGCCGCGCTGATCGTCGGCGCACTCTGGCTCGTGCGCTGGTGGACCGTGGGCCGTTTCATCGAAAGTACGGACGACGCGTATTTGCAGGCCGACAGCGTGACGGTCGCGCCGAAAGTGGCCGGTTACGTCACGCAGGTGTTCGTCGGGGATAACCAGCTCGTCAAGCCCGGCGATCCGCTCGTGCAGCTCGACGCGCGCCAGTACCGGGTCGCGCTCGATCAGGCGCTTGCCACGATCGATGCGCGCAAGGCCGACATCGCACGCGCGCAGGCCGACATCAAGCAGCAGCAAGCCAATATCGCGCAGGCGCTCGCGCAGCAGCAGGTCTCGCGCGTGAGCGCGCAACATGCGAGCGACGAAGTGCGCCGCTACGCGCCGCTCATCGCCACGGGCGCCGAAACCAGCGAACGGCTATCGGAACTGACGAGCAGCCGCGATCAGGCCAATGCCACGCTGGCCGCGAACGCGGCGGCTGTCGATGCGGCCCGCTCGCAGATCGCTTCGCTTGCCGCGCAGCTCGCGCAGGCCAAAGCGCAACTCGAAGCGGCGCAGGCAAGCGCGGCGCAATCGCAACTCGACCTCGACAACACGATGGTGAAGAGCGCCCTCGGCGGCAAGGTCGGCGATCGCACGGTGCGCGTGGGGCAGTACATGCAGCCGGGCACGCGGATGCTGACGGTCGTGCCTGTGCAAAGCACTTATCTCGTGGCCAACTTCAAGGAGACGCAGGTGGGCCGCATGCGCATCGGCCAGCCCGTGGACATGCATGTCGACGCACTGCCGGGCCACGATCTGCATGGTGTGGTCGACAGCTTTTCGCCGGGCACGGGATCGCAGTTCGCGTTGCTGCCGCCGGAGAACGCGACCGGCAACTTCACGAAGATCGTGCAGCGCGTGCCCGTGCGGATTCGCATCGAGACGGGCCCGGAAACGCGTAGCGTGCTGTTGCCGGGGCTCTCGGTGACGGTCGACGTCGACACGCGTTCGGCGCGCGATCGCGATGCCCGCATCGATGCCGAGAACCATCGTGGCTAATTCATCCGCCGCGGCGCGCGCCGCCGCATCGCATGGCTCAGCCGCTGCACACGCTGAACCGCGGGCCAGCGCAAGCGACTGGATCGCCGTCGCCGCGGGCGCGCTCGGCGCGTTGATGGCGACGCTCGATATCTCCATCACGAACTCCGCATTGCCGCAAATTCAAGGCGAAATCGGCGCGACCGGCACCGAGGGCACGTGGATCTCGACCGGCTACCTGATGTCGGAAATCGTGATGATTCCGCTCGCCGCGTGGCTCACGCGTGTATTCGGCTTGCGCAATTTCCTGTTCACGAATTCCGCGCTTTTCATCGCGTTTTCGATGATGTGCGGCTGGTCGCACACGTTGCCGATGATGATCGCCGGCCGTATCGGCCAGGGCTTCACCGGCGGCGCGCTGATTCCGACCGCGCAGACCATTATCCGCACGCGGCTGCCGCTGTCGCAGATGCCGGTCGGCATGACCCTGTTCGGTCTGATCGTGCTGCTCGGGCCGCTGCTGGGGCCGGTCGTGGGCGGATGGCTCGCGGAGAACATCAGCTGGAGCTGGTGTTTCTTTATGAATTTGCCGATCTGCCTTGCGCTGATGACCTTGCTCGTGGTCGGCCTGCCGTCGGATAAGCCGCATTGGGAGGCGTTTTTAAAGGCGGACTGGCTCGGCATCGTGGGCCTCGCGATCGGGCTCAGTTCGCTGACAGTGGTGCTCGAGGAAGGGCAGCGCGAGCGCTGGTTCGAGTCGTCGCTGATCGTCTCGCTCACCTGCGTATCGGTGTTCGGCATGGCCCTGATCGGCGCCTCGCAATTGACCGCGAAGAAACCGATCCTGCGCTTGAGTCTGATGCGCAATCCGAACTACGCAAGCGTGATCGTGATCGTGTCGGCAGTGGGCGCGGCGCTTTATGGCGTGTCGTATCTGCTGCCGCAGTTTCTCGGCATCGTGGCGGGCTATAACGCGGAGCAGTCGGGCGCAATCATGCTGCTGTCCGGCTTGCCCGCTTTCATGATCATGCCGGTCTTGCCGCGGATGCTCGCGCGATTCGACTTCCGCCTGCTGGTGATAACCGGGCTGCTCATGTACGCGGCCAGTTGCATGCTCGATATCGACTTGACCGCACAGAGCGTCGGGCACGACTTCGTCTGGTCGCAGCTGATACGCGGCACCGCGCAGATGCTCGCCATGATGCCGCTCAATCAGGCGTCGATGGCGGCTGTCTCGCGCGAGGATTCGGGCGATGCGGCGGGCTTGTACAACATGGCGCGCAACCTCGGCGGGTCGATCGGCCTGGCGATTATCGGCACCGTGATCGATCGGCGCACGACGTTTCATACCGCGATGATTCGCGAATCGGTCAGCGCAAATTCGCTGATCGGTCAGGAAAACCTCGCGACCCACGCGGCCAGCTGGTTCGCGCATACGGGTGACATGGCGTATTCGCGGATGCGCGCGCTCGGCCAACTCGCGACGCAGATCCAGCAGCAGGCCACGGTCATGACCTATTCGGAAACCTTCTATCTGCTCGGCATCGCGCTGCTGGCGTGCATTCCGCTTGCGCTGCTGCTGAAAACGCCGCGCCGGAATGCGCCGCCGCCTCCGTCGGCCGGGCACTAATGTCTTTTGATCTCAACATGACGTTCAACCGTCCTTCGTGTCTTGCGCTTGCGGCCGCCGCGCTTCTGTCTGTGCTTGTATTGCCGGGCTGCACGGTCGGCCCCGACTACCGCGGCGCGCCGGCTGTCGCGCAAGATTCGACCAGCAGCAAAACCTTCGTGCGTGCGTCGAACTCCGGCACGATCATGATGCCCGCGCCGCCGAACCAGTGGTGGCTCGCGTTCAACGATCCGCAATTGAATGAGCTGATCGAGGCCGCGTTTGCGCATAGTCCCGACGTGCATATTGCGCAGGCGCGGTTGCGCGAATCGCGCGCGCAGCTCGATCAGCAACATGCGAACGAGTTGCCCAAGCTGTCGGCGAATGCCGCCGCGTTGCGTGCGCGCGAGCCGGATCTGAGTGCTTTTACCAATGGCAATAACGGCGGGAATGGCAATAACAGCAACACGTCGTCGTCGGGACGGGGCCCGCTGCAGCTTTATACAGCCGGGTTCGACGCATCGTGGGAAATCGATCTGTTCGGCGGCACGCGGCGCGCGATCGAAGCGGCATCGACGAATGCGCAGGCCGTCGACGCCGATCTTGCGGATACCCAGGTATCGCTGGCGGCCGAGGTCGCGCGCACCTATATCGAACTGCGCGACGAGCAGACGCGTCTCGAACTCGCGCAGCGTCAGGCGCAGACCGAGCAGAAAATCTTGACGCTTACGCAGCAGCGCCGGGCACGCGGCACCGCCGCGGACGTCGATGTCGAACGCCTGACCACGCAGGTCGAGAACACGCGTGCGACGCTGAGTCCGCTCGACGCGCAAGTGACCGATTCGCTCGATCGCCTCGCGGTGCTGACCGGCCGTGCGCCCGGCGCGCTCGACGAACAGCTCGCCGCTGCGCGGCCCTTGCCGGCGCTGCCTGAGACGGTTGCAATCGGCGATCCGTCGGCAATGTTGCAGCAGCGGCCCGACATTCGCGCAGCGGAGCGGCGGCTCGCGTCGAGCAATGCGGAAATCGGCGAACACGTGGCCGATTTCTTTCCGAAGGTGACATTGCTTGGCGATATTGGCTTTAGCGCCAGCGATCCGGGCCATTTGATACGCAAGAGCAATTTCAGCTGGGTGGCGGTGCCGTATCTGCAATGGAACGTGTTCGATTTCGGTCGCACGCTCGGCAGCGTGCATGCGGCCGAGGCATCGCGCGACGAGGCCGAAGCTCAATATACGAAGACCGTGCTCGAGGCGCTGCAGGACGCGAACTCATCGCTTTCGCGCTATGGGCATCAACGCGAGCATGTGGTCACGTTGCAGAAGGTGGAGGCGTCAGCCACGCACTCGGCTGTGCTGATGCGGCAACGCTATACGGCGGGCGTGTCGACCTTGATCGATCTGCTCGACACGCAACGCCAGGAGTTTTCGGCGCAGCAGAATGTCGTGGCGGGACAGGCCGAATTGCTAAAGGACTTTGTGGCGTTGCAGAAGAGTCTTGGACTCGGCTGGCAGATTTAATGTTGCAGTCTTTGCCGATCATCTCGCGTCTGGGTCCGCGTCTTTGCCTAGCGCAAGCACGATCTGTTCATGCATCGCATCGACAGCCTGCGAGCGTACGGACTTCTTGCCTCGAACCAGCGCGACGTCGAGTTCCGGCAGATCGGGCAAGCCGTGCCGCGCATCGAGAATCTTGAGCGCGGGCGGCACGCTGCAGCGCGTCAGCACGGCGATCGCCATGCCGCTGGCGGCCGCGGCATGCTGGCCGGCCACGTTCGGGCTGTGATACACGATGCGATAGTCGCGCTTTTCGGCCGCCAACGCCGAAAGCGCAATGGCGCGCGGAAGACTGCCCGCTTCGTGCACGGCAATCGGCAGCGGATCGCGGCGCCACGCTTCGTGTTGTTCGTCCCCCACCCACACCAGACCTTCGCGGAACAGCAGCGTGCCACGCTCGGGGTGGTCGCGCGTGACGACCGCCAGTTCGAGCTCGCTGCGATCGACCTTCGGTATCAGCACGGTGGACTGCTCGCAGACGAGCGTGACTTCGATGTTCGGATAGCGCGTCGAAAACTGGCGCAGTACAGGCGTTAAGTAGGCCATCGCGTAGTCGTCGGGCACACCGAGGCGAATGCGGCCCGTGATGTGCGCGCCCTGAATGGCGGCCAATGCTTCCGCTTGCAATTCAAGCATGCGCCGTGCGTAAACGAGCAAGTCGGCACCGACCGGCGTGAGCGATACGTGCTTCGAATCGCGCGAGAGCAGCGGTTTGCCCACCACTTCCTCGAGCTTCTTGATCTGCATGCTCACAGCAGATTGAGAACGGTAGACGAGCCTTGCGGCGGCGGTGAGCGAGCCGGTATCGACGGCCGCTACGAAGGCGCGCAGCCAGTCCGTTTGCAGATCTTTGGGTTGCATGGCGGGTTGCGTGGACTCCATTCGATTTTCGAAAGATTAAACCAATATAAATTCGCTTTTGCGATGTCGTCAATACGCACAGAATGCGCTGCATGAAATCTTCGACATCGACTCCCGGCGTGATCGCGGGCGAGCAACGCGCTGAAGCGCCATGCGTTGACGGGCAACGCGCTGTCCGCCACGAACAGAGCGGTACCATCCTGATGGTGCTTGGCGGCGTCATGCTCGGCACCATCGGCATCTTTATCGAGGAGGCGGGGCAGGATCCCTTCACGACTGTCCTGTTCCGATGCTTTTTCGGCGGCGTTGCGCTATCGCTTTGGGGGCTTGCGCAAGGACGCATCGCGGAACTTCGCCTGACCGGGCGTGCGCTGCGCTACGCCGTAGCGGCGGGGCTGTTGATGGTGGTGAATTGGGGACTCTTTTTCGCCGCCATTCCCCGGACGTCGATTGCCATATCGACCGTGATTTTCCATGTGCAACCGTTCTGGGTCATTGCGCTGGGCGCGTGGTTGCTACGGGAGAAAATTTCGCTGCAACGCGCGGTCGCGACGGTCATCGCGCTTGTCGGTCTCGTGCTCGCAACGGGTGTGCTGAATGGCCACGGTCAGGCCGACGGCAGCAGCGTATCGGCGAATTATTGGAGCGGCGTGGCGATGTGCCTCGCCGGCTCCTTCGCTTATGCGGGCGTCACGATGATCGCCAGAATGGCGACGCAAGTCAGTTCCTTTGCGCTTGCGTGGTGGCAATGCCTGATCGGCATGCTGGCGACGTGCTGGTGGCCCTTGTTGCGTGGTCTGCCGGCTTGGGGCGCTGCGTGGGGATGGCTTGCGGGTATTGGGGTTATCCATACGGGCCTCGCGTATGTCGTGCTTTACGCCGGCATGAGCCGGTTGAAGACCGGCAATATCGCGGTGCTGCAATTTGTTTATCCGTTGAGCGCGATTCTGGTCGACAGAGTCGTGTATGGGCACGCGCTTGGTTCAACGCAGATCGTTGGGGTTTGCGTGATGGCGGCGATGTGGTGGTGTGTCAGGCGGATGCGCTGACGGGGTGTGCGTGCGAGGAAGGCGTGCGGGAAAAAGCACGACGTACCGGGTTGCGGGGGTGTCCCGGGATTTGGAGAAGCGATCAAGGTAAGATGAAGCGGTCGAGGTGCGACGCGCGTGCCCCTCTAATCCGAAGGAGCGACTACCGTGCTGGACGAGACAACGGGACCTCGCATTCATCAGATCAAGCAAAGCGCCGGGCTCGCGTCCAGCCTCAGTGACGGGCTAAGAAAGAAATGGAGCGTATTGCGGGTTTCGCCCGCACAGGCGGGCGTACTCGCCAGCGCGCTCACGCTACTTATCTTTGCGTTGGACTGCTACTTACCGGTTCCGCTCAACGTTGCGAAGCTGTACCTGTTCGTTGTAATCGTGCTCGCCTGGACGCGATCCGTTCGATGGTTATGGGGCGGTGCGGCGGTCGTGGCGGTGCTGGCCGTTATTGTTCTGACCTTTAGAGACGGGTTTGCGGGTCCGCAGAATATCGTCGCGATCGATTGGGCGAACCGCTATTTCACGGCTGGCATGCTGCTTGTAGTCGCGGGTCTGGTCCATAGCGGACTGGCGATACTCGGCGCGCGCCGGCGTGCCGAGGAAGCGCTTCGGCGCGCGGAGGCGGATTTCGCGCACGCCGCGCGCATCTCGATGCTGGGCGAACTGACTGCATCGATTGCTCATGAGTTGAAGCAGCCGCTAGCGGCCATCTGCATTAATGGCCAGGCCGGGCTGCGCTGGCTCGACAGGCCGGAGCCCGATATCGCGGAGGTGCGGGCGACCACCTCGCACGTTGTTGCCGAGGCGCGCCGTGCAGCGAACATCATCGATCATATTCGCGCGATGGCCATTCGGCGCGCGCCCGAGCAGACGCCGGTGTCGCTCGATGAGCTCGTCGAGGAGTCGCTTGCGTTTCTGCGACCTGAACTCGAAGCGCGCGGCGTGAGCGTATTTCATGAGTTCACGCCTGAAGCGCCGAATGTGCTCGCCGACCGTGTGCAACTGCAGCAGGTCATCGTCAATCTTGCCGTCAATGCGATGCAGGCCATGGAACAGGCGGACAGCCCGCAGCGCAGGATGACCATTTCGACCTCCATGCCGAATGCCGCCACCGTGCGCTGCGCTATTGAAGATAGCGGCCCCGGCTTGACGTCCGATCATGTCGCGCATCTTTTCGAGCGCTTCTTCACCACCAAGGAAAACGGCATGGGCATGGGCCTCGCGATCTGCCGATCGATCATCGAGGCGCATAACGGATGGATTGCCGCAGACACGGGTTCCGCACACGGCGGTGCACGCTTCTATTTCACGCTTCCTGCTGCGGATGCGCGCGCGTGACATTCACGTCAGCGCCAGCCAGACCGTTTTGGGCTCCCGTGTAATAGGTGGCAGTGGGCGCGCAACTGGGAAAGGAGCGGCTTGCATGGCTCAAGCCGGTGTATGTGCCGCGGGAGCGGCTATCGTGCTTGGGGCGTTTTCGGTGACGGTGGCGTGGTCGGCAGTGCACTAGCGAAACAAAGCATATTTCCTGATGAAGAGGAAAGAGGCGACGCAGTAGGTTATGCATGTTGTGGATGCGAGAGAGACATTGGCCACCTACCTTGAAAGCAAGGCCGCCAGTTCCCCCGGATGCCGCTTCATATAGTGGCTATACAGCAAGGTACTGCCGGCGACGCTGAGGTGATGGTCGTCGTCGTACCGATACGCGGGCAAACCGTCGAAATCGAGCTTGCAGGGGGTTCCGTCGCAAGGCGCATCAAAAAGCGCAGTGCCGTATCAGCCGGAATTGCGGTACGGACAGACGCTATACGTAATTCAGCTCCATTCTGTGATGCCTTGCGCTCAATGCATCGAAAGCCGTTGAAACAAATCCGCGCTCAATATAATTCGGGACACTAAGTACATTCAGTTTTGGGCAATGCTTTTTCGACAAAAAAGGGCGTCCATATCGCGCCGATATAAATCCGAAAGATAAATTACACCCCTCCGTCGTGACGGGCCGGTTCATTCGAGTCGGCTTTCGACTGTCAATCAAATGAGAGGAGAGAAATGAAGCGGGGTTTATATTTTATTGCCTGTTCGGGCATGTTCGCCGCGCAGATCGCGCATGCACAAAGCTCTGTGACGTTGTATGGCCTGCTGGATGCAGGCCTTCAATATACGAATAACGTCGGCAGTGGCGGGTCGCTGTTCCGGCAGACCTCCGGCAACATTAATGGCAGCCGCTTTGGAATGCGCGGCAACGAAGATCTCGGCGGCGGCCTTGGTGCGATTTTCGTACTTGAAGGCGGTTTCAACATCAACAACGGGAAGTCGGCTCAGGACGGGCGATTGTTCGGTCGTCAGGCATTTGTCGGTCTGAGCAGCAAGGAATACGGTACGGTTTCGCTCGGCCGTCAATACGATGCGCTGACCGACACACGCTGATTCCACTTTCGGCCACATCGATCAATTTCGGCGACACCGCGTTCGCTCACCCGTTCGACAACGACGACATGATTCATTCATATCGTTTGAGCAACACAGTGAAGTATACGAGTCTCGACTACTGGGGTTTGAAGTTCGAGGCGCAGTACGCGTTCTCCAACAGCACGGACTTTGCGGTGAATCGCGCATATAGTGCGGGCCTCGCGTACAGCAAGGGTCCGTTGAATGCCGGTATTGCGTACTTCCAACTGAACGGCACGAAAAACACCACGATCAACAGTCCCGGCGCGCTCGATATCAACGAAACGCAGGCGAACAATACGGCCGGCTTCGTGCTGGGCGCCGATGTGCAGCGAATCGCCGGCGCAGGCGTGAACTACGAAATCGGCAAGGCGAAGCTCGGTTTTGTTTATACCCACACGCAGTTCCAGGGCTCGACGTCGTTCGGTTCACAGAACGGAACGGTGCGCTTCGACAACTACGAGCTCAACGGAAAATACTTCGTGTTGCCGCAGCTGACGGTGGGCGCCGAATACGTTTTCACCAATGGCCATGTGACGAATACATCGACGTTCGGGTCGTCGCCGAAATGGAATCAGATCGGGTTGCAAACGGTGTACAGCTTTTCCAAGCGGACGGATGTCTATCTGGAAGGCGTTTATCAGCACGTCAGCGGCGGCAATTTCCACGCTTTCGTCTACAACTCGGGCGGAGCTTCGTCGACCGGCAATCAGATTGTCGGCATGATGGGGATGCGCGCGCGGTTCTGACGAGGCGCAGTTGCGGGTTGGGCGCCGCGTGGCACACATGGCACAGGTGGTACAAGCGGCATACGCCGCATAAGGCGCACAAGCGGCATCACTCAGGCACGCGAAACGCCTCACGATATTGCCCCGGCGTCATGCCCATAATCGCCTTGAACGTGCGGGTCAGGTGCGCCTGATCCGCGAACCCCGTGGTGACGGCGATGTCGGCAAGTGCGTGCTGCGTTCGCAACAGTCGGCACGCCGCGCGGATGCGCGTCTGCGTTTGATACGCGTGCGGCGTGAGCCCGACCGACTGCTGAAACGCGCGCAACAGCCGGAACGGTGGAATGCCCGACGTAGCCGCCAGTTCGTCCAGCGTCACTTTGTCACCGAGATTTTCGACCAGATAGTCGCGTGCGAGTCCGACTGCGCGCGGCTCACGTTCGCGAGCGGGAAGAGTGACGGCGACTTCCGAGTGTCGCAACAGCAGTCGTGCGATCAGCGTGACCAGCCACGATTGACGTTCCAGTGACGAGGCCTCGGCTTCGGAACGCCTGTGCAATTCAAGCAGTTCGCGAGCCGCGTCGGGGTCGTCGAACGTCGGCCCGAGGAACGCGATACTGGACGCAGGCGAGTATTTGCGCAAATCGTCGGCGGTGCTTTGCACCATCCGCGGGCTAAGGTGAATGGTTCTGCAACGCCAGCCTTCGCCGTTCACCGGCGTACCGTAGTGCGCTTCCTCGGCGTTGATCAGCGTGAACGAGCCGGCCGTGGCAATGCCCTGACGCGAGCGTGTGCGCAGGTCGATCGCGCCCTCCAGCACGAGCCCCAGGCTGATTTCCTCATGAGAGTGCCACGGGTACATGTGTTGAACGTAAGTACCCTTGAGCATCTCCGCGTCATGCAGGTCCGTCATTCGCCAAACCTTGACGCTGCTGTCGTGCGACATCTCCGCCTCGAAATCAGATTCGCGATGCGTTCCCCGACGCAAAACGAGGAACGGTAAAACAAAACCATACCGAATATCGGCCGTCTTTGCCGGCTGCGCTGACGTCGCGATGTTTCTCCGCGGCCAACCTTGCCCGCCATTCAGGGACACATTACGGCGCCGGATCGGAACCCGGCGCGAATTTCCACATACCACGTCTCTTTTTCAGCCTACCAGGTGGCGCGGTCCGCGGTCTTGAAGAATCTTGCAAGCGGGCAACGCGCGCAAAGCGGCGCGCCGCGGACGCAGGATTCTTCAAGACCCGGCTCGCGAGCGCCGGATATTGTGCGTCACAGATAAAAGCAAGACACGAAGCAGCAGGCTAAAGATCGGTAAGAACAGGACATCAGCATGAAGCAGGACGAAAAGAGTGTGGCACTGGTTGGCGGCGGCGCCGCCTGCGTGGCGACGTTTATCGCGCTCGTCAAACAACGCGCGGCGCACACGATCTATGTGATAGCCCCCGGCGGTATCGGTCCCGGCATGGTCTTCGGAAGCCGCGACGCTGATCTGTTATGCAATACCTCGGCCGAAATCATGTCGGTGACCGCGGATGCTCCGCAAGATTTTCTGCTCTATCTGCGGCAAAACGGGCAATCGGTCGACCCGGAAGCGTTCGTGCCGCGCTCGTGGGTCGGCGCTTACCTCGCGGACCGCTTTCGCCGTTTTTCAGACATCGCGTGCCGGTGCGGTATCAAAGTGATTCACCTGCCGTATCGCTTTCGCTCCGTGCGTGCCATCGACGGCGGTGGTCATGAACTGACGCTCGAGAGCGGCGAAACCTCGTATTCGCTGTTTGCGACCGACGTTGTTTTCTGCACGGGCTTTGGCGCACCGCGTATTCCGGATGTGTTGAAGGCGTATATCGGTCATCCGCGTCTGATCGACAGTCCTTATCCCGAAGCCGACATGCTGGGCCGAATTCCCAGGCATGCGCGCGTGCTTGTGGTCGGCAGCAAACTGTCGGCGGTCGACGCAGCGATTTTGCTGTGCCGGCAAAACTGCAAGGTTTCGATGGTCTCGCCGTCCGGCGCGCTGCCGGCCGTGCGCGGCCGGTCCATCCGCAATGCGCGGTTTCGCCTCGACCGCGCGTGGCTCGAGTCGCTTTTGAGGCGCTGGACGCCGGGCGGCGATGCGTCGTATCCGAAGGGGCTGAGGCACGCCTATCTGAAGTTTTTCGCGTACCACATGTCGACCCTGGCGGGCCCTTCATGGCGAGACCAGTTCAGTACGGCACCCGTATACGGCGAGCGGCTGCGCGAGCAGATCCGTCTCGCGGAACTCGGTCAGTGCCAATGGCAGGATCTGCTCGTGGACCTCGTGGAAACGATCAATGCGATCTACGCCAAAACCCGGTCTCCATTTCCCGGTGCGATGCACCCCGCGATCGGCGAGCGGGTCGAGCCGTACCTGACCTCGCTCGCGTTGCCGAATGCGAAGAAACTTCACGACCTGATTGAAGACGGGCTGCTGTCCGTCAGCAAGGGCCGGCTGCTCGATGTCATTGCGCCGCCGGATAGAGCGGCGCCGTGGAGTGTGAATTGGGGCGAGGGCTTCCGGAACTTCGATGCGATCGTCATCACAGCCGGATTTCATGCGCCGCGCCTCGTCAGAAACGAAATGGGCGAGATGGAACTCGAAGTGCACGGCGCGCGTGACAGAGAGACGGTGACCCTGTCGCAGCGATTGAGCGCCGAGCCGGCGCGTCCAGCTGAGCAGGGCCACCTCTGGTTTGTCGGTCCGCCCGCACATTCGCGCGTGCCGATTTCGAGCGCGCTGTTCGTCAATGCAACGGTGGCCGAGCGCGTGGCAGGAAATCTCGTGTCGGGCCATCGCGCAACGATGCTCGACGAATACGGCACTCAGGATGCAGCCGTGTAGCGATGCACCGTTTCCCTTCAAAACAGTTTCAATAAACAAAATAGATAGCCATCGAGGGTCCTTCGCGTACCCGCTGCCGGTATGCGGCTCATAGAATCATCGGCGTTGGGATTCATTTTTTCGAATAAATCAACGTACAGGGCTGCAAATGGCGGAGAACAGATCGATGCTGGTCGTCAGCGCGCATAGCGCTGACTTTGTGTGGCGGGCAGGCGGTGCAATCGCACTGCATAAGAAAAACGGGTATCGCATCAAGGTGGTGTGCCTGTCGTTCGGCGAGCGCGGCGAGTCCGCCAAGCTGTGGCGAAAAGAAGGCATGACGCTCGACAAGGTCAAGGCGTCGCGTCGCGAGGAAGCGCAACGCGCAGCAGACGTGCTCGGCGCGGAAGTCGAATTCTTCGACCTCGGCGACTACCCGTTGCGCGTATCGGACGAAGCGCTGCTGCGCCTCGTCGACGTCTATCGCGACGTTCAGCCCGCATTCGTGCTGAGCCATTCGCTGAAAGATCCGTACAACTTCGACCATCCGCTCGCGATGCACGTCGCGCAGGAAGCGCGCATCATCGCGCAGGCGGAAGGTCACAACCCGGGCCAGAAGATTGTCGGCGCGCCGCCCGTCTACGCATTCGAGCCGCACCAGACCGAGCAGTGCGAGTGGTCGCCGAATACGTTCCTCGATATCACCGAAGTGTGGGACGTGAAGCGCAAGGCAATTGAATGCATGGCAGGTCAGGAGCATCTGTGGGAGTACTACACCCGCGTCGCGCTGCAGCGCGGCGTACAGGCCAAGCGCAATATCGGCATTACAGCGAAGCGCAACATCGAATACGCGGAAGGCTATCAGCGTGTCACGCCGAGCGTGGTCGGAGATCTGTCATGAAGCGCGGCGTCGTCGTTACCCGTATCTCGCGGGCCGATCCGGCCGCCGTCGAGGTGCTGAAGAACGCAGGCAGCGCGACCGTGCATGAGGCGCAGAACCGTCTCGGGCTGCTCGCCACTTACATGCGACCGATCTACGCGGGCGCATCGATTGCCGGCTCCGCGGTGACCGTGCTGATTCCGCCGGCCGACAACTGGATGATCCACGTGGCCGTCGAGCAATGCCGGCAAGGCGACGTGCTGGTCGTCGCGCCCACTTCCCCATGCGAAGACGGCTACTTCGGCGAACTGCTCGCCACCTCGCTTGCGGCACGCGGCGTGCGAGGTCTCATCATCGACGCGGGCTGCCGCGACGTGCGCGCCCTGAAAGAGATGGACTTCCCGGTCTGGTCGAAGGCGATCTCGTCGCAAGGCACAGTGAAGGAAACGCTCGGCTCGGTGAACGTTCCAGTCGTATGCGCGCAGCAACTCGTGCGTCCCGGCGACGTGATCGTGGCCGACGACGACGGCATCGTCGTGGTCCCGCTCGAAACGGTCGCGGCGGTTGCCGAAGCGGCGAAAGCGCGTCTTGCCAAGGAAGAAAAAACGCGCAGCGTGCTGGCCTCGGGCCAGCTCGGCCTCGACTACTACGGCATGCGCGACAAGCTTGCGGCCAAGGGGTTGGTCTACGTCGAATCGGCCGACGATCTTTAACGTGGTTACGTTGCCTCGCTTTGTCGTTTGAGATACGGGCGAGTGCTCAAGCTAAAAGCGCTCGCCCGACATTAACAAGGAGACGCCTCGTTGCGCGATGCAAAGCTGGACCCGCTGACGAGCGAGGCGTGCGCGAAACTGCAGGACGGCGTCGTCGATGCGACGCAAACGCGCGGCATGCGTTACGAGGACGTCGTGCCGTTTGCCTGGCGCGACTTCCTGGACCTGCTCGCGCGTGGATGCCGGTCAGGCAACGGCATGCCCCGAATACGCAAGCGGATTGAATTGCGCGACGACCTCGCGAATCGCGTCGATCAGCTTGCGCGCGGCCGGCGACGGTTCGGCGAAGGCGCGCATGGTGAAGCCGATGTCGCGCACGGTATCCGGCATCGGCACGTCGAGTACCGTGAGCTGGCCCAGTTCGCACTCGTACTGCATCTGATGCGCGGAAAGCGCGGCCACCATATCCGACTGCAGCAACAGGCCGCGGATCATCGCGAGGTCGGCGGTTTCCACCGCAGGCACGGGTGGCGCGAGCCGGCTGCGCTCGAACAGCGCGTCGAGAATCGCGCGGCTCGGCGAATGGCTGCGCGGCAGCACCCATTGCATATCGGACAGCTGCCTGAGCTTCAGATTGCGTACCCCGGCGAGCGGATGATCAGGCCGCGCCAGCACCGCCATTGGTTCGGACATCAGCGTCTCGGTCACGAGGCCGCTTGCCGGATCGGGCTCGCGCACCGCGCCGAGAATAAAGTCGATATCGCCCGCGCGCAGGCCCACAGCGAGTGTTTCATAGGCGCTTTCGTCGGTAATGACGCGCACGCCCGGATAGGCCTTGCCCAGATGCGCGACCGCGGCGGGCAGGATCAAGGTGCGCCCGAGCGGCAGCGCGCCGACGAGCACATGGCCGCGAATCGTGCCTTGCAGCGCGGCGACGTCGTCGGGTACATGGCGCAATTCGTTTAACGCGCGGCGGACGTGAAGCACGAAGATCTCGCCGTCGGGCGTCGGTTGCAGGCCGCGCGCGCTGCGATGAAAGAGTTCGAAGCCGGCGCCCGTTTCGAGTACGCGGATCGCGCTGCTGACGGCAGGCTGGCTGATGCCGAGCGCGCGGGCGGCGCTCGGCATATGCCGGTGGCGCGCGAGTTCGACGAGCAGTTGCAGCCGCCGCGTATTGAGCAGCGACGACGGCACGCCGCGTGACGCGTTGAGCCGTCGGTCCTGCTGTCGCGTCGTGCACCACGTGGCCAGTGTTTGCAGCTCACCGAATACCCGCTGCGCACGTTCGAGCACCGTGCGGCCGGTAGGCGTGGGCAGCATACCCGACGGATGCCGCTCGAAGAGCGGCACGCCGAGCGCGTTTTCGAGTTCGTGGATCGAGCGTGTGACCGCCGATTGCGCGCGATACAGCGTCTCGGCCGCACGCATCGCGCTGCCGTACTGTGCGACGCGGACGAACACGAGCAGATGCGCAAGATTGAGCAGCTCGCGCGGTGCGTGCGCATCGGGAACGGGCGGGCGGGGTCGTTTGACGGTCATGGCGCGCGGTGGACAGGTGGCGGTCAATGATACGCGACGCGATTTGCGCGTTGCAGCGAAACGGGCGCTCAGACTGCTATCCGCGTCGCTCCTCGTCATTCTTCGGGCTCTCCCGTTTGCCCAGGTGGTAGTCGACCGCGCTGTTTATCGTCGGATGAAAGCGTTCGGCGCCGACCAGCGCCATCAGTTCGAAGCGCTTGAGCTTGTCGCGAACGGGGTCCTTCATCTCGGCGAAATGCAGCGTGATGCCTCGATCGTTCAGCACGCGAATCAGTTCGAGCAACATATCGGCCGAGGTCACGTCCACACTCGTAACGGGTTCCGCGGCCACGACGACCCTGCGTACGGGCGTGGGCGAGTCTTCGACTGCCTGTAGCAGCCGCTCCTGAAAAAGCTCGGAGTTGGCGAAAAACAGCGGGGCATCCCAGCGAAACAGCAGCAGCCCCGGAATGCGCGCCGCATTCGGGTAGCGCTGGATGTCATGGAATCCGCGTACCTCGTCAACCCGGCCAAGCACGGCAAAATGAGGCCGCCAGCCGTCCCACAGAAATTCGATGACGGCAATGGCCACCGCGATGCAGATGCCCGTAATCGCGCCAAACACGGCAACGCCGATAAAGCACACGACGGAGAGCCAGAACTCCCACTGCTGGATGCGATAGATCCGTTTGAGGTCCGCAAATTCGAACAGGCCGATGGCGGCCGCGATGACGACGGCGGCGAGCGCGCTGTTCGGCACGTAGCGCATCAAATTCGGCGCCGCAATGAGAAGCAGCGCGACAGCCAAAGCGCCGACCACGCCCGACAGCTGGGTTCTCGCGCCCGCAGCCTCCGCCACGGGTGTGCGCGAAGAGCTGCTGCTGATCGGGAACCCTTGAAAAAGCCCTGCCGCGAGGTTCGCGGCGCCGAGGCCCACCATTTCCTGGTTCGGATTGACGCGGCTGTGAAACCGGGCCGCGAAGGTTCGCGACAGCACGCTTGTATCGGCAAACGATATGAGCGCGACGGCACAGCCGCCGAGGATTACTTTGGCCAGGTCGACACCGTCCGTCCAGGGTACGACAAATGACGGCAGACCTTGCGGAATCTTGCCAAGCACCTTGACGCCTGAAGCGTCGAGGCCGAATGCGCTCACGCATAGTGTGGCGAGCACGACGGCGATCAGAATGCCGGGCACCTTTTCGAAGCGCTTGAGAAAGAGAATCAACGCAAGCGTGCCCGCGCCCACCGCGAAGCTATATCCGTTTGCCTTGCCATCGATAATGCTTCTAGTCAGGCTTAGCAGATCTCTTAGCGGACCGGCTTCATCGATCTTGATGCCAAACAGCTTCGGCAACTGACTGATCAGAACGGCGATCGCGATGCCATTCATATAGCCGTATCGGATCGGCTTCGACAGCAGTTCCGTGATAAAGCCAAGACGCAACACGCCCATTGCAATGCAAAAAACGCCGGAGACGATGGCCATCATGCTCGCGACGGCGATGGCGCGGGACGGATCGCCGGCCGCCACCGTCACGACGACCGCGAGAATCGGCGCGGCGAGGGCGGAGTCCGGGCCGAGCACGAGAATGCGGCTGGGTCCGAAGACGGCATAGGCAAGCAACGGAACGATCGTCGCGTAAAGACCGTAGACACCCGGTACGCCCGAGGCCTCCGCGTAGGCAATGCCGACCGGCACCAGCATCGTGGTCAGGACGAGTCCGGCGGCGATGTCTTTTGGCAGCCAGCTTGCCTGATATTCCCTGAGCATCGTGACGCCGGGCAGCCACCGCAACCATCCGTGAGCGTCTTTGGCAGAGGGTTTTCCTTGAGTAAGGGACGTGTCGGGTTGCATGAGTCGATCGCGTGAGATCGAGTGGGCCTCACGTGCGGATGATGGAAGGGTGGGCCGCGTCGCGCCTGGATAACGCCTAGAATAGTTCAGGGATGAAAAAGAGACCAGCACGCGAGGCCGCGTTCGTAGGGCTTCGGAGGCGCCGCTAGCAGCGAGGGATAGACAGATGGGAATGCTCGACTGGCTACTCAACCGGAACCGGGCGCAGACTGGCTTGCAAAAATCGGCGCAGATCGACGCAGGCATCAAACGCATTCTGACCATGCATCCGCGCCTGCAAATGGCGTCGCGCTACGAGCAGCATTTGAAGCCTGCGGTACTGACCGCGCTTCATACCATCGACGGCTTGCTGGCTTCGTTGCCGTCGGCGCATCAGGCCAATGCGCAGGCGTGGTCAGCCGATTTTCAGCTACGTGCCTTTTTTGCCACGCCTGACACGCTGCTGGAAACGTTCGGCCGGGCCGAAGAGCTGCGGTCCTTTTTCGATGGCAATCCAGAACGTATCGAAGCCTACGCAGCGCTTGGCATGACGATGGCCGAGCGGCATTTCCTCGGCGTTGCGCTCGAAGGCAATGACGTTCGTCACGATGTTCCGCAGACTTCACTGCTGTTTGGCGATCATCGGGTGCGCATGTGCAGTCGCACCGAGTCCGAACTGCGCGAAGAGATCGGGCATCGATTATTGGACCAACTGGTACTCGAAGGAATAGCGAAGCTGACGAGCGATCACAACACGTTGCTCGATGAAGCGCGCGCCCTTCTGCAAGCGCGTAAGACGCTGCTCGAGCGGCAAGGCGCCGGCATGCGTTCGGTAGTCGGCGATGAAGCCGTCGACGCGGCCGGGGAGCTCGAACAACTGCAGAAACAACTGGAAGAAAACGCACGCAAGCTTGGTGAAATCAGAATGCCGGGCAAAACATACGATCTTCAGCTCAAGGGAATATGCGATGTTCTGGCTCATCCCGCGGCTCATCTGTACGTCAGCACAAAACGCGTTCGCATCGACCTGATGAACGTGATCCACGACCAGGACGGCGAGGGCTGCCACGAAATCGAGTTCCATTTCGCGCGCATTCCGGGCGACCCGCCCCGGACGCGTGCTTTCGCGCTTGTGTGCTTTCCTCGCGCGGAACTGGCGCCGGGCGGATTACGCATCGATGCCGTGATGCGTGGCCTCGGCTAGCGGCTCAGTTAGCCAAGTAGGACCTTGGTCCAATTGTTTCTGCCGCGGGATCGGTTCTACCATGCCCGATAGCGGCTCCAGGTATCGCCAGGTACTCGTACCCGAGGCAACCCGCGAGGAGACAATCGATGCTGCCCACGCCGACTACCCGAAGGGTGTTGTCCAGAGAGTTGCTCGACGTGCTGATTCGCGCCGGGCTCATTGCCGTTCTGGCGATATTCTGCGTGCGGATTTTCCTCCCGTTTCTCAGTCTGATGGTCTGGGCGCTGATTCTCGCGATCACGCTTTATCCGCTTCAGGTCAGACTTCGCCGCACGCTCGGCAGGGATGGGGTCGTTGCAACGCTGATCGTGATCGTCGCATTTGCCGTCATTCTCTTGCCGACTTATCTGCTTGGTGTGGCGGTGGCCGAATCCATCGAGCGTGCGATGGATATCGTCCGGAACGGCGAATTCCGCATTCCACGGCCGGCCGAATCGGTGGCGAGCTGGCCGCTCATCGGGCAGCGCGTACACGACTTCTGGCAACAGGCCTCCACCGATCTCACCGGTCTCGTGCAAAAGTTCGCGCCCCAGCTCAAGGAAGTGAGTCTCGCCTTGCTCGGTATGGCGACCGGCCTTGGCGCGGGACTGCTCATATTTTTCGTTGCGCTGATCGTTGCCGGCATATTCATGGCTTATGGAGAGAAGGGCCACTACAGCGCGGTGCAGATTGCATCGCGTATCTTCGGCCCCGAGAACGGCCCGCAGATCGCCGACCTGTGCACGGCCACTATTCGCGCGGTCGCTCAGGGCGTGGTCGGCATCGCGTTTATCCAGATGCTGCTGATCGGTGTCGCGTTCGTCGTGATGGGCATTCCGGGCGCGGGGCTGCTTGCGCTCGCCGTGCTGCTGATCGGCATCATGCAGTTGCCGGCCACGCTGATCACGATTCCCGTGATTGTCTTCGTCATCCTGACCGAGGGCGTCAGCGCCGCAACGATCGTTTTCTCGGTCTATGTGTTCGTCGCGGGGCTGGCCGACAACGTGCTCAAGCCCTTGATGCTGGGGCGCGGCGTGGCGGTGCCGATGCCGGTCGTGCTGATCGGCGCGCTCGGCGGGATGGTCTCGGGCGGCGTCATCGGTCTTTTCATTGGTCCCGTCATGCTGGCCGTGGGATACCAGCTGTTCTGGCGATGGGTGAGGGATCAGCCGCAGCTGGAGCGGGCCAAGGAAGAGCAGCACACCACGTAGCACCAACGGGGCCTCGCCGTGTCGCCGAACCTGCGTCAATCGTGGCTTGTGCTGATCGGCGCCGGGTGCCTTTGCGGGTGCACCAGCGTCGGACCGGATTTTCATCCGCAACATGAGAGCTGGAGCGAGCACTGGAGCAGCGCTTCGATCGAACAGGTCACGCAGGAGCGTGGCGAACCCGACGTCCGGCAATGGTGGCGCATTTTCGCGGACGAGAATCTCGAGTATCTGATTGCGCAAGCCGATGCGCACAACGGTGACCTCAAGATTGCCGGCCTGCACGTGATCGAGGCCCGCGCGCAACTGGGCATCGCCGTCGCGGGGCGGTATCCGCAACTGCAGCAGGTCAATGCCGATGTGCTGTACTCGGCGCGCAAACGGTCGGATGGCTTCAACCCGCGTTCAGGCGCTTACTGGCAATACGGCGTGGGCTTCAGCATCGGCTGGGAACTCGATTTCTGGGGGCGTTTCAGCCGCGCGATCGAGTCGGCCGACGCCTCGTTCTTTGCGGCGCAAGCCAATCGGGACGACGTGCTGGTGCTGCTGCACGCGCAGGTTGCCGACACGTATTTCGCACTGCGCACCGCGCAGGCGCGTCTACGTATCGCGCGAGAAAATGCCCGCTTGCAAAAGCGCAGCTATGAGATCACGCAACGGCTTTTCAAAAGCGGAGAAAGCGATGAACTGGATCTCCAGCAGGCGAAGACACAATACCTTGGCACGCTGAGCAGCGTTCCCGCCTTCGAAAGCCAGATCGTGCTTGCGCGCCATGCGTTATCCGTGCTGATCGGCCGGCCGCCCGATCCATTGCCGGAACTCGACAGGCAGCCCGGCAAGGAGGGCGTGCTTCCGCTGGTCAGCCGGGCCGTATTGCAGGATGTGCCCGCGGACCTCCTGCTGCGTCGTCCCGATGTGCGCGCCGCCGAGTCGCAGATGGCCGCGCAATCCGCGCTGATCGGCGTCGCGCAAGCGGATCTGTACCCGTCTGTGTCGCTGCTCGGCTCGCTTGTCTGGAGCGCCAGTTCGCTCACCGGCGCGCCGAATACGCTTGCCGTGGCGGGCGGTCCGAGCGTCACGTGGAACGTGTTCGATCATGGCCGCATCACGAACAACGTGCGCGTGCAGGACGCGCGTTTGCAGCAACTGATCGTCGCCTACCAGAACACCGTGCGCGAAGCGGCCCGCGAGGCCGACGACGCGGCGACGGCATTGATCGCGGCGCTGCAGCGCGACAGCATTCTTTACGACGCCGAGCGGGCGGCACGCCGTTCGCTCACGCTCGCCAATACGATCTATCGCGAAGGCTATTCGGATTTTCAGCGGGTGCTCGATGCGCAACGCGCACTGTCGTCGCAACAGGACACGTACGTCGTCAATCGCGGCAATGCGGTGAGCAGCGTGATCGCGCTCTACAAGGCGCTGGGCGGCGGCTGGTACACGGCCCAGCCGCTCGTCGACGCGGCGACGCGCACGCAGATGCAGCAGCGCACCGACTGGGGTGATCTGCTGAACGAATCGGGCGCGTCATCGGTCACCGGCAGCCGGCCGGAAGGTCCGGCACAATGAGCAGCCCGCCCGAGCCCTCCGCCGACACGCCGCAACAGCCGCCGGCGCCGGCGCCGGCCGCCGATCCATCGTCGGGCGCTGTCAAATGGGTGATCGGTGCGATCGTCGTGAGTCTTGCCTGGTATCTGCTTGCGGATCGCTTTACGCCTTATACGCAACAGGCCCGCGTGCAGGCCTACGTCGTGCCTGTGGCCGCCGAAGTGTCGGGCCGGGTGACGCGCGTGCTCGTGCATAACAACGAGGACGTCAAGGCGGGCGATGTGCTGTTTGAAGTCGACAGCGAGCAGTACCGGATCGCCGTGGATCGGGCGCGCGCGGATCTCGAATCGACGCGCCGGCAGATCGGTGCCAGCACGGCCGGCATCGATTCGGCGCGCGCATCGTTGCGGGCGGCGCTCGCGAACGA